>DATFBD010000156.1:0-35460 GCA_035254005.1 Burkholderiaceae bacterium | reverse complement strand
CGCGGATGCTGCAGGACGACGATGCCACGCGCGACGGCGCGCGCAACACCGTGCTGCGACTGGCCGACGAGCGCGACGGCCGCTTCGAGCCGACCGCCCGGAAGCTGCTCGCCCAATGGCCGCAGATGCAGCAGGCCTACGCCGGCGACGAATACGTGGTCAGGATCCGCGACAGGGAGATCCGCACGGCGCTCACCACGAAGTCCCTTTCCGGCACGACGATCCGCAAGGTCAGCCTGCCGCAGTTCGAGGACCATGGCGAGATCCTCAAGTGGCTGATGCTGGACAACGTGCCGGGCAGCTATCCCTACACGGCCGGCACCTTCGCCTTCAAGCGCGAGAACGAGGACCCGACGCGCATGTTCGCCGGCGAGGGCGACGCCTTCCGGACCAACCGGCGCTTCAAGCTGCTGTCCGAGGGCATGCCGGCCAAGCGGCTGTCCACCGCGTTCGACTCGGTGACGCTGTACGGCAACGAGCCGGACCTGCGCCCGGACATCTACGGCAAGGTCGGCAACTCGGGCGTGTCCATCGCCACGCTCGACGACATGAAGGTGCTGTATTCGGGCTTCGACCTGTGCAGCCCGGCCACCTCGGTGTCGATGACCATCAACGGCCCGGCGCCGACCATCCTGGCGATGTTCATGAACACCGCCATCGACCAGAACCTCGAGAAGTTCAAGGCCGACAACGGGCGCGAGCCCACCGACACGGAGGCCGCCAAGATCCGTGAATGGGTGCTGGCCAACGTGCGCGGCACGGTGCAGGCGGACATCCTGAAGGAGGACCAGGGCCAGAACACCTGCATCTTCTCGACGGAATTCAGCCTGAAGGTGATGGGCGACATCGCCGAGTACTTCGTGCACCACAACGTGCGCAACTTCTACTCGGTGTCGATCTCCGGCTACCACATCGCCGAAGCGGGCGCCAACCCGATCTCGCAGCTGGCGTTCACGCTGTCGAACGGCTTCACCTTCGTGGAAGCCTACCTGGCGCGCGGCATGCACATCGACGATTTCGCGCCCAACCTGTCGTTCTTCTTCTCCAATGGCATGGACCCGGAATACACGGTGCTGGGCCGGGTGGCGCGCCGCATCTGGGCCGTGGCCATGCGCGACAAGTACGGCGCCAACGACCGCAGCCAGAAACTCAAGTACCACGTGCAAACGTCGGGCCGCTCGCTGCATGCGCAGGAGATCGACTTCAACGACATCCGCACCACGCTGCAGGCGCTGATCGCCATCTACGACAACTGCAACTCGCTGCACACCAACGCCTACGACGAGGCCATCACCACGCCGACCGACGAATCCGTGCGCCGCGCCCTGGCGATCCAGTTGATCATCAACCGCGAATGGGGCCTGGCCAAGAACGAGAACCCGAACCAGGGTTCGTTCATCATCGACGAGCTGACCGACCTGGTAGAAGAAGCCGTGCTGCAGGAGTTCGAGCGCATCGCCGAACGTGGTGGCGTGCTCGGTGCCATGGAGACCGGCTACCAGCGCGGCAAGATCCAGGAAGAGTCGCTGCTGTATGAACACCAGAAGCACGACGGCACGCTGCCCATCATCGGCGTCAACACCTTCCGCAATCCGAAGGCCAGCGATGCGCCGCAGAAGATCGAACTGGCCCGTTCCACGGACGATGAAAAGCAGTCGCAGCTCACCCGCCTGGCGGACTTCCACGCCCGCAACGCGGCCGCCGCGCCGGCCGCGCTGGCCGCGCTGCAGCAAGCGGCCATCGACAACGCCAACGTGTTCGACAAGCTGATGGACGCCGTGCGCGTGTGCTCGCTGGGCCAGATCACCACGGCGCTGTTCGAGGTGGGCGGCCAGTACCGCCGCAACATGTAAGCGGCAGGCACAAAAAACCGGGATCAGGTCATGCCATCCTGCAAGATGCTCGCATCTTGCAGGATGGCATGACCTGACCCCGGTTTTCTTTTTTACGACGCCGGGCGCGGGCCGACCGTGGAGCCTGGCACCAGTACCGGCTGCCACATCTCTTGCAACTCCCCGGCCGGCGTGCCGTCGGCCAGCGCCAGCAGCATCTCGATCATGCGCTCGCCGGCGCGGCGCGGCTCCGGCTGGTCGATGATGGTCACGTCCGAGCAGGCCAGCGTATCGGGCATGTTGCCCCATACGATGATGGACATTTCCTTGCCAATTTCAATGCCGGCATCGACCAGCGCGCGCACCGCGCCCACGCCGGACAAATGGTTGTCCACGATTACCGCTGTCGGCCGCGGCGAGCAGGCCAGCAATTGCTGCATGGCGTGGTGGCCGCTGCGGCGGTCCAGCGTGTTGGCGATCAGGTGACGCGGGTCGGGCGTCAAGCCGGCCTCGGCCAGGATGGCGAGCAGGCTGGCCTGGCGCTCGCGCGCGAAATTGAGTTCCAGCGGTGCGCTCAGCATGGCGATGCGCTGGTGACCGTGGGCCAGCAGGTGCTCCACGGCCAGCCGCATGCCGGCCTCGTGGTCGTAGTCGAACCAGGCGTAGGGCGCGTCCAGTTCCGTGCGGCCATGGGCCACGAACGGGAAACCGACCTTGTTGAGGAAGGCGATGCGCTCGTCGCGCACCAGCGTGCGCGCCACCACCAGCCCGTCCACGCGGCGTCCACGCACCACTTGCTGGTAGGAGCGCAGCTCGTTCGCAGGCGACACGGGCGCGATGATCAGGTTCTGGCCCTTCTGCTCCAGCGCTTCCGACATGCCGCCCACCACGTCCAGGAACATGGGATCGCCCAGGTCGCTGGGCGCGAGCGGATAGATGATGCCGAACACATTGGTCCGCCCCAGCGCCAGGCTGCGCGCCATGGGATTGGCCTGGTAGCCGGCTTCCTTGGCCGCCTTCAGCACCCGCTCGCGCGTGCGCCGGTTCACTTCGGGATAGCCATTCAGCGCGCGGCTCACCGTTGTCTTGGACATACCCAACAGATTGGCCAGACTCTTGAGATTCATACCTGCATCATTCCATGTTGACCGTTGATTATAGCTTAATCAGCAATCTTTTTCCGTCGCCGGCCCCGTCGCGATCTTTAAAATATGCAACGTAATCAATACGATAGCACGGCCAGTCCATGCATCCATTTTGCGCCCCGGCATGATGTCGTGCATGATGACATCGTGACAACCGCCCCGTTTTGGCAGATACTGCTGGCATCCGGGCGTATTTTGACCTACGCTTGACATGTACAAGCTTGGTAGCGATGGCGCACCCGCATGCCCGCGCGCGTTGCCGGTTTCCGTTTTGAGGTGATCGAGGTGGCTACCCTTCTTACATCCGTCAATGCGCTGCAGGCATCGGTCGCACAAGCTCAACAGCTGGTGCAGCAGGACCAGACGCGCGTGAACCAGGATGCGAGCCGGCTGGAACAAAGCCAGAACCAGCTGACCAAGGACAAGCGGCAACTCAGCGACGCCCAGCAACAAAGCCGTCAGGCCTCGCAGCCGGCGCTCAAGGCGGCCACCCCGGTCCGTCTCGATAATGCGATCGAGAAACCACCGCCCTCCCAGCAAGCCCTGCCGGCCGCGCTCACCACGGCCAAACCGCAGGTGAACACGCTGGGCCAGACCATCGGTAAATTCATCAATACCGTCGCCTGAGCGCGCGCCGGCGCTGGCGGTCGCCTTATTTGGCGTGCAACCACCAATGTTCCACCGCTTCCGGCTCGGTCAGGCTCAGTGCCTTGCCGATAGCCGGCGTGGCGATCGGCAGCGCGCGCTCGCGCGCCAGCGCGACGATGCGTTCAAACGGTTCATGCCAGGCATGCAGGGCCAGGTCGAAAGTGCCATTATGGATCGGCAACAGCACCTTGCCGCGCAAGTCCACATGGGCCTGCAGGCTCTCTTCCGGCTGCATGTGCACGTCCGGCCACTGCGGATCGTAGGCGCCGGTCTCGATCATGGTCAGGTCGAACGGGCCGTACATATCGCCGATCTCCTTGAATCCCTTGAAATACCCGCTATCGCCGCTGAAAAAGATGCGGGTGTGGGCCGTTTCGATGACCCAGGATGACCACAGCGTACTGTTGCCGTCGAACATGCCACGGCCCGAGAAGTGCTGGGCCGGCGTGGCCACCAGCTTCACCCCGTCCAGGTGCTTGCTTTGCCACCAGTCCAGCTGGTGCACCTTGCCCGCCGGGATGCCCCAGCTGACCAGGGTGTCGCCCACGCCCAGCGGCGCGATGAAGTGCGTGGTGCGCTCGGCCAATGCCAGCACGGCGGCCTTGTCCAGGTGGTCGTAGTGGTCGTGCGACAGGATCACGCCGTGGATGGGCGGCAAGTCGGCGATCGCGATCGGCGGCGCATGGAAACGTTGCGGCCCGGCCCACTGCACGGGCGAGGCCCGCTCCGAGAACACGGGGTCGGTCAGCCAGAACTGGCCGCCGAGCTTGAGCAACAGCGTCGAATGGCCCAAGCGGAACAAACTATTGTCATCAGCATCAAACAATTGTTCGGCGCTGAGCGCGTGGACGGGCAAGGGCTTGCTGGGCACGGTGTTGGCCGGCTTGGCGAACAGGAAGCGCAGCGCGATGCCGAGGCTTTTCAGCAGTCCACCCCGGCGCATGCGGGCCGGATTGCGGTATTTGCCATCCTTTTGGTGATACTTGCTCAACGTGGCGTCGAGGCGGGCGGTGACAGTCGTCATGTTGGGTTGGCGCCGTAGCGTCCACAGAAAGGTATCGTCGCTAGATGGGGGCACACCTGCCGACTGCAAGCGCACGTGGGGCCATCAGCCGAACGCCACCGCATACACGGGCGGCAGGCAGGTGCCGATGGTCTGCCAGTGCTCGCCGCCATTGGCCGACAGCCACACGCCGCCGGTCGTCGATCCCATCAGCAAGGTCTTGCCGTCATCGTTGACGGCCAGCCCGTGCCGGTAGATCAAATCGTAGCAATGCTCCTGCGGCAGGCCGCTGCGCATGGCCGCCAGCGTCTGGCCACCGTCCGTCGTGCGCGTGACGGACAGCGCCGCGCCGGGCGGGATGCGGCGCTGGTCGGCCTCGGCCGGCACGAACCAGGCCGTGTCGCCGTCTTGCGGGTGCACGGCCACGGCGAAACCGAAATTCGACAGCGGCGCCGTCTTCACCTCGCTCCACAGCGCCCCATTGTCGGTGCTGCGCCAGATGCCGCAATGGTGCTGGCACCACAAGGTGTCGGGCGCGCCGGCGCAGCGCACGATGCGGTGCGGATCCTGCACCACCTGGTTGTCGGCCAGCTCGGGCGGCATGTAGGCCGCGTTCAAGCCCTTGCCGCGCAGCGTCCAGCTGGCGCCGCCATCGGTGGTCAGCCACACGCCGCCGCAGGACACGCCCACCAGCACCGAGCGGCTGTCGCGCGGATCGACGCAGATGCTGTGGATGCCGGGCACGTCGTAGCCGCCGCCGAACCACTGGGCGCGCTCCGGTGCATGCCACAGCGATTCGACCAGTTGCCAGCTGGCGCCCCGGTCGGCCGAGCGGAACAGGCCGCCGGGCAAGGTGCCGGCCCACAGCACGCCCGGCTCATCGGCGCCGCCGGCCGCCAGCGACCAGATCTGCCTGAGCTTCCATTCCACCTGGTCTTCGCTGCCCTCGGGCTTGGCCGGATAGGCGGGCACGCCCACTTCGGTCCACGTGGTGGCGCCGGCGTCGAGCCGGTGCAGCTTGGTGCCGAAATGGCCCAGGTTGAGCGCCGCATACAACGCGCCGTCGCGCGGATCGGCCAGCACCATCGAGACGGGATCGCCGAGGAAATGGCTGGCGCCCAGCTGCCACACGCCATTCACGGGCGCCAGTTCGAACAAACCCTTGCGGGTACCAAGAAACGCGCGTGCCGCCATGTCAACCTCCAGATAACGCTTGCAGGATATACACCCGGGAATCGGGACGCAGGGCATCGGCTAGCCGCTGGCGCTCGCGCGTGCGCTGGCCGTCGATGAAGATGACGACGTTGTCCCGCAAGTGGCCTTGCTCGTCGAGCACATAGCCGCGCAAGCGGGGCTGGCCGGCGAACGCGTCATCGAGCGCGCCGCGCAGGGTGGACGCGGGCGTGTCCACCTCGGGCACGGGCAGGAAACGGGCCAGCTGCTGGGTGAAGATCAGGTGCGCCATCGCCGTTAAGTTTTCGTCATCGAAATGTCGATTCTAACGCGGTTCGCGCCGCGCCCGGTCTACAATTGAAACGTGCCAACCACCGGAGCGCGCCATGACGATCACCCCGCAACAACTGGAATCGCTGATGGAGGAAGTGGAGCAGGAGGACCCGATCGATTTCGCCGACCTGCCCTTCGACGAACACGAGTTGCGCGCCCTGATCGCCAACCACCTGTGCGAGATGGCCGGGGCGATGGACAGCTTCAGCGAGGAGGACAAGCACCTGACGCTGCTGGCCGTGGCCGCCAAGCTGGTGCTGGAAAACCTGGTCCTCAACGTCCAGCTGCTGCGCCGCCATGGCCTGCCCCTGAGCGACAGCACGGCCGCCCTGCTGAGCCGCTTGCGCAAGGGCGATTGAGCGGTGCCCGCGTGGCGCTGGCGGCGTCGCCTCCGCCGGCGGCCGCGCCGCGTGCCCGGCCCGGCCCGGCGCGATGCTACACTGGCGGCACTTCCGCCGTCCTCGTCCGTCCCATGCTTGATCAACTCGACAATATTTTCTGGCACGCGCTGAGCGGGCCGCAAGCGCAGCTCGCCACCGGCGCCGGTGCCGCGCGCCGCTACGCACCCGGCTTTTCCCCCATCATCGGCTTTTCCGTGCCGGAACAGCCGGACTTCGCGGCGCTGGCGCCGTGGTGCACGCCAGGCGAACGCTTCTACTGCGCCGGCTGGTCCGG
Source organism: Burkholderiaceae bacterium (assembly GCA_035254005.1). GTDB lineage: Bacteria > Pseudomonadota > Gammaproteobacteria > Burkholderiales > Burkholderiaceae_D > Rugamonas. The sequence continues at coordinate 28,651 of DATFBD010000156.1, read as the reverse complement.
TGAAGCGCCCGAGGGCTGGGCGGTGGAAGTGGAGGCAATGATGATCTGCATGGTGTGGCGCGGCCCCCTGCCCGCCGCCGACGCGGCGCCGGACGCCATCGCGCTGGGGCCTGAGCACGTGGCACAGGCGATGGAACTGGCCGAACTGACCAAACCCGGCCCGTTCGGCCCGCGCACCCTGGAACTGGGCGACTACTACGGCTATGTCGACGGCGGCCGCCTGGTCGCCATGGCCGGCGAGCGCAGCCGCGTTCATGGCCTGCGCGAAATCAGCGGCGTGTGCACCCATCCCGACCACCAGGGCCGGGGCCTGGCGCGGCGCCTGATGCTCAAGCTGATCCGCAACCACATGCTGCGCGACGAACAGTCCTTCCTGCACGTGATGGCGGCCAACGAAGCGGCCCACCAGTTGTACCTGCGCATGGGCTTCGCCGACTACCGGCACACGGTGGTGCGGGTGGTGGCCAGGACCGGCCAGGCGGACCAGCGCCAAGGCTAGGCCCAGGGCCAGGGCGCCAGCTTCAGGCGATCTTTTTGGCGGCCGGCGCGATCAGGGTCAGATCCGTCTCGGCCAGCGCCACGCAGGGCAGGATGTAGCCCTCGCGTTTTTCATCGAGGCTCAGGCCCGGCCAGTCGATCTTGTAGCGCACGCTGCCGCTGCGCAGCTGGCAGAGGCAGGTGCGGCAGGTGCCGTTGCGGCAGGAACTGGGCAGCCGGATGCCGGCCTGCTCGGCCGCCACCAGCACGGTCGTGTCCGGCCCCGCGTCAAATTGCCATTGCTTGCCTTCCAGCGTGATCCGCCGCACCGCCGTGTCCATCCTGTACCGCCCCGTTGTCGTTGAAGCGACATGATAAATGGAAACGGCGGCCGGCGGCGGACAAGGCCAGACGCGCGGCCGAAGCCGGCGCGCGCCAGCCTCAAGCCAGCTGGCGTACCTGCTGCCGCGCCCGCCCGGCAGGCCGGGGCGGCGCGCCGCGCGACGCCGATGGCGGGTGCCGTGCGGCGCCGGTCGCCGCCGCCCGCGCCGCTTGCAGCTTGAACACGGCCATCGCCTGCGCCACATGCTGCGCCTGTTGCGCCAGATTGCCGGCGGCGGCTGCGGCCTGCTCCACCAGCGCCGCATTTTGCTGCGTCAGATCGTCGATCTGGCCCACCGCCATGTTGACCTGGCCGATGCCGTGGCTTTGCTCGCGGGTGGCGGTGGAAATCTCGTCCATCACCTGCGTCACCTGGCACACGGACGCGATCACCTCGTGCATGGTGGCGCCGGCGCTGCTGGTCAGCTCCGCGCCCGCGTTGACCTTGGCGATCGACAAATCAATCAGCTGCTTGATCTCGTGCGCCGCCGTGGCCGCGCGCTGGGCCAGGCTGCGCACCTCGCCGGCCACCACGGCGAAACCGCGTCCCTCCTCGCCGGCGCGGGCCGCCTCCACCGCCGCGTTCAAGGCCAGGATGTTGGTCTGGAACGCGATGCCGTCGATCAGGCCGATGATGTCCTGGATCTTGCGCGAGGAGGCGCTGATCTCGTCCATCGTGTGCACCACGCGCGACACGATCTCGCCGCCATGCTCGGCCACCTTGGAGGCGCGCCCCGCCAGCTCGTTGGCGCTGGCCACGCTGCTGGCGCTCTGCTGGAGGTTGGTGGTGAGCTGCTCCATGCTGGCCGCCGTCTGCTGCAGGCTGGACGCCTGCGACTCCGTGCGCCCCGACAAGTCCATATTGCCGGTGGCGATCTCGCCGGTGGCCACCGTGATCTCATCGAAATTGCGGCGCACGTCGCCGATGATGCTGTGCAGGTTGACGTTGGTCTGGCGCAGCGCCGCCAGCAGCTGGCCCATCTCGTCGTCGCGCGGCACCTCGATCACGCCCGTCAGGTCGCCGCCGGCCATCTTGCGGGCCGCGCTGGTGGCATGCCGCAGCGGCTCGGCCACAGTGTGCTGCAGGCTGTACCAGAAGGCCAGCATCACGACGGCCGCCACGCCGGCCGCCGCCGTCAGCGCCATGCGCGCGCCATCGCTGGTGCTGCCGTCGATGCGCCAGAACGCGACGGCGAACAGCGCCATCATCAGCGTGACGAAGCCGGCGTTGAGCGCCAGGTGGCGGCTGAACGACAGCCGCGTGAGCGCGCGCAGCCGCGCCAGCACCCCGGTCGATACGGCGCGGCCGTTGACGATGCGCAGCCGCTGCGGATTGCCGGCCTTGAACTGGCGATACAGCGCGTCGGCCTCGGCCACCTGCTGGCGGCTGGGCTTGCAGCGCACGGACATGTAGCCGACCGGCTTGCCCTGCTCGATCACGGGCGTCACATTGGCCAGCACCCAGTAGTAATCGCCATTCTTGCAGCGGTTCTTGACCATGCCGGTCCACGGCATGCCGCCCTTGATGGTGGCCCACAGGTCGGCGAACGCTTCCACCGGCATGTCCGGATGGCGCACGATGTTCTGCGGCGCGCCGATCAGCTCCTCTTCCGTGAAGCCGCTCACCTCGATGAAATAGGGATTGGCGTAGTTGATATTGCCCTGCAGGTCAGTGGTGGAAACGATGGTCTTGTCGTCGTCCAGCAGGTATTCATGTTGGGTGACCGGCGTGTTGTTGCGCATTGTCGCGATCCTCGAAAAAGAAGAAGACAAACAGGAAGCACATCAGAGCCGCGAACCGGGGATGAGGGTCGCCATGAGATTTGCGCGGGCGATCTGGCCCGTCCGGCCGTGATACCGGCCGTATCTACGGTTTTAGTATAGTCGGTATGTATCGCCACAATCTCTCAGATTATTGCGACTGGGAAAACAAAGGCCCGCCACGGAGGGCGGGCCTGGCATGCGCATGGCGGGCGTGGCGCGCCCGCCACAGCGGCTCAGTCGGCGCGGAAGTTCTGGCCCAGCGACATCGGCTTGTTGAGCAGGATGGTCTGCGGGTTGCGGCAAATGATCACCAGCACCATGATGGTGGCCAGGTAAGGCAGCATGGACAGGAATTCGGACGGCACGGAAATGCCCATGCCCTGGCCGTGGAACTGCAGCACCGTCACGCCGCCAAACAGGTAGGCGCCCACCAGCACACCGCGCGGCTTCCAGGTGGCGAACACCACTTGCGCCAGCGCGATCCAGCCACGGCCGGCCGTCATGCCCTCCACCCACATCGGGGTGAGCGCCATCGACAGGTAGGCGCCGCCCAGGCCGGCCATGGCGCCGCCGAACAGCACGGTGCCGTAGCGCAGCCCGATCACCGGGAAACCGATGGCGTGGGCGCTGTCGGGCGATTCGCCCACGGCGCGGATCAGCAGGCCCAGGCGGGTGCGGGCCAGCATCCAGCCCACCACGGCCACCAGCGCCACCGAGGCGTACACCATGATATCGAAGCGGAACAGCAGCGGCCCCACGAATGGCAGTTCCGATAGCACCGGGAAGTGCAGGTGCGGCAGCGGCGGAATGGTCTGGCCAACAAAGCCGCGCCCCATGAAGGCCGACAGGCCCACCCCGAACAGGGTCAGCGCCAGTCCGGTGGCCACCTGGTTGGTCTGCAGCGTGAGCACCAGGAAGCCGAAGATCAGCGCCATCGCCATGCCCACGGCCATCGCGCCGAGCAGGCCCAGCGTCATGCTGCCGGTGCCCAGCGTGACGGCGAAGCCGGTCACGGCGCCCACCAGCATCATGCCTTCCAGACCCAGATTGAGCACGCCCGAGCGCTCCGTCACCAATTCGCCCATGGAGGCAAGGATCAGCGGCGTGGCGGCGCCGGCCGTGCTGGCCAGGAAGGCGATCAACAACTCGGTATTCATGATGCGGTTCCTTCGGTTGGGGTGGGCGCGGCGGCGGCCACGTGGGGCACGGCGCGGTGGCGCGGCTTGAAGCGGTAATGGATGAACAGGTCGGCCGCCAGCAGGTAAAACAGCAGCAAGCCCTGGAACAGGCCGGTGATGGCCGACGGCAGTTGCAGTTCGATCTGGGCCGTCTCGCCGCCGATGTAGAGCAGCGACATCAGCAGCGCCGACAGCAGCACGCCCAGCGGATGCAAACGGCCCACGTAGGCCACGATGATGGCGGCGAAGCCATAACCGGGCGACACCGATGGCTGCAACTGGCCCAGCGGGCCGGCCACCTCGCCCACGCCGGCGATGCCCGACAGCGCGCCGCTGATCATGAACGCCACCCACACGTTGCGCGGTTCGCTGAAGCCGGCGTAGGCGGCGGCGGCCGGCGCCATGCCGCTCACCTGCATGCGGTAGCCGGCGAAGGTGCGGGCGCAGAAGAACCAGGCGCCGGCCGCCACCAGCAGCGACAGCGGGAACGCTGCGTTCACGCGCAAGCCTTCCATCAGCAGCGGCAGCAGGGCCGCGTCCTGGAACATCTTCGATTGGGGGAAGTTGAAGCCGGCCGGGTCGCGCAGCGGACCATGCACCAGGTAACTGAGCAGCAGGTAAGCCACGTAGACCAGCATCAGGCTGACCAGGATTTCGCTGGTGTTGAAGCGGGTGCGCAGCAGCGCGGGAATAGCGGCCCATGCCATGCCGCCCAGCGCGCCGGCCACCAGCATCAGCGGCAGCAGCCAGCCGGCCTGCACGTCGTCGAAATACAGGGCCACGGCGCCGGCCGCGATGGCGCCCACCGTGAGCTGGCCGTCGGCGCCGATGTTGGCCACGTTGGCGCGGAAACCGAGCGCCAGGCCCACGCCGCACAGGATCAGCGGGGTGGCCTTGAGCAGCAGTTCGCCCACGCCGTACAGGGTGGTGGCGGGCTTGATGAAGTAGACGAAGAACGCGTGCAACGGGTCCTGGCCCAGGAAGAAGAACAGCACGGAGCCGGTGACCAGCATGGCCAATGCCGCCAGCAGCGGCGAGGCCAGCATCATGGCGCGCGAGGGTTCGGGACGTAGTTCAAGCCGTGACATGGGCAGCTCCTGGTGCGTTTTGGTCGGCGGGCGGGTCGACATGATCGAAGTCGCCGCTCATCCACACGCCGATCTGGTGGATGGTGGTGGCCGCGGCCGGCACGGCGCGCGACAGGCGGCCATGGGACAGCACGGCCAGCCGGTCGCTCATCTGGAACAGCTCGTCGAGTTCCTCCGACAGCACCAGCACCGCCGCGCCATGGTCGCGCAGGTCGATGATGGCCTGGCGGATCAGCATGGCCGCGCCGATGTCCACGCCCCAAGTGGGCTGGGCGAACACCACCACCTTGGGTGCCAGCATGATCTCGCGCCCGACGATGAATTTTTGCAGGTTGCCGCCCGACAGGCTGGCGGCGGCCGACGCCTCGCCGCCGCACTTGACCTTGAAGCGTTCGATGACCTCGCGCGCGAACGCGCGCACGGCGCCGAACTGGATCAGGCCACGCTTGACCATCCCCGCCCCGCCGGCCGGGATGTAGCCGGTCAGCAGCGCGTTATCGGCCAGCGACAGGGCTGGCGCGGCGCCGCGCCCCAGGCGCTCCTCCGGCACGAAGCCCAGGCCCAGCTGGCGGCGCTGGGCCGGGTTGAGCCGGCCCACGGGCTGGCCGTTCATGCGGATCGCGTCGCCATGCGCCAGCAGGCGCTCGCCCGAGATGGCCTTCAACAGTTCCTGCTGGCCGTTGCCGGAAATGCCGGCGATGCCGACGATCTCGCCGCTGCGCAGCTCCAGGCTGATGTCCTTCAAATGGACGCCGAACGGATCGTCGCTGGCCACGCTCAGGTGTTCGAGCGCCAGCCGCACTTCGCCGGGCGCGCGCGGCAGGTGGCGGCAGGTGGGCAGCTCGCGGCCTATCATCAGTTCGGCCAGCGAACGGGCGCTTTCCTGCTTCGGGTTGGCGGTGCCCGACACGCGCCCCGCGCGCAGCACGGTGGCCTTGTCGCACAGCGACTGTATCTCGTCGAGCTTGTGGCTGATGTAGAGGATGCTCATGCCTTCGGCGGCCAGCCGGCGCAGCGACTCGAACAGCTTGAGCACGGCGTCCGGCGTGAGCACGGAGGTCGGTTCATCCATGATCAGCAAGCGCGGCGACTGCAGCAGGCAGCGCACGATCTCCACCCGCTGGCGCTCGCCCACGGACATACTGTGCACCAGCCGGTCCGGGTCCAGCGGCAAGCCATATTGTTCGGACACGCTGCGGATGCGGGGCGCCAGCTGTTCCGGCGAGGCCTTCTCATCGAGCGCCAGCGAGATGTTCTGCGCCACCGTCAGCGTCTCGAACAGCGCGAAATGTTGGAACACCATGCCAATGCCCAGCTTGCGGGCGTCGTGCGGCGAGTGGATTGCCACTTCCCGGCCTTCCCACTGGATCTGGCCTTCATCGGGTTTGGTGACGCCGTAGATGATCTTCATCAGCGTGCTCTTGCCGGCGCCATTCTCGCCCAGCACGGCGTGTATCTCGCCCGGCATCACCGTCAGGTCCACCTCGGCGTTGGCCACCACGGACGGATAAATCTTGGATATGCCCCGCAGCTGCAGGCGCGGCTCATGGCGCGGCGGCGTGGCCGGGGCGGCGGTGTCGTTCATCGGGCGGAACCTCCTCGTTGTATACAAATGCTTGCGAGCATAGCGATCGAACTACGCAAGCTCCGTGCCACCGCCCGGTGGCCGGCCTCTGCGCGCGATGGTTGAAAGCATACGCTCTCGCGCATGACTACACGCACTTTTTTTGCGCAGGATGTGGGCAAAAACGCACTAAACAAAGCGTGCGGATTCACCACAAACGTGCGAAATTGTATCCACCATCCACCAAATTGTGGCCACTTTCGTACACAATATGAGCACGAATCCTGCTTTACATGGCGCAGACCCGCCGGGCCTGACCCGCGCACGCTACAGGAGAACCAAGATGAGCAGCCTCACCCCCGCGCCCCGCGCCACCGGCAAGCGCAAAGCCCGCGCCCCGGCAGCATCCACCGCGACCTCGGCCGGCATGACGGCTGGCGCCGCGGCCACGCCTGCCTCCGCGCCTTCGTCCGCGCCGGCCGCCCGCCTCAAGCGCGGCACCACGGCCATCGACTTGCGCATCTACCGCGCCGTCGTCAACGCCGTCATGAGCCACCGGCTGCCGCCCGGCACCCACCTGGGCGAAGCGGACTTCTGCGAGCTGTACCAGGTCAGCCGCACCACGGTGCGCAAGGCGCTGCAACGGCTGGCGCATGACCACATCATCGAACTGCGCCCCAACCGCGGCGCCGTGATCGCCTCGCCCACGCCGGAGGAAGCGCGCGACATCTTCGCCGCGCGCCGCGCCGTGGAGCGCGAAATCGTGCCGCTGGTGATCCGCAACGCCACCCCGGCCTCGCTGCAGCAGATCCGCGCCGCGCTGGAAGCGGAAGACCAGGCCCGCCGCACGGGCGACCGCGCCAGCTGGATCCGGCTGGGCGGCGAATTCCACCTGCTGCTGGCCGAACTGGCCGGCAACCAGGTGCTGCTGCGCTTCATGTCGGAACTGGTGTCGCGCTGCTCGCTGATCATCGCGCTGTATGAAAGCCCCGGCGCACCGATGTGCGAGAACGACGAGCACCAGGACCTGATGTCGCTGATCGAACAGCGCAAGGTGGCCGAGGCCACGGCCCTGATCGACCACCATCTGCAGGAAATCGAAGGCCGGCTGCGGCTGGGCGAACCGGAACGCAAGATCAACCTGGCCGAGGCGCTGTCGGGCTTCTGAGGCGATTGCATACACATGGCCGGCGCGCACCAGCGCGTGGCGTTTTGCCGGCCGCCGCCCACCCGTGGTGCGCGCCGCGCCCGCTCGCGAGGCGGAAAGCCAGTGGTGGCGCGGCCCTCGGGCCAGTCCGGCATGGCGTAAAAACCACAATTACATAACGAAATGCAGCATTTGTTTCATTTCGATGACACTCTGGCCTACTATTTGCTAGATCACCAAATCAAGAATCGCATCCAATTATTGCCAGTGATTGGATTCAAACCGCAACACCCCGGTATCATCCCTGCCGTCCGATTTTCGTTAACCTTTGTTCCAGGAGTCCGCATGAAGCCAATGCCATTCAAACGTACCGCCATCCTCGCCCTGCTCGCCGCCGGCGCCTGCACCGCCGCCCAGGCCGCCGACTGGAGCGATACCTCGCTCAGCTACCGCTACGGCACCCAGTTCGCCGAGCCGTTCAACAACCAGGACATCAGCAAGAGCATCGTCAACCTGAGCAACGTGAGCGGCTACAAGTACGGCACCAACTTCTTCAGCGTCGACTTCCTGATGTCGGACGACAAGGATCCCTCGTCGGTGGGCGCCAAGACCGGCGCGCACGAAGCCTACGCCCTGTACCGCCACACGCTGGACCTGGGCAAGGTGACGGGCGCCAGCTACGCCTTCGGCCCCGTGCGCGGCGTGGGCCTGACGGCCGGTTTTGACTTCAACAGCAAGACCGACGCCGGCTACAACTCCAAGAAACGCATGCTGGTGGCCGGCCCCACCCTGATGTTCGACGTGCCCGGCTTCCTCAACGTCAGTCTGCTGGCCCTGTGGGAAAGCAACGCGCCGTACAACGGCTACAGCAACACCGCCATCGACCGCTACCGCTACAAGACCCACCCGATGCTGACGGCCGCCTGGGGCATCCCGATCGGCACCGCCATCCCGCTGTCGTTCGAAGGCTACGCCAACTTCATCGGCACCAAGGGCAAGGATGAATTCGGCGGCGACACGGCCAGGGAAACCAACATCGACATGCAGCTGATGTACGACGTGGGAGCGGCCATGGGCTCGGGCAAGAACGTGTTCAAGGTCGGCGTCGAGTACCAGTACTGGAAGAACAAGTTCGGCAACTCGGACCACAACAACCCGGGCGCCACGGCCAAGACCCCGATGATCCGCGTCGAATACCATTTCTGATCCCCACTCAAGAACAGGAAACGTCATGATGAAACGTCGTACTCTGCTGGCCTATGCCACCCTGGCGGCCACCCTGGGCCTGGCCGCCGCCGCGCCCGCGCAAGCGGCCGAACCGCTCAAGATCGGCTTCGTCTACGTGGGCCCGGTCGGCGACGCCGGCTGGACCTATGCCCACGACCAGGGCCGCCTGGCCATGGAAAAGGAACTGGGCGACAAGGTCAAGACCACCTTCGTGGAGAACGTGCCCGAAGGCGCGGACGCCGAGCGCGTGATCCGCAAGCTGGCCGCCGACGGCAACAAGCTGATCTTCACCACCTCGTTCGGCTACATGAACCCGACGGAAAAGGTGGCCAAGGCCTTCCCCAACGTCGTGTTCGAGCACGCCACCGGCTTCAAGACGGGCAAGAACCTGGGCACCTATGAAACCCGGATCTACGAAGGCGCCTACCTGCTGGGCGTGGTGGCCGGCAAGATGACCAAGTCCAACATCCTGGGCGTGGTGGCCTCGTTCCCGATTCCGGAAGTGATCCGCAACGTGAACGCGTTCACGCTGGGCGCGCAAAGCGTGAATCCGGCCATCAAGACCAAGGTGATCTGGGTCAACTCGTGGTATGACCCGGCCAAGGAACGCCAGGCCGCCGAAACCATGATCGCCCAGGGCGCGGACGTGCTGAACCAGAACACCGACTCGCCGGCCACGCTGCAAGTGGCGCAGGAAAAAGGCATCTACGCCTTTGGCTGGGATTCGGACATGGTCAAGTTCGCACCGAAAGCGCACCTGACGGCCGCCACCAACAACTGGGGCGGCTTCTACACCGACACCGCCAAGGCCGTGATGGCCGGCACCTGGAAGCCGACCGACATCCATGGCGGCATCAAGGAAGGCATGATCAAGATGTCGCCCCTGAACGCGGCCGTCAAGCCGGATGCGGCCAAGGCCTTCGAGGAGAAGAAGGCCCTGATCGCCAGCGGCAAGTTCACGCCGTTCCAGGGCCCGATCAAGGACCAGTCGGGCGCCATCAAGGTGGCCGCCGGTGCCGTGATGCCGTTCAAGGACCTGATGTCGATGAACTTCTACGTGCAAGGCGTGGAAGGCAGCATTCCGAAGTGATGGTGTGACGAAGTAACCTCGTTACGAAGTAACCTCGTAGCGAGGTAGCGGCGTGAATATACGGTATATATCGTTTATACCGTATATTCCGCCGCATGGCTGGCATACCATGCCTGCACCAGTTGCAAGCGGCGGGACGGACCATCCGCCCCGCCGCATCCATCCAGGAGAGCGCATGAGCACAGCCACCCCGCAAGACCAGCAATTCCTGACCCAGGTATTGGCCCTGGCCCAGCGTTCGCGCGACGAGGGCCACCATCCGTTCGCCGCCATGGTGGTGGGCGCAGATGGCGCCATCATCTCGGAAGCGATGAACGCCTCCAGCAGCGACCGCACGGCGCACGCGGAAATGAACGCGCTGCGCCAGGCGTCGTCACGCCACAGCCCGGCCGAACTGGCTGGCGCCACGCTGTATTCGTCGGCCGAACCGTGCGCCATGTGCGCCGGCGGCACCTACTGGAGCGGCGTGGGGCGGGTGGTGTACGCGCTATCCGAAGCGAGCCTGCTGCAACTGACCGGCAGCGACCCGGAAAACCCCACCCTGTCCCTGCCCTGCCGCGACGTGTTCGCGCGCGGCCAGCGCCCCACGGAAGTGATCGGCCCCCTGCGCGAGGACGAGGCACGCCAGGCGCATGCGGGGTTCTGGCACAAGTAAGCGCGGGAAACAGGCGCTGCCCAATCGACCGCGTTCAGGCGTGGTGCAGCAGGTTGGCGATATCCCATTCCAGCCCGGATGGCGCCTGCTCGCGCTGGGCCAGCTCGTGGCGCTTGAGCGCATCGTAGGTGTCGACGAACGGGGCGCCGAGCAGTTCGCGCGTCCAGTCATCGTGGCGGAAGGCCTCCAGCGCCGCCTCGAGCGACAGCGGCAGCTGGTCCGGTGCAGACGTCGGTTGCAGCTGGCGCTCCATGCCATCCAGCCCCGCCGCGATCATGGATGCCAGCAGCAGGTAGGGATTGGCGTCCGCGCCCGGCAGCCGGTTCTCGATGCGGCGGTTGGCCGCGTTCGAGACAGGAATGCGGAACGCCACCGAGCGGTCATCCTGGCCCCAGCTGGCGGCGGCCGGCGCCGCCTCGTGCTTCTGGAAGCGCATGTAAGAGTTCTGATATGGTGCGATCAAGGCCGTCGTCGCCAGCGCGTGGCGCTGCAGGCCGGCCACGAACGCCAGCAGCTCAGGCGACGCCGCGCCATCGGCGCCGCTGAACACATTGCGGCCGCTGTCGCGCTGCTGCATGCTCATGTGCCAGTGCATGCCCGAACCGGGGCCTTCCAGGTAGGGCTTGGCCAGGAAGGTGGCGGCGAAGCCGTAGCGCAGCGCCACGTCGCGCGCCAGCCGCTTGAAGCGGAACACGGCGTCGGCCTGGGCCAGCGGTGCGGCCGGCGCGAAGTTCACTTCGTATTGCGACGCGGCCGCCTCGTGCGAGAAGCCGGTGACGGGAATGCGCTGCGCGCGGCAGGCCGCGAACAGGGTGGTGAAGAAAGGCTCGAAGGCCGAGGTGCGCTCCAGCGAAAAGATGTCGATGAAGCTTTCCCGCACGTTCGGATGGAAGGGACTGGGCGCTGGCGGCAGGCTGGTGCCCTGGCGCGCGGCTGGAATCGCGACCAGGAAGAATTCCAGTTCCGGCGCCACCAGCGCCGCCAGGCCACGCTGGTCGAGCCGCTTGAGCACGCGCTTGAGGATGCTGCGCGGCGACAGCGAGGCCGCCTCCACCGCGATCCCCTTGGGCGTGGTGAAGCCGCCGCCCACGTCGCACAGCACGGTGGCGCGGTGCGCGATCAGCGGGTCGGGCGCGAAGGTCGACCAGTCCGGCGTGAGCGCCACGTCCGGATAGGTGCACGGGATCAGGTCTTCATACACGGAGCGCGGCTCGCCGCCCACCACCGTGGTGCCGAAGATGATGGACGGCAGCCGCGTGCCGCGCTGCTCGGAGAATTCGGCCGCGGTCTGGATTTTGCCGCGCGCCACCGAGGCCAGGTCCGACAGCGCGCATTCGACGCTGCGGATGTCGCGTAACTGGCACACCCGCAGTGCCTCGTTTTCGGCATGGCCAGTGTGGGACGCAGGGAACGGTTCGGCAACGGTAATCGTGGGATAGGTTGACACGGCGGGCTTTCCAGGCTGGTTGTATTGAACGATGCCGCCAGCATAGCGGGGCCGCACTCCCGCGCACAAGAACCACTGGGTGCCCGTTGGCGTGGACCAGTTGCGCGTCCTGCCCCTTGACAGGATGGCCCCGGCGGCGGCACGCTGGTGGCTGATCCAGCAACCGTAGGCCCCCCTCCGCCATGCCCACCGCCGCAACGCAGCCCGCCCGACCCGATGTTCTCCCTGCCGCTCCATGAATGGCTGAACCAGCAGCTGCCCGGCGCGCAGGCTGACTGGCCCACGCTGTCGCGCAAGCACCTGGTGCTGCGCCTGATCCAGAACGCCATCCTGGACGGCACGCTGCCGGCCGCCGTGCAACTGCCGTCCACCCGCACGCTGGCGGCGGAACTGGGCATCGCCCGCAACACCGTCGTCAGCATCTACGAGACGCTGCAGGATGAAGGCTTCGTCGTCATCGGCCACGGCTCGGGCACCTATGTGTGCCGGGTCGAGTCGGACGTGGTGGCCGGCGCGGGGCAGGAAGCGGCCACGCCCGAGGGACCGGCCTTTTCCGCGCGCGGCCGCGGCATCGTGCACCATCCGCTGAACCGCTACTACATCAAGCGCCCGTTCTGCCCCGGCGTGCATGACCTCACGCTGTTCCCGCTCAAGGTGTGGAACCAGCTGCAGCAACGGCACTGGAAACAGGCCGAGGCTTCCTCGCTGGTGGAGGGCGAACCGGGTGGCCTGCCCGCGCTGCGGCAAGCCATCGCCGAGCACCTGCGCGTGTCGCGCGGGGTGCGCTGCGAGCCGGAACAGGTGATCATCACGGACGGCACCAGCCAGTCGCTGGACCTGATCGCGCGCCTGCTGGCCGACACCGGCGACGAAGTCTGGTTCGAAAGCCCCGGCCACTGGGCCGCCAGCAAGGTCTTCGACGGCAACGGCCTGCGCCTGCGCCCCGTGGACGTGGACGACCATGGCATGCCCTGCCCGACCGACGGCGGCACCCCGCCACGGCTGGTGTACCTGACGCCGTCGCACCAGTTTCCGCTCGGTGGCGTGATGCCGCTGCAGCGGCGCCAGGACTGGCTGGACTTCGCCCGGCGCCACGACAGCGTGCTGCTGGAGGACGACTACGACAGCGAATACCGCTTCGGCGCGGCGCCGCTGCAATCGCTGCAAGGGCTGGACCGCCACCACCGCGTGATCTACCTGGGCACCTTCAGCAAGACGCTGTTCGTCGGCATCCGGCTGGCCTACTTCGTGGTGCCGCCGGCGCTGGCCCGGGACTTCGCCCACGCCTCGGCCGACCTGTACCGCGAAGGCGAACAGGTGGGCCAGGCCGTGCTGGCCGCCTTCATCCGCGAAGGCCATTACGACAGCCACCTGCGGCGCACCCGCCTGATCTACGCCGAGCGGCGCCAGGTGCTGACGGACACGCTCAAGGCGGCGCTGGCGCCATGGTTCGCCGCCGGCACCATCGCCTTCACCGGCGAGGACGTCGGTGTGCACTGCGCGCTGCGCCTGCCCGACACGATGGACGACCAGGCCGTGGCCCAGGCGGCGGCCGACGCCGGCATCAGCGTCATGCCGCTGTCCGGCTACTGCCTGGGCGCCCGGCGCAGCGGCCTGGTGTTGTCCTATGCCGCCACCACGGCTGAGGAAATCGTGCCGCTGGCGCGCCGGCTGGGCGCCGTGATCGCCACCTTATTGGCATAATAAAATGCTTTTTTGATAATTTTGAAGTTATAATCGGCCGTTCCTCCACTTCGCGTCAGGACCGGTCATGAAAGTCAGCAAGTCAGCGATTCCAGCTCTCACCCTGCTTGCCCTGGCGGCGCTGGCCGGATGCGGCGGTGGCGGTGGCGCCACCGTCGCCGCCAGCACGACCATCGCCAGCCCGCAAGGCGTCTATCAGGGCGCATTCTCGACCGGCGGTACACACAACACGCTGGTACTGGAAAACAACCAGTTCTACACGATCTACGGCAGCACCGTGGCCGGGGTGTTCACGGTTGAAGGCTTCCTGCAAGGGAATGCCCAGGCCAGCGGCGGCAGTTTCGCGGCGACCGACGTCAAGGACGCCACCACCGCCGGCCAGCTGCTGACCGGATCGCTGAGCGCCAGCTACACGGCCACCAACAGCCTGAACGGCACGCTGACGGAAGGGAGCAACACCGTCACGTTCACCAGCAGCGCCGTCGCCGCATCGGTCTATGACTACAACACGGCCGCCAACCTGAACGATATCGCCGGCACCTGGAGCATGACCTCGTTGCGGGGCTACGCCAATACGTTCAACATCGCCGCCTCGGGCGCCTTCACGGCCACCTCGGGCGCCTGCGCCTTCAGCGGCAGCTTCAAGCCCCGCGCTTCCGGCAAGAACGTGTTCGACGTGAGCATGACCTTTGGCCCGGCGCCCTGCATCCTGGCGGGGCAGACGCTGGCCGGTATCGGTATCGACTTCATGCTCAACAACGGCAAGCGCCAGTTGCTCATCGCCGGGCTGGATGCGAACCGCAGCAGTTCCGCCGCCTTCTTCGGCACCCGCTGATCCGTCCCCCTCTTGAAGGAGCTCACCATGAACCGCCATCTGGCGCGCAGCGCACTGAGTGTTAGCCTGGTGTTAGCCTTTTTCGTATCCGTCCTGAACGGCGCGACCGCCGAGGAACACGCCGCCATCGCCGCGCCCCAGGTCGTTGTGGGCGACAGCTGGACCTACCAGTACACCGACGTCTGGAAGCACCTGCCTGGCAATCTGAACCGGGTCGAAGTAACGGCCGTGGACGACAGCGGCATCCATGTCGACATCAAGCGTGCGGCCAGCGGCGCGCTGGTGAGCAAGCAGCGCTACAGCCGCGAATTGAATCCGATCGACCGCGGCCGCATGCACTTCGATCCCGCGTTCCAGCGCTACGCCTTCCCGCTGGAGCCGGGCAAGGAGTGGAGTAGCGACGCCACCGGCGAAAATCCGTCGGTGGGCAAGCGCTGGCGCTACCGCTTCCAGGGCAAGGCGCTGGGCTGGGAAAAGATCAAGGTGCAGGCCGGCGAATTCGACGCCCTGAAAATCCAGGTGACCGGCTACTACCACGGCGAGGAAGTGGGCAGCAACGGCGGCAGCGGACAGCTGAATGAAACACTGTGGTACGCGCCGGCCGTCAACAACTTCGTCAAGCTGGAATACCAGGACACCGACTGGAACGGCCGCACCTTCAACCGCGATCAGTGGGAACTGGCGGCCTACCAGCACAAGTGAGCGCCGTCAGAAGCCCGGTGGCGGGTTGAGCGGGATCTGGTTGCGGAAGCTGACATTGAGCAGGTTCCAGCCCGTGACGACGGCGATCGCATACCCCAGCTCGGCGATTTCATTGTCGCTGAAGTGCTGCTGCAGTTCGGCGAAATCGGCGTCGTCGGGCGTGCGCAGGGGAATGCCCGCCACCGCTTCGGCCCAGCGCAGGGCGGCCCGTTCACGCGGCGTGAAGAACGGCGCCTCGCGCCAGGCGGCGACCGCGTTCACGTGGCGCGGCTCGGCCTCCTGGCGCATCAGGTCGCGCCAGTGCATGTCGACGCAGACGCCGCAGCCGTTGATCTGCGATACGCGCAGCAGCACCAGCTCGATCAGGCGCGGCCCCAGCGCGCTTTTCTTGACGGTGGCCGACAGGTTGATCATGGCCTGCAGGCAGGTTGGGGACAATTCGAAAAAGGCGAGGCGGGAAGGTTGGCTCATGATGGTGTCTTTCCATGTTGCGGCCGGCGCCCAGTGCGCCGTCCTTGCATGTAAGACGGGGCCGTCCCGCCATTTGTGACAGATGACAGGTGACAGGTGGCAGGGCCGCTCAATACAACGGTGCGATGGCGGCCAGCTTGTCCGGATTGCGGATGATGAACACCGCCACGATGCGCCCGTCATCGATAATGAATGACTGTGCCGACTCCACCTTGCCATCCACGTAGCGCAGCAGGCCCGGTTCGCCGTTGACCAGCGCCTGCCGGTAGCCGACCTTGCCCGGGTTGGCATGTTCAAGCGACCAATACAGGCCGGCAATGCGGCCCGCGCCGCGCAGGATGCGGCCGAACGACGGCACCTTGCCGCCGCCATCGCTGACCAGCTGCACATCGTCGCCCAGCATGGCCTTCATGGCGGCGCGGTCGCCGCTGGCGGCGGCCTGCATGAAGCGGCCCAGCAACTGGTGATGCTGTGAGCGGGGCACGTCGAAGCGTGGCTGTTCCTGCTGCACCCGGCCCTGTGCGCGGTGCACCAGCTGGCGGCAGGCGGCCTCGGATTTTTCCAGCATGGCGGCGATGTCGGCGTAATCCTGTTCGAACACCTGGCGCAGCAGGAAGGCGGCCCGCTCCTCGGGCGACAGGCGTTCCAGCAACCACAAAAATGCGACCGAGACGTCGCTGGCCAGTTCGGCCACGGTTTCAGGGGTGCGCTCATCGAGTTCCACCAGCGGCTCGGGCAACCACCAGCCGACGTAAGCCTCGCGCTCGGCCTTGCGGCTGCGCAGGCGGTCGATGGCCAGGCGCGTGGTCACCGTCACCAGCCAGGCCTCGGCCGACTGTAACTGGCCGGCGTCGGCGCCATGCCAGCGCAGCCAGGCATCCTGCACCACGTCGTCCGCGTCGGCGCGCGTTCCCAGCATGCGGTAGGCGATCGAGAACAGCCTGGGCCGCAGGGCGGTGAAGGTGGCGAGGTCGGCGATGGTAGTGGTGGCGGTCATGGCAGTTCAAATTGTAGTACGCGAACTGCTTAGACGCAGCGGCCTGCCCATTTGTGACAGCCGCTTGCAGGGCTGGACTTACCGGACTGGTGCCGCCGCCGTGGGCGCGGTCCAGTTACGCAAGGCGGCGATGGCGTCCTCGTTGCCCTCCCCTGCCGCCGCCTCGAACCAGCGGCGCGCCGCCGCTTCGTCCCTGGGCACACCCTTGCCAAGGTAGAGCGCGCGGGCGTAGTCAAGCTTGGCCAGCGTGGCGTAGCCGGAGCTGCCGCTCAAGGCGGCGCGGCGCACCAACTCTGCGGCACCTTGCAAATCGGGCGCCGCGCCACCGGCGCCATTCTCCAGCGCGGCCGCTTTCCAGATCATCGCACCGACATAACCCGCCGCGATGCATTTATCGAAAATCTTGTAGGCGGAGCTGAAGTCGCCGCACTTGGCCGCCTCGTAGCCGGCGCTGCACACGACCGCGCTGGCCGGCTGGTCGACCGCGTACTCGACCGTCTGGTCGCCCACCACGTGGGCCAGGTCCGACGGCAGGTCCGAACGCTGCACCGCGCCACCGCAAAAACGCAAGTCCTCGCCGTGCGCGCCAGCGACACCTACACTCAAACTCAGGGCCAGCAGGCCGGGTCGTGCCCATGCTCTCATGATCGTCCATCCTTTCCTTGGTTGATGACGCGTGCATCGCGCCGCATCTGTAGCCATCTTAGACAGCCGGATGGCTTGCCGACACAGAGAACCACCCGCCGGCGGGCGGGCAATCTGCCCGGCGCCAGCCCGCCTGGCGGCACGGGCAAAACACCCGGCCCGATACAGGCAAAGCCCCCTAGGCGGGGAAGCGGGTGACGGGTTGTAATGGTGTCGCAGTCCCTACACAACCCAAGGAGATACAGCAGATGACCAGCTACCAGTTCGACGACCGCGCCATACACTGGACCCGTTTTGGCGAGTTCGAGCCGCCCTTTCACTTCCACATAATGCACCTGGACCGGCAAAGCCGCATCGCCGACGTGTTGTTCAAGTTACCCGCCCATGGGCAGATCGTGCTGCACCGCCACCGCGCGCTGAACCACACCTTCGTGGTGCAGGGTGAACACCGCCTGTATGAAACGGACGGCAGCTTGCGCGAGATCCGCCCGGCCGGCAGCTACACCGTGTCGCCGGCCAGCGAAAAGCCGCACCGGGAAGGCGGCGGCAACGAGGATGTGATTATCGCTTTCAGCATCCGGCCGGACGCCGACGACGTGCTGTACGAACTGCTTGACGACGCAGGCCAGCCGCTGGGTACAGTGACCTTCCCCATGCTGGTCGAGCTGTACCAGGCCCAGCTCGCCGCCGTTCCCGCCTGAGGCGGGGGCATGACCCCTGCCCCGTGCGGCTCAGGCGATCAGCTTGAGCCGCACGGCCAGCCGGGTCAGTTCGATGTCGGTTTTCACGCCCAGCTTGGCCTTGATCTGGTAGTGGCCGTTCTGCACCGTCTTCGGGCTGATGTTGAGCGTATTGCCGATCTGCTCGGCGCCGTGGCCGTCGAGCAGCAGGCGCAGGATTTCGAACTCACGCGGACTGAGTTCATCGAGCGGGTTGGCCTCGCGCTGCAGCAGGCTGAGGGCGATCGCCGGCGCGATGTCGGGACTGAGCACCTTCTCGCCGCGTGCGATGCGGTAGATGGCGTCGATCAGCACATCCGGGCTGCTGCTCTTGGTGACGTAGCCCAGCGCACCCGCGCGCAAGGCTTGCGCGGCAAACAGGGGATCGCGGTGCATGCTGAAGGCGAGCATGCGCAACTGCGGGTGACGCGGCGCGATGCGCTGGATCAGCTCGATGCCGCCCATATCCGGCAACGACAGGTCAAGCACGACGACATCGACACTGAGATCGCGCAAGCGGCGCAAGGCTTCCTCCGCGCTGCCCGCTTCCGCCTCGACCCGCAGGTCGGGACGACGTTCCAGCAGGCGGCGATAGCCTTCGCGCACGACGGCGTGGTCATCGACCAGGAAGATGCGGATCATGGCTGCGCCTCGCCCACGAGCGCCGGCTGCGCCAGCGGCAGATCGACCCGCACCATGGTACCGCCACCGGCGCTGGAGCGCACCCGCAAGCTGCCGCCCAGCGCCAGCACCCGCTCCTCCATGCCAAGCAGGCCGTGGCCGCCGCCGCCGGTACCCGTTCCGAAGCTGGCATCGGCCTTGACGCCGGTGGTGCCAGTGATGTCGCCACTACTGTCAGCGCCGGCCGCACTGTAGGCGCCATGCCTGCCTTGGGCGCCTTGGACGCCTCGGACGCCTCGGACGCCTTGGACGCCTTGGGTGCCATCGGTGTCATCGGTGCCATCCATGCCGGCGTCCGCCGGCACCAGCAATGGCGCCGCACCACCCCGGCCGTCATCGCCGATGGACAGGCGC
The DNA here is from genome assembly GCA_035254005.1 of Burkholderiaceae bacterium. Lineage (GTDB taxonomy): Bacteria > Pseudomonadota > Gammaproteobacteria > Burkholderiales > Burkholderiaceae_D > Rugamonas. The sequence goes on along the minus strand of DATFBD010000156.1, from coordinate 9,525 downwards.
AGGCCGGCCTCGCCACAATCGAGCGTGACTTCCACCCGGGTCGCCCGGCCATGGCGCACGGCGTTGGTGAGGCTCTCCTGCACGATGCGGTAGACGCTCACGCCCACGTCATCCGGCAGATCGGCCGGCAGGCCATCGGCCGCGAGCGTGAAGACGGTGCGGCCACGGCTGCGCGTGTTCCAGTCGGCGATCAGCTGTTGTAGGCTGGGCAGCAGGCCGAACTCCGTCAGGCCGCTGGGACGCAGTCGATGCAGGATTTGCTGCAGCACCTCCATCATGTGGCCGCTGGTCCTGCCGATCGACTCCGCGCAGGGCAGCAGCGCCGGCACGCCCTCCTGCGCCAGCTCGCGGGCGAAGGCCGCCTCCGCGTTGAGCGAGGCCAGGTACTGGCCCAATTCGTCATGCAGCTCGCGTGCCAGGTGGGCGCGTTCCTCCTCGCGCACCGACAGCAAACGATGCGCCAGGTGTTGCTGGTCCCGGATGGTGTGGTCAAGGCGGTCGAGCAAGTGGTTGAAGGCGGCGCCTATGCGGTTCAATTCGATCAGGGCGAAGGCCGGCATGCGCGCGCGCAGGTCGCCCGCCTCCATGCGCGACAGGGTGTCGAGGATATCGGCCGACGGCGCCAGCGCGTTGCGCACCGGGCGGTAGATGAAAAAACTCAACAGCAGCAGCATGGCGCTCAGTGCCAGCAGCCGCGCCAGTTTGCCGGCCAGATCCAGCAATTCGCGGTCGTAATCGGGCGTGACGGTCAACTGGCCGATGGCGATGCCGGGGAAACGGCCGACCGCGCCCTGGTACAGCGCGTCGGCGCCGATCACCGCGCGCATCCCCTGCCGCAGCACGGCCGGCAGCCGTGGCTCGCCGCCAAAGCAGCGCTGGGCCACCGGGTGGGAATAGATGTCGGTCAGGCGCACGCAAACATGGACCAGCTTGGCGATCGGATGCAACGGCGCCGAGTCCAGGTCATCCTCGCTCAGCGTGCGGCTGTAGGCGTTCTCGCTGCGCCCCACGGTGTCGCTGATGAGTTGAGCAAGCAAGGGGCCGGTACGGTCGATATCGCCGCGCACCCGGTGGCGCGCTTCGAGCAGCGCCACCGCCGTGCTCACGACCAGCAGCGCCAGCGTGAACAGGCTAACCCGCCACAACAACTGCCGTTTGAGATCAAGGGGACGCGGTGGAGCGCTGGCGGGCATGGGCGGGAAGCGATGGCAGACGGAGCGCCGATGATGCCACAAAAGCGGCGGGAAATTTGCCCGACGCAAGCGCCGGCTGTCCCTGCCAGCACCCCGATCAGTGGATCAGCTTGAGCGCCGACATGGCGCCGACGATGGCGATCGCCAGCCCGACTGCCCAGCGGATCAGCTCCCCCTTGGCCTGCTCGATCATCGCCTTCAATTCCGCGTTCTGCGCTTTCAAGTCCGCCACGGAACGGTCGATCTTCGCGTCGAGCCGGTCAATGTTGCTGTTTTGCTTGTCGCCGGTGGCCGAGGTCGCCGCGATCTGGTTCATCACCTCCAGCATGGTTTCCGCCTGCACGTCGGCGGCCGTGGCGGACACCCCGGCAGCGATCAGGCGCTTGGCGTACTTGTGGCTGTCAAACAATGCGGAGGTCATGACGGCGGCTCCCTTCTGATTGTCCATTATTGCATAGCCACGCCAGCGCATTATTGATGCGGGCCTTGGCGCGGCAGATATGTTGGATGTCAGAAAGTGCGCGAAATCAATTATTCGCCAAGTAGTTGATTTAAGAGGGGAAAGTGGTGCGGCTGGCGGGGATCGAACCCACGACCCTTGGCTTCGGAGGCCAATACTCTATCCACTGAGCTACAGCCGCACGGGGAAAATACTGAAGGAATCAGAAGGATACCGCCTTTCTGGTTTGCCGTCCATGTAAAGCATTTATTTCTCATTTCAAACACATGACTTTGCGTCTATAATCAAAGGTTTGGCGAGGTTTGCGTTATAACAAGTGCCGGTAATGACTTAACTTGCGCATCCGTCCACCGGTTTCGAAAATTGCACCAAGGAAATCATGAGCGACTTATCTAATCACAGCGACAACGAACACCAATCCGCTATCAAGACACCGAAACAACTGATTGTTGCGGTGGCTGCCGGCTTCATCATTCCCATCATCATCATCGTGCTGTTGGTGCAATACGTCACCAGCGACAAGAAAGTCGGTGCCGGCTCGGCAGGCCAGACGGCGGAAGCGATCGCGGCCCGCCTGCGCCCTGTTGCCGATGACGGCTTCACCTTCAAGGATGCGAGCGGTCCGAAACAACTGATGACGGGCGAAGCGGTCTATACCGCGATTTGCTCTGCCTGCCACACTTCAGGCGCGGCAGGTTCACCAAAATTCGGCGACACCGGCGCCTGGTCTGCCCGTATCAGCCAGGGTTACTCGACACTGGTCGCCCACGCCACCAGCGGTATTCGTGCGATGCCTGCCAAAGGCGGCAACCCGGACCTGGACGATGTCGAAGTCGCGCGCGCAGTGGTCTACATGGCCAACAAGGCTGGCGCCAGCTTCAAGGAACCGGAAGTAAAAGCTGCTGGCGCAGCACCAGCAGCTGAAGCAGCTGCAGCGCCAGTTGTGGCAGCTGCCGGATCCACCACCGATGCCGGCAAGAAACTGTTCGAAGCGACATGCCAGGCATGCCATGGCAGCGGCATCGCCGGCGCCCCGAAATTCGGTGACAAGGCAGCCTGGGCTGACCGCCTCAAGCAGGGCATCGCCACGCTGCAAACCCATGCAATCAAGGGTTTCCAGGGCAAGGCAGGCATGATGCCGGCCAAAGGCGGATCCTCCGCATCGGATGACGAGGTCAAGGCAGCCGTCGAATACATGGCCGCAGCAGCCAAATAAGCACACCGCAGGATGCGCGCCAGCAGCGCATGCGCCTTGTCAAAAAAGCCGGTCAGTCGACCGGCTTTTTTTACGCCCATACGCCAGTTCCGGGTTCCGGCAGACCGGATTCAGAGCAGGCTGCAAGCTGGCGGCCCGATAGGCAAACCTGTTTGAATCAATGCCCGCTAGGCTCCGCCACAAAAATCTCGACGCGGCGGTTGCGGGCACGGTTGGCGGCGCTATCGTTCGGTGCCACCGGTTCGCTGGCGCCACGGCCATCGACCGTGAAGCGCTTGACGCTGACGCCACGGTTGACCAGGTAGTCCCGGGTGTGGGTCGCGCGGTTCATCGACAGCGGCTGGTTGATGGCGTCCGAGCCGGTGCTGTCGGTATGGCCGACGATCGTTACCAGCGTGACCTGATTCTCGACCAGGCTGCTTGCGAACTTGTCCAGAATGGGCCGGAAATTCGGCGCGATATCGGACTTGCCGGTGGCGAACGAAATATCGCTCGGGATGTCCAGCTTCAGGCGGTTATCGGCAGTCTGGCTGACCTGGACTCCGGTGCCCTGGGTCGCCTGCTCCATCGCGCGCTTCTGGTTTTCCATTTTTTTGGACCAGATATTGCCGGCTACCGCCCCGGCCACGCCGCCCAGCACCGCGCCGGTCGCAGCGGTATTACGATTGCCGGTTGCAGCCCCGATCACGGCCCCGGCCACTGCGCCGAGGCCGGCACCGGTGGCGGTGCCGCGTTGGGTTTCCGACATATCGGCACAGCCTGACAGTACCATGGTTACGATGAGTGCGGATGCCGCTAGTTGAGTACGCATGATTACCTCCCTTTGGTTAAACTGACTTTCATTTTGACAGCATATGCGCTAATCCGCTCCAGGATGTTGCCAGGTTTAACATTTCCCGCCAGACACGCTGGAAGCATCCCGCGCATTCCTGTCGCTGGCGTCCCGGGACGCCAGCGAGGAGCAGCTTAAGGACCGCACGCTTATTTTTTGGCATCACGCGGTCGGTCTTGCTGCATTGAAAAAATCAGTATCGAGGCAAAGCGCAATAAACCGGCAATGGATCTTATTTTTTGATTTGATTACCGATCACGCCGCCCACAGCCGCGCCGCCAACTGTCCCGGCAGCGCCACCGCCGGTCAGAACCGAACCCGCGACGGCACCGGTTGCGGCGCCTATCGCGGTGTTTCTGTCCCTCGCGCTCATATTGGCGCAGCCACCCAAGGCCACCAGGATCAGGCTGGCAATCATCGATTTCTTGATGCTATTCATGATGCCCTCGCTTCCCAATTGAAGTTCTTCATGTCAAGTTTGATGGATATCGTCTGCCTCGAGTTCCCGAAAAACCCGATGAGTAGCCATCGGAGCGCAGATCCGCATCACTTGCTTCCTTTCTTTTCTTCGGGATCTGCCGCTCGCGCCCCCGTTTCTAGCCGCTCACCCAGTGCAGCAAGCACCGATTCCGGATCGGTCGGCTGCTGATACGCGGTCGCCTCGGGATCGTGGCGATTCTTGATCATCGGTAAATCGCGCCGCAACTCTTCTATCAGGTTAATCAGTTTGGTGGTTTTCTGTTCGGTCAACAGGTTAACCTGCAGTTCCAGGTGCACGCGCCGCTCCTCCAGCCTGGCCAGGCGGTTTTGCTTGATCAGAACCACAATCATGGTCAAAAACGCGCCCAGCCCGACTATCCCTTGCAGCCAGGGAAATGGCGGCGGATCAAAGGCCGCAAAACCCGATTGGCTCATTGCAATATTGGCCAGTATCCAGAGTGCGACAAAAAGCACTATCGCGCCCAGATAAAACGGCTGCCCCAGAGCATTGCTGACGGTTTCGAGAACACGCTGGGAGCGGCTGATGTTCTGTTCTTCGCGCAAGTAGAACGCCAAAATATTTTCAATATTCTGGCTAATCGGATCAAGCTCAGGTGCAGATAATTGCTCCTTGGCATCTGCCGAGGCTGCCGTCGATGGCGAAGTTTTAGCGTTCATTGGGCTGTTCCACGCGAGTCACTTGTTTGAGTGCAAACGACCGCACCCCAACCCGCGCAGGCGCGCCTGGTCATTGGGCACAGCGGCGCTCGCTACTTTCGCAGCAGCCCCAGGATCAGGGTCACCACGAAGATCACCAGGAAGATGAAGAACAGTATTCTTGCGATCTCTGCAGCGCTTGCGGCAATCCCGCCGAAACCCAAAACGGCGGCGATGATGGCGATGACAAAGAATACAGCGGCGTAATACAACATGATGCCTCTCCTTTTTACTGGGACGGACCATGCATGCAGTTCCGGCATCGGCTGGAATCAGAGACAAAACAAGGCGTAAATTTTCGCCGCTCCTTTTACCATCATAAATAGGCGGCCCCCGGGAATCTTGATATGAATTAAATGGACGGCTTAATTCTCGGTGTCAAACGATGGATTCAGGCGGGCAGGCAAGTTATGAGATCATTTTGACGCTTGGACGTTCCCGGGCTTGGCCGGCGACGGAAATTCAGGCTGGTGCGAGCGGATACAAAAAGCGCCATCATGGCGCCGCCGAAGCGCCCCGCAAACTGATGATTAATAGGGAGTATATGAATAAATACATGGTTTACCGCACGTATTCATTTGGCATTTAAAAATACACTGGCGTGTATATTTTATTCCGGCAAAGCGGATTTTTTCCGGAAATCGATGCCGCGCGTGAGCCGCAACAAAAAAACCGGCCCAACGGCCGGCTTTCTATCTGCCGCAACGCAAGCGCGATGATTAGAAACGGTCGCGGCGAAAAAATCGCTGTCAGCGCATGAAACGCCCATTTTTCGTAATCACGGTCAGCTCCACATAGGACGAACCCTGGTGATTGGATTTACTGAAATTGACCATATAGCCGCCATAATTGACCTTGCCCAGCGCCTCCAGCGCAGCCATGAACTTGTCACGGCTCAGATCGCGCCCCGCATGTTTCAGGCCTTCGACGGTCACCTTGGCACTGACGAAGCCTTCGATCGATGCGAACGACCAGATCTTCAGGCCCATTTTGCGCATCACTTGCTGGTATTCGTGCACGATGTCGCTGGTGGCTGAAAACGGAAACGGCATCACCTGCGAGACCACGACACCGACGCCCTCCTTGCCCAGCGCATCGACCGAGGCGGCGCTGCCCATCACCGACAGCGCGAAGAACTGCATGCCGGGCGCGAGTTTGTCGTAGGCCTTGATGAAGGCGGCGGAAGGCTTGCCTGCGGTGACCATCAGGATCGCTTTCGGCGCCGACTGCGCGAGCATCGCGGCCGCCCGCCCGGCATCCGACGCGTCGTTCTCGATCGCGGCCGACGCATGGATTTTCAGCTGGCGCCTGGCTAATGCATGGCCGATGCTGTCGAGCCCGTCCTTGCCGAACGCATTGTTTTGATACACCACGGCAATCTTGCTGATCCCGCGCACGCCCAGATGGTTGATGATCGCCTCGGTCTCGTCCGCATACCCGGCGCGGATATTGAACACCAGCGGATTGAGCGGTTTGCGTACCGCTTCCGAACCGGTATACGGGGCGATGTTCGGGACGCCGGCGTGCGCGATCACCGGCAATAGCGCACTATTGCCGGGGGTGCCGAACACATTGAACAAGGCAAACACCCGGTCTTTTTCGATCAGCGTCCTGGCGTTTTCCAGCACCCTGTCGGTGTTGTAGCCGTCGTCCAGCGTCAACAGCCGGATCTTGCGGCCGTTGACGCCGCCCTGCAGATTGACATAATCGAAATAGGCCTTGGCTGCCAGCGACGAATCCTGCCCCAGTTCCGCCAGCGGACCGCTCAGCGGCGTCGACTGCCCGAGCACGATCTCATCGCTGCTGACGCCGTTTTCCGCCTGCGCGGCGCTGCTCAGCAAGCTGATCGCAAGCGCTGCGCATCCCAGTGCCCGGCCCGCCGCGCCCAGCCAGCGCCGGCTCTTTCTATCGTAATGCTGACCGCTGTGGTCCATGTTGATCTCCCGGGATATCCGATCGCGCAGAGGCTGCACGACAAGCAGTCGGCACTGCGCAATGGCTGTTATAACGGATCAAACTTACTTGAAACCGACAAGGTCATGCAAAGGGGCAAAGTGTCAGAATGTCTTGCTGCGGATCTCGGCAAACGCCTCGATGCTGCCGAGCTTGACCACGATCGGGCTCATGCGCATGGTCGGCTGCATCGGACGCCATGCGAACTGCCACTCGTGTTCGGCAGCACGCAGCGCCGCTTTCGTGAAGGCAGCCCCCAGCGGACTGCGGGCGCCGTACGAAATCGCGCCGTCGATCCCGGCCCAGTTAGGCAGCGCACGCTGCACCGCGCGGTGCAGGCGCTCGCCGAATTCCTCCGGATTATGGATCACCAGGCAGGCATCGGCCGCGCCAAAGGCGTTGAACAGGCCCTCGTCGAACGCCGTGGCAAAGCTGAGCGTCAGGTAACTGGGGGCCGAGGCCGAATTGAGCCGGAGCGCGGTTTTCCCGCTGGCAGACTGGTCATCGGCGGCCGGCCGCAGGCGGAATTCCCCCAGCGTCAAGGCGCGTTCCAGCCATGGTTGCTGCGAATAGCGGTATAGCGTGGGCGGACGCTGGTAATCGTTGGTATGCATGTTTTCCTGCTTGGTTGAAGTGGCATCAAGTGCGGTATTGCGGCAATCTGCAGGCGCTGATGGCAGGCTGCAGTGCAATCCAGAGCGCTATTTTGCCTGACATGGGGCGATGACGGGAAAAGGACGCATTGCCGGGCGCCGCCGGCGCCGCCCTGGGTCCGAGGGGCAACGTTGAAATGTCGCCATCGCTTGCTATATTTAGACATGGGGCCGCGTTGGTCTGATTGTACCCGCCCCTTAATCATAGCGTTGACAAGGAGGTCATCATGCGACGCAGACTCTACTTCATGCTGCCCGATGTGCCAAGCGCCCGTGCGATGCTCGATGAGCTGTTGCTGGCGCGCATGGAAGAAAGACAGATGCACTTCTGGGGCAAGGAAGGCACACTGCCGGCCGACATGCCGGAAGCAAATTTCCTGCAGAAAACCGACCTGGTGCACGGCACCGAAATCGGCATGCTGATCGGCGGCGCCGTCGGCTTGTGCGCCGGCGCGTTGCTGGTGCTGTTTCCGTCGGAAGGCATCCATGTCCGCACGCTGGCGATCCTGGTGGCCGGCATCGGCGGCGCGGTGTTCGGCGCCTGGATATCGGGCATGGCGGCGGCCGCGATCCCGAATTCGCGCCTGAAGGCATTCAATGCCGGGATTGAACGCGGCCAGGTGCTGCTGATTATCGACGTGCCCTACCGACGCGTGCCGGAAATCGAGCAGATGATCGAAAAACGCCACCCGGAAGTGAAGTTCGGCGGCATGGAACCGCATACGCCGGCGTTTCCGTAGCGCCTGCCGATCTGGAGAACGGTCCGGCGCGAACGCCGGGCCAAGTGTAGGGGATTTTTGCCAATTTAAATACTCCGTCGTGTATTTTTTAAACCCCAATGAAATCAAGCGGGAAATGCCGTGTTTATTCACATACCCCCGATATTTTGTGAGAATTGGAGCCGGCGGCGGGGCCGCCGCAAATTTTTTTGAAACGCTTGCGGCAACCCCACTATAATTTCCGGTGACCGCCGATCCGCCATCCGTTGCCGGAATCGCACCCTGCCATCAACCCTGATCATCACTTCATGCACACCGGACCTTCAATCGATCTCTATACGCTGCTGCCGGCGAAGCGCCGCATGATACGCGTCGCCGTCGCTGGCGTCATCCTGTCGCTGAGCTGCGGACTGCTGCTGGGATGGCTGGTGTCGAACGCGCCGCACGGCGCGCTGGCGCTGGCGCTGGGCAATGCGTTCATGGCAGGCGGGCCAGCCGCATTCAACGCGCCGGGCGCTGCGCAGCTGGCGCTGGGGGCTGGTCTCGTATGGGGCTTGGGCATCCTGCTGGTTGCCACCTTTCCGTATACCGCCTGGCTGATTTACCATGTGACCAGGGGCTACCAGCAGCATCTGATGGCGCACAGAATGCAGGCATATTGCCGCGCCGTCGAGGACCAGCAGCCGGATTGACGACGCCCTACTTGCGCCCGCTCCTGCTGGCGCCGGCCGCGCCCTTGCGCTGCTGCGGCCGGGCGGGCGCCGGCTTGGGGGCCGGACTGCGGCCGGGTTTGGCCACCGCTTTGGCGCTGGCGCGCAGGGTGGCCGGACTGACCACCTTGGCGTGCACCACGGCCGGCTTGCCGGCATCCGGAGTGCGCTTCCTGGCGCCGCCCAGGCCGCCGTCTTCGGCGTTGCTCCAGGCCGGGACCAGATGGCGCGCGCCGTTGCCGATCAGGTCGCTGCGCCCCATGCGCTTCAGGCCTTCGCGCAGGAGCGGCCAGTTGGCCGGGTCGTGGAAGCGCAGGAAAGCCTTGTGCAGCTTGCGGATCTGGCCGCTGCGCGCGGTTTCGACGATTTCCGAGTCGGCGTCCACCTTGTGCAGCGGGTTCTTGCGGGTGTGGTACATGGTGGTCGCCATCGCCATCGGGGTCGGCATGAAGGTTTGCACCTGGTCCAGCTTGAAATCGTTTTTCTTCAGCCACAGCGCCAGATTCATCATGTCTTCATCGGTCGAGCCGGGGTGGGCGGCGATGAAGTATGGGATCAGGTATTGCTTCTTGCCGGCTTCCTTCGAGTAACG
>DATFBD010000155.1:0-20334 GCA_035254005.1 Burkholderiaceae bacterium | reverse complement strand
GACTTCGTGAACTCGCGACGCCCAGCCGCTTTGCGCAGCCGCGTGGGCACTACGAGTCGTGCCCAGCAGATGCCGCCGCGTCGGGCGAGATGGTTTGTCATGACACCGCCTTGTACTAAGGCGATGTAGCAGAGAGCGATCTCTTGAGGCTAGTCCTTGTAGATCAAGGACTTAGGAGCGGTTGGTGCGGCTGGCGGGGATCGAACCCACGACCCTTGGCTTCGGAGGCCAATACTCTATCCACTGAGCTACAGCCGCTGGGGGAAAGATTGAATCGACACGAAGGATACCGTCTTTCGTCAAATCCGTCCATGGAAAGTGTCGTTTTAGGCAGCATTTCCGTTCCAAGGGGCAGTTTTTGAGTCTATAATCGCCCGTTTGGCGAGGGTTTGTACGGCAGCACGCAAAGACAATTCTTCGCATGGCCCACCTGCTTTGAAACTAACAAGGACATCATGAGCGACGCACACAACGAACACGAATCCGCCATCAAGACCCCCAAGCAACTGATTGTCGCCGTGATCGGCTTCTTCGCTGTGGTCATCTTCGGCATCATCCTGCTGGTGCAGTATGTCACCACCGACAAGCTGACCGGCCGTGGTTCCGATAGCCAGTCGGCCGAGTCCGTTGCCGCCCGTTTGCGTCCCGTTGCCGATGAAGGTTTCACCCTGAAAGATGCCAGCGGTCCCAAGCAACTGCAAAGCGGCGAAGCCGTGTACACGGCCGTTTGCGCGGCTTGCCACGGTTCCGGCGCGGCCGGTTCGCCCAAGTTCGGCGACGCCGGCGCCTGGGGCCCACGCATCGCCCAAGGCTACGACACGCTGCTCAAGCACGCCATCGAAGGTATCCGCGCCATGCCGGCCAAAGGCGGCAATCCGGACCTGGACGACGTGGAAGTGGCCCGCGCCGTGGTGCACATGGCCAACGCCGCTGGCGCCAAGTTCAAGGAGCCTGCCGCTCCTGCCGCCGCTGCGGAAGGCGCTTCGGCCGCTTCGGCCGCCTCGGCACAGTAAGCAATCCGCTCGCGGCGCCGGCCAGTCCGGCGCCACTATCCAAACCGCTCGGTCAGACGAGCGGTTTTTTTTTGTGCCGGAAAAACCGGGGTCAGGTCATTCCCTCACGCAAGATGGGCGCATCTTGCGTGAGGGAATGACCTGACCCCGGTTCTCTGCATGCGAAAAAAGGGCCGCTCGCGAGCGGCCCTTCTTGTTGCCTCAGGAGGCGATTACCACATGATCACGCGGTCTTTCGGCTCCAGGTACATCTTGTCGCCCTTCTTCACGCCAAACGCGCTGTAGAAGCCGGGCTGGTTGCGCATGGTGCCGTTGGCGCGGAACTGGCCCGGCGAGTGCGGGTCGGTCTTGATCTGCACGATCTGCTGCGGTTCACGCATCTTCATGCGCCACACTTGCGCGAAGCCCATGAAGAAGCGCTGGTCGCCCGTCAGGCCGTCGATCACCGGCGCTGGCTTGCCGTGCAGCGACAGCTTGTAGGCCTTGTAGGCGATCGCCACGCCGGAATTGTCGGCAATGTTCTCGCCCAGCGTCAGTTCGCCGTTCACGTGGTAGCCAGGCAGCGGGCTGAACTGGTTGTACTGGTCCACCAGCATCTTGGTCTTGGCCGCGAAGTTCTTGTGGTCGGCCGGGGTCCACCAGTCGCGCAGGTTGCCGTCGCCGTCGTACTGGGCGCCTTGGTCGTCGAAGCCGTGGCTGATCTCGTGGCCGATCACGCCGCCGATGGCGCCGTAGTTGACGGCGTCGTCCGCGTTGGCGTCAAAGAACGGCGGCTGCAGGATCGAGGCCGGGAACACGATCTCGTTCATTTCCGGGTTGTAGTAGGCGTTCACGGTCTGCGGCGTCATGCCCCATTCGTCGCGGTCGATCGGCTTGCCCAGCTTGTTCAGTTCCTTGTCGTAGTCGAACTTGTTCGAGCGCAGCACGTTGCCCACCAGGTCGTCGGCCGACACGGTCAGCTTCGAATAGTCGCGCCACTTGTTCGGGTAGCCGATCTTGGTGGTGAACTTGGCCAGCTTGGCTTGCGCCTGCTTCTTGGTGGTCGGGCTCATCCAGTCCAGCTTGTCGATGCTGGTCTTGTAGGTGGCCAGCAAGTTCTTGACCAGCTGTTCCATGCGCGCCTTGCGCTCGGCCGGGAAGTACTGTTCCACGTACAGCTTGCCCACGGACTCGCCCAGCGCGCCTTCGGTCACGCTCACGCCACGCTTCCAGCGCGGGCGCATTTCCGTCACGCCGCTCAGCACGGTGCCGTAGAAGGCGAAGTTCTCGTCCACGTAGGCCTTGCTCAGGTAAGGCGCGTTGGCGTGGATCACTTGCCACTGGAAGTAGGCTTTCCACGTCTCCAGCGGCGTGGCCGCCAGCACGTCGTTAAAGCCTTGCACGTAGGTGGGCTGACCCACGATCACGTAGCCGGTCTTGCCGGCGATGCCAGTCTCGTTGAGCCAGGTGGTCCAGTCGAAGCCCGAGGCCAGGCCGCTCAGCTTGGCCAGTTCGACCTTGTTGTAGCCCTTGACCGGATCGCGCAGTTCGACCTTGGTCCACTGCGCCTTGGCCAGCGCCGTTTCCAGCGCGACGATGGCTTTCGCATCGGCGGCCGCGTTGGCGTCGCCGGCCAGCGTCAGCATCTTGGCCACGTGCAGTTCATACTTGGCCAGCGTGTCGGCCATCTTGGCGTCGTCCAGCTTCAGGTAGTAGTCGCGGTCCGGCAGGCCCAGGCCCGATTGCTGGATGTCGGCCACGTACTTGGTCGAATCCTTGTTGTCCTGGTGGATGCCGAAGTTCAGCGGCGCGCCGAAGCCCAGCTGGTTGAAGTGGGCGATCAGGGCCGGGATCTGCTGCTTGTCGCTGAGAGCGGCCACTTTGGCCAGCTCGGCGTTCAGCGGGGTCAGGCCCAGTTGTTCGATTTTCGCTTCGTCCATGAAGCTGGCGTAGAAGTCGCCGATGCGCTGGGCGTCCGAACCGGCCACCTTGTTCTTGGCGTTGGCGGCGTTCTCGATGATGGCGCGCAGTTGCGGCTGGATGTCGTCGCGCAGCTTGGCGAACGTGCCCCAGCTCGACTTGTCGGCCGGGATTTCCGTGGTGGCCAGCCATTTGCCGTTCAGGTGGGTGAAGAAGTCATCCTGCGCGCGCACGGACGATTCGATGTATTCGGTGGCGATGCCCGAGGTCAGCTTGGCGCCGGCGGCCTTGGTGGAGGCGGCGGTCATGGTCTTGGCGGCGTTGGCGGTGTCGGCGGCGCCGGCGTAGCCTGCGATCAGGCTCAGGGTTAATGCACTCAACAGATAACGTTTCACAGAAATATCCTCATTGTTTGTAACGAAAAAGATCGCCCCTGGACTTTTGGCCCATCATTGACTTTATCATAAGCCCATGACCAGGAGCGAATGAATTACGGCCTGGCTACCACATGCTCACGCGCTGCCTGGGCGGCAGATACATCTTGTCGCCCGGCTTGACGCCGAACGCCGCGTAGAACGGCGCCTGGTTGCGCACCGTGCCGTTGGCGCGGAAGCGGTCCGGCGAGTGCGGGTCGCTCTTGAGGTAGACGATCTGCTGGGCGTCGCGGATCTTGCTGCGCCACACCTGGCCAAAACCCATGTAGAAGCGCTGGTCGCCCGTCAGGCCGTCGATCACGGGCGCCGGCTGGCCGTTCAGCGCGATCTGGTAGGCCTTGTAGGCGATGGCGATGCCGGAGTTGTCGGCGATGTTTTCGCCCAGCGTCAGCGCGCCATTCACGTGGTAGCCCTTGATGGGGCTGAACGCGCTGTACTGCCGGACCAGCATCCTGCTCTTGGCGGCGAACTGCTTGTGGTCGGCGGCCGTCCACCAGTCGCGCAGGTTGCCGTCGCCGTCGTACTGGGCGCCCTGGTCGTCGAAGCCGTGGCTGATCTCATGGCCGATCACGGCGCCGATGGCGCCATAGTTGACGGCGTCATCGGCATCCGCGTCGAAGAACGGCGGCTGCAATATGGCGGCCGGGAACACGATCTCGTTCATCTCCGGGTTGTAATAGGCGTTCACCGTCTGCGGCGTCATGCCCCATTCCTCGCGGTCGATCGGCTGGCCCAGCTTGGCCAGCTGGCGTTCATACGCGAATGCATTGGCACGCAGCACGTTGCCCACCAGGTCGTCGCGCTTGACCACCAGGCTGGAATAATCGCGCCACTTGTTGGGATAGCCGATCTTGGTGGTGAACTTGGCCAGCTTGGCTTGCGCCTGCTCCTTGGTGGCCGGGCTCATCCAGTCGAGGGTGGCGATGCTTTGCTGGTAGGCGGCCAGCAGGTTGGCCACCAGCTGCTCCATGCGCGCCTTGCGCTCGGGCGGGAAGTACTGGGCCACGTACAGCTTGCCCAGGCTCTCGCCGAGCGCGTTATCGGTAGCGTTCACGGCCCGCTTCCAGCGCGGCTGCTGCTCGGGCACGTCGCTCAGCACCTTGCCGTAGAAGGCGAAGTTCTCGGCGGCGAACGCTTGCGACAGATAGGGCGCGTTGGCGTGGATCACCTGCCACTGGAAGTAGGCTTGCCACGTGGCCAGCGGGGTCTGCTCCAGCAGACGGGCCATGCCTTTCAGGTAGCTGGGCTGGCTGACGATCACGTAATCGACCTTGCCGGCCAGGCCGGTCTGCTGCAGGTAGCTGCTCCAGTCATAGCCGGGCAACAGCTTGGGCAGCTGGTCCAGCGCCACCTTGTTGTAGGCCTTGACGGGGTCGCGCAGCTCGACTTTGCTCCACTGGATCTTCGCCATCGCCGTTTCCAGCGCCACGATGGCGCGTGCTTCATCGGCCGACTGGGCTTGATCATGGCCGGCCAGCGCCAGCATGCGCGCCACGTGCTGCTGGTATTTGGCCAGCGTGGCGGCCAGCTTGGCGTCACGCGGCTTCAGGTAGTAGTCGCGGTCGGGCAGGCCCAGCCCATCCTGGTACAGGTCGGCCACGTATTTGGTCGAATCCTTGTTGTCCTGGTGGACGCCATACGCATACGGCGCCGTGAAGCCCAGCCGGTTGAAGTGGGCGATCAGGGCGGCGATGTCCTGCTTGCCGCGCAGGGCGGCCACACGGGCCAGCTCGGCTTGCAGCGGGGCCAGGCCCAGCTCGTCCAGTTTGGCCTCGTCCATGTAGCTGGCGTAGAAGTCGCCGATGCGCTGGGCGTCCGTGCCCGGCGCCCGGTTGGGGTCGGCGGCGGCCGCTTCGATGATGGCGCGCAGCTGCGGCTTGGTGTCGTCGTCCAGCTTCTCGAACGCGCCCCAGCTGGCCTTGTCGGCCGGGATGGCCGTGCTGGCCAGCCACTTGCCGTTCAGGTTGGTGAAAAAGTCGTCCTGCGCGCGGACGGACGGGTCCATGTTGGCGACGGCGATGCCGGAAGCGCGGAGGGTGGCCGTTCCCTGCCGCGCCACGGCGGCGCCCTCTTCCGCTTGCGCGCAAGGAAGGCCTGAGCCGGCCAGCGCGGCCAGCACGCAGGCGCTGATGACATGAGCTTTCAAGGTCTCTCTCCCAGGAGGTAAAGGTCGTATTTCAATTTTTATGGGTAGCATGACGGGACTGTATCATGTCATTGAGACATTAGTAACAAAAAGACCATGCATGATCGCTCAGGCATGGTCTTTTTGCTACGCATGAAGCACTTACCGCTGTTACCAGATAATCACGCGCTGCTCGGGCGCCAAATACATCTTGTCGCCCGGTTTCACGCCGAACGCTTCATAGAAGCCGGGCTGGTTGACCATGGTGCCGTTGGCGCGGAACTGGCCCGGCGAGTGCGGGTCGGTCTTGATCTGCACGATCTGCTGCGGTTCGCGCATCTTGCTGCGCCACACCTGGGCGAAGCCCATGAAGAAGCGCTGGTCGCCCGTCAGGCCGTCGATCACGGGCGCCGGCTGGCCATTCAGCGACAGCTTGTAAGCCTTGTAGGCGATGGCCAGGCCGGAATTGTCGGCGATGTTCTCGCCCAGCGTGAGCGCGCCATTGACGTTGTAGCCCGGCAGCGGGCTGTAGCTGGCGTACTGCTGCACCAGCACGTCCGTGCGGGCCTTGAAGTTGGCGCGGTCTTCCTTGGTCCACCAGTCGCGCAGGTTGCCGTCGCCATCGGACTGGCTGCCCTTGTCGTCGAAGCCGTGGCTGATCTCGTGGCCGATCACGGCGCCGATCGCGCCATAATTGACGGCATCGTCGGCGCCCGCGTCAAAGAACGGCGGCTGCAAGATGGCGGCCGGGAACACGATCTCGTTCATGGTCGGGCTGTAGTAGGCATTGATGGTTTGCGGCGTCATGCCCCACTCGGCGCGGTCGATCGGCTTGCCCAGCTTGTTGATCATGCGCTGCGAAGCGAAGGCGGCGGCGCGCATCATGTTGCCCGACAAATCCGATGGCACGATGGCCAGCGCACTGTAGTCGCGCCATTTGGACGTGTAGCCGATCTTGGGCGTGAACTTGGCCAGCTTGGCCTGGGCCTGCTCCTTGGTGGCCGGGCTCATCCATTCCAGCGTATCGATGCTCGATTTATACGATGCCAGCAGGTTGGCCACCAGCTGCTCCATGCGCGCCTTGCGCTCGGGCGGGAAATACTGGGCCACGTACAGCTTGCCCAGCGCCTCGCCCAGCGCGCCTTCGACGGCGCCCACGCCCCGTTTCCAGCGCGGCGGCTGTTCCGTCACGCCCGTCAGCACGGTGCCGTAGAAGGCGAAGCTGGCGTCGGCGAACGGCTTGGACAGATACGGCGACTGGCTGCGCAGCAACTGCCATTCGAAATACGATTTCCAGGTGGCCAGGTCAGTCTGTTCCAGCACCGTGTTAAAACCGCTCAGGTAGCTGGGCTGGTTGACGATCACGTAATCGACCTTGCTGGCCACGCCGGCCTCGGCCAGCGCGTGCTTCCAGTCGTAGACGGGCGCCAGTTCGGCCAGCTTGTCGATCTGGACCTTGTTGTAGCGCTTGACGGGATCGCGGTTCTCGACCTTGGTCCACTGCACCTTGGCCAGCGCCGTTTCCAGCGCCACGATGGCGTGCGCGGCGGCGGCGCTGTCCTTCACGCCGGCCAGCGCCAGCGTTTTGGCGACGTGGGCTTCGTATTGGGCCAGCACGGCGGCCAGCTTGGCGTCGTCCTTCTTCAGGTAGTAGTCGCGGTCCGGCAGGCCCAGGCCGCTTTGCGCCACGCTGACGGCGTACTTGGTCGATTCGCGCGCATCCTGGCTCACATAGATGCCGTAGGGCGTGGCCACGCCGATGGCGTCCAGGTGGGCGATCAGGGCCGGCAGCGCCTTCTTGTCCTTGATGCTGCGGATGCGGTTCAGTTCGCCAGCGAGGGGCTTGATGCCCAGCGCGTCCAGCTTCTGTTCATCCATGTAGCTGGCGTACAGGTCGGCGATCTTCTGGGCTTCGGAACCGGGCTTGCGGGCCGCCTTGTCCTGTTGCGCTGCTTCGATCAGGCTGCGCAACTGCGGCAGCGTCGCTTCGCGCAACTGGATGAAGGAACCCCAGCTCGCCTTGTCGGCGGGGATTTCCGTGTTCTGCAGCCACTTGCCGTTGAGGTAGCGGAAAAAATCGTCCTGGGGCCGGACGGCGCTGTCGATGTACTGCACGTCGATGCCGGAACGGAGGGCGGGAGCGGCCGGCTCGGCGGCGCCGGCGGTGGTAGCGTTCAACAGAAGGCTCATGGTCAGGGTGCTTAGCAGAAATCGTTTCACGAAAGATCCTTGTAGGGCATGGTAGCGGTGGCCCGGAATCCGGAAATGTAGCACGACGGGCCGGGCGCAGCACACAATTCGTCCAGTAAAAACCGGGGTCAGGTCATGCCCTCACGCAAGATGCGCGCATCTTGCGCGAGGGCATGACCTGACCCCGGTTTTCTGCATAGTCAGAACCTGGTTTCCAGCTTCACGCTCCAGACCGTGTAAGTCTGGTAATCCGCCTCGGCGCTGGAGGTCACGCCACGCGCCATGACGACGTTGCCGCTCAGGCTGTCGAGCGGGGCCAGGTTGCTGGCCGAGATGCGCAACTGCTTGCGGCTGTCGACCTTCCACAGCGCGTAGGCGTCGAAGGCGCGCTTGCGGCCGGTGCTCACCTGCTGGGTGAGGCTGGTCTGGATCACCGTGGCCGGGGTCCAGTTGACGCTGCCGCCCACGGTCAGCGGCCATTGCTTGAGGTGATAGTCCACGCCCACATTGGCGGTCTGCTTCGCCTGCTGGTCAAGCCGGTTGTTGGGGCCGGGGATGCCGTCCACGCTGGACCAGAAGCGGCTGTAGTTGGAACGGATATCAACGGCCGGCGCATCGTCGAACAGCTCGACCAGCTGGAACTTGGCTTCCAGCTCGATGCCGCTGGTGCGCGCGTGGCCCACGTTCGACGGGGTGGACACGTAGTGCGGCCCCTGCGGCGTGTCGTAGCTGGTCAGCGTGCGGCGGATCAGGTTGTCGATATCGCGCACGAAGCCGCTGACGCTGACGATGCCGCTGCGGCCCAGGTAGTGCTCATAGGCCAGGTCCAGGCCCGTGGCCAGTTCCGGCTTGAGGTCGGGGTTGCCCACGCGGTCGGGATGGGTGGCGTTGTTCGGGTGGGCCAGGTAGGGCAAGGCGATCAGGTCCTGCACATTGGCCGCCTTGTAGCTCTTGGTCAGGCTGGCGCGCAGCTGGTCGCGTTCGTGGCCGGGGATGCGCCACACGCCATGCAGCAAGGGACTGAGCACGCTGCTGGTGTTGTGCACGTCGCCGCTGGCGCGCCGGCTGGTGGTGGTGATGCCTTCCCAGCGCAAGCCGGCATAGGCCGACCATTGCGGCGTGATGTCCCACTCGTCCTGCGCGAACACGGCGTAACGGCGCGTGTCGGCGCTCAGGTTGTCGCCGGAATCGTCGAACTGGGCCACGCCGTTCTTGTCGAGCGAGGTCTTGGTCTGCTCGCGGTGGCTTGCCTCCACATCCCAGCCGGCGGCCAACGTATGGTCCTTGCCCAGCGGCGTGCTGTATTTGCCGCCGCTGCTCGCGCTGCGGTCGCGCGTGCTGTCGGAGTCCGTGAACCGGTTCGATTCCTGGCCGGCGCCGTCGTACTGCAAGCGCAGCGCGTCGCTGCTGCTATGGCCCAGGCCAAAGCCGAATTTGACGTCGAGCTTGGACGCGCCCTCCAGCTTGTGCACCCAGTTGCCGAAGCCACGCATGAAGGTGTTGTCGGCATGGCTGCGGGTGGCGGCCGTGACGTACTCGGGCGGCTGCTGGCCGATGCTTTGGTCGAGCACGCTGGTGGCCGTGGTATCGCTGCGCAGGCTCATCAGGAAGGGCTGGAAGTTCAGCTGGTCGCCGCCGTCGAACTTGTAGGACAGGCGCGGCGACAGGTGGATGCCGCGCGCCTTGCGGCGGCTGTCATCCGTTTCCCGCTGCTCCCTGAGTACGTCGCCGGCCGCGTCCGTATCCTGGTAGGCGATGGTGTTGTGGTCGTGCTGGCGGTTCTCGAACACGGTGCCCGTCAGCAGATAGGTCAGGCTGCCGACCTTGCCCGGCACGGTCAGCGATACATTGGGCGCATGGCGGCCCTGCTCCACCGTGTCGGTCAGCTTGAGTTGCTTGTCCTTGAGCTGGTAGCCGTCGCGCAAAATGATGTTGATGGTGCCGGCGATGGCGCGCGTGCTGTGCTCGGCCACCGGGCCGCGCATGATCTCCACCCGTTCGACCTGGTCGGGCGACAGGCTGTCCATGGCAAAGCCGGCCGGCGGACGCTCGCCGTTGACGAGGATTTGCGTGTAGCCGCTACCCAGGCCGCGCATGCGGATGTCGCCGCCACGCCCGGGCCGGCCGCCGATGGTGACGCCGGGCAGGCGCTTGAGCACGTCGGCCAGGCTGGTGTCGCCGTTGCGGTCCAGTTCCTCGCGGCCGTAGACTTGCTTGGCGGCCGTGGCGCGGCGGCGCTCGTCCATGTCGCTGGCGCGGCCGCCGCTGACCGTCACTTGCTGGATGGGGTGGCCGTCCGAACCGGCCGGTGGCTGGGCGGTGGTGGCAGTGCTGGCATCGGCTGGCTGGGGGGCCGCGTTCTGGGCCTGGACGGCCGTGTCGGCCAGCGTGCCCAGCAAGGCCAGGCAGGCATAGGGAAACAGTTTGCGCATAAGGTATCGGGTAGCTTCGTTGCGGACGACCATCCGCGCCCGCATTCTAGCCCGGCTGCCGGCATCACATGACCGCCAACAGTTGTTTTTTACTTTACGATACACACCCCCTGCCCGACGTGCGAGAGGCGCCCAATATCCGCCAACCGGCCGCCCGCCAGCCGTCCATCAGCGGCCGTTAGCCGCCCGGCATGCCCATACCGGCGCCGCCCTGGCGGTGATGGCCGCCACGGCTGTGGTCGCCACCGTCGTCCCTGGCGCGCGGCGCGGCACCGCTGTGGCCGCCATTGTCCGGCATGCGCAGCAATTGCTCGGCCAGCAGGTTGGCCACCACCCGGCGCTGCGATTCGCTCAGCGCGTCGTTGACGGTCAGCCACCACTCGCGCAACTGTTTTTCCTCGGCCGCACTCGTGGCCGACTCCGCATCCACCGCGCCCACCAGGTCGCGCAACTCGACACCGGTCCCATCGAGGCCGGCCTTGCTGGCTGTTTGCAAGCGTTCGCGGCGCGCCTGGCGCTCGCGCAGCAACGCCCGGGTCTTGCTTTCCGTCTGCTGCCACAGGGTTTGCTGATTGGCGTTCAGGTTCAGCGAGGTCTTCAGCTCGGCCGCCATCGGCAACAGATCCTCGGCCCGCATCTCCATCACGGGCAGGGCGAACACTGGCAAGGCGGCCGCGCTCAGCAGCAAGGCCGCGGCCACCTGGCGCGGGCGGAAAGACAGCAAGGTCGACAGCATGAGTACTCCCAGGACAAAAAAATGCCTGCGACGGATGCGCAGGCAAAGAACCACTTCAGGGTAGAGAGAAATACAAGTCCAGTGTAGGCCGCGAATGGGGGCGAGGCAGGGATTCTTACAATTGCTTACCGTCGTCAACTCAGCCGTTACACGCTGCAATCAAATCCCGGCCTGGCGCAACATTTACACTCGTACATGCTGCTAAGGTGGCTGCACGCGCGACGGTGAAAAAACGTGTAAATCATTACGCATTGGATACTACGTTTGCCGGAAATCAGGTTTATACTGAATCGTAGCGTTGCGCCAGCGTTGGCCGCGGGGCCGCGACGCCGGATGGATAGATTCGACAGGTGAAACATGGGCAAGAAACTCAAGAATACCGGGCTGGTTGGCCTGGGTGTCATCGCCGGCATCGCCGTGTCGTTGCAGTTCTCCGCGATGGCGCAAAAGCCCGTCGAACCTGCCCTGCCGCTGGAGGAATTGCGCCAGCTGGCCGACGTGTACGGCCTCATCAAGTCGGACTATGTGGAACCGGTCGAGGACAAGAAGCTGCTGACCGAAGCCATCGCCGGCATGGTCGCCTCGCTCGATCCCCATTCCGCCTACCTGGACAAGAAAGCCTATGCCGAGCTGCGCGAAGGCTCGCAGGGCAAGTTCGTCGGCCTGGGCATCGAGATCGGCCAGAGCGAGGAAGGCTATATCAAGATCGTGTCGCCGATCGAGGATTCGCCAGCCTACCGGGCCGGCATCAAGGCGGGCGACCTGATCACGCGGCTCGACGGCACCCCCGTCAAGGGCATGAGCCTGGACGACTCCGTGAAGAAGATGCGCGGCGAGCCGCACACCAAGGTCAACCTGACCGTGCTGCGCAAGGGCGAGACGGAACCGCTGGTGTTCGCCATCGCGCGCGAGGAAATCCGCCAGAAAAGTGTCAAGGGCAAGCTGATCGAACCGGGCTACGCCTGGCTGCGCATCGCCCAGTTCCAGGAACCGACCGTCGATGACATGGCCGCCAAGATCGTCGAGCTGTACAAGCAAGACCCCAACATCAAGGGCCTGGTGCTGGACCTGCGCAACGACCCCGGCGGCGTGCTGCAAGGGGCGATCGGCGTGGCGGCCGCCTTCCTGCCGCGCGACTCGGCCATTGTCTCCACCAACGGCCAGTTGCCCGACTCCAAGCAGATCTTCTACGGCCGCCCCGAATACTACGCGCTGCGCAACGACGGCGACGCGCTGGCCAAGCTGCCCGACGCCGTCAAGAAGGTGCCGATGGTGGTGCTGGTCAACACCGGTTCGGCCTCGGCCTCGGAAATCGTGGCCGGCGCGCTGCAGGACTACAAGCGCGCCGCCATCATCGGCACCCAGACCTTCGGCAAGGGTTCGGTGCAGACCATCCGCCAGCTCACGCCGGACACTGCCGTCAAACTGACCACGGCCCGCTACTACACGCCCAATGGCCGCTCGATTCAGGCCAAGGGCATCTCGCCCGACCTGCTGGTGGACGAGAACGTCGATGGCGACGGCCTGAACAGCCTGCGCACGCGCGAAGCCGACCTCGACAAGCACCTGTCCAACGACCGCGACCAGGAAGGCGCCAAGACCAACCGCGACGAACTGGAAGAACAGTTGCGCGTGCTGGCGATGGAAAAACAACGCAAGCCGCTCGAATATGGCAGCGGCGATGACTTCCAGCTATCCCAGGCGCTGAATCACCTGAAGGGCTTGCCGGTACAACTGGCCAAGACGGAATCGAAGCTGGTGCAGGTAGCCAGCCCCGCCGTCAAGAAGGACTTGAGCAAAAAATAAGCGGCGGCGCGCCGGGCCGCCCCGGCCACGCAGGCGCGCCCCGTAAAAAAATCAAGCAGGCGATTAGAAAATGCGCTGATCGGGCCCGCCATTGTGTAGAATTTGCTCACTAGCGGCGCCAGCCCATTACCATATTTGAAAGTTTAACCATGAAACAAGCCGTCATCAGCGGTACCGGCCTCTTTACGCCAGCGCAATCGATCTCCAATGAGGAGCTGGTCGCCAGCTTCAACGCCTATGTCGAAAAATTCAACGCCGACCACGCCGCCGCCATCGCGGACGGCAGCGTCACCGCGCTGGAACCGTCCAGCGTCGGCTTCATCGAGAAAGCCTCCGGCATCAAGTCGCGCTTCGTGATGGAAAAGAGCGGCATCCTCGATCCCGAGCGCATGGTGTCGCGCATCCCCGAGCGCGGCGACGACGAACTGTCGCTGCAGGCGGAAATCTGCGTGGCCGCCGCGCGCCAGGCGCTGGACCGCGCCGGCCGCACGGCGGCCGACATCGACATGGTGCTGGTCGCCTGCAGCAATATGCAGCGCGCCTATCCGGCCATGGCGGTGGAAGTGCAGCAGGCGCTGGGCATCGATGGCTACGGCTTCGACATGAACGTGGCCTGCTCGTCGGCCACCTTCGGCCTCCAGACGGCCGTGGCGGCCATCAAGAGCGGCCAGGCGCGCGCCGTGCTGGTGCTCAATCCGGAAATCACCAGCGGCCACCTGAACTGGCGCGACCGCGACAGCCACTTCATCTTCGGCGACGCCTGCACGGCCATGGTGATCGAGGACGCGGCCACGGCCCAGGGCCCGCACCGCTTCGAGATCCTGGAAACCCAGCTCAAGACGTCCTTCTCGAACAACATCCGCAACAACTTCGGCTTCCTGAACCGCTTCGACGAAGCGGGCATCGGCCAGCCGGACAAGCTGTTCCGCCAGCAAGGCCGCAAGGTGTTCAAGGACGTGTGCCCGATGGCCGCCGAGATGATCAAGACCACCATCGCCGGCGCCGGCCTGGAAGTGCCGCAGGTGAGCCGCTACTGGCTGCACCAGGCCAACCTGAACATGAACCTGCTGATCAGCCGCATGGTGCTGGGCCGCGACGCCGAACCGGGCGAAGCGCCCGTGATCCTGGACACCTACGCCAACACCTCGTCGGCCGGTTCCATCATCGCCTTCCACAAGCATTCCGACGACCTGGCCGCCGGCCAGCTGGGCGTGATCTGCTCGTTCGGCGCCGGCTACTCGATCGGCTGCGTGGTGGTGCGCAAGGTGTAAGGACATGATCACCGTCCAGTTATCGGCGGACCTGGAGGCGGCGGTCATCTCCGCCGCCGGCCGTCATGGCCTTTCCGTCGATGCCTATCTCGCGACCGTGTGCACGCAAGCGTTGATGCTGGAACAGGATCGTGCCCGGGTGCAATCCTTCGTCGCAGGCGAACCGGGCGTCGCTCATGATCGGGCCGACGCCTGGCTGGCGGAGCTGGCGGCAGGCAAGCGGAGCGCATGCCCACGCTGACTTGGCATCCCGCTGCGCTGGGCGACGTCGCACGGCTGTATGACTTCCTTGCGTCAAACAATCCATCAGCCGCCCGCCGCGGTGTTAAAGCAATTCGCAGCGCCGCCAATCAATTGCTGAACAATCCGCGCCTCGGCACACCTTACGCCGAATTCCGCGAGTGGCCGGCCAAATTCGGCCGACGCGCTTACGTTCTCCGCTACCTTGTCCTGGATAACGGCGATGTTCTGATCGTCCGGGTCTGGCACAGCCGAGAACTACGGCCTCGCTAACGGCCAAGTGACCGCAATTCTTGCTGGGCGATATGCCCGGCCTGATAATAGCGCAACGTTCCCGAAAAGCCGGCGCCAGTGGTGCTAGCGCGCCACGTTACAGGCGCACGGCCAGTTCCGCACCTTCCTTGATGGCGCGCTTGGCGTCCAGTTCCGCCGCCAGCGCGGCGCCGCCGATCTTGTGGAAGCGCGGGCCGCTCTTGGCCTGTTCCCCGGTCGGCATCAGTTCCGTCAGGCTGTCCTGGCCGGCGCACACCACCACGTTGTCCACCGCCAGCAAGCGCTGCTCGCCGCCCACCGTGATGTGCAGGCCATGGTCGTCGATGCGGTCGTACTGCACCCCGGCGATCATCACCACCCCGGCGCGCGCCAGCGTGGCGCGGTGTACCCAGCCCGAGGTCTTGCCCAGGCCCGCGCCCAGCTTGGAGGTCTTGCGCTGCAGCAGATAGAGCTGGCGCACCGGCTCCGGCGCCTGCGCCGGCACCAGGCCGCCGGAGGTGTCGCCCTTCAGGTCCACGCCCCACTCGCGCGCCCATACGTCCAGCGCCAGCGGCAGTGCGTGGCGCGGGTCGTGCAGCAGGTATTCGCTGACGTCGAAGCCGATGCCGCCGGCGCCGATGATGGCCACCCGCTTGCCCACCGGCGCCTTGTTCTGCAACACGTCCACATACGACAGCACCTTGGCGTGCTCGATGCCAGGGATAGGCGGCCGGCGCACCTTGATGCCGGTGGCCACCACCACGTCGTCGTAGCCGCCGGCCAGCAGCTGCTCGCGCGTGACGCGCTCGCCGAGCCGCAGCTTGACGCCGGTCAGTTCGATCTTGCGGCCGAAGTAGCGTATCGTCTCGGAGAATTCCTCCTTGCCCGGAATCTGCATGGCGATGCGGAACTGGCCGCCGATGCTGGTGTTGGAATCGAACAGGGTCACGTCGTGGCCGCATTCGGCGGCCACGGTGGCGGCCGACAAACCGGCCGGGCCGGCGCCCACCACGGCCACCTTGCGCTTGCTGGCCGCCTTCGCGTACACCAGTTCCGTCTCGTGGCAGGCGCGCGGGTTGACCAGGCAGCTGGCACGCTTGTTGGAGAAAGTGTGGTCCAGGCAGGCCTGGTTGCAGCCGATGCAGGTGTTGATCTCGTCGGCGCGGCCCTCGGCCGCCTTGGCCACGAACTGCGGGTCGGCCAGGAACGGGCGCGCCATCGACACCAGGTCCGCTTCGCCGCGCAGCAGTATGCCTTCCGCCTCGTGTGGCATGTTGATGCGGTTGGACGCCACCACGGGAATCGTCAGCTCGCGCCGCAGGCGTCCGGCCACGCTGGAGAAGGCCGCGCGCGGCACCGAGGTGACGATGGTGGGCACGCGCGCCTCATGCCAGCCAAAGCCGGTGTTCATGATGGTGACGCCGGCGTGCTGCAGGGCCTTGGCCACGGTCACCACGTCATCCCAGGTATTGCCGCCATCGACCAGGTCGAGCAGCGAGTGGCGGTACATGATGATGAAGTCCTTGCCCACTTCGGCCCGGATGCGCTTGACGATGTCCACCGGCAGCCGCATGCGGTTCTCGATGCTGCCGCCCCAGCGGTCGGTGCGCAGGTTGGTGCGCGCGCACAGGAACTGGTTGATCAGATAGCCTTCGCTGCCCATCACCTCCACGCCGTCGTAGCCGGCGTCCCGGGCCAGCCGGGCGCAACGCACGTAGTCGCGGATGGTCGATTCGATGCCGGCCTCGGTCAGCGCGCGCGGCTTGAACGGCGAGATCGGCGACTTCTGCTCCGAGGCCGACACCACGAACGGCTGGTAGCCGTAGCGGCCCGCGTGCAGGATCTGCATCAGGATCTTGCCGCCTTCCTCATGTACGGCGCCCGTCAGGCGGCGGTGGTTGAACACGTCGGCCTTGAAGTTGAGCGTGCCGCCGAACGGCAGCAGCCAGCCGGCGCGGTTGGGCGAAAAACCGCCCGTCACGATCAAGCCCACGCCGCCGCGCGCCCGCTCGCGGTAGTAGGCGGCCAGCTTGCCGAAGTTGAAGAAGCGGTCTTCCAGCCCCGTGTGCATGGAGCCCATGATCACGCGATTGCGCAGCGTGGTGAAGCCGAGGTCGAGGGGGGCCAGCAGGTGCGGGTAGCTAGAAGTAGTCATTATCGTTGTTGGCGTGGTTGACATGCGATGGCGGCATTAAAACCGAATTCTCTAGACCCGTGGTTCTAAAAGGCTAGCCTTGGCGCGCCGCCTTGGCGCCGCGCCGGCGCAGTGACCGCGCAGTGCCCCTCGTAGTAACCGGATTTGTAACCAGAACGTACCACGCTTGTATTCTGCCACCCTTTCCCTTACGCTGGAAAGATGATGCGATTCCTTCTGTTCCTGATGCTCGGTGTGGCCGCCCCCGCGATGGCGCAAACACCCAAGCTTGAATTACCCAAGCTGGAAGTGTCGGTCAACCGGGTGGAACTCGATGTGCGGCACCTGTTCGAGGTCAACGCGGCCGGCACGGTGCAGGCCTCGCCGGCCACCGTATGGCGCATCCTCACCAACTATGAACGGATGGACGAATTCGTGCCCGACCTGGAGTCGTGCAAGGTGTTGGCCCGCAATGGCAATGAAGTCATCATTGAACAATTCGGCACGGCCCGCTTTCTGTTCATGTCCAAGTCCATCCACCTGATCGTGCGCGCCACCGAGCAGCCGATGACGTCGATCGACATCGCCCTCATCTCGGGCGACATGAAGCACTATGAATCACACTGGGAACTGGTGCCCGTGCCGGAAACGGGCGGCACCAAGGTGATCTACACGGGCCGGCTGGTGCCCAACTTCTACGTGCCGGGCATCCTCGGCGCCAAGATCATCCGGCACGACATCGAACGCAT
Organism: Burkholderiaceae bacterium; assembly: GCA_035254005.1. Classification (GTDB taxonomy): domain Bacteria; phylum Pseudomonadota; class Gammaproteobacteria; order Burkholderiales; family Burkholderiaceae_D; genus Rugamonas. The sequence goes on along the minus strand of DATFBD010000155.1, from coordinate 3,053 downwards.
GATGGCGGCCGTGCTCACGCGGCTCGACAGCAAGCGCGACTAAGAAGTCATTTCAAAAAGCCCATGGCGTCGTTGTGGCGCCTTGCCGTGCAGGCGCGCTGTCTTCGGCGCCGCGCCTGGCCACGGTCATTTTGAAACAACTTCTAAGGCTGGAACGGTGGCGCGGGCCGCTGGCGGCGGCCGCGCCGATGGCGTTACGCCAGGTAGGTATCGCGGTCGCGCAGCTCGGCGAAGTTCTCCAGGCTGCCAATCTTGATCAGGACAGGATTGAGACTGAGCTGGCTTTGCATGGCGCGCCACGCGAACAGCCACTCGTGCTCATCGGCCTCGGCGGCCGTCTTGGTGAAGGCCGCGCCCAGCGCGGCGCGGGTGCCGTATTCGACGGCGCCGTCAATGCCGGCCCAGCTGGGCAAGGCGCGCTGCACGGCGCGGTGCACGCGTTCGCCGAATTCTTCCGTGTTGTGGATGATCAGGCAGCTGTCGGCATTGAACTGCTCGAACAGCTTGCGGTCCCATACCTGGGAAAAGCTCAGCGTCAGGCAGTTCGACGCGGGACGCAGCACGAATTGCCCCTGGCGCAGGGCCAGTTCCAGGTCTTCGCGCACGCCGTAGCGGTACAGGGTGGGGGGGCGTTGATAATCGTGCATGATGGTATTCGGTTCGGTCAAAAAGGGCGGCGCCAGGCGCCGGAGGACGATGCTTATTTTACCGGCTGGCGCACGTGGCGATGGGAACGCATGGCGGCCGAGGCGATAAAGATCTCGCGCAGGAACGACACCAGGCTGCCGATCAGGCACATCATGGCCAGCACGAACATGCCGGCGATGTACTTGTCGAGCGGCAGGTTGGTGATATCGTCCAGGAACAGCATGGCGATGATCAGGCAGATCAGCAAAGCGCACGAGGTGGCCAGCGTGATCGACACGTTGATCAGGTGCGAGCGCCGGTACAGGGTATCGAGTTCATTGAGGTAGCTGTCGCTGTAGCCCACGTCGAGCCGGTCCTCCAGCACCCGCGAGCGGTCGATGATGCGGGCCAGGCGGTTGATCAGCACCATCAGGAAGGTGCCCACGCCCGTCAGCAGGAAGACGGGAGCGATCGACAGCTGGATGATGTGGCCGATGTCGCCGATCTGTATGTTCATGAGTGCGATGATGGTTCCTCGAAGCTGGTTGTCGCGCAGGCCGTAGTGTAGCAGGCGGCCTGCTTATTCAAAACGCCCATGGCGGCGGAACTGTTCGGTGGCCGCCACCAGCGCGCGCGCGATGCCTTGCTCCAGCGCGCCGTGGCCGGCGTCCGGGATCATCTTCAGCACGGCGCCGGGCCAGGCGCCGTGCAGGCGGTGCGCCGACAGTGGCGGGCAGATCACGTCGTAGCGGCCCTGCACGATCACGGCCGGCAAGTGGGCGATGCGGCCCATGTCGCGGATCAGCTGGTCGTCCGTGAAGAAGCCCAGGTTGGCCATGTAGTGCGATTCGAGCCGGCCCACGCCCAGGTCCAGTGCGTCGGACGAAGCCTCGTCCGGCTGCGGCAGCAGGAACACGCGGCGCCCTTCGAAGCGGCTCCAGGCGCGCACGGCCGGCCAATAGACATCAGGGTCGTCGCTCATGATGCGGTCCACATACGCCTGCAGCAGGTTGCCCCGCTCGGCCGGCGGTATCGGCGCGATGAACTCCTCGTACAGCTCGGGATAGAACCATTGCACGCCGTGGATGAACCAGTCGATCTCGGCCTGCGTGCACAGGAAGATGCCGCGCAACACGAAGCCCAGGCAGCGCTCGGGGTGCGCCTGGCCGTAGGCCAGCGCCAGCGTGGAACCCCACGAACCGCCGAACACCAGCCACTGGCTGATGCCGAACAGTTCGCGCAGCCGCTCGATGTCCTCCACCAGCAACTGGGTGGTGTTGGCGCAGCATTCGCCGAGCGGGGTCGATTTGCCGGCGCCGCGCTGGTCGAACAGGATCACGCGGTAGTGGTCGGGATCGAAAAAGCGGCGGTGCTGCGGCGACAGGCCGGCACCCGGACCGCCGTGCAGGAAGATCACCGGCATGCCGGCCGGATTGCCCACTTCTTCCCAGTAAATCGTGTGCAGGTCGTCGACCGGCAGCATGCCCTGGCGGCGCGGCGTGATGGGCGGGAACAGGGGCGACGTATCGGGCATGGCGACTCCTTTGCGTGAGCGGGACGGGTGACACCGCATTGTACTTGAGCCCGCCGCACATAAAAAAAGCGCCACCCGAAGGCGGCGCTTTTTGCTTCGCGTATGGCCGCGATCAGGACATGTGCTGGCCGCCGTTGATGGCGATATTGGCGCCGGTGACGAAAGCCGCTTCGTCCGACGACAGGTAGGCCACCAGGCCAGCCACTTCTTCCGGCTTGCCCAGGCGGGCCATCGGAATTTGCGGGATGATCTTGGTGTCCAGCACTTCCTGCGGGATCTCCATCACCATCTTGGTGCCGATGTAGCCGGGCGAGATGGTGTTGACCGTCACGCCCTTGCGGGCCACTTCCAGCGCCAGCGACTTGGTGAAGCCGTGCATGCCGGCCTTGGCGGCCGCATAGTTGGTCTGGCCGAACGCGCCCTTCTGGCCGTTGACGGAGGAGATGTTGATGATACGGCCCCAGCCGCGCTCCACCATGCCGTCGCACACCGGCTTGGTCATGTTGAACACGGAATCCAGGTTGGTGGCCATGACGGCGTCCCAGTTGGTCTTGTCCATCTTCTTGAACGTCATGTCGCGCGTGATACCCGCGTTGTTGACCAGCACATCCACCGGACCGATATCCTTGGTGATGGCCGCCACGCACGCTGCCGCCGAATCGTAATCGGCCACGTCGCATGGATACGCCTTGAAGTTGAAGCCCTGGTCACGGGTGGTGGCCAGCCAGTCATTGACTTTGGTATTACCAGGGGAATACGTTGTCACGACGGTGTAGCCCAGTGCCGCCAGCTTGAAACAAACCGCTTCGCCCAGACCACCCATGCCGCCCGTTACTAATGCAACTCTTGCCATTTTTCGTCCCCTCGTTTTCAACAACTACAATAAAATCGT
>DATFBD010000154.1:0-23525 GCA_035254005.1 Burkholderiaceae bacterium | reverse complement strand
TTTCCAGTTCTATCCCCGCCCCGCTTGCCTGCATTGAACCACAAGCGACCAGCGGGGACACCAGTACCTGCGCGCAGCCCTGCGGTTGCGCAGCCGCCGACCTGTGCGCCCGCGGCCGGGCCGCTGCTGGCCGGCGCCTTCGCGCTGGCCGCGCTGGCCATGGCGCCCGCCCACGCCGACGCCGTGCCCGACAGCCTGGCCGCGCGCGGCGCCCATGGCGAACAATTCGCCCAGGCCGCCGATCCGGCCCGGCGTCCGCGCGTGGCGGCCGGCACGCTGGCCGTGCTCTACCCTGACATCGGCGAACCCTACCGCAAAGTGTTCACCGAAATCCTCGAAGGCATCGAGGACCAGGCCCAGTCGCGCGTGCACGGCTACCCGGTGGCCGCCAGCGCCGACCCGGCCGAGTTGCAGGCCGCCCTGAAAAACAGCGGCTGCCGGGTGGTCATCGCGCTGGGCCGCCAGGGCTTGAAGACAGCCAGCGGACTCGACCTGCCACTGGGCATGGTGGTGGGCGGCGTCAGTTCCGTGCCCGAGGCCGACAAACTGAATGGCATCAGTCTCACGCCGGACCCGGCGCTGCTGTTCAGCCACCTCAAAGGCTTGATGCCCGGCGTGCGCCGCGTGATCGTGGTCTATAACCCGCAGACCAATGAATCGCTGATCAGGCTGGCGCGCGAGACGGCCCGCGCCCAGGGCCTGGAACTGCTGACGCTGGAGGCCACCGACCTGGCCGGCGCCGTGCGCCGCTACGAGGCCGCGCTGGCCAGCGCCGACGGCCGGCGCGATGCGTTCTGGCTGCCGCCCGACCCGCTCACGGTGGACGAGGCGGTGATCATGCCGATGGTGTTGCGGGAGTCGTGGAATCGCAACATCGCCATTTTTTCCAGCAGCATCCTGCACGTGCGCAAAGGCGCCCTGTTCGCCCTCTATCCCAACAATTTCGAGCTGGGCCGCGACCTGGCCACACTGGCCCTGGCACGCCTGAACGGCGACACGGCGCGGCGCGGGGTGGCGCCGTTACGGGCGGTCCGCACGGCGCTCAACACCCGCAGCGCCAGCCACATGGGCCTGAATATTTCCACTAGTCAACAGCGTAGTTTTGATGCAATATTCCCCGAACCCTAAGGATAGCAAGTTGCCCATGTTTTTTGGCAACAAATTTCCTTTAGTTTAACTCGCTTGAGCATATATACTACGGCGTACCTAGGTCCCAAGTCGCAAGGGACGGCAACTGACAGCGCAATGAATACCATGAACCTCCCCGCCGGCCGCCGCGTGCGCGCCTGCATCGCCTTACTGCTGGCCCTGAGCGGCGCAGTCGCGACGGGCCCGGCCAGCGCCCAGCGCGGCGACCAGCCCTCGATCGTCGACCTGCCCGGCACCCATGTGCGCTCCGACGTGGGCGCCCTGATGGACCGCATCGAGTCGGGCAACGTGCCAGCGCCCTACCGTCCCGTCACCCTGGCCCAGCTGGAAGACCAGTTGCGCCGGCCCGAACTGCAAGCCTCGATCGGCAAAGGCGGCACCATCGCCGTGCTGTACCCGAACGTGGAGGAGCCGTTCCGCTCCGCCTTCGTCAGCATGATCCAGGGCATCGAGGAGCGCACCAAGCTGCATGTGCGCAGCTACCCGGTGGACCCGCGCGTCGATACCGCTGAACTGAACGCCACGCTCAAGCGCAACGGCACCCGCGTCGTGATCGCGCTGGGCCGCCAGGGCCTGAACGCCACCGCCGGCCTGGACAAGGAAATCACGGTGCTGGCCGGCGGCGTGCTGCTGCTGTCGGAAGCGGACAACGTGGCCGGCATCAGCATGACGCCCGATCCGGCCCTGCTGTTCGCGCGCCTGCGCGCGCTGCTGCCGGACTTGAAGCGCGTGATCGTGGTCTACAACCCGCAGAAATCGGAATGGCTGATCAAGCTGGCGCGCGAGGCGGCCCGCGCCCAGGGGCTGGAACTGTCCACCCACGTGGCCGGCGACCTGGCGCGCGCGGCCCAGTTGTACCCGCAGCTGATCGCGGCCGCCGACAACCACCACGACGCCGTCTGGCTGCCGCACGACACCACCACCGTGGAGGAAGGCACCATCCTGCCGCTGGTGCTGCGCGAATCGTGGAACAGCGGCGTGCCCCTGTTTTCGAGCAACGTGCTGCACGTGAAGAAAGGCGCGCTGTTCGCCATGGTGCCCAACAACGTGGAACTGGGCCGCACGCTCGGTGGCTCGGCGCTGGGCGTGATCGCCGGCGACAATAAGCGGCGCAGCCTGACGCCGCTGCGCGAACTGCAGACGGCCATCAACGTGCGCACGGCCAGCCACATCGGCCTGAACCTGGGGTCGCGCCAGCAGCGCAGTTTCGACTACGTCTACCCCCAGCCGTGAAACGTTAGCATCCCATTTGACCCCAAACCACGGTTTATATGTTTCGTCACTATTTACGCCGCACCGGTTTCCAGCATCAACTGACCGTCATCGTTTCGGCCGCCATCCTGGTGCTGGCGTTGTTCTCGTCGTTCATGAACTCGTGGGAAGCGCGCTCGCGCATGCGCGAGCACTTCATCGGCCAGGGCCAGCGCGTGGCCGAGAACCTGGCGCGCCAGAGTACGCTGGCGCTGCTGTTCCACTCGCCCGAGAACGCGCGCGACGTGGTCAGCTCCACGCTCGCCTTCCCGGACGTGGCCGGGGTGCAGATCAGCGACGCCAGACACAAGGTGCTGCTGTCCAAGGTGCAGGGCGGGGCCACGCTGGACGCGGCGGCCGGGCGCGGCACCAGCCTGGCCCACGCGGGCCTGGTCAGTGAAAGCCAGGACGCCTGGCTGTTCGCCGCCCCCGTGTTCGGCGGCCAGGCCGAGGCCTCGCCGTTCGAGCTGCAGGAGCGCCAGCCGCAGTTGCTGGGCTATGTGCACGTCCAGTTCGGCAAAGGCACGCTGCAACGGCTGACGCTGTCGCTGTTGCTGGGCAACCTGGCCATCAGCCTGTCGTTCGCCGTGATCCTGCTGCTGCTGGTACGCCTGCTCACGCGCCACATGATCAACCCGCTCAACGCCTTGTCGACGCTGATGCGGCGCGCCGAAGCCGGCGAATCGGGCATGCGCGCCAGGCCGGCCGGCCCGCGCGACCTGATCGAGATGGGCCAGGCCTTCAACAAGATGATGAACGTGCTGGAGCAGCGCGAAGCGGAACTGATGGAGTCGCGCGATGCGGCCGTCAACATGGCGCAGATGAAGGCGCAGTTCGCCGCCACCGTCAGCCACGAAGTGCGCACCCCGCTCAACGGTGTGGTCGGCATGCTCGACATGCTCAAGGAAATGCGCCTCAACCAGCGCCAGCAGGAATGCGTGGACGTGGCGTGGAACTCCTCGCGCACGCTGATCGACCTGATCAACAATATCCTTGACTACTCAAAGATGGAGGCCGGCAAGCTGGCGCTGGAGGAAGTGGACTTCGACCTGCGCACGCTGCTGGAGGAAGTGGTGGAACTGGTGGCCCGTCCGGCCCAGCAGAAAGGGGTGGAAATCGCCTACCTGCTGGACGCGGCCGTCCCCGCCCGCATCACCGGCGACGCGCTGCGGCTGCGCCAGATCCTCATCAACCTGCTGGGCAACGCCGTCAAGTTCACCGAACACGGCGAAGTGGCGCTCAGCGTCACCTGCGCCGACATGGGCGAGCCGGGCGCCATGACCGGCCTGCGCTTCGAAGTGCGCGACAGCGGCATCGGCATGAGCCAGGAAGTGCAGCGCCACCTGTTCGAATCCTATGTGCAGCCCGACCCGTCCACCACGCGCCGCTACGGCGGCACGGGCCTGGGCCTGGCCATCTGCAAGCAGCTGGTGGCCCTGCTGGGCGGCCAGATCGGCGTGACCAGCGTGCCGGGCGCCGGCACCACCTTCGTGTTCACCGTGCGCTGCCAGCCGGCCGCCACCCAGCCCGCCACGCCGGCCGACACCGCGCTGGCCGGCATGCCGGTGCTGGTGGTCGACGGCAGCGAACTGGTACGCACCTTCCTGCGCCAGGCGCTGGAACGCCACGGCGTACGCTGCCAGGTCACCGGCTCGGGCGGCGCCGCCCTCAGTGAACTGAAGGCGGCCGCCGCCGCCGGCCAGCACTACCGCGCCGTGATCCTCGACATGGCCGCCACCGACGACGAAGGGGGCGACCTGGCCGGCCGCATCGACGCCACCGGCCTCGGCGCGCAACTGCTGGTGCTGGACCGCTTTGGCCCGGCCGCCGGCGGCACCACCATCGGCGGCCACGCCACGCTGGGCAAGCCGCTGCGCCAGGAACGCCTGCTGGCCGCGCTGCGCACGCTGCTGGCCGGCCGTCCCGCGCCCGAACCGCAGCAACTGACGCACGCCGGCACCCCGCCGGCGCGCCAGTTCCGCGTGCTGGTGGCCGAGGACAACCGCACCAACCAGATGGTGGCGGCCGGCATGCTGGCCATGAACGGCTGCGTGTGCGAGTTCGCCGCCAACGGCCGCGAGGCCGTGCTGGCGGCCCAGCGCAACCAGTACGACCTGATCCTGATGGATTGCAGCATGCCGGAGATGGATGGCTACGAGGCGACGGCCCACATCCGGCTGGCCGAGGAAGCCCAGGGCCGGCGCACGCCGCTGGTGGCCATGACGGCCAACACCCAACGCGGCGACGCCGAGAAGTGCCTGGCCGCCGGCATGGACGATTACCTGGCCAAGCCCATCACCCTGATCGAACTGCGCCACAAGCTGGAGAAATGGCTGCCACACGGCGCCGAGCCGGCAAGCCACGGCGCCGCGCCCGCGCCCGCCGGCGGCGCCGGCGACGCCGAACGCGAGCGCCCGGCCGCCGCCGACCCGGCGCCTGCCAGTCCGGTCGACCGCGACGTGTTCGACAAGCTGCGCGACATCCTGGGCGCCACCCTGCCGCACGCCATCAACCCCTTCCTGGAAGACGCCCCCACCAGCCTGGACGAGCTGGAACAGGCCGTCCATGGCGGCGACATCGAAACGGCCCGTGCCCGCGCGCACGCGCTCAAGGGCTCGTCGGGCAACCTGGGTGCGACGGACCTGGCGCAACTGGCGGCCCAGGCCGAGCAGCTGGCCATCGCCCACAAGGTGGCCGAGATCGAACCGCTGCTGCCGCAACTGCGCGCCAGCTACCACGATGTGGCCGAATTCCTGCATGCCCAGCTGGGCGGCGCCACGGCCGACGGCCCCCTCAGCGACGAGGACATGCCGCAAGTGCTGGTGGTGGACGACGACCGCAGCACCCGCAGCACGCTGCGCTACACCTTGCAGCGCGACGGCTTCCGGGTCGAAGAAGCGGCCGACGGCGCCCAGGCGCTGGCCATGCTCAAGCGCTTCCAGCCCGACGTGATCCTGATGGACGCCGTGATGCCGGTGATGGACGGCTTCACGGCCTGCGCCCGCATGCAGGAACTGCCCGGCGGCAGCGGCATTCCGGTGCTGATGATCACGGCCCTGCAGGACAACTCCTCGGTCGAGCGCGCGTTCGCGGCCGGCGCCAGCGACTACATCCCCAAGCCGATCCACTACGCCGTGCTGTCGCAGCGCGTGCGCCGCATCATCGAGGGCAACCGGGCCGAGAAGCGCATCCGCCACCTGGCCTTCAACGACCTGCTGACCGGGCTGCCCAACCGCACCCTGTTCTTCGACCTGCTGGGCCAGAGCATCGAGGCGGCCGGCGCCGCCGGCGGCCAGGTGGCCGTGCTGTTCATGGACCTGGACCGCTTCAAGTACGTCAACGACAACCTGGGCCACGACGTCGGCGACCGCCTGCTGCAGGCCGTGGCCCAGCGCGTGCGCCACAGCGTGCGCAACGTGGACACGGTGGCGCGCCTCGGTGGCGACGAATTCACCGTGGTGCTGAGCGACCTCGATGGCCCCGGCGCGGCCGCCGCCGCCGCCCACAATATCTGCCGCATGCTGGCCACGCCGTTCCAGATCGACGGCCACGACATCTTCGTCACCAGCAGCGTGGGCATCGCCATGTATCCGCACGACGGCGCCGACGTGGCCACGCTGGTCAAGCACGCCGACAGCGCCATGTACCGCGCCAAGAAGACCAACACCGGCTTCCAGTTCTACGAAGCGTCGATGGAACAATCGATCTCCGAGCACGTGCGGCTGGAGAGCGACTTGCGGCGCGCGCTGGAACTGGAGCAGCTGGAAGTGTATTACCAGCCCCAGTCCAGTTTCGCCACCGGCCAGATCGTGGCCATGGAGGCGCTGGTGCGCTGGCGCCACCCCACGCGCGGCATGGTGTCGCCGGCCGAGTTCATTCCGCTGGCCGAGGAGACCGGCATCATCAAGCCGCTGGGCGACTGGGTGCTGCGCACCGCCTGCGCCCAGCTCAAGGCCTGGCACAACGAAGGCTTGCCGCCGCTGCGGGTGGCCGTCAACCTGTCGGTGCGCCAGCTGCTGCAAAAGGACTTCTCGCGCACGGTGGAAGCGGTGCTGGCCGATACGGGCCTGGCGCCCCACCTGCTGGAACTGGAAATCACCGAAAGCACGCTGATGGAAAACGCGCAGGACACGCTGACGGCGCTGCACCGTCTGCGCTCGCTGGGCGTGCGGTTGTCGATCGACGATTTCGGCACCGGCTACTCGTCGCTGTCCTACCTCAAGCGCTTCCCGGTCGACATCATCAAGATCGACCGCTCCTTCGTGCGCGACGTGCCGCAGGACGCGGACGACGCGGCCATCGTCACGGCCATCATCGCGCTGGCCCACAGCCTGCGGCTGGAAGTGGTGGCCGAGGGCGTGGAAACGGCGGCCCAGCTGCACTTCCTGCAGGCGCGCCATTGCGACCTGCTGCAGGGCTATCACCTGAGTCCGGCCATTCCGGCGGCCCAGTTCGCCGAGCTGGTCCGCCAGCACGAGGCCGGCACCGTGCGGGTTTGATCGCGATTGATGGCGGTTGATCGCGTTTTTGATTGCGATTGATCGCGGTTGATCGCGGTTGCTCGTTTAGCGCCCGCCATGCGCCCAGCCTCAGGACTGGCTCCAGTAGCGGTCGATGTTAGCGATGCCCCAGCTGCTGGCGTCTTCGCGCGACACCACTGCCTCGCTCTCCGGCATCAGCGACAAGTCCACCACCTGGGGCGGCAGATAAGTCATCGAGCGGGTCGAGAACACCACCTTCACCACCGGGCGCAGCAGCGATTTGCTGATATCGACCACCACCGCCAGCCGTCCCGACGTGAGTTTGAGCAGGGTGCCGATCGGGTAGATCCCCACGCATTTGACAAAGGCGGCGAACAGCTTGGGGTCGAAATGGCCCTCCTTGGTCCACTCGGCCATGCGGCGCAACGATTCGGCCGGACACCAGCCAGCCTTGTAAGGCCGGTTCGAGGTGACGGCGTCATAGACATCGCAGACGGCCCCCATGCGGGCATGCAGGCTGATCGCGTCCCCGGCCAGTCCGGCAGGATAGCCGCGGCCATCGTATTTCTCGTGGTGATGCAGGCACACGTCGAGCACGGCGGGCGCGATGCCGCCCACTGAGGCCAGCATCTCGTAGCCGGCGCGCGGGTGGGTGCGCACGCTGCTGAATTCATCGTCGGTCAGGCGTCCCGGCTTGTTCAGGATCGACGGCGGTATCGCCATCTTGCCGATATCGTGCAGCAGGCCCGCTTCGCCACAAGCCTGCACCTCTTGCTCCGATAGCCCGAGCTGCCGGGCCAGCGCGATCATCATCGCGCACACGGCCACCGAGTGCATGTAGGTGTAGTCATCCGACGTCTTCAGGCGCGACAGCGCCACCAGTGCTTGCGGATTGCGCATCACGGAAGCGGAGATCTCCTCCACCAAGGCGCCCGCGCCCTCCACGCTGATGACCTGCCCCATGCGTGCCTCGCTGAACATCGAGCTGACCGCCAGCCTGGATTTGGCGATGACCTTGGCGGCACGATCGAATTCCTGCGCGGTCGAGGCGGGCGCCCGCTCCTGCGCGAACACCGGCGCGCGCACCGCCGCCCGCGCGGCCTGTGCCGGCTGCGGCTGCGGCGCCGCAGCCGGCGGCCCGTCATCCAGATCCGCGCCGCGCGCCGTATCGATGATGATGTCGCGCACGCCGCTGGCGCGCACACGCACGCACAGTTGTTCCGAACTGACCAGAAACGATTTCGTCCAAAACGGGATATCGAGCCACGAGCCGCACATCTCATGGATAAACATGCCTGTTTTTACGTTCTCGACGGAAATTCTTCGCAACATCTGGCCTTCCCTCCTCGCATGCCTCATCAACCACTCACCGCCGGAATTTTAACCCCATAAATGCGTTATTTGTTAAATTCGGTATTAAAAATGGGTTGAAATGATTTAACAGCAATAAAAACGATTGTTAAAAGTAAAAATAATAAATTCGGTAGCAACCATGGCAGCCGGCGCGATTAGTTGCAATTGCGCCACAAACGCCCGCATGCTGCACCGCACTATGAAAAACCGGTTTTTTTGAAACTTCAACTAGAATAATTCTCCTAAATTCTCACGGAATGTCACAAATCCTTTGTTTTTACGCTATCATTGCGTTTTGGAATTATTCGTTACTTCGAAACAAATGTAGTTGCTGTATCGCTATTTCATGTCGGCTCATCCGGATAGCCGATATCGCCTATTCAGAGGAGCTTTACATGTTTGACGCAGTTGAGTTTGAGCAACAAAAGACCGTCCCCGCCGCGCGCGCCCTCCCCACCTCCCCCCTGCGCAGCACCGAACCGATGGACATGGCCGACCTGCTGGTGGCCTACCTGGAACAACTGGAAATCGACTATGTGTTCGGTATTCCCGGCGGCGCCATCGAGCCGCTGTACAACGCGATCGCCCGCAACCAAAGGCGCGGGGGCCGCCTGAGCCACATCGTGGCGCGCCATGAAGCAGGCGCCGCCTTCATGGCCGACGGCTACGCGCGCGAGACCGGCAAGATCGGCGTGTGCGTGGCCACTTCCGGCCCCGGCGCCACCAACCTGATCACGGCCGTGGCCACCTCCTACGCCAACGGCGTGCCGATGCTGGTGATCACCGGCCAGCCGGCCCTGCCCTCGTTCGGCAAGCATACCTTGCAGGAATCGACCTGCACCGGCATCGATGTGATGGGCATGCTGCGCCCGTGCACGCGTTACAATTCGCTGGTCTCGCATCCGCTGCAACTGGAGTGGAAACTGCTTACCGCACTGCAGCACGCGACCCGCGCGCCACGCGGCCCCGTGCACCTGAGCGTGCCGGTGGACGTGTTCCGGGCGCCCAGCATGCAAAGCGCGCCGGCCTATGACCTGCCGTCGCTGCTGCGCCCGTCCGCGCTGGTCGACAGCCAGGCCGTGGAAACCCTGCGCACCATGATGGCGGCCTGCCGCAACGTGGTGCTGCTGATCGGCGGCGATTGCGGCGACGCCATCCACCCGATCCTGCAATTCGCGGCCCTGAAAGGCGCCACCTTCGTCACCACGCCCGACGGCAAGGGGCTGGTCAGCCCCCAGCACCCGCTGTACCGTGGCGTGTTCGGCTTCGCCGGCCATGCATCGGCCGAAGCGGCGCTGCGCGACCCGTCGGTGGACCTGATCCTGGCCGTGGGCGCCAGCATGGGCGAATGGAACACGGGCGGCTGGAACGACAGCCTGCTCAACGAACGGCTGGTGCACATCGACGAATCGGAAGAACACCTGGCCCGCACGCCCATGGCCCGCTTCCACATGCGCGGCAACCTGCGCTCCATCTTCGATTGCCTGGTCGAGCGCATCCACGCCCACCGCCAGGCCGACGTGGCGGTGGAGCGGCGCCTGGCTGCGCGCGAGCTGGCCGCCCTGACCTGGGACCCGGAATCGCTGCTGGCCGCGCCCGCCGCATTCCACAGCGAGGCCACGCCGATCAAGCCGCAGCGCCTGATGTATGACCTGGGCCGCTTGTTCCCGCCCACCACGCGCTACCTGGCCGACGCCGGCAACAGCGTGGCCTGGGCCACCCACTACCTGCAACCACGCGACCGCCGCATGGGCGGCGGCGAGCGCGCCCGCCAGGATGGCCCGGGCCAAGGGCAGGACCTGCGCGCCACCAACGGCGGCTGGCTGCGCCTGACCACCCACTTCGCGCCCATGGCCTGGGCCATCGGCGCGGCCGTGGGCACGGCGGCCGGCAACCAGAACGCGCCCGTGGTCTGCATCACGGGCGACGGCAGCATGCTGATGAGCGGCCAGGAAATCTCGGTGGCCGTGGCCGAGCAGTTGTGCGTGGTGTTCGTGGTGCTGAACGACCGCGCGCTGGGCATGGTCAAGCATGGCCAGCGCCTCGGCGGGGCCGAGCAGATCGGCTACGCCCTGCCGCCGACCGATTTCGCCATGCTGGCCCGTTCGCTGGGCGGCCGCGCCCACACCATCCATTCGCCGCAAGACATGGCCGCGCTCGACATCAAGGCCATCTGCAACTACCCCGGCCCCACCCTGCTCGACGTTCATATCGATCCGGAGGAAGTGCCGCCGATGAACAGCCGCCTGCGCGTGCTGCAGGAAGGGGTGTAAGCGATGGGCAAGGCGGAACACTTCCTGAACGCCGGCGCCCACGCGGCGCCCGGCCTCGCCGCGCACGGCAAGCTGGCCGGCAAGGTGGCCCTGATCACGGGCGGCACCAGCGGCATCGGCCTGGCCAGCGCCCGGCTGTTCCAGGCCCACGGCGCGCAAGTGGCCATCACCGGCCGCAGCCAGCATGGCCTGGAGCAGGCCGGCGCCGCGCTCGACGGCCAGGCGCTGGTGCTGCGCAGCGACGCCGGCAGCCTCGATGAAATCGACGCCGTGATGGCTGCCGTCAAGCAGCGCTACGGCCGGCTCGACGTGTTGTTCATCAATGCCGGCGTGGCCAGCCCCGCGCCCATCGAGCAGGTCGACGAAGCCAGCTTCGACGCCCAGATCGGCATCAACCTGAAAGGCGTGTTCTTCACCATCCAGAAGGCCCTGCCCCTGTTCGACGGCCCGGCCAGCGTGATCGTCACCACCTCCATCACCAACCGGCTCGGCTCGCCCAACTTCAGCGTGTACGGCGCGGCCAAGGCCGGCCTGCGCTCGCTGGTCAAGTCGCTGGGCCTGGAGCTGATCGGGCGCGGCATCCGCGTCAACGCCATCAGCCCCGGCCCGATCGACACGCCCATGTTCGACCGCCTGGGCCTGCCCGATGCCGTGGCCGCCGCCAAGAAGCAGGCCATCGCGGCCAAGTCGCCCAGCGGCCGCTTCGGTAGCGCCGACGAGGTGGCCAAGGCCGCCCTGTTCCTGGCCAGCGCCGATGCCTCCTACATGGTGGGCGAGGAAATCGTCGTCGATGGCGGGATGAGCTTGTTATGACCGCCAGCGCGCCCCGGCCCGACGCGGCCGACCTGATCCACACCCGCATCTGGCACGAGACGCCCGAGCCGGACAATCCTTTCGCCACCCGCAACGCGCTGTGCCGCGGCTACGACGTGTTCGGCCAGCTGGTGGGCCGCGCGCGCTGGGTCGAGATGCTGTACCTGCTGCTGCGCGACGAAGCTGCACCACCCTCGGCGCTGGCCATGCTGGAAGCCCTAGCCGTGGCGCTGGCCAATCCCGGCCCGCGCGACGCCTCGGTGCACGCCGCCATGTGCGGCGCCGTCGGCGGTTCGACGGCCGCCGCCAGCCTGATCGCCGCGCTGTCGGTGGGCGCCGGCCGCCACGGCGGCGCGCGCGACGTGTACGACGCCATGGTGCTGTGGCAAGCGTGCGGCCCCGATCTGGCCGCCTGGCGCCGCCACCAGCAAGCGCAAGCCGAGGCGCCCATCGATCCCTGGCCGCACAGCGCGCGCCTGCCCGGCTTCGACCCGCACGGCAGCTCGACCCCGACCGTGGTGCGCCAGTTGCTGGCCACGCTGGTCACGGTGGGCGGCGACAATGGCCACGGCTACACGGGCTGGCTGCTGCAACAGCTCGACCATCTGCCCGCGCTGGCGGGCCTGCCGCTGGCCATCAGCGGCGTGGCCGCCGCCGCCCTGTGCGACCTGGGCCTGACGCCGGACGAGGGCGAAATGCTGTACCTGCTGCTGCGCCTGCCCGGCGCGGCGGCCCATGCGCTGGAACAGAAGCATGGCGGCTTCAAGCGCTTCCCCTTCTATCCGGTGCACCTGGCAAAGCAGGATGGTGGCAGCGAGGTGGTGGCATGAACGGCCCCGACCTGCTGCGCCGCCACGCCGGCCGGCTCGATACCGAGGTAGGCGCCTGCTATCCGGGCAGCCACGCGATCTTCCGCGGCCACGACCTGCACCGCGACTTGCGCGCGCTGGACTGGGTGGACCTGTACGTGTTCGGCATCACCGGCAAGCGCCTGCGCCCGGCGCAAGTGGCTATGTTGCATGCGATCTGGGTCTGTACCAGCTATCCGGACGCGCGCCTGTGGAACAACCGGGTCGCGGCGCTGGCCGGCAGCGCCCGCAGCAGCGCCAACCTGGGCATCGTGGCGGCACTGGCCCTGTCGGAGGCGACCGTGTATGGCGGCCAGGCCGGCATGCGCGCCATCGCCTTCCTGCAAGCCACGCGCCAGGCCGTCGATGACGGCGCCGAGCTGGCGCCCCTGGTGCTGGCCGAGGCCCGCGCGCGGCGCGTGTACGGCTACGGCCGTCCCATTCATGCCACCGATGAGAGGTTGCCCTGGATCATGGAACTGGCCCGCGAACACGGGCTGGACAACGGTCCGCACGTCAAACT
The DNA here is from genome assembly GCA_035254005.1 of Burkholderiaceae bacterium. Classification (GTDB taxonomy): domain Bacteria; phylum Pseudomonadota; class Gammaproteobacteria; order Burkholderiales; family Burkholderiaceae_D; genus Rugamonas. Next base: position 10,834 of record DATFBD010000154.1, on the reverse strand, counting down.
GGCGTTCGAGGTGGAGAAAGTGTTGCTTCCACACTACCCACAGTTGCGTATGAACTACGCGTCGTTACATGCGGCCCTGATCGCCGACATGGGCCTGTCGGCCCGCGAATACCAGTTGCTGCGCATCCCCACATTCCTCGCAGGCATGCCGCCTTGCTTGGTGGAAGCGGCCGAAAAGCCCGAGGGCGTGCTGTTCGCCACCCCCTGCGACGGGGTCGCCTACGCCGGGCTGCCGCGCCGCGCGTGGCCCGGCGCCGGCAATTGACGGTGCAGATTTTGAACATTTGCCGTTTGGGGCACGCTACAATGCAAAAAATCATCACCACAGGAGACACGATTTTGAAGTCGTCGCATGCGTACCGTTTCTGCCTGGCAGCCGCGCTGACCGTTCCCGTTGCCATGGCCCACGCCCAACCATCGAGCGAGGAAGAGGAATTGACGCTGGTGTATGGCGACAACGACAGCGTCAGTATCGCCACCGGCAATGTGCAGGCCTTGCGCCGCGCGCCGGCCGTGGCCTCCGTGATCACGGCGGCCGACATCGCCGCCATGGGCGCCACCGACCTGGACCAGGTGCTGGAAACGGTGCCCGGCATCCACGTGGCCCGCAGCGCCAACAACTATTCGCCGCTGTACGTGGTGCGCGGCATCTTCAGCGCCTACCTGCCGCAGTTGCTGGTGATGCAGAATGGGGTGCCCATCACCACCATTTACCAGGGCAACAAGGGCAACCTGTGGGGTGGCTACCCGGTCGAGCACATCGCCCGGATCGAAATCATCCGCGGTCCCGGCTCGGCCCTGTACGGTTCCGACGCCTTCTCCGGCGTGATCAACATCATCACCAAGGGTCCGGCCGAAACCCAGGGCACCGAACTGGGCGCCCGCGCCGGTTCCTTCCATACCTACGACGGCTGGGTCCAGCATGGCGGCAAGGCGGGCCCGGTGGACGTGGCCGCCTACGTGCGCGTGGGCCAGACCGATGGTTTCAAGAGCATCATCGACGCCGACGCCCAGACCCGCAACGACCACCTGTTCGGCACCCATGCCAGCTACGCGCCCGGCCCCGTCAACGTGGGCAACAAGGCGGTGGACGCCAACCTGGAACTGGGCCTGGACAAGTGGAAGGCCCGCTTCGGCTACAAGCTGCGCGACGACCTCGGCACGGGCGCCGGCATCGCCTCCGCGCTCGATCCCGTGGGCAAGCAAAAGAGCGAGCGCATCACGACCGGCCTGAGCTGGGCCGATCCCCAGTTCCGTCCCGACTGGGGCCTGGGCGCCAGCATCAACACGCTGCAATACATGCAGCAGATCCCCGTCGATTTCCAGCTGCTGCCACCGGGCACGGTGCTGCCCAGCGGCGCCTTCCCCAACGGCATGCTGGGTGGTCCGGACACCACCGAACGCCAGGTGCGGCTGGCCGCCTACGCCGATTACAGCGGCGTGGAAGGCCACCGCATGCGCGTGGGCGCCGGCCACGACGACCTGAACATGTACCACACCCACGAGACGCGCAATTTCACCTACGCGCCCAACGGCTTGCCGATCCCGCAGCCGACCGTGGTCGATTTTTCCGACACCAACCCCTTCATTTTCCCCCAGCATCGCCGGCTCGACTACGTGTACCTGCAGGATGAATGGAACTTCGCCAAGGACTGGAACCTGACGGCCGGCGTGCGCCATGACCGCTATTCGGACGCCGGCGGCACCACCAACCCGCGCCTGGCGCTGGTGTGGGACGCCACCTTCGACCTGACGGCCAAGCTGCTGTACGGCCGCGCCTTCCGCGCGCCCTCGTTCAACGAGAGCTACAGCATCACCAACCCGGTCGCGCTGGGCAACCCCAACCTGCGGCCGGAAACCAACGGCACGGCCGAGGCCTCGCTGGCCTGGCAGGCGCGCGCCGACGCCCAGGTCAACGCCACCTTCTACCGCTACGACATGCGCGACATCATTCGCACCGTGCCCAACGCGGTGGCCGGCACGGGCGCCACCTACGCCAACACGGGCGACCAGACCGGCCACGGCGTGGAGCTGGAATCGAGCTGGACGGTCAACCGCGACCTGCGCCTGCTGGGCAACTACGCATGGCAGAAATCCGTGGACTCGGCCACCGGCCGCGACGCCGGCTACGCCCCCCACCACCACCTGTTCGGCCGCGCCGACTGGCAGCTGGCGGGTGCCTACCTGCTCAGTACGCAGCTGAACTGGGTGGCGGACCGCCATCGCGCCGCCGGCGACACGCGCGCCCCCATCGCCGACTACAAGACGGTGGATTTGAGCCTGTCCACGCGCCATGGCCGCGAGCAGTGGAACTTCACGGCCACCGTGCGCAACCTGTTCAATGCCGACGTGCGCGAACCGAGCCTGGCGCCCGGCGTGGCCCTGCCCCACGACTTGCCGATGGCGCCACGCGCGCTGTCGCTGCAAGCGGTCTACAAACTGTAAGCCCGACTGTAACCTTGCCGGGGCGGCGTGCGCCGCCCCCTTCCCGCGGCCTCGTCCGGCCAGATCCAGCGACCATCTCCGGCGCAGAGCCGCCGGCCCCGTTGCTGCCCGCCCCCCTCCCGCTGCGCGCGAACGACCGTCTTCTCGCCGGCCGGATACCCCACTGTTACAATTTCGCCCATGGTCGGCCCGCTGAAGTCAATCCGCGCATCGAAACTTGTTGTGTCCAATACAATTCAACAGTAGGATTGATGTTTTCAAGGCAATAATAGTTACTCTGGCACAAACACCGCCACCGCCCTCGCCGGGCCCCGGCGCTGAAAGGAGCAACATGACCGCATCACCTCAGCCCTCACCCGCCCGTCACGCAACGGACAGGATGCGCCCCCTTGGCCACGGCTCCGGCGCGCTGCGGATGCAACTGGCGCTGTTCGTGCTGGTGTCGCTGGCCGCGCTGTGGAGTTTCACCCTGATCGCGCTGGAGCGGCGCGAACAGCTCGATACTGCCAGCGCCGAAGTGGAGATGCGGGCGCTGGCCCAGGCCTACGCGGAAAATTCGCTGTCGACCATCAAGCGCATCGACCTGATCCTGCTGGAACTGGCCCGCACCTGGACCTTGCGCCCGGACGAATTCGCGGCCGAGATCGCGCGCCACCAGGCGGACCTGGACGATGTGGCGCTGCAGGTGGCCGTGGCCGACCAGAGCGGCCTGATGGTGTACTCCTCCATCCAGCGCCTCCAGGAGCGCATCAGCCTGGCCGACCGCGAACACTTCGCGGTCCACCGCCATGCCACGACCAGCCGGCTGTTCATCAGCAAGCCGGTGCGGGGGCGGGTGTCGGGCAAGTGGTCGCTGCAATTCACCCGTCCGCTGCTGCGCGACGGGCGCTTCGATGGCGTGATCATCATTTCCGTGCCGCCCGAGCTGTTCAGCCGCTTTTACGACACGCTCTCCATGGGCCGGCATGGCGTGATGCTGATGGTGCGCGACAGCGCCGACATCATGGCGCGCGCGCCCGACTGGCAAGCCTACATGGGCCGCAGCCTGCCCACGGCCCCCTACCTGGCGCCGGGCGCCCCGCCGCAGGGCAATTTCAAGCGGGTGGCCTTGCTCGACGGGGTGCCCCGGCTCTATGGCTACCGCAAGCTGCCCGAATACCAGCTGACCTTCGTGGCCGCCCTGCCGCTCGATGAGATCCTGGCCGGCGCGCAGCGCCAGCGCCAGGCCACGTTCGCGACCGTGGCGGCGATGTCGCTGCTGCTGGCCGCCATGGCCTGGCTGATCCTGCGCAGCGTGCGCGCCCGTGACCGGGCCGAACGCGCCCTGCGCGACGCCAACCGCGAACTGTCGCTGGCCGGCAGCGTGTTCCAGCACACCATGGACGCGGTCATGGTGACGGAAATCGATGGCACCATCGTTTCCGTCAACCCGGCCTTCACCGTCATCACCGGCTATGCGGCGGAGGAAGTGGTCGGCCATACGCCGCGGCTGCTGCGCTCGGGCCGCCATGATGCCGCGTTCTACCGCGCCTTGTTCCAGCAACTGGGCAGCACGGGGCAATGGCGGGGCGAGATCTGGAACCGGCGCAAGGATGGCCAGTCCTACCTGGAATGGATCAGCATCTCGCTGGTGCGCGATGAACAGGGCAAGCCGCTGCGCTACGTGAGCGTGTCCAATGACGTCACGGAATTGCGGGCCAGCGATGAACGCATGCGCCACCTGGCCTTCCACGATCCGCTCACGGGCCTGCCCAACCGCGCCCTGCTGCTCGATCGCATGGGCCAGGGCATCAGCGTGGCGCAACGCGACGGGCGCGGCATGGGCGTGATGTTCATCGACCTGGACCGCTTCAAGCCCATCAACGATACCCTGGGCCACGACGTGGGCGACCAGCTGTTGCAGCAGGTGGCCCAGCGCCTGAGCCAGGCCGTGCGCCACTCCGACACCGTGGCCCGCATCGGTGGCGATGAATTCGTGATCCTGCTGGAGCAGGTCGATGACGGCGTCACCTACGTCAACCTGGCGGAAAAGCTGCTGTCGAGCCTGAGCCGGCCCATGGCGCTGGGGCCGCACACGCTGGAAGTGGGCGCCTCGATCGGCATCGCCTGCTATCCCGGCGACGGCGATGACGCGGCCAGCCTGCTCAAGCATGCGGATGCGGCCATGTATGTGTCCAAGGCCAGCGGCCGCGGCGCCTTCCGCTTCTACCACCCCGGCATGACGGCCCAGGCGGGGCAGCGCACGGCGGCGCCCTGAAGGACGGCCGTCAGCCGGCCGCGCCGTCCACCCGCGCGCTGCTGAGGTAAGGGGTGTAGACGATCACGTAAGCGATGAAGGCCACCGTCCAGCAGGCCGCGCTCAGCAGCAGCGCGCCGTCGCGCAAGCCATCGGTGGCCAGCGCGGCGGCCACGCGGGCCAGCGCGCCGGCCTGGATCAGCGCGAACATGGCGAATTCGGCCCGGCCGGCCTTGAGCGGACGGCCCGTGTGGCCCAGCGTGGTGCGCGTGATCATGCCGATGATCAGGCCCGTCATGGAGCCCACCGTCAGCGCATGGAAGGCGGCGCTGGCGGGCAGCCAGCCCAGCGCGGCGCCAGCGAGCAGCAAGCAACCCACGCCGATCCAGGCATACGACAGGTGCATGATCCACAGCAGCGGCACGTGCCACACCTTGTGCGGCTGCCAGCCGGCCAGGCGCACCAGCACCAGTACGCCAGCGGCCAGCGCCAGCGGCGCCGTCAGCCAGCCCGGCAAGCCGGCCACCCAGGCCAGGCCGGTGGCGGCCAGCAGACCCAGCGACACCTGGTCGCGCTTGGGGCGCACCACGGGATCGGTGCCGGGCGCACCATTACGGGTGAACATGGGCAAGACGCGGGTACCGATGGCCGATTCCATCACCACCACCACCAGGATGGCGGCGCGCACCGGCACGGCCTGCGCCAGCGCCAGCACGCCCAGCGTGGCCAGGTGGTACAGGCCGTTGGCCACGGCCAGCAGCGCCAGCAGGCCAACGAGGAAGTAATTGCGCTTGTTGTTGGACTGGCGCATCACGCGCCACAGCGGCCAGGTGGCCAGCGGCAGGAACAGCCAGTCGATCACGGCCGCCACCGGCGCGGGCGCCCACAGCATGGCCAGCCGGCCGGCCAGCCACAATGCGGCCAGCGCCGCCAGGTGGCCGCGCACGGGCGTCCACAGGCCGGTCCAGTTGCGTCCGGCCGTGAACAGGAAGCCGATCACCACGGCCGTCACCATGCCGAACACCATCTCGTGCATGTGCCAGCCCACGTCGATATGGGCCGCGTGCAGCCAGCCGAAATACTGGGCGATCCACAGCGGGATGCTGAGCGCGGCGAACAGGGCCGCCAGCAGGTAGAACGGACGGAAGCCCAGCCGCCACAGCGGATGGGTCATATGCCACGGCGCCGGCGTGCTGGCCGGCAGGGGTTCGTCGATGTGTAACAGGCTCATGATGGATACTCGCTGATGCTAAGGTTGCGGGCCGCCGGCCCTGGAAGTCCGCCCGCGCCCAGCCTTCACTTTTCAGGCTGGCCCGTACATTGTGTGTGCGGGCGCAAACCTTGTGAAGAACACGGCCGCAAGCGGATGATATGCATCAAGGAAAACAAATTTACCGGCCGCAACGCCCGTTTGCGTATCGACTGCGCGCGCCAGTTCCCTTACGCTACAACTTCCCGACGCCGCCACGGCCAACCACACCGTCCGCGACGTCCCCTGATTTCTTAAGAAGGAAGTTCGCCATGCAAAACGCTACTTTGAAAATCGACGGCATGAACGGTGAAGCTTGCGCCGACCTCGTCACGCTCGTGCTCAACAACATCACCGGCGTCAGCGACGTGCGCGTATCGCTGCTCAACAGCCAGGCCAGCCTCAAGTTCGACGAGCGCCACACCTCCGAGCCTTATCTGATCAACAGCCTGGCCCGCGCCGGCTACACGGCCCGCTCCGGCGCCCAGGCTGAAAAAGCCGGTGGTTGCTGCGGCGGCTGCTGCGGCGGCTGATCCGGCACCGGCCGACGGAACGGGCGCCCTGCCCGTTCCTCCATGTCCCCTCTTTCCCCGCAATTTTCCTAGCGTTCCCCGCCAGCACCCAGCAGGCGGTGTTCGACCGCGAACACGGCCGCCTGCACGCGGCTGCTCAGCTTCAGCTTCTTCAACACGTTCTGCACGTGAATCTTGACCGTGCTTTCGGCCAGGTCCAGCGAACGCGCGATCAGCTTGTTGCTCTCGCCGCGCGCCAGGCAGGCCAGGATTTCTTTTTCGCGCGGGGTGAGCTTGTCGATCTCGGACGCCACCGGCGCCTCGCCGCCGCCGTGCAGCTGGGCCACCAGCTTGGCCGTCATGGCCTCGGCCACCACCGTCTCGCCGGCCGCCGCGCGCCGGATGGCCCGCGTCAGGTATTCGGCATCGATGTTTTTCAGCAGGTAGCCGGAAGCGCCGGCCTTGAGCGCCACCGACAGGTCGTGCGCATCCTCGGACACGGTCAGCATCACCACGGCGCTGTCGGGGCAATCTTGCAGCAGCAGCTGCAGCGTCTCCACGCCCGACATGCCGGGCATGTTCAGGTCCAGCAGGATGACCTGGGGCTTGAGCTGCTGGGCCCGCTTGATGCCCTCCACCCCGTCCGCCGCCTCGCCCACCACGGCGAATTCCGGATTCCGCTGCAACAGCAGCCGTATGCCGCTGCGGAACAGGGTATGGTCATCGACCAGCAGGACGGTGATCGGATTGCTGCTTGCTTCCATTGTGGCTTTGCCTCTCTGTGTTGACGCTTTGAATGAATACGTAATGGCCGCGCTCAGGCGGCGCGCCGTTGCTGGCGCGGCAGGCGCAGCGTGACGGTGGTGCCGCCGCCGACCACGGAACTGACGGCCAGCTGGGCGTGAATGCGCTGCGCACGCTCGCGCATGATGTGGATGCCGACGTGGCTTTCGCCCTTGCCCGGCAACGATTCCGTGTCGAAGCCGGCGCCGTTGTCGCTGATACTGAGCACGAAATCGTACTGGTCCTGCAGCCGCACCTCGACCCGGCTGGCCATGGCATGCTTGCGCACGTTCGACAGCGCTTCCTGCACGATGAACAGCAATTGTAACTGCTGCTCGCGGGGGAATGGTGCACCGTCGCTGTCGGCCACCAGCACCGCCTCGATGCCGCTCTGGCGCTGGAACTTGTCGATGGTCGTCTCCAGCGACGCCACCAGGTTGCCTTGTTCCAGCCGGGTGCGGAAATTGTGCAGCAGTTCGCGCACGTCCTGGTAGCTTTCCTCCACGCCCGTGCGCAGCAGCGGCACGATCTCGGCCACGTCCTCGAACTGCTTGGCCTGCACCGACTGGTCCAGCATCTGCACTTGCAGGTTGAGGAAGTTCAGGCCTTGCGCGATGCTGTCGTGCAGGCCCTGGGCCACCAGGTTGCGCTCCTCGGAGATGGCCATCTCGCGCTCGCGCGCGGCCAGGCGCTGGTTCTCGATGGCCGTGCCCAGCAACTGGCCCAGCGTTTCCAGCAGGGCTGTCTCGCGCTGATTGAACGACACCGGCTTGCGGAAGTGCAGATTGAAGAAGCCCAGGTGCTGGCGCTGCGCGTAAATGTGGAACACCGAGACGGTGACAAAACCTTCGCGGTGGCATTGCAGCGTGTGGCTGTCGTCGATGCGGCGCAAGTCATGCACCACGGCGATCTTCTTGGCCACCGCTTCACCGCACAGGCAATCGCCCACTTTCAGGCAGTGCTCGGTCGCCACCAGCTGCTCCGAGATGCCGTGGTGGACCAGCATGTGCAGGTTGCCGCGGATGGGGTCGAGCACGCGCACGGAGCCGCCGTCGGCATGGAAATAGTCGCTGATGCGCTTCATGAAACCGTCGCACAGCGATTCGGCCGGCTGCGGCTGCTGCAGGAAAGCGGCGCTGTCGTACAACAGGGCCAGCTCGCGGTTCTGGTCTTCCAGCGCCGCCGTCTTGGTCTTGACCAGCTGTTCCAGGTTGCCGTACAGGCCTTGCAGCTTGTCGGCCATCAGGTTGAAGCCTTGCGCCAGCTGGCCGAATTCATCCTGCGTATCGACCGGCAGGCGCACTTCGAAATCCTGTTCGCGCATGCGGTCCATGCCTTCCTGCAGGCTGGTGACGGGATTCACGATCAGGTTGAACATCAGGTAGATGATGCTGACCGTGCCCACCATGGCCAGCCCCAGCAGCAGCAACTGCGAGGCGCGCAGCCAGAAGGTGCGCTGCTCGCTGTCCTGCTCGATCAGCTGCACCAGGCCGTTGACCTGCACCACGAACCGTTCGGCCTGGGTGTGGAAGGCGCGCGCGTCGGCCGCCTGCACGTCGTCACGCGCCAGCAATGCCTGCGCGGCCGGCTGCACAGTATCATGCCAGCGCTGGTTGACGGTGGCGAAGGCGTCGCGGATGGTCGACGATGGCGGCAGGAACAGCGGCCGCTGCGGATCGCCCTGGCGCAGCTGCTGCAAGGTCTGCTCGATGGCGGCCAGCTGGTAGCGCGCCTCGTCGCGGGCGGTGGCGCGGCCTTCCGTATCGGCCAGCTCGCCGACCACGAAACTGAGCCGGTAGCTATTCATGCGCAAGCTGCCGGTCACGTTGATGGCCGCCGCGCTGCCTTCGAGCTGCCAGGACAGGAACAGCGTGGAGCCGATCACCATCAGGGCCACGGCCAGAAAACTGAGCAGCACACCGACGATCTTGGTCGACAGCTTCTGCCACGCGGCAAACAGGTGCGGAGTGCCCATCATCGTTGCCCTTCGCGCGCGCACGGCCAAGCGCCCGGTGCGCGAAGCGCCCGAGCCCTGCCCTGGTCCACAGTTTGTTTCATTCCTTCTCCTCTATCGGCGCGGCGTGCCCGCCTCATCTCAGCAAAGTATACACGCGCCCTCTTGTCCCGTTATCCCCCGTCCGCGCTCCTCAGCCGCCCGTCTGCGACATGAAGCGGATGATCTTTTCCGGCTGGCGGCCAAAATCATGTTGCTGCGGCTTCAGCTCGATCGCCTCACGGATCGCCTGTTCCAGCTCGGCGTCGCTGGCGCCGCCGCGCAACAGCGGCCGCAGCTCGAATTTCTCCTCCTGGCCCAGGCACAGGTACAGCGTGCCATCGACGGCCAGCCGCACCCGGTTGCAGGTGGCGCAGAAATGCTGCGACATGGGCGTGATGAAGCCGATGCTGCTGCGTCCGTCCGGCGTGGCCAGGTAGCGGGCCGGGCCGCCGCCCAGCTCCAGCGCCTGCGGCACCAGGCCGAACTTCTCGCGCAAGTGGCGCTGCACCGTGTCCAGCCCCAGGTAGGACGCATCCTTGCCGGTGGCGCCCATGGGCATCACTTCGATCAGGCGCAACACGAACGCATGCGCGATGCAGAACTCCACCATGGCGTCGATTTCCTGGTCGTTCACGCCGCGCATGGCCACCATGTTGATCTTGATGGGCGCGAAACCGACTTCCTTGGCCGCCTGCAGGCCCGCCAGGATCTGCGGCAGGCTGTCGCGGCCGGTGATGCGGGCCATGCAGTCGCGGTCCAGCGAATCGAGGCTGACGTTGATGCGGCTGATGCCCGCCGCCTTCAGCGCGCCCGCATGGCGTGCCAGCTGGGTGGCATTGGTCGACAGCGACAAATCCTGCAAACCGGGCAACGCCGACAGCCGGCTGGCCAGCTGCGGCAGATGGCGGCGCATCAGCGGCTCGCCACCCGTCAGGCGCACGCGGCGCGTGCCGAGCCGGGCGAAGGCACCGATCACCCGTTCCAGCTCATCGAAGCTCAGCCAGTCGGGCGGGTCTTCGAAATCCTTGAAATCCTTGGGCATGCAGTAGGTGCAGCGCAGGTCGCAACGGTCCGTCACGGAGACGCGCAGGTAGTCGATGGACCGACCAAAGCGGTCGCTTAACATCGCAAGCTCCTGTTCATATTCAATGGAGAAATTGTAGCGGCCCGGCTGCCGTTTGCCGATGGCCATGACGACTTAGGCGCCCTAGTCCATAAGCACTAGTCGTTTATCAGAAAAATATTATTTCTTGCGCCATGTCATTGTTATAAGTTGCAAAATAATATATTATTGGCGTGCGGCAATAACGTGCCATGCTCCATGCCACGCCGCGCCATACCGACCATGTACCCAAGGAGCATTGCTTGACCACATCCGCCACCACCGACTGGATTTCCACGCTGACCGATGACGGTGTGCGCAACGACCTGGCCAGCGCGGCCGCCGATGGCACGCTCAGCTACACAGAAGCGCTGCGCGTGCTCAACGATACCGCCGCCGACGGCGCCTTCACGGCAGCCGAATTCCAGGCGCTGCAGGCGGTGGCGGCCCACCTCAACAATGGTGTGGCGGCCACCAGCTACGTGGCCGACATCTTCATCCAGCTGGTGCA
>DATFBD010000153.1:0-33312 GCA_035254005.1 Burkholderiaceae bacterium | reverse complement strand
AATTCATACTCCGTGTGCGCGTTCGGATGGCCATGCAGCAGCGCCTGCCACATGGTGAATTTGTACAGATCGGTTTCCAGCAGGCTGCGGACGATGGGCGTCATCGGGTGTTTCCTAAAAGTGACTAGCCTGCATGTTACGCCACGCGCGACGCTGGCTCTACCTTCCCGCGTTGAGCAGCAACGCCTGCAGCAGGTCGTGGTGGGCGCCCGGCCCCCTGTCACACCCGCGGCTGCGCCAGGCGCTGGGTGACGCTGGCGCCGAACTGGTGCCGGTGCCATCGGCTGAGCGCGCTCAGTTCCGAAAAACCCAGCAAGGGCGCAATCTCGGACAGCGTATGGGATTTTTCCCGCAGGTAGCAGTTCAGCAGCTCGCGCCGGGTCCGGTCCACTACGGCCTTAAAGGTCGTTCCTTCCGCGGCCAGGTGGGTATCGATGGTGCGCCGCGATACCCCCAGGTTTTGCGCAACAACGTCGGCACTGCACAGTCCGCGCGGCAGCAGCAGCACCACCAGTTGCCGCACCCGGTCGAGCGTGCTCGCTTGCGGCCCCAGGTCGTGACTCAGCAGCCGCTGGGCGTAGGCTGCCATCACCGGATCAGCACCCGGGGCGGGCACGTCCAGATCACGCGCGTAGCACACGATTTCATTGCGCTCGCAGCCAAATTGCAGCGAGGGGCCAAAGACACGCCGGTACCACTCCGTGCTGCCGGGGGCATGGCGGCGGAAGCGTACTTGCTGTGGCTGCCAGCTATTCCCCAGCAAGGCCTGAACAATGCGGAAGGTGGTGCCCATGGCAGCGTCGATGGCTTGCGCACGCTCCATGTCGCGCTCAAGCAAGACATCGCAGCGGATGAACAGCAGATGGTCGCTTTCTTCGGTCGCCAGCATGACGGCTTCGTTGTGCAGGTGCAGCCTGGCGATCAGGGTGTCCAGCGCCTGGCGCAAGGTGGGCTGGTCGCGCAGCAGCAACCCCAGCGGCCCCAGGTTGGACAGGCGGCGCAAGGCAGCCATGCGCAAGCCGAAGGCCGGTTCGCGCGCCCGTTCGGCCGCCACTTCCAGCAACTGCGCCACCAAGTGGGCCGGAACCATCAGGTCGGCGTCGGTCAGGGCGCGCACCGGCAAACCCAGCTCCATGACCAAGGCGTTGGCATTCAGGCCGCATTCGTGTGCAAGCTGTTTGAAATGGGTCAGGGCGGCAGAACGGGTGGTAATCATGGGCGATCCTCAGCTGCCTAAAATGTCAAACAAATTGCCTGAATTGTCAAGCCCAAAGCAGGCGTCAATGCCAGAATCGCCGTACCAAAAACACATAAGTGGCGAGTCCACTTCAACCGGAGATAGCGATGAAAGTTGTTCCACTGACCTGCGCCCTGGGCGCGGAAATCCAGGGCTTGCAGTTGGCCGAGGCCACCACCAACGCCGATATGGCCGCCGAGATCAAGGCCTTGCTGCTGCAGCACAAAGTCTTGTTCGCCCGCGACCAGAACATGACCGACCGCGAGCAGGCCGCCTTCGCCCGCCTGTTCGGCGAGCTGGAGGACCACCCGCTGGCGCCCAGCACGGACGAAGAACCGGGCATCATCCGGATCTGGAAAAGTCCGGACAGCCCGCGCGAACGCTACGAGAACAGCTGGCACAACGACGCCACCTGGCGTGAAGAGCCGCCCATGGGCGCGGTGCTGCGCTGCCTGGAATGCCCGCCGGTGGGCGGCGACACCATGTGGGCCAATATGGAACTGGCTTATGAACGCCTGCCCGACCACATCAAGGAAATCATCGAAGGCCTGCGCAGCCGCCACAGCATGGAGTCCGTCTTCATGGCGGCCAAGCCGATTGAAGAGCGCCTGGCCATGAAGGCCCGCTTCCCTGATCCGGAACATCCGGTGGTGCGCACCCACCCGGAGACTGGCAAGAAGAGCCTGTTTGCCAGCAGCTTCATGACGCACTTCACCAACTTCCATAACGCCAAGAACGTGCGCTTTGGATACGACTGGCAGCCCGGCGCTTCCGCCTTGCTGAGCTATCTGGTGGGCCAGTCCACCATCCCCGAGTACCAGATGCGCTGGCGCTGGACGCCGGGCTCGGTGGCCTTGTGGGACAACCGCTGCACCCAGCACTACGCCGTGATGGACTATGAGCCGTGCGTGCGCCGCATGAACCGCGCCACCATCAAGGGCGACCGGCCGTTCTAAGCCCGCCGCCATGGCAAGCGCGCCCCGCTGACAACGCCGTTGGCGGAACCAGGTCCGGGGCGCGCCGCTGCCATGGCACACACTCCCCTCTAGACACTTCACTGGCGGAACGCCAATATGGCCCCGCCGATGCCGATGGCGCCAACATGTTGGCGCCATCTTGCATTCCGCATGCTGTTGCCGCCGCCCGGCGCGCCGGTCCGGCTCGGGCCGGCGACGCCGGTCCCGCCACGGCTAGTGGTGATATTCAAGATGCCCGTGTCCTATGTGCCATAGAAACGGCCGTCGGATGGGGCAATGGCGTGCCCGGCCATGAGGGCCAGGCCGCTCGCGTAGCGTCTGCTTTTTTCATGACAGGGTGTACGTTCGATGACGTCGCCGCGCCGCGGCCCTCGCCATGCAGGGCGAGGGCGCGGCGCGGCGTCCCGGTACAGCGCGGTCGCGGCGCTGTGGCGGCGTTCAGGCTTCGCGTGCCGCCGTCGGCGCGCTGTCGCTCCGGGCTGGCGCGGCCATCAACTGGCGCGCCGCCAGGCCAAAACAGAGCGAGGCCAGCCCGACCGCCACGTCCGTGCCCGCCAGGACCACGGTCAATGGATGGGCGAAGCCGAAGGCGGCCAGGCGGTCGCTGGCAAAGCCAAGCAGCAATGTCCCCAGCGCGAGCGCGATGACGTTCAGGCACATCATGCTGAAGCCGACGGTCGAGGCGCGCAAATGGCCCGGCACGCTCCCCTGTATCAGGCTGAGTACGCTGCCATAGACCGAGAACGGCAGGAAGGCGCTGGCCGCCAGGCCCAGGTACAGCACGGCGCTGTCGGCGGCAACCATGCGGCTGGCCACCATCAACGGCACGCACAGCAGGGTCGACAGCGCCGGAAACAGGGCCAGGCGGCGGCGCGAGCCGCGTGCCAGCCGGTCCGTGACGTAGCCGCCGCCAGCGGCGCCGATGCAGCCGAACAGGATTTGCAGCAGGCCGATCTGGCGTGCGATCTGGGCTTCGGCCGCGCCCCGCTCACGTACCAGCCACAGCTGCAGGAAGGTGCTCTCGGCCAGCACCAGGTGCACCACGATGAAGCCGGCCAGCACCAGCACCAGGGCTGGCTGGCGGCGCACGCAGCGCAGCACGGCGCCCAGTTGCGGCACGAAGTTCTCGCCGCGCGCAGCATGGCCGCGCGGCCCCGCATCGCGCACCAGCGCCACACTCAAGGCCATCGCCACGCCCACGCCGCCGAGCACGAGGAAGGTGCCGCGCCAGCCGATCTGGATCCCCACGGTTCCGCTGAGCAGGTAAGCCAGGCCGATCCCGAGCGGGATGCCCATGAAGAACAGGCCGTTGGCCGTGCTGCGCCGGCGCTCGTCAAACAGGTCAGCCAGGATCGCCGTCGCCGACGGCACCAGGGCGGCCTCGCCGGCCGCTACCAGGAAGCGCGCCGCCAGCATCTCGCCGAAGTCACCGGCCACGCCGGAGGCGGCCGTGCAGAAGCTCCACATCATCATGCCGCCGGCGATAATGACGGTGCGGCTGTAGCGGTCGGCAAGCGTGCCAAACACCAGCACCATGACGCTGTAGCTGAATACCCAGGCCGCACCGGACAGGAAGCCGAACTGGGTATTGTTCAGGCCCAGGTCCTGCGTGATCTGGGGCGAAAAACCGAGCAGCATGCTACGGTCGACATAGGCGATGATATTGATAAAAAGCAGTACGGCCAGCACCAGCTTGGGATAACGCGTCAGCATGTTGGGATCTCCAGGGAATGTATCGTTGCGCCCTCTGGCGCGGTAACCGCCGCACATGCGGCGCGCGAACAGGCCGGCGCCCCCGCCAGGGAGCCCGTGCCACAAGTGCGACCTCAGCCACCTCAGCCGCCGTGCAGCCCGCCCAGGAACGTTTGCAATTGGCTCACCACCCAGGCTGGCTGTTCCTCGGGTATCCAGTGGCCGGCATCCTTGGCCACGCCGCCCCGCACGTCATGCGCCACGCGCTGCCACGACTCCATCGCCGCCATGCCCCGGCCCACGCCGGGCGCATCGCCGCCGTAGCACAGCACCGGCATGTCCAGCTTGCCTTCGGCCAGGAAGCCCTGGTTGTCGGCCACGTCCTGCGCCAGCGCCCGGTAGTAATTGAAGCCGGCGCGCATGGCGCCCGGCTGGCTGTAGGCGCGCACATATTCGCGCTGGGCCTCCTCGCTAATGGCGTCCGGACGGGCGCCGCCCTTGCGGTAGAAGTGGCGCAGATAAAGATCCTCGCGGCCGGCCACCATCGCCTCCGGCAAGTCCGGCTCGCCGTGGAAACCGAAGTGCCAGCGCGCCATTGCCGCCAGCGGCGCGCCGTCGCCCGGCACCGGCACGTCGAACACGGCGATGCTGCGCACGGCTTGCCGGTGCTGGGCCGCCAGCGCATACGCCACCGGTCCGCCCCAGTCGTGCGCCACCACGTGGAACTGCTGGCAGCCCAGTACCTCATGCATCAGGCGCCACACGTCCTGGCTCACCGTGCGCGTGTCGTAGCCACCGGCGGGCCGGCTGGACTCGCCCAGGCCGCGCAAGTCCACCGCCACCACGCGGTAGTCGGCCGCCAGCGCGGGCAGGATGTCGCGCCACATGAACCAGGTCTGCGGCCAGCCGTGCAGGAACACGACGGCCGGACCCGTGCCGGCGGTCACGTAATGCAGCTGGACGTCGCCCAGCTGGGCGTAATGATGGGAGAGTGCTTGCGTCATGGCCGGCTCCCGGCCTGGCCTGGCTGGCCGCCGGCGCTGGCGGCGCGATGCATGCGGCGCTGGCACGGGACGAGGGAAACAGGCAGATCGTCATTGCCGGCAGCATTGGCCGGGCACACAGGTAGAAGCGCTGCGTCCAGGGCGCAGGCCAGGGGGGCGAATTTCATCGGTTGGTCTCCAGGGAGGCGTGTACTTGGCACGCGTGGTTGTCATCAGGTGTCGGCGGCCAATCAAGCTGGCGTTGACGTTGGCCCACTATAGCGGCCGGCCACGCCTCCCGCCTGTCTTTTGGCGCAAATATGCTAGCATTTGGTGCAATTCATCCATTTCTCAGCAGATACCCAGGAGTTTTCATGAGCTTTATGCGCGCGGCCGTGCTGGCGAATTTCCCCGACGTCGCCAGGCAACTGGGCATGGACCCGCAAGTGGCCTTGCGCAAGGTAGGCTTGTCGCTGGAGGATCTGGCCACGCCGGACCGCCCCGTGCCTGGCGACGACGTGGTGCGCTTGCTGGAGGATTTCGCCATGGCCGCCGGCTGCGACAACCTGGGGCTGCGCCTGTCCCAGCCACGCAGCATGTCGGGCTTCGGCGTGGTGGGGCTGCTGCTGGCACAACAGCCCTCACTGAGGGCGGCGTTGCAAATGGTGCTACGCTATTTGCCGTTGATAAATGAATCGCTGGCCCTGCGCCTGGAACTGGAAGGCGAAATGGCCCTGCTGACGGAAGAAGTTCTCACCACCGCCCCCATGTTGCCGCGCCAGACGATCGAACTGGCGCTCGCATCCAATCTGAAGTTGTTCCGCACCCTGCTGGGCGAAGACTGGAACCCGCGTTGCATCTTTTTCCGCCACGGCAAGCCGCGCTCGCTCGAACTGCACAACCGGATTTTCCGCTGCCACTGCGTGTTTGACAGTGACTTCAACGGCATGAGCTTTGCGGCGCATGAACTGGATCGCCCCAACGCCATCGCCGATCCGGCGATGGCACGTTATGCCGAACGGCTGATCGGTGCCGTTCCCGATGCCAGGACGGCCACGGCTGCAGCCCGGGTACGCGGCCTGCTGCACATCTTCATGCCGCTGCAGCGCGCCGCCATCCGCACCGTGGCGCAGGCACTGAAATGCAGCGTGCGCAAACTGCAGCTGGACCTGGCGAATGAACAGACCAGTTTCGGCGACTTGCTCGACGAAGCGCGGCGCGAGCGCGCCCTGCTCTACCTGCGACACAGCAATTACAGCATCGACCAGATCGCCTCTCTGCTTGGCTATAACCACCCTACTTCATTTACCCGGTGGTTCGTGACACAGGCCGGCACGTCGCCCAGCGCGTGGCGCCGCCAGCATGCACCGCCGGCATGAACGCCATGCGAGATGACTTGGACACCGAGGTTGTCCATGTTAATTGCCGGGCGCCACGCCACAGGCGCCGGCGTCCGCGCCAGCACACACCACTGACGGCAAGGGAAAAATTTCAATATATGCAATTCCTCAGTACAATATTCATCTCCACCTCCACCTCCACCAGAACCATGCCATCGCAGACAGAGTCCGGCCAGCGCAGTGCCCTCATCGTCCGCCCCGTGCAGCCAGCCGATTTCGCGGCCTGGTCCGGGCTGTGGGCTGGCTACAACGCCTTCTACGGCCGCTCCGGGCCCACGGCGCTGGCGAGCGCCATCATCGAGACGACGTGGTCACGTTTTTTCGACGCCAACGAGCCAGTGCATGCGCTGGTGGCCGAACGCGCCGGCGAGCTGCTGGGCCTGGCCCATTACCTGTTCCACCGCAATACCATCCTGATTGAACCGATCTGCTACATGCAGGACCTGTACAAGCTGGACACCGCCCGTGGCCAGGGCGTGGGCCGGCGCCTGATCGAAGCCGTGTACGCCGACGCGGCGCAAGGGGGCGCCTCCCGCGTCTACTGGCACACGCGCGAGGCGAACCGCACGGCCCGCGCGCTGTACGACCAGCTGGCCGACTTCCCCGGCTCGGTGGTCTACACCAAAACCTTGTAAGGACAACGCAAGCCGGTTAGCATCGACGGATTCAAACAATCAAGGTCGATAACATCGACTTCCTGGATATGCGCGACCCCGGCCTGCCCTCGCTCGAACAACTGCGCGTCTTCATCGCCGTGATCGACCATGGCGGTTTCGCCCATGCGGCGCGGGCGCTGCACCGCACCCAGTCCGTGATCAGCTACACCATCGCCAACCTGGAGGAGCAACTGAACGTGGTGTTGCTCGACCGCAGCAAGCGCAAGCCGGTGCTGACGGAAGCGGGCAAGGCGCTGCTGGCCGACGCGCGCGCCGTCTCGCGCAAGGTCGACAGCATGCGTTCGCGCGCCAAGGCGCTGTCGTCCGGGCTGGAGGCGGAAGTGTCGCTGGCGGTGGAAGTGGTGTTCCCCACCTGCGCGCTGGTGCGCATCCTGCACGCGTTCCAGCGCGAGTTCCCCACTGTGGCGCTGCGGCTGCGCATGGAAGCGCTGGGCGCGATCGCGGAGCTGGTGCTGAACGGCGAATGCCACGTGGGCATCAGCGGCTGGATGCCCAACCTGCCCGACAGCATCGAGCGCCAGCACCTGGGCCACATGACCATGGTGCCGGTGGCCTCGCCGCTGCATCCGCTGGGCCAGTTCAAGGGCAGGATCAGCAGCGCCGAGTTGCGCGAGCATACGCAACTGGTGATCACCGACCGCAGCCAGCTCACCAAGGGCCAGGACTTCGGCGTGATGGCGCTGCGCGACTGGCGCCTGGGCGACTTGGGCGCCAAGCACGCGCTGCTGCGCAGCGGCATCGGCTGGGGCAATATGCCGGAACACATGATTCAGGATGACATCGCCTCGGGCCACCTGGTGCGGCTGGACGTGGCCGAAGGCGGCGCCCAACAGTTCCCGCTGTTCGTGATCCATCGCGGCGACCGCGAACCGGGACCGGCCGGCAAGTGGCTGATGCAACAGTTCCTGGCGGCCCAGCCGCTGGACACGCCCACCGGCGACGGCGGCGACGGCTAGCGCAAGCCGGCCGTGCGTATCCGGGCGCGCAAGCGCCGGATCTCGTCGGACAGGTCGACCACCAGCGCGGCCACGTCGTCGTTGGCGTCGAAGTCGCACTCGACCTGGCGCAGCCGGCGCGCCCGCACCAGGTCCACACTGGTGAAACGCCACGCCGCGCTTTCCTCCGGCGCACTGTCGAGCAGGATGCCGGTGCGCACGCGCTGCACCACCCACTCCGGCTCCACGTCGCAGGCGCGCGCCAGTTCTTCCAGTGTCAGCGCCACGTCATCGAGCAGCACGCCGCTGAGGTTGTTGTTCTGCCCCATCGTCTATCCTCCCCGTGGATTGAATGCCAGCTCGCGCGCCATCGCCTGGTACAGCTCGCGCGCCTTGGCGCTGTCGGCCGGCGGCAGCACCACCTCCAGCAGCAGATACAGGTCGCCGGCCGGATTGCCGGGAATGCCGCGCCCGCGCAGGCGCAGCTTGCGCCCCGCCTGGGAACCGGCCGGCACCGTCACCGTTACCTTGCCCGACGGCGTGGGCAGGTTGATTTCCGCTCCCAGCGCCGCCTCCCACGGCGCCACCGGCACCGTCTCGTACACGTCGCGCCCGTCCACGCGGTAGCGCGCGTCGGGCGTGAACTGGATTTCCAGGTACAGGTCGCCCGGCCCGGCCGCGCCGGGCTGGCCTTGCCCGCTCAAACGCAGCTGCTGGCCCGCCGTCACGCCCTTGGGAATGTTGACGCTCAGCGTGCGCTCGCGCGTGACGATGCGGTCGTGCACGTCGCGTTCGGGAATGTACAGCGTGATGTGGCGGGTGGCGCCTTGATAGCTGTCGGCCAGGTCGATGGCGATGCTGGCGTGGCTATCCTCGCCGCGGGTGGGCGCGGCACGGCGGCGCCCGCCGAGGTGGGCGAACAGGTCGGCGAAAAAGTCGCTGGCACCGGCGCCGCCATTGCCAAAGCCGCCGTTGCCGGCGAAGTCGCCGGCGCCGTAGGTGCGGCTCCAGTCCGGCGGTGGCCGGAATTCCTGGCCGGCGCGGTAATGGTGGCCCTGGCCCAGCTCGTCATAGGCGGCGCGCTTTTCCGCGTCGCCCAGCACACCGTAAGCCTCATTCAACTCCTGAGTCTTCTTCTGCGCGTCGGGTTCCTTGCTGACGTCCGGATGGTACTTGCGCACCAGCTTGCGGTACGCCTTCTTGATCTCATCCTCGGTGGCCGTCTTCTTCACCCCCAGCGTCTGGTAGTAATCCTTGTATTCCACGGTTCACACTCCCGGCGGTTGGCAGCAGCACAGGCTAGCATACTCCGATTGATAGCATTTTCGCTTCGCGACATCAAGCCATGGCATGCCGAGGCTGCGCGGCGTGATGGTTTCCAGGAATAACAGCGGAAGGTTCAATGGACCAGCTTGAGCACCAGTCCGGTCACCAGTGCCGATTGCAGCAGTCCCATGGAGATCACGACGCCCATCAGCCAGCGGGTGCTCTCTTTGCGGCCGCATGCCGCTGCAATCGCACCGGCAAGGGCCGCCGTTTGCCAGTAGAATCGATGGTTTCCCCATTCTGGTGCATCCATGTCCTACTCCTTCACCCTGCCCAACATCCGCGCCGAAGCATCCGGCCTGTGGCGCCTGGCCTGGCCGGTGCTGGTCGGGCAACTGGCGTCGGTGGGCATGGGCGTGGCCGACGTGGCCATGACCGGCCACGCCAGCGCCGACGAACTGGCCGCCGTGTCGCTGGGCGCCTCGGTCTGGTCGATCGTGATCGTCACGGTGATGGGCATCATGATGGCCATCAACAGCATCGTGGCGCACGACGTGGGCGGCGATGAGCTGGGCAAGATTCCGCACGCGGTGCGCCAGTCGCTGTGGATGGGACTGGGCGTGGGCGTGGTGGCGGCCGCGCTGGCCAACCTGGCCACGCTGCTGTTCGACTACCTGTACCTGACGCCGCATGTGCAGGCGCAGGCATCGCGCTTCGTGCACGTGATCAGCATCGGGCTGCCCGCGTTCGCCGCCTACCGCGCGCTGTACGGCTACAGCACCAGCATCAACCACACCAAACCGGTGATGGTGATCGCCATCCTGGGCCTGTGCTTCAACGTGGTGGTCAACTGGCTGCTCATCTTCGGCAACCTCGGTTTCCCGGCGCTGGGCGGCGTGGGCTGCGCCGTGGCCACGGGCCTGTGCATGTGGCTGATGCTGGGCACCATGCTGCTGTGGATGCGCTTCGCGCCGGCCTACCGCGCCACCTACCCGTTCACGCACTGGGAGTGGCCGCACTGGCCCGAGATCCGCTACATGCTGCGCCTCGGCCTGCCAATCGGCATCACCCACTTCGCGGAAGTGAGCGTGTTCGGCTCGGTCAGCCTGCTGATCGCGCGCTACGGCGTGGTGCAGGTGTCGGCGCACCAGATCGCGCTCAATTTCGCTTCGCTGGTGTTCATGGTGCCGCTCAGTTTCGGCATCGGCCTGATCACGCGCGTGGGCCACGCCATGGGCGAAGGCAATCCCGAGCGGGCCCGCTTCGCCGCGTGGGTGGGGGTGGTGATGTCGCTGTCGTTCGCCATCGTATCGGCCCTGTTCATCCTCGTGTTCCGCCAGCAGATCGCGCAGGCCTACACCTCCGACCCGGCCGTGCAGCAACTGTGCGCCCATCTGCTGCTGTTCGCCGCGCTGTTCCAGCTGTCCGACGCCACCCAGGTGGCGACCTCGTGCGCGATCCGCGGCTACAAGGTGACGCGCCCGCCGATGCAAATCCAGCTGCTGTCGTTCTGGGGCTTCGCACTGCCGCTGGGCTATGTGCTGGGCATGGCGCCGGCCGAACTGGCGTGGGCACCGGCCGCGCCGATGGCGGCCGACGGTTTCTGGATCGGCCTGGTGGTGGGCCTGACCATCGCGGCCGTGCTGCTGAGCTGGTCGCTGAACCGGCTGTCGCTGCAGCGCGTGCGCCAGGCCGCGCGCGCGGCCGCCGTCAGCACCGCGACCGGCCGCGAAGCGCTGCACTGACGGCGTGCCGCTCTGGCGGCCATGCGCGCTGCGGTCCGTGCGGCCATCCTTGCAGCCTTTCTTGCAGCCATCCGCGTAGCCGTCCGTGGGCGGTCCGTGCAGCCGTCCGTGCGGCCCCCCCGGCCGGCGCCAGCCGGCCCGGGCCGCCCGCTCGCTATCGCCGCCGTACTCTGGTATCGTCTTGCGCTAAGCAAATCACCATGAGACTCCCATGCGTTTTATCCTGTGCTTCCTCGCCGCCCTGGCAGCCGTGCCGGCCACCGCCGAACAGCTGACGCTGGACCGCATCCACGCCGATCCGGCGTTGAGCGGGCCTGGCGTGCGCAACCTGAAAGTGTCGCCCGACGGCGCCCGTGTCACCTTCCTGCGCGGCCGCGCCGACAACCAGTTCCAGCTCGACCTGTGGGAATACAACCTGAAGGACAAGAGCGCCCGCCGCCTGGTCGATTCCAAAATCCTCGTGCCGGAGGAAAACCTGTCGGCCGCCGAGAAAGCGCGCCGCGAGCGCGAGCGCGTGGCCAGTCTGAAGGGCATCCTCAACTACAGCTGGTCGCCTGATGGCAAGCAGCTGCTGGTGCCCATCGCCGGCAATCTGTACCTGATCGACGTCGCCCAGCCGGACCAGGCGCGCCTGGTCGCCTCGGGCAATGTATTCGATCCCAAGATTTCGCCGCGCGGGCGCTACGTCTCGTTCGTGCGCGACCAGAACCTGTTCGTGATCGAGCTGGCCACTGGCAAGGAACACCAGCTGACCACCGACGGCGGCGGCACCATCCACAACGGTGAAGCGGAATTCGTGGCGCAGGAGGAAATGGGCCAGACCACCGGCTACTACTGGGCGCCCGACGACAGCGCCATCGCCTACAAGCGCTATGACGAGTCGCCCGTGCCAGTGGCGCGCCGCTTCGAAATCTTCGCCGACCGCACCGACGTGGTCGAGCAGCGCTATCCGGCCGCCGGCGATCCCAACGTGCTGGTGCAGCTGATGATCGTGTCGCCCGCCACGGGCGAGCGGCGCAAGGTGGACCTGGGCCCCAATCCGGACATCTACCTGGTGCGCGCCGACTGGAGCGCGAGCGCCAGGGCGCTGCTGTTCCAGCGCCAGAGCCGCGACCAGAAAACGCTGGAGCTGGTGTCGGTGGACACGGCCACGCTGGCCCAGCGCGTGCTGTTGACAGAGACCGCGCCCACCTGGGTCGGCATCCACGACGACTTGCGTTTCCTGGCCAATGACGCCGGCTTCATCTGGTCGTCCGAACGCAGCGGCCGTAACCACCTGTACCTGTACGACATGGACGGCAAGCTGCTGCACGCGATCTCCAGCGGCAACTGGGGCATCGACAACCTGCTGGCCGTGGATGAGCAAGCGGGCAAGGTCTACGTGTCCGCCAACCGCGACGCCGTGATCGACCGCCAGACCTACGCGCTGGCCCTCGACGGCAGCACGGCCGACCACCCGCAGCGCATCACCCAGGCCGACGGCTGGCACGACGCTGCATTCGCGCGCAACGGCGAAGTGTTCGTCGATACCTGGTCCGACCCGGACACGCCGCCGCAAGTGAGCATCCGCCGCGCCGATGGCAGCATGGTGGCCTGGCTGGAGCACAATGAGCTGAACAGCAGCCATCCCTACGCGCGCTACAAGAACGCCCACCTGCGCACCGAATATGGCACGCTCAAGGCCAAGGATGGCCAGACCTTGTACTACTCGCTGCTCAAGCCGGCCAACTTCAACCAGTTCAAGAAATACCCGGTGTTCCTGTCCACCTACGGCGGTCCGCACGCGCAGCACGTGGCGCGCAAGTGGGGCAACCTGTTCGACCAGTACATGGCGCAGCAAGGCTTCGTCGTGTTCCGCCTCGATAACCGCGGCTCGTTCCGGCGCGAGCGCGCGTTCACGGACGCCATCTACCGCCAGCTGGGCAAGGTGGAGGTGGAAGACCAGCTGACCGGCATCGCCTGGCTGGGCCAGCAAAGCTATGTGGACGCCAAGCGCATCGGCGTGTTCGGCTGGAGCTACGGCGGCTTCATGACGCTGCGCCTGCTGGCGGCCGCGTCGGACAAGATCGCGCTCGGCGTGTCGGTGGCGCCCGTGACGGACTGGTCGCTGTACGACACCCACTACACGGAACAGTTCATGAGCACGCCCAAGGACAACGCGGACGGCTACCGCGACAGCGGCGTGTACGCCCACCTGGACGGCTTGAAATCGCCGCTGCTGCTGATGCACGGCATGGCCGACGACAACGTGCTGTTCACCAATACCACGCGCATGATCGACGCGCTGGTCAACCGCAACGTCCACTTCGAACTGATGACCTATCCGGGCGGCAAACACGGCATGTCCAGCCGCGCCCAGCAGCGTCACGTGTATGGCAACATCGAGGCGTTCTTCAAGAAGCACCTGCTAAGCGGCAAGTAAGCCGCCCGTCCGGCCAGCTCAGTCCTGGCCGGACCGACCTCCCGCCGCATCGCGCCCACCTGGTCTGAACAAGCTCATCAGACATGCAATTTGACAGCCCACAAATGCCATTTTATTAATCCCGTGAATAATGCGGACTGCGGGACGATTCCGCCCCGCCTCATTCATTGTCTGGAGGAATTATGGCTATCGACGTATATCTGCACATAGACGGCATCCGTGGCGAATCGGCGGACGACCGCCACAAGGACTGGATCGAATGCAAGTCCGTGAACTGGGCCGTAACGCAACCGAAGTCGGCCACCGCATCGACCGGCGGCGGCCACACGGCCGAGCGCTGCGAGCACCAGGACATCGTGCTGCACAAACTGGCCGACCTGGCCTCGCCTATCCTGTTGCAAACCTGCGCATCCGGCAAGACGATCCCGAAAGCGAAGTTCGAGTTCATGCGCGCGGACGGCCAGGGCGAGCGCGTCAAGTATTACGAGATCGAACTGGAAAACGTGCTGATCGGCGCCGTCACCCCCAGCGTGGAGGAAGGCGACATTCTGGGCGAGAGCGTGGCGCTCAAATTCTCCAAGGTCAAGTGGCGCTACATGCAGCAAAAGATCAGCGGCGGCGCCGGCGGCAACACGGCCGGCGGCTGGGACTTGTCCACCAACCGCCTCGCCGCCTGACGCGCGGCCGGTCCTGATGTGCGAACAGCCGCAAACGCGGCTGTTTTTTTATGCGCGGGCCAAGCTTATTGGCGGTTGCCGCGATCCTTCACCATGTCTTCCGCCGCCTGGCGGGCATCACCCATGCTTTTTTCCAGCTTGCCTTCGGCCTGTTTGTTCAAGCCTTTGACCTGTTGCTGGGTACTGCCGACCAGCTTGCCGGCTTCCTGCTGGATCTTGCCACCGACTTCCTTGGCTTTCCCTTTGACCTGGTCCTTGTTCATCGTGCACTCCTTGGTTGTGGATGGGAGCGAAACACACGTGTCCGTGTAGTCGCGGTCCCCATGCTATGCCCGCTATACGGGCCACTCCGTGCGCTGGCGTACAAAAACAGGCAATTCCTCACGACGCCGGTTTGCGCCACACGCTGGCCAGCCACGGCTGCTGCTCGCGCGGCAAACCGGGCGGACGGTAGTAGTGCTCGACAGGAAGGAAGCCAGCCGCCATCAGGTGCCGTTCCCAGGTGGGGTAATCGTAGTAGCTGCCGTAGCGCGGGCCGTTCCAGCCTTCCTCGTTGTGGCCGCGCGGATTGGAACTGAACAGCACGCCGCCCGGTTTGAGCGCGTCGTACAGCGTGCGCAGCACGGATGGCAAGGCCGCGCTGGGGACGTGGAACAGGGAAGCGTTGGCGTACACGCCATCGAAATAACCGGCCGGCAGTTCGAGCGCGAGGAAATCCTGCTGCCACACGGTGCAACCGCTCCAGGCGCGCGCCATCTCGGCGAAGCGGGGACAGCCATCGATGCCGATGGCTTCATGGCCCAGCTCGGTAAAAGCCTTGAGGTCACGCCCCGGCCCGCAGCCGAGGTCGAGAATGCGCAACGGCGCCGGGGCGGCGATGGCACGCAGCAGCGCCTCGATGTTCTGGCTGACGTCGTGGTCTATCGTGCCGGCGAAGAACTGTTCGGCCGTGCGCTCGTAGTGCTGCAGCGTGCGCTGCGTGATCTGTTCCAACTGCGCGCGCTGCCCTGCCTCGTTACCCATGCCGTCCCCGTCGATACGGGCGCCACACCGCGTGGCGCCCTGCCCTGCCACTTTACCAGACACGTACCCGCTGCTGCGGCGCCAGGTACAGCGCCTGGCCCGGCTGCACGTTGAAGGCCTTGTACCATGCATCCATATTGCGCACGGTGGCGGTGCGCCACTTGTCGGGCGCGTGGCCGTCGGTCAGGATGGCGCGGCGCAAGGCGGCATCGCGCTCCTTCTCGCGCCAGCTCATCGCATAGCCGGTGAAGAACTGCCGGTCGGCGTCGGCCACGGGCGCCTTGCCGGCCATCGATGCAAGGTAGGCATCGTGGGCCGCCGCCAGGCCGGCCAGGTCGGCCAGGTTCTCGCTCAGCGTCTGCTGGCCGTTGATGGCCAGGTCGGGGAATGGCTTGTAGGCCGAGTACTGCGCTGCCAGCGCCGCGGACGCCTGCTTGAAGTGGGCGCCGTCGGCCGCCGTCCACCAGTCGCGCAGCAAGCCCCTGGCGTCGAACTGCGCGCCCTGGTCATCGAAGCTGTGGCTAATCTCGTGGCCGATGGTGGCGCCGATGCCGCCGTAGTTCATGGCGTCGCTGGCGTTCGGATCGAAGTACGGCGGCTGCAGGATGGCGGCCGGGAAGTTGATCGCATTCTGCATCGGCATGTTGACGGCGTTCACCAACTGGGCCGGCATGCACCATTCGGCGCGGTCCACCGGCTGCTTGAGCTTGGCGATCTGGCGCCGCGTTTCCGCCAGTTCGGCGCGCTGCAGATTGCCCAGCGCATCGCCTGGCGTCACTTGCAGGGTATCGTAGCTGGCCCACTTCTCCGGGTAGCCGACGCCCACGTACAAACTCTTGAGCTTGGCGTGCGCTTCCAGCTTGGTGGCGGGCGCCATCCAGTCGAGCTGATCAATGCGCGCGTGGAAGGCGTCCACGATCTGGACCACCATCTGCTGCAGGCGCTGCTTGGACTCGGGCGGGAAATACTTGGCCACATAGAGCTTGCCCAGCGCATCGGGCATGGCCGCATTGACGGCGGCCAGGCTGCGCTTCCAGCGCACGGACTGCTGCGGCGTGCCGTTCAGGGTGCGGCCGTAGAAGTCGAAGTGCTGGTCGGCCAAGGCCTTGGGCAAGGCGCTGTGCGCGTGGTTGATGCGGTGGAAGGCGAGGAAATCCTTCCATGTCTCCAGTGGCATGGTCTGCACCAGCTTGGCCGCGCCGATGATGGCGGTCGGATGCCAGACGATGAATTTGCGCTGGCCAGCCAGGCCCGCGCTCTGGAAATACGCCTTCCAGTCCATGCCCGGCGCCTTGCGCGCGAAGTCGGCCGCCTGCCACTGGTTGTTGGCTTTCAGGACGTCGGCCGAGTCCTCGCGGTTGGCGTGCGACTGGGCGATCTTGCGTTCCAGGTCGAACACGCGGGCCGCGCGCGCATCCGCGTCGTCGATGCCGGCCAGGCGGAAGGTGGCGGCGATGTGCGCCAGGTACTTGCCGCGCAGCGCCGTCATCGAGGGCGTGTCATCCAGGTAGTAGGCGCGGTCGGGCATGCCCAGGCCGCCCTGCAGCAGGTAAGGCGTGTAATGGGTGGCGTCCGTCAGGCCCTGGGCCACCCACAGGCCGAACAGGTTCTCGGTGAAGAAGTTGGTGGCGTTGAGCGGATCGACGTCGGACCGCAGCGTGGCGCCGAGCGCGCGCGTGAGGGCGGCCTTGTCCTTGATGGCGGCGATGTCCTTGAGCTGGGCTTGCAGCGGCGCCAGGCCACGCGCCTCGATGCCGGCTTCATCCATGAAGGTGTTGTAGTAGGCCACGATCTGGTTCGCCTCGGCGCTGGCGGCCGGGTCGGCGGCCAGGCCCTCGATCAGCTTGACGATGCGGGCATTGGTGTCCTCCACCAGCGCCGCGCCCACGCCCCAGCTGCTGCGGTCGGCCGGGATCTCGACCGACTTGAGCCATTCGCCGTTGACGTAATCAAAGAAGTCGTCGCCGGGCAGTGTCGCGGTGGCGCTGGCGCTGGCGGCGGCCGGCGCCGTGTCGTCCGGTGCCGCATGGGCGGGGGTGAGCGCGAAAGTAGCGCCGCACAGCGCCAGGCTGAGCGCGGTCTTGCGGGCGGCGAGGCGCAGTGGTCGGGAATGAGCTTGCATGGTTGTCCTTTTATCGTGGATCTGGATCAGGGGTCGGCGTGATGGGCCAGCGTGCACTGTAGCGCCAACCCCGCCCGCCCACGCGCGCGATGCGACGAACTGCAGGATCGCCGGCATGGATGGTAAAAAAACACGACCGCGTAACATCGGCAGAAAAGATACGCCAGAGCATCAAAATGTCTTTTTTGATCGCGGGAATCGCTATATAGTTCACTGATAGCAACGCGAAACCAACCAGGAGAAGAAAATGAAGCTTGATGCCCTGTTCCAGAATCCGACTGCGTTGCCCACCGCGCCCAAGGTCGTGGAAGAGCTGATCAGCAGTTTTGACAAGGCCAGCGTCTCGACCGAAGAGATCGCGAAGAAATTGTCCACGGATCCTGTGCTGAGCGCCAAGCTGCTGCGTCTGGCCAACTCGGCCTACTACCACGTGTCGCGCAGCATCGGCACGGTGGAGGACGCGGTGCTGATGCTGGGCTTCGTGACCGTGCGCACGCTGGTCATCAGCTCCGGCCTGGTGAGCGGGTTCAAGACCGTGCCCGGCCTGGACCTCAAACAATTCTGGCGCTACAGCCTGCACACGGCCGTCTCGGCCAAATGGATCGCCAAGCAGACCGGCGAGAATACCGACCTCGCCTTCACCATCGGCATGATGCACGCCATCGGCCAGCTGGTGATCCACTCGGCCATGCCGGAACAGGCGCTGGCGCTGGACAAGGTGGCCGGCCCGATGGACGCGCGCCGCCTCGACGCCGAACAAGCCTCGCTGGGCTACACCTTCGCCAACGTGGGTGCCGAGCTGGCGCGCCGCTGGAAATTCCCGACCACCTTCTCGGAAACCATCAGCGCCTTCCCCGACCCGCTCAACCAAACGCCGCCCAACCGCCTGGCCGCCGTGGTGCACCTGGCCGCCTGGCGCGCGCGCGTCGAGCAGAACAAGCTGAGCGAGGATGAGATCGCCAGCTGCTACCCGACCGAAATGGCCGAAGCGCTGGGCCTGGATGACGGCGACCTGATCGACAAGATGCCGCCGCCCGATGAACTGAGCGCGGGTTTGGAAGAACTTATCAAGTAATCAATGTAGAAATATCGATATCCAAAAAGGTATCGGAATCGCGCACGGCCGCCGCCCATTTTTTGGGCAGGCGGCCGTTTTTCATGCTGGCAGCCCCCGGTTCTAAAAATATTTTCGATTTTTCGCAAAATATTTTCAAAAAACCCTAAAGTTCTTCCCGCAGACGACGTTACCCAAGACAAGCGGTAGTCTTTTTCCACTTTTCAGGGCGCGCCATGACCTCCTCCGAAGTCCTCTCGATGTACGAAAATATTGCCGGACTGAGCAACCAGATGGTGGCCGCCGCCCGCATGAGCGACTGGGACAGCCTGAGCCGCCTGGAAAGCCAGTGCGCCATCGCCGCCCGCCCGGCCGCCAGCGACGTACCCGCCCTGAGCGGCGCGCCGCGCCAGCGCAAGATCGACCTGCTCAAGCAAATCCTGGCCAACGACCGCGCCATCCGCGACGTGACGGAACCATGGATGAACCAGATGCCCGGCATGAGCGCTGCGCGCCAGTAAGCGCGGCCTGCCCGAATCGAAACAAAGCGCCTGCGGGCGCTTTTTTTATTGCCAAAATAACCGGGGACTAACCGCTGGACGAAAAAAAACCCGGCGCTGAGCCGGGTTTTCCTTGGAATTGGTGGAGAGCGAACACCAGGTATCTCCTGGCGTCGCCCCGCTTCCGGTTGCCTCCGGAGTCCGCGCACGCATTGTCGGCGCGCAGACCGCTTCCAGGCCAAGTCGTTTCATCAACGCTCATTCTGGGTGCGCGCCACACTATCGTTGGTGACTGCGCCAGATCATGGCCTGTTTATTCGTAGTATTGAAACTACGGGTTTAGTATAGCCCAGTTCTTCAACGCATGCATACACTGCTCCAACTTTCGCTATTCGGCTTGATTTAGAGCATCTTTTTCCGGCTGCGCGTCGTCGGGAGCGGCTTCCGCGCCCTTCTTGCGGCGCCAGCCCTGCCAGATTTTCAGCGGCGCACGCGCCTGTCCGCCCTGCTTGCGGCGGCGCATCCAGTAATAGCCGCCACCGGCCAGCGCCAGCAGCAAGGCGCCGCCAGCGGCCGCCAGCGTCGTCAGGTCCGGCCCCGTTTCCACCGGCGGCTCCTTCTCCTTCTTGTACTTGAGCTTGGTCGATGCAGGACGGCTGGCGCCGGCCCGTGGCGGCATGTGGGCGCGTAACGGTTTGCTATCGGCCCCCGGTTTGTTGTCGGCCCCCGATTTACTGTCGGAAGTCTGGTTGTTGTCGGTCGCCGGTTTGCTGTCGGACGCCGGCTTGTTGCCGGAAGCCGGTTTGCCGCTGGCAGCGGCTGTGCCGTCCAGTGCGGTCTGCAAGACTTTGACCTTGTCCTCCAGCGCCACCAGCTTTTCCGTCAGGGCGGCGCTGCGACGATCGAGCACCACGCATTCCCTGGCGCTGGGGCGGACGGACCGTGGCGCACAGGTGGCCTCGGATTGTCCGTGTACCGCTGGCGGCACGGCCGCCGCCCGGCGCCGGGCGCCAGATGCCATGGCCGATTCAGTGCGCACCTCCGCCGTCGCCCCACTGCCGCCTGCCCCACTGCCCGCTGCATCACCGCCAGCCGCGCCGGTGGCGGCAGCCTGACGCGGCGCATGGGCCGATGCCCCTCCGGCAGCGGCTGCCGAACGTGCGGCGCGCGCCCTGGCCGCCCGCAGCGATGCCTCGGCCGCCGCCTCCAGCTCAGCCGTGGCTGCGCCAGCGGGCTGGGCGGCGCTGGCGGAACCGGCACCGGCGGCCAACACCGGGGCCGGCGGTGGCGCGGGATGGGGATCGGGCTGCAGCCACAGCGTGGCGACGCGCACGTCGTGGCGTCCCGGCACGCCCAGCTCCAGGAACAGGTGGACGTAGTTGGTGTCGATGGGCTTGAGCGTGGTGATGTGCAAGAACTGGCGCTGATCGCGCCGCACCACGGACAGGTGGACGGTCGCCAGCGCCGGGTTCATGGTGATGCTGGCGCCCTGGTAGACATCAACCGGCGCCAGCCTTACCTGCAGGCCCGCCATTTCTTCCGGCGTGAGCGACACCAGCTCGATGTCGGCCGCCAGTTGCTGGCCGATGAAGGAGCGCACGCTCGCCTCGCCCAGTTCGGCCGCGCGGGCAGCCGGCGCCAGCGATGCCGCACAGGCGAGCGCGCACAGGGTGGAAGCGAGTCGGTTTTTGCGCTGCGTGTTCAAGTCAGTCATGGCCTATGCTGGAGAGTAATGACTATAACGGCTGAATTTCGCCGATTTGTAGCCCTGCATCAATTTTCCCATTCCGCGCTACACTTTTGTCATCCCACCCAACCGGAGCGCATGCCATGAACAGCCGTACCGAACGCGACAGCTTTGGCCCCATCGCGGTGCCAGCCAGCCAGCTGTGGGGCGCCCAGACCCAGCGCTCGCTGGAACATTTCCGCATTTCCAGCGAGCGCATGCCGCCCGAACTGATCGCGGCGCTGGCCAGCGTCAAGCGCGCTGCCGCCCGCGTCAATGTGGCGCTGGGCCAGCT
Source organism: Burkholderiaceae bacterium (assembly GCA_035254005.1). GTDB lineage: Bacteria > Pseudomonadota > Gammaproteobacteria > Burkholderiales > Burkholderiaceae_D > Rugamonas. The sequence goes on along the minus strand of DATFBD010000153.1, from coordinate 12,581 downwards.
GGAGCCGGCCAAGGCCAACGCCATCGTGGCGGCCGCCGATGAAGTGCTGGCCGGCCGCCACGGCGCCGAATTCCCGCTGGCCGTCTGGCAGACGGGTTCGGGCACCCAGACCAATATGAACATGAACGAAGTGCTGGCCAACCGCGGTTCGGAACTGATGGGCGGCCAGCGCGGCGAGCAGCGCCTGCTGCATCCGAACGACGACGTGAACCGTGGCCAGTCATCGAATGACATCTTCCCCACAGCAATCCACGTGGCGGCGGCCCAGGCGCTGGTGCATGCCGTGCAACCGGCGCTGCGCCAGCTGCGCGCCACGCTGCACGCCAAGGCGACCGGCTTCGACGGCATCGTCAAGATCGGCCGCACCCACCTGCAGGACGCGACGCCACTGACGCTGGGCCAGGAATTCTCCGGCTACGTGGCCCAGCTCGACCATGCCGCCCACGCCATCGACGCCGCCCTGCCCGGCCTGCTGCAACTGGCGGCCGGCGGCACGGCCGTGGGCACCGGCCTGAACGCCCATCCCGAATACGCGGTGCGTATCGCGGCCGAACTGGAGCAGGCGCTGGGCTTGCCGTTCCGCACGGCCGACAACAAGTTCGCCGCGCTGGCCGGCCACGAGGCGTTGGTGACGGCCCACGGCGCGCTCAAGACGCTGGCCACGGCGCTGATGAAAATCGCCAACGATGTGCGCTGGATGGCATCCGGCCCCCGCTCCGGCCTGGGCGAGATCACCATACCGGAAAACGAACCGGGCAGCTCCATCATGCCGGGCAAGGTCAACCCTACCCAGTGCGAAGCGGTCACCATGCTGTGCTGCCAGGTGTTCGGCAACGACGTGGCGATCACGCTTGGCGGCGCGTCTGGCAATTTCGAACTGAACGTGTACAAGCCGCTGCTCGCGCACAATTTCCTGCAAAGCGCGCGTTTGCTGGCCGACGGCATGGCCAGCTTCGACCAGCATTGCGCGCGCGGCATCGAACCCAACCGGCCCCGCATCGCCGAGCTGATGGAACGCTCGCTGATGCTGGTGACAGCGCTGGCGCCGCACATCGGCTACGACCGCGCGGCGCAGATCGCCAAGCAAGCCCAGCATGAGGGAACGACGCTGCGGCAAGCCGCGCTGGCGCTGGGCTACGTGACGGCGGAACAGTTCGACCAGTGGATCGTGCCGCTGGACATGACGCGCGCGGGCGCCACCGGATAAGGATGGGCTAGAAACTGCGCACGTAGCGCACACCCAGCATCCAGTCCGGCTTGGCCGTGGCGTCGTGGCCGGGGTTGACGCGCCACATCATGGCGCCCGTCACGCGGCCGTGGCGCGCGTCGGGGCCCACGCCCGTGCTGTAGGTCATTTCCAGGTCGCGTTCGGTGGCTGTCGGGTGCAGGTTCAGGGGCTGGGTCACATCGCCCAAGGCGCCCGTCAGCGGCGACTGCAGGGCCGGCCCGCCCAGCGCCAGCGCGCCCGAGCGCACCTTGGCCGGCATCGAGAAGGTCAGGCCGAAACGGTCATCCGGACGCCACAATTGCTTGGCCGAATAACCGAAGCTGTAGGCCACGGTACGCACTTCCGACACTTGCGCCAGCAAGCTGTCCGTGGCACCGAGCCCGGCGGTGCGGCCGGACGAAGCCATCGCCACCAGCGAACTGGTCGGCGACAGCGCGTAGCCCACCGACAGCGAGGTGAACGTGGTGGTGGGATTGGTGGTGAACGCCAGCGCCTGCACCAGCTGGCTGCCCAGCATGGAACCGTTCTCGCGCAGCACGCCCACGCTGACGATGCCGACCGCCCGCCCCATCTTCTGCTCGAATTCCGCACTGCTGAGGAAACGCTTGCTGCGGTCGTTGATGGCCTGGCCAAACGGGTCGGCCTGCACCGCGCCCTGGCCCGACAATGCGCCGAAACGCAGCCGCCCGCCATCGCCGGCGACGATGCTGACGCCGGCATGGCTGGCATCACGCACCATGCCGTAGTAAGGCGCGTTGAAGCGGTCGGTGGCGGCGATTTCCAGCGGCGCCAGGCCGGACGCTTCCAGTCCGAAGAACTGGCCGCTCATGCCGCCCGCCCCCACCCCGACCACGGTGCCGCGCCCGTCGCGCCGCGACGCGGCCACGGCGCTGCCGTCGGCCAGGTAGCTCAGCGACATGCCGTTGCCCTGGCGCTCCAGCATGGCCGCCTGACGGTCCATGGTGGCGAACCATTGCGCCGAAACACCCGATTGCAGCATCGCTGGCGGCGGGGTGCGGCTGGTATCAAAGGGAGGGGAAGTGGCGGACTCCGGTCCGGCGGCCCGCACCGGCCCACTGGCCAGCAACACGGCGGCGAACGAGACGGCAAGCGCGAACGGTTTCATGATACTTCTCGCTGACGAGCACTGCGCGATGCAGTTAATTCAGCATAGCAATCAATTTTCCGATAGGCAATATGAAAACAGCATCAGCCATACGGTAAACTACGGCCCCGTCAAATTGACGCTAAACTAGCCGGTGGCACAGCACACCTGCTAGCCACTATCGTAACAGAGGATCAAAATGCAGAAGGTTAGTTTCGAATTGAACGGTGAGTTTGTTGAGCTGAACCAGTTGTTGAAACTGGTGGGCTTGTGCGACAGCGGCGGCGCCGGCAAAGTCATGGTGGCCAGCGGCGCCGTCAAGGTGGACGGCAAGCCCGAATCGCGCAAGACGGCCAAGATCCGCGCCGGCCAGCGCGTCAAGGTGGGTGATATCGAGATCAACGTGGTGGCCGCTTGATGCCGCCACGGATTTTGCTCTTGCGTTCGAGCAATAACCTTCTAAGCTGATAGCATGGCCGGACACGTTTGATCCGGCACCCACCGCCGCGACGCCCGCCTGCGATATTGGCCTGCACCGCCGCGCGGCCAGATCAACCGACACGAGGGGAACGCCATGGACGGCCCTGAGCACAACATGCAAACCCAGGAAAGGCTGATCGGCGACCTGCGGCAAGTGATAGAAAATGCGGAAGAGCTGCTGAAGAATACCGACCAGTACGACAGCGCCCTGTACCAGAGCGCCCGCGCCCGGCTGGCCCAGGCGCTGCACACGGCCACCGAAGAACTGACCCGTTTCGAGGACGCGCAATTGCTGCGCATGATAGCGGCCACCAACGCGGCCAGCGCGGCCCAGGGTGAGACGACGGGCGAGGCGCGGGTGCTGCGCGCCTTCCATACGCGCTGACCCGGCCCGGTCCCGCTGCCCGTCTTATTTGCCGGCGCGTTTTTCCTCGATCACTTCGTCGACCGAGAAGCGGCCCGGCCCGAACGCGGCCAGCACCAGCAACAGCAAGCCCCAGTACAGGTGGTCGTTGAGGGCGGCCGGGCAGTCATAGCTGAACAGCACCGGGTAGGAAATCACGGCCATCACATTCACGGCCAGCAAGCCCAGCGCCGCCTGGCGCGTGAACAGACCGGCGAACAGCAGCACGGGGAACAGCAGTTCACCGCCGGCGCCCATCCAGGCCGCCAGCTCGGGCGGCAGTACCGGCACCTTGTATTCATCGTGAAATAGCGCCAGCGTCGTGGCCCAGTCGCCCACCTTGATCATGCCGGCCTTGAAGAACTGGCTGCCCACGTAAAAGCGCAACGCCAGGTTCAACAGGGAACCACCCCACTCCGTCAGGTTGGCGTCGAAACGGGAGAATTGCTGGTGCAGCCCAAGTATCATTTTCATCATGTTGTTCTCGTTCATTGATAAAGAGAGGGACAACCTCGCTGGTGGCGAGGCGGGTACTGCTGTTGCGCTTGCTGTAAGTGTTACATTGAATGGACGTGGAAATCAACCTCCCGTATCGACAATCAAGTGATGTTCCAGCCACAGGCGCAACTGGGCGCCGATGTCGAACCCGTCATCGAGGGCGAACGCGGCATCGAGCGCCGCGCCGAACGGGGCACCCTGCGCCAGCTGCGCCAGTGCGGCGTGCGCGGCGGCGCTGAGCGGCAGCAGCCGGGTTTGCCATTGCGGCCGCAGCACGATGCCGTGGCTGGCCTGCGCCATCGCGGCCGGGAAGTCCTGCTCCGCGCCGGGCTGGTGCGCCAGCCACAGCGGCACCACGGCCCACGGCGAGGCGTGCAGGCTGCAGGCCGGATGCAGCCTCATCGTGCATAGCTCCAGGCGCTCCGGCGGCACGGCCGCCAGTTGCGCCGCGGTGATCGCCTCGGCGGCCGGTGCGTAGTGGGCGCGGTGCACGGCCCACTCCAGCCGCGCCATGTCCGGCAGATACGGGAACGGCGCCGCATGCGGGAAGCCGGCCAGGAAGGCGGCGAACTGCGCACCGAAGCGGTTCAGGTCAGCATTATCGGACGGACAGGCATGGCCATACGCCCGGCTCAAGCCGCCGAAGAATTCCTCGCCCACCAGCTGGCGGATCACGGGGTAGGCATTGGCCAGCGTCTTGTCCCAGGTCGCCGTCAGGTTGCCCCGGTACAGGCCGAACCGGCGGCCGTCCTGCCCGGCCCGGAAGCGCGCTTGCACGGCCGCTTGCTGTGCCGGATCGAACAGCGCGGTGGCGAATTCAGTTTGGGTGTGCGCGAACACGGGCGCCGGTGCGGCACCGTTCGCCGCTCCGCCCGCCGCAGTGGAAGCGCCCTCCCCGGCCTCGTCCCCGGTGGTGGTGGCCACCGTCGGCGCGGCCGGCGCGGCGAACGCGGCGCCAGGTATGGTCGTGATGATGGGTGCGCCGGGCGCCAGCCGGTCGGCCAGCGCGCGCGCCTTGTCCGCCTCACCCAGCAGCACTTCCAGCGCGGGGATGTCGGTATCCCACTCGATCAGCGTGGGCACGCGGCCGAAGCGGCGCAGTGCCGCCTCGTACAGCCGCCAGACCGGCTCGGCCACCGTGTCGCCATGGTGGTCGATCACGGCCAGCGGCGTGACCAGGTGCCCGGCCAGGTGGATCTCGCCCACCGTGCCCGGCGCGATGGCTGCCAATGCCTGCAAGGCATCCTCGCCGTGATTGCACTGATTAACGTATAAATTGTTTATATCAACGAGCAAGCCGCAGCCGGTGCGCGCGGCCAGCGCGGCCAGGAATTCCATCTCGACCATGGCGTCGGCGTGGAAGCGCACATAGGTCGATACGTTTTCCAGCAGGATCTGGCGCCCCAGCTTGTCCTGTACCCGCTGCACGCGCTCGCACAGCAAGTCCAGCGCGGCCGCGTCCAGCGTCACCGGCAACAGGTCGTTCAGCTGACGGCCGGCCACGGCGCCCCAGCACAGGTGCTCGGATACCAGCGCCGGCTCGACACGGCGCACCAGGCTGGCCACGCGCTCCAGGTGATCGCTGGAAAAGCCGCGCGCCGAACCCAGGCCCAGTCCCACCCCATGCAGGCTGAGCGGATAATCGCGCCGCAACTGCGACAGCACCTGCCAGTCCCAGCCCGCCTGGTCGAGATAGTTCTCCGTGTGCACCTCAAGCCAGCCGACGGCCGGCCGCTGTTCGAGAAACTGGCGGAAGTGCGGCGCCCGCAAGCCCACGCCAACGTCCAGCGCAGCTGCAGCGGCGGGGTGATGGGTGGCGAGGGACATGGGCGCGCTCCGCTCGTGTCAGCGTGGATTGGCGTGGATTGGCGCGGATTAGTGCGGATTATTTGGCCGGCGCGGCAGTCTTGCCACCCAGCTTTTCGCAGGTGCCCTTGGCCACGTATTTCCACTCGGCGGCGCCGTTGTCGACCTTGGATTGGCCGGCGCAGGAGTGGGCGCCATTGGCGGCGGCGCAATCGTTCTGGCCAGCCTTGGCGATACCAAAGCATTTCTCTTTCTCGCCGGCGGCCGGTGCGGAAGCGGCGGCGCTGCTGGCCGTGCTGACGGTGGCGCACACGGTGGCGAGGGCGGCGGCGATCAGGGCTTGACGTTTGTTCATGGTAAATCTCCTTGTAGGAAAAAATAGCGGGGGAAAAATCAAGTTTGCGATGCGACGGCTATCGTCTGCATCTGGACGGTAGTCGCCGCACCGGGCGCGAACCTTACACGCTTTTCTACTTTTTATTTTGTTGCGACTGGGACGGTCACCGCGGGCCAGCCCAGGCGATTTTACCCAGAAGGCGGGACAAGAATAGCGCAAACCGATACGGAAGATGAAATAAAGTCGTCAGCCGGAGTAACGCGGCGCGCTGGATGGCTGGAACCGGGATGGAAGGTGGGGAACGGCGGCGATGCGGCCGGGGAAACGAGCGGAGAAAAACAAAGGGGCCGCACGCGGCCCCGCAGCGCACCCGCAGGCGCGCAGCCATGCTGGCGGCGGCGCCGCTCAGGCGGTCGTGTTGATGGTGTTACCCAGGTGCGAAGGCAGATTCGGCGTCGATGGCACGGGGGGAATCGCCTGGATCAGGGCCGCAGCGCTGGAGGCCTGGATGTCCTGGGCTTTTTTCAACACGGCAACGCCGACGGCCTGCTTGGTGCCGGTGTCCGCGATCGTGGTTGATGCTTGAGCAATACCTGTGACGTCCATGTGAGTCTCCAATAAGGCGTATCACCTTTATTTACGGACGCGTTACACGGAACTTTAGCCCCGCCGCACAAATATTTGGCAGCCGGTATTTTCAGCAGCCGGCGTGCTGGCGCAGCCAGGCCAGCACGGTGGCCGGCTGGTTCAGGTCCAGCCACACGAGGCCGGCGCGCAGGCCGGCCGGCGGCGGCACGTCGGACGCCACCGCGGCCACGTGGACATCGTCCGGGTACAGCGGCGCGTTGCCGGACGATGGCCGGTACACTTCCAGCTTGGCGATGGGATAAGACTTGAAGCCTTCGAGCAAGGTCAAATCGGCCGGCGACAGCCGTGCCAGCTGGTCTTCCAGCGCCGGCTCGGGCGCGCCGCGCAATTCGTGCACGATGGCGTAACGGTAAGGCGAAGCCACCATCACTTCGGCCGCGCCGGCGCGGCGCAGGCGGGCGCTGTCCTTGTGGGGCGGCTCCAGTTCCAGGTCGTGGTGGCTGTGCTTGATGACATTGACCTTCAACCCGGCGGCGGCCAGTTGCGCCACCAGCCATTCCAGCAAGGTGGTCTTGCCGCTGCCGGAACGCCCCACCACCCCCAGCACCTTGTGCGTCAGCGCCAGCCCAACCGAATCGCCCTGCATAGTCATCCGTCCCGCTTTGTTGTCGTGCCGCCATTATACGCACGGCGGCTGCCACGGCGGGGCTCACACCTCCTTGCGGAATACCTCGTTGCGCTGGCGGCGACCCGTCAGGCAGAGCATGCCAACACCAGCCAGCAGCATGCCATAGCCGGGCGCTTCCGGCACTGGCGACAGCGCCTGCGCCGTGTAGCTGGCGCCGACGCGGGCCAGGTCGGCGTCCGTCACGCCGAACACGAAGAACTGGTTGTCGCCGCTGCCGGTGCTGAAGTCGTTATCGTTGGCCACGTACAAGGTATGGGTCAGCACGCCGCCGCGCAGGATGTCGGCGCCGAAGGCCAGCCCCTCGATCTTGGACGGGATCTGCTTGGCGTTGTAGCCGTTGGCCACCAGCACCGGCACCAGGTCCAGGAACAATTGCTTGTTCAGCGACGGCGTGCCGGCGTTGATCGAGGCCAGCCCGCTCACATCCGTGGCGCCGGCCAGGTCCACCATGTACAACTGCTTGTTGACGGCCTTGCTGCCGTCGCCCAGGCCTTTGCCGTCGCGCTCGTCGACGAGGAACTGGTGGTCGTTCAGGGCCACGATCTCGCTCACGCCGGTGCCGGTACTGAGTTGGTAGGCATATTCATGGGTCGCCTTGGTGGCGATGTCGATGGTGACGATGCGCAGCGTGCCCCTGGCGTCCTGCTCCAGGTTGGCCTGCATGGCGCCCACCAGCGTCTTGCCATCGGGCGTGATGGCCAGCCCTTCCATGCCCTTGTTGGCGATGCGGCCACTGGTGTTGCCGGCGATCTCGGCGTCGCCGCTGGACGACAGGTGCGACACGGCCAGCTTGCCCGGCAACGCGAAACTATCGATGCGCTGGCCCGTGGCGCGGTCGAACTGGTAGACATAAGGGCCGTATTCGTCGGACACGAACACGCTCTTGCCATCGCGCGACACGCGCACCGCTTCCGGGTCGAGGCGGCCGTTGTTGGGGTTGGCGCTGCCTTGCGACGGATCGAAGTTATCGGAGCGGCCAGTGAAGTAGTAGTGGCCGGCGCTGTTGAGCGCGGGCGTGCCGTTGCCCAGCGAATAGCCGCCGCCCGTGCCCAGCGCACCGCTGCCGTAGCTGAGCGGCGTGGCGCTCGACAGCAGCGTGGTGGCGCTCAGCGTGGGCGTGAGCGTGTAGGCCAGGCCGGGGCCGGCGTTGGCCGTCAACGTCATGTTGATGGTCTGGAAGCGGTTGATGTAGGAGGTGGTGTTGTCGACCAGCGGGTTGTAGAGGCTGGCGTTGGGACCACGGTCCGGGGTGGCGATGAAGGTGTTGCCGCCCGCATAGGCCAGGCCCGAGCCTAGGCCGCCCAGCAAGTTGCCGGCCACGCCATTTTCCAGCGGCCCGGCCGTGGCCATCGACAGGTCGGTCGCAAGACCGCTCAGGCCGCCCACGGCGATCAGTTCCACGGCATGGGCGCGCGGCATGGAAAATACGGCGGCGATCAGCAGCGGCATCAGCTTCAGGTGTTGCATGATATCTCCAGCATAGTTGACTATGCCGTAAAAATATCATTCAGACATGACACAATGATGACATTACGATCACATTGCATGTCACCAAAAAACCGTCAGTAGGGCACGCGATAACGGTAGCCCTTGAAGGTGAACACGGCTGCCCTCGGTTGCAGCTTGTCGAGCACGAGGCCGGGTGCGACTTCCTCGCCCTCATGGCGCAACACCTTGTCGATCAGCAGCAGGCGGTCGGCCGGGTTGCGCGAGTACATATAGCCGCCCATCGTGATCGGGGGAATGGCGCGCTGTATGGGTTCGGGCAAATCGCGCAGGTTCTGGATCGCCTCATCCTGTGCCGGCGCCGCCGATGCGGCCGACGCGGGGGCCATGGCGCCAGACGCCGTCCTGGCGTCCACCTCCGGCGTGGCGGCGTGGCGACGCGGCAACGGCTCCCCGGATGGCGCGGGCACGGCCGCCGCTGCCCGCACGGGCGCCGAAGACTGCGGCGCGGCGGCGGATACTACCAGGGACGGCGGCGCTGCAACGGATTGGGCGGCATGCGCAGGTCCGGCGGCGGGCTGGACCGGGGTTGGCTGGACCGTCGGCGGCTGGTCCGTCGGCAGCTGGACCGGGGTTGGCTGGGCGGAGGGCGCGGGCGTGGGCGCAACGGCTGCGGCCGGCGGCCCCATGATGGCCGTTTGCGCCACCGCCACTGGCGCGCTCGCGGGCGGCGTGCCAGGCAAAGCCGATGGCGCCAGCGCCGCGTTTGTCCGCTGCGGCGCGGGCGCTTCGCCGGACGCCGCCGGCGGCACCGGCCGCAATACCAGCGCCAGCAAGCCCGCCGTCACCAGTCCCAGCGCGGCCAGCGCCAGCACCAGCGGCCGGTTGCGCAGCCCTGCCCCGCTGGCTGGCGCGGCGGCGATGGCGGGCGCATGGATGGTGGGCACAGCGCCCAACTGGCGTTCCGCCTGCGCCTTTTTCAGTGCTTCCAGGATGTAGGACATGTGTGATCGGCTGGCCCGTTGCAAAACATTCGATCCCGCGATTGTACGGCCTGCCGCGCCGAATTTCATCCCGCCACTATCATTACATCATATTGTGATATATTAGCTTTCCCCATATCACTTTTACTGGCCTCATGTCCCCCCGTTCCCACGAACTGAGCAAGAGCGATTTCGAGACGCTGTCCAATTTCCGCTACCAGATGCGGCGCTTCGAGCATTTCTCCGAGTCGGCCGCACGCGCGGCCGGCATCACGCCGCTGCAATACCTGCTGATGTTGCACGTGAAAGGCTTTCCCGGCCGCGACTGGGCCAGCATCGGCGAGCTGGCCGAACGGCTGCAGTCGCAGCAGCACGGCGTGGTGGCGCTGGTGTCGCGCTGCGAGGCGGCCGGGCTGGTCGAGCGGCGCGTGAGCACGGCCGACAAGCGCCAGGTGGAAGTACACCTGCTGCCCCATGGCGAGGCGCTGCTGGTGCAACTGGCTGACCTGCACCGGGCCGAACTGCAATCGATGGAAGGCAAGTTCATGGTGCCGGTGGTCGACTGGGAAACGCCATGAGCCGGCGCGATTTCGCGGGCGACCTGCGCCTGATGATCGTGGCCGTGGCGGCGCTGGTCGGCCTGCTGAGTACGCTCGCCGCCAGCGCCCTGCTGCGCCTGATCCATTTCTTCACCAACCTGTTCTTCTTCCAGAGCTTGTCGCTGGACGACCGTTCGCCCGCCCTCAACACGCTGGGCTGGTGGGTACTGGTGGTGCCCGTGATCGGCGGGCTTATCATCGGCCTGATGGCGCGCTACGGCTCGGAAAAAATCCGCGGCCACGGCATTCCGGAAGCCATCGAAGCCATCCTGTTCGGCCAGAGCACCATGTCGCCCAAGGTGGCCATGCTCAAGCCGCTGTCATCGGGCATCGCGATCGGCAGCGGCGGGCCGTTCGGCGCCGAAGGCCCGATCATCATGACCGGCGGCGCGCTCGGTTCGCTGGTGGCGCAGCATCTGCACCTGACGGGCGCCGAGCGCAAGACGCTGCTGGTGGCCGGCGCCGTGGCCGGCATGACGGCCATCTTCGGCACGCCGATCGCGGCCGTGCTGATGGCGGTCGAACTGCTGCTGTTCGAACTGCGTCCGCGCAGCCTGCTGCCGGTGGCCGTGGCGTGCGCCGTGGCCGGCTTTGCACGCGCGATGCTGCTCGACAACGGGCCGCTGTTCCCGCTGCAAACGCTGGCGCCCACCGCGTCCGAACTGCCGGGCTGCCTGGTGGCCGGCGTGGTGGCCGGCGCGCTGGCGTGGCTGCTGTCCACCTCGCTGTACCGGGTCGAGGACTGGTTCCACCGGCTGCCCGTGCACTGGATGTGGTGGCCGGCCATCGGCGGCGTGGCGGTCGGCATCGGCGGCTACCTGGAGCCGCGTGCGCTGGGCGTGGGCTACGATGTGATCGGCGACCTGCTGCACAGCCACCTGGCGCTGCACTTCATGCTGGGCCTGCTGTTGTGCAAGGCCGTGATGTGGGTGCTGGCGCTCGGCTCGGGTACCTCGGGCGGCGTGCTGGCGCCGCTGCTGATGCTGGGCGCGGGCCTGGGCGCGCTGCTCGGCCCCTACCTGCCCGGCCACGATCCGGCCCTGTGGCCGCTGGTGTTCATGGCCGCCACGCTGGGCGGCATGATGCGCGCGCCCGTGATGTCGGTGGTGTTCGCGCTGGAACTGACGCACGATGTGAATGCCCTGCTGCCGCTGCTGATGGCGTCGGCGGTGGCCTATGGCTTCACTGTGCTGGTGATGGGGCGCTCGATCCTGACGGAAAAAATCGCCCGCCGCGGTTATCACATCTACCGCGAATATGGCATCGATCCCATGGAGCAGCACAGCGTGGCGGAAGTGATGACGACCCAGCCCGTGTGCGTGGACGCGCGGGCGCGCGTGGCCGACGTGCTGGTCAGCCATTTCGGCGATGGCCAGCTGCACCGGGCCTATCCCGTGCTGCATGGCGAGCGGCTGGTTGGCATGGTGGACCGGGCCGCGCTGCAGCGGGGCAATGTTCAGACGGTGGGCCAGTTGTTCGGCGTGAACGTGCCAAACGTGGCGCTGGGCACGGAAACGTGCCGCGCCGTGGCCACGCGGCTCGCGGTACACGGCCTGGAACGCTTGCCGGTGGTGGAGGATGCGCAATCGCTCAAGCTGATCGGACTGGTCAGCCGCAGCGACCTGATCAAGCCGGCCGCCACCCTGTTCGGCGACGAGCAGCAACGCCAGACCTTCCGCAGCGCCATTCCGGCGCGCTTCAGGACACGCCAGCCGTAATCAACCGCGCCGGCCGCCGCTGGTCCCAGGCCGTGGTCGGCGCGGTGGCCGCAACCGGTGCCGACACCAGGCCGTGGTCAGCGCAGTGGCAGCCGGTGGTGCCGGCGCCTGGCCGAGGTTCAGCGCAGTGGCTACCGCGAGTGCCGGTATTCTGGCCGTGGTTCAGCGCGGTGGCGCCAGACGTGGTTCGCGCACTCCGGCCAGCTGGTGCAGGCGGATAAAGGTTTTCGGACCCGCCACGCCATCCGACTTCAAATGCTGGGCGGACTGGAACTCGCGCAAGCGGCGCATCAGGGCGGCGTCGAGCGGCTGGTTCTCGGCCGGTTTCTTCAGGCCGTACAACTGGGACAGATGCTTGGCCAGCCAGTCGACGTCGGGGCCATGGTCGCCATCCGACACTTCGTCGCGCCAGCTGCGCGGGGCGCGCCAGAATGTCACGTAACTGCCATCGTAGCGCTCGGCCAGCACGGCCAGGCTCAGGTGCGCTGGCTTGCCATCGAAGACGATGGTGGCGCCATTCGCATCGAGCGCCGTCAGCAAGCCGTAGCGTGGCACGGCGTGCTCATCATGCAAGGTCAGCACGGCCGGACGGTCGAGCTGGCGCAATTCATCGACGCCGCCGCGCGTTTGCAGGCAACGCAGGTTCAGCTTGAGCGCCACCTGGCACGGCTCGCCCGGTGGCAGGGTCTGGCCCCACAAGGA
>DATFBD010000152.1:0-10616 GCA_035254005.1 Burkholderiaceae bacterium | reverse complement strand
GGTTGGCCCTCGCGCCCCCTTCCTGCACACCATGGCCTCCGACCTCACGCCGCACGTGCGCCGCCGGCGCACCTTCGCCATCATTTCGCACCCCGACGCGGGCAAGACCACGCTGACCGAGAAGCTGCTGCTGTTCTCGGGCGCGATCCAGATGGCCGGCACCGTCAAGGCCCGCAAGAGCGGCCGCCACGCCACGTCGGACTGGATGGAGATCGAGAAGCAGCGCGGCATTTCCGTGGCTTCCTCGGTGATGCAGTTCGAATTCCGCGACCACGTCATCAACCTGCTCGACACCCCCGGCCACCAGGACTTCTCGGAAGATACCTACCGCGTGCTGACGGCGGTGGACTCGGCGCTGATGGTGATCGACGCCGCCAAGGGCGTGGAAGCGCAGACCATCAAGCTGCTCGACGTGTGCCGCATGCGCAACACGCCCATCGTCACCTTCATGAACAAGATGGACCGCGAAACGCGCGATCCGCTGGAACTGCTGGACGAGCTGGAATCGGTGCTCAAGATCCAGTGCGCGCCCGTCACCTGGCCTATCGGCATGGGCAAGAACTTCCGCGGCGTGTACCACCTGCTCAAGGACGAGATCATGCTGTTCAAGGCCGGCGAGGAAAAGGCCGACGGCGCGTTCGAGATCATCAAGGGCATCGATAATCCGCGCCTGCAGGAGATGTTCCCGCTGGAGATGGACCAGCTGCGCATGGAAGTGGAGCTGGTGCACGGCGCCTCGCACCCGTTCGACCTGGAGGAATTCCTGTCGGGCGTGCAGACCCCCGTGTTCTTCGGTTCGGCCATCAACAACTTCGGCGTGCGCGAGATCCTGTCGGCGCTGGTGGACTGGGCGCCCGCGCCGCGTCCGCGCGATGCCACCTTGCGCGTGGTGGACCCGGTCGAGCAGCCGTTCACCGGCTTCGTGTTCAAGATCCAGGCCAATATGGACCCGGCCCACCGCGACCGCATCGCCTTCCTGCGCGTGTGCTCGGGACGTTTCGAGCGCGGCATGAAGGTCAAGCACTTGCGGCTGGGGCGCGAGATCAAGGTCTCGTCCGTGGTGACGTTCATGGCGTCCTCGCGCGAACAGGTGGAGGAAGCCTACGCGGGCGACATCATCGGCCTGCCCAACCACGGCAACATGCAGATCGGCGACAGCTTCTCGGAAGGCGAGATGCTGACCTTCACCGGCATCCCGTACTTCGCGCCGGACTTCTTCCGCTCGGTGCGCATCCGCAACCCGCTCAAGATCAAGCAGTTGCACAAGGGCTTGCAGCAGCTGGGCGAGGAGGGCGCGGTGCAGGTGTTCAAGCCGGTCCAGGGCGGCGAGCTGGTGCTGGGCGCGGTCGGCGTGCTGCAGTTCGAAGTGGTGGCCAGCCGTTTGATGAATGAATACGGCGTGGACGCCGTGTTCGAAGGCACCAGCATCAGCAGCGCGCGCTGGGTGTCGAGCGACGACAAGAAGGCGCTGGCCGACTTCGAAGCGGCGCTGGGCCACAACGTGGCCTACGACGCGGCCGGCAACATGGCCTACCTGGCCACGTCGTCGGTCAACCTGCGCCTGACGGAAGAACGCTGGCCCAAGCTGAAGTTCCACGCCACCCGCGAGCACTCGGCCAAGCTGGCTTGATCGGCGCATGACCTCAGGGTCAGACCCGGGGGTCTGACCCTTAAGCCTCCGGTTTCAGGCGGCGAGGAACTGGCGCCGCTCGGACAGCAGCCGTTCCAGCAGTTCCGGCGCCATCGGCTTGGCGAAGTAATAGCCTTGCATGACGTCGCAGCCGGCTTCGCGCAGGAAGCGCACCTGCTGCTCCGTCTCCACCCCTTCGGCCACCACCTTCAAATTCAGGCTGTGCGCCATGGCGATGATGGCCGTGGCGATGGCGGCGCCGTCGCCGGGCACGTCGTTGACGAAGCTGCGGTCGATCTTCAACTGGTCGATGGGGAAGCGCTTCAGGTAGGCCATCGACGAATAGCCGGTACCGAAGTCGTCGATCGACAAATGGATGCCGGCCATCTGGATCTGCTGCATCAGCGCCAGGTTGGCGTGCACGTTCTCCATCAGCACCCCTTCCGTGATCTCCAGTTCCAGCAGCGCCGGCGGCAGCCCCGTCTCGCCCAGGATGGCGCGCACGTCGGCCATCAGATCGCTGTCGCGGGTCTGGCAGGCCGACAGGTTGACGGCCACGTGGCTGATCTCGTCGAGCAGGCCGGCCTGGTACCAGGCGGCCGCCTGGCGGCAGGCCGTTTGCAGCACCCAGCGACCCAGTGGCACGATCACGCCGCTTTCCTCGGCCACCGGGATGAATTCTGCCGGGCTGACCGGGCCCAGCTCCGGGCAAGTCCAGCGCGTGAGCACTTCCAGCCCCGTCATGCGGCCGCTGCGCACGTCGATCTGGGGCTGGTAGTGCAGGCTCAGTTCATTGCGCTCCAGCGCGCGGCGCAGGTTCGCTTCCAGCTTGAGCCGCTTGCGCGCCAGGTGCTCCATCTCCGGCTTGAACGTCTCGTAGTCGTTCTTGCCGCTGTTCTTGGCGTAGTACATGGCCGTGTCGGCGCCGCGCATGAGGGCCTGCTCGTCGTGCGCGTATTGGGGGTAGACGTTGACGCCGATGCTGGCGCTCACGTACAGCAGGTGGTGTTCGAGCTGGAACGGGGCGGCCAGCGCCTGCAGGATCTTGCGCGCCACGGCGTCCGGCTCGGTTTCGTCCTCGTGCGGCTCGACGATGACGACGAATTCATCGCCGCCGATGCGGCAGATCACGTCCGTGCTGCGCAAGGTGTCCGTCAGGCGCCGCGCCACCATTTGCAGCAGCGCGTCGCCGCTGTTGTGGCCCAGCGTGTCGTTGACGACCTTGAAGTTGTCCAGGTCGAGCAGCAGCAGCACCACGCTCGTTTCCTGCCGGTCGGCGTGTTCCAGCGCCGTGGCCAGCTTGTCGTTGAAGGCGTTGCGGTTGGGGAGGGCGGTGATGGGATCGACGTGGGCCAGGTAGTGCAGGTGGTCCTCGGCCCGCTGCACGGCGCGCCGCATGCGCGCCACCAGCAGCCAGGCCAGCGCGTAGGAGCCGGCGGCCACCACCAGCGTGAAGCCGGTGAAGCTGGCCAGGCGCCGGTACAGCGGCGCCATGGTGGCGCGGATCAGCACCGTGCCGATGCGCGCGCCGTTGGCCTCCACCGGTTCCGTCACCTCCACGTGGCGGGCGTTGAATTCATGGTGCGGCGCCGGCAGCGGCAAGCCGGCGGCCGGTACCGTGCTGGCGGGCAGGCGCTGGTAGCTGGCCAGCAGCGCGCCGTCCGGTCCGTAGATGGCGGCGCTGTGCACGTTGGGCGCGGCGGCCAGCCCGGCCAGCGTCTCGGCGCCGGCGCGCCGGTCCTGGAACAGCAGGGCGGCGCTGCTGTTGCTGCCCACGATACGCGCCTGCACCTGCAAGTCGTCCACCAGCGCACCGCGCAAGGCGATGAACTGCACCACGATCAGCAGGATCCCGGCCAGCGCCAGCGCGGCGCCGGCGGCCAGCATGTTCAGGTGCGCCACGCGCCGGCCCAGCGCGCGCGAAGTGATCCTGGCGCGCGCCTTCATTGCACACTCCTGGCCAGGCGCAGCAGCTTGGAGCTGATGGTCAGGCGGGCCTGGCGGGCGGCCGCCAGGTCGGCGTCGAATACGACGCGCGCATGGTCCATGGCCAGCACCAGCACGGCGCCGCCGGCGCCGATCACGCGGTCGTCGGCCACGGTCAGCACGCTGGCGCCGGCCAGCTCCGGCCGCAGGCTGTTCCACCGTTCGCGGTCCTGGCCATCGAGGAACAGCACGTTGCAGGCGCGCGCGGCGGCGCCGTTGCCGGGCTGGCGTAACTGCACCCGGTGGCCGTTGACCTGCTTGTCGCCGAGTGCGGCCAGGGCGCTCTGCAAGGCATTGCCCGGATAGGCGCACAACTGCAGCGGCGCGCCGCCCGGCAGCGCATCGGCCGGCCATTCCGTGAACACGGCGAAGTTGAACACGAACGCCGCCTTGACGGCGTATTCCGTCACCTGGGCCGACGCCAGGCCGCAGCCGCAGGCGCAGCACGCCGCCAGCAGGGCGCGCAGCCAGCGCCGCCGCAGCGGTGGCGTGCCGGTGGCGTGGCGGGAGGTGGCGGCGCGCTGGTGCATGGCGTCAGTAGTCGACGGTGAGGCGGGCGCCCAGCCGCCGGCCATCCTGGGTCACGGTATCCATGGCCAGCGAGTCGGCCACCGGGTCGGCGTAGCGCCGGTCGCCCAGGTTGTGGATGCTGAAGGCCAGATCGGTATGGCGGGTCAGGCGCACGCTGAACAGGTTCAGGTTGGCCAGCAGGAAGCCGCCCGTGCGCGCGCCGCGCACGGTGTCGCGCGGCCCCACGTACTGGGCTTCCAGCCCCGCGCGCCATGCTCCGCGCAGCGGCAGCGCCAGATTGAGCTTGACCAGCTGGGCCGGCGAATTGACGCTGTCGACACCGTCCCGGCGCACCCGTTGCCAGCTGTAGCTGGCGCGCAGCCGGGCTTCGGGACTCCAGCTGTGCTCATATTCGGCTTCCAGTCCATGCGCCGAGGGCGAGCCGGTGTTGAGGAAGATGGGCAGGCCGCTGGCCGCATCCGTCACTTGCGAGATCAGGCCCGACACTTCGTTGTGGAACACGCTGACGGTCAGGCGGCGGTTCGCTTGCCACTGGTGGGTCAGCACCAGTTCCGTGCTGCGGATGCGCTCGCGCGCCAGCGCCGGGTTGGCCAGCTGGCCGCCGTCGCCGATGAAGGCGTAGTAGCGCTCGTAGATGTTGGGGGGGCGGTAGGCGCTGCCGTAGATGGCCTTGAGCGTGGTGTCGGCCGTCAGCTGGTCGATCAGGGCCACCCGCGGGTTGAACACGCCGCCGGTGCTGGTATGGTGGTCGTAGCGCAGGCCGGCGTTGAGCAGCAGCGGCGCGGCCAGCCGCAGCTCGTCGGCCACGAACAGGCCGTAGCGCTGGCCGGTGTGCCGCTCGTTCAGGTACGACTGGTAGGGGAGCAGGTCGAAATTGAGCAGCCGCAGCAGGTAGTCGTGCTGGTATTCCGCGCCCACCATCAGCTTGTGGCCGGCCACGGCGGTCGACAGCAGGCGCGCTTCCGCGCCCCACCAGCGGCCGTTGCTGAGGTCGCGGTTGAGCGTGCGGTCGGCGTTGTCGGTGACGTAGTCGCCCAGCGAATCATAGCTGCCCCAGTACAGGCGCGTGCTCAGTTCCGTGGCCGGTGCCACCGTGTCGCGGTAATCGAGGCTGGCGTAGTTCTGGGTGTCGATGGTGCGCGAGCGCGGATCGTTGAAGGTCTGGCTGAACGAGGCGGTGGGCACGCCCTTGGGCCGGTCGGCGTGCAGCAGCGACAGCGTGACCGGGCCGCTGATGGCCTTGGCGTACAGCCGTTGCGAGGTTTCGTAATCGAGGCCATGGGCCACGCCATTGTTCTGTTCCGGGGTGTCGTAGACGGCATAGTACTGGTCGCGGCCATCGCTCTTGTAGCGGCTGGCCGCCAGCAGCAGCTCGTTGCCATGGCCGTCGCGCCAGCCGTAGCTGCCCTGGGCGCGCCGGGTGCCCGCCTGGGCGCCGTCCAGCGTGGCGTGCACGCCTTCCAGTTCCTGGGGGCGGCGCGTGATCACGTTGATCACGCCGAAGAAGGCGTTGGCGCCATACACCGACGAGCCGGGGCCGGACGCGTATTCGATCCGTTCCACCAGTTCCAGGTCGAGCGGGAATTCCGCGCCCAGCGGGGCCTGGTCGTAGACGGCGTCGTTGATGCGGTTGCCGTCGATCTGGACCAGGAAGCGGGTGTTGTAGTCGCCCGGACGCAGGAAGCCGCGCGCGCCCAGGTAGCTGTAGTTGCGGTCGTAGCTCAGGTACAGCCCGCGCAGGCTGCGCAGCACGTCGGCCAGCGTGCGCCAGCCATAGGCGCGGATGTCGCCGGCGCTGATCACGCTCACGTTGGACGGCGCCTCGCTGGTTTGCTGGCTGTAGCGCGAGGCGCTGTACACATCGAGCGCCAGCAACTGCTCCAGCGGCAGCGTGGTCAGGTCCTGGCCATCAGCGGGCGCGAGGGCGCTGGCGGCCGGCGCCCGAGCGCCCAGCAGCAGCAACAGCAGCAGTGGGGCGGCCGCCTGGCCAACCCGCTTCGATGCGGCCCGTGGGGGCCGGATTGTATTAGTCATGCATGGGTTCCAGGGAAGGAAACAGGCAGGCCGGAACCTTCAACGTGGTGCAACTGATGGTCAACGAAATTTCCCCATTATGGTGACAGTTCCCGGTGAGAAAGTACAGTCTGACGTTGGGAGCAGTGCAACATGATTTAGCGTTTTCACAACAAAGGCGCGCGCTGTGGGCGGGGCGGTCCGGCGTCTCCGGCGTCGCTGGCCCGTGTGCCGTGTCATGGACGCGGCGCGGCGCCAGCCACGAAGGAATCGGCCACGCTGGCGATCCAGCACACGGTGCACACCAGCAGCGCCAGGCCTGGCCCGGCGCCGCCCATGCCCGCCTCGCTCACCCGTTGCGTGAGCAGGTCGGGATCGGGCGCCAGGCTGCCGTTGGCCACTTGTTCGGCCAGCCTGTTTACCAGCGGCAGCAGGCCGCCCAGCAGGTAGGCCCAGCCCAGCGCGGTGGGCAGCAGGAAGGCGCAGCCGCGCAGCGGACGGCGCAGCGCCACGATGTGGCCCAGGCCGGGGAACACCAGCCCTGACCACAGGGCCGCTTTGACGGATGGTTTCATGCGATCTCGTTCAAGGCCGCCCGTGGCAGCCGATGGATTGAGCCAGCGCAAGATTGCGGCGGGCCGGACGGCGTAGATTACGACATGCACTCAGGCAAGAGCAGGCCTGGGGCCGGCCGGGGCCACGCCTCGCCGCCTATCATACCCGCCCGGCGGCGGCGCCGCGATCGGGAATATCCACATGCGAGGGGAGCGACCATGAACAAGCTGCTGTGGGGGGTGCCGTTGTTGTGCTGCCAATTGGCGCTGGCCGCGCCCGGCGAGAAGGATGCGATGGCGCTGGCCGAACGCGGCGCCCAGTACCTGAAGCAGCATGGCAAGGCCGACATGATCGCCAGGATCAACAACAAGGACCCGGAATTCAACCAGGGCGCCCTGTACCTGGCCATGCGCGACCTGGACGGCATCACCATCGCCCATCCCACCAAGGCCCTGATCGGCAAGAACTTGCTCGACGTGCCCGACGCCGACGGCAAGCCGTTCCGCCAGGAGTTGCTGGCGCTGGCCAAGGGCAAGGGGCACGGCTGGGTGGACTACAAGTTCCGCAATCCCGAGACGGGCAAGGTGGAGGCCAAGTCCACCTATGTGCTGCGGGTGGGCGACGTGGCGCTGGAGGCGGGCATTTACAAGCATTGAAACGCGTACTGAGACGGGCGCTGAGACGACCGTTGAGTGCGCGCCGGCACGGCGGCCCGCGCCTGGCCACTTTTTCGGATCTGGAACACTATGCTGAGCAAATTACGGATCGGTCCCAAGCTGCTGCTGGCGCCCGGCGTGGTGCTGCTGCTGTTGGTGGCGCTGTCGGCCGGCGCCTACTACGGCCTGGTGCGCCAGAATGGCTTGCTGGAGAACCTGGTGCAGCAACGCGCCGCGCGCAGCAAGGCGGCCGCCGACCTGGTGGCCGGCGCCAACCGCGCCCACACGGAAGCCTATCAGCTGCTGACCTGGATCAACGCCAGCTTTTCCGCGCCGCGCGTGGACGCGCTGGTGCAGGACATCCGGGCCCGCCACGGCGCGCTCGAACGCCAGTATGGGCAACTGGAGCAGGCCACCGCCGCCAGCGCCGGCGAGCACGCGCTGGTGGCCGAATCGCACGCGGCCCATGCCCTGTACGTGAAGGCCATCAGCGACGTGGTGGAAATGAGCGGCGTCGATCCCTCGATGGCCACCAACGCCATGTCCAAGGCGGAACGCGCGTTCGACGCGCTGGCCCAGCGGCTGGAGCAGTTGTCGCGCCTGGAGCAGACGCTGAGCGAGCAGGCCTACCAGGATGCCGAGGCCCAGTTCCGCTCCCTGTCCACCATGCTGCCGGTGGTGGTGGCGCTGTCGATCGCGCTGTCGCTGCTGGTGACCATGGCCGTGCGCAACGCGCTGCTCAAGGAGGTGCGCGAAATCGGCGTGGCCGCCGTCGACTTGGCCGAAGGCAACCTGACCGTCCGGCAGCGCACGTATGGCAGGGACGAAATCGCTGAAACCTCGCGCGCGCTCGACACCAGCATCCGCAATCTGAACGCCACGCTGCGCACCATCCTGGCCTCGGCCCAGACCATCGACAGCGCCTCGCGCGAAATCGCGGCCGGCAACGCCGACCTGTCCGAGCGCACCGAGGCGCAAGCCAGTTCACTGGAGGAGACGGCCAGCTCGATGCAGCAATTGACGGCCACCGTCAGCGAGACGGCCAACAACGCCCAACTGGCCAACGAACTGGCACGCAGCGCCACCGGCTACGCCGTGCGCGGCGGCCGCGTGGTGCAGCGGCTGGAAGTGACGATGGCCTCGATCCGGGGCAGCTCGCGCAAGGTGGTGGAGATCGTCGGCGTGATCGACGGCATCGCGTTCCAGACCAACCTGCTGGCCCTGAACGCCGCCGTGGAAGCGGCCCGCGCCGGAGAGCATGGACGCGGCTTCGCCGTGGTGGCCGGCGAAGTGCGCACGCTGGCCCAGCGTTCGGCCACGGCCGCGCGCGAGATCAAGGCGCTGATCGCGCAGTCGGTGGCCGAGATCGAAGGGGGCAGCCGTTCGGTGGAGGAGGCTGGCTCCAGCATGGCCGATATCGTGACCTCGGTGCGGCAGGTGGGCGACATCATCAGCCAGATCAGCCAGGCCAGCGCCGAGCAGGCGGCCGGACTGCAGGACGTCAACCACGCCATGGTCCGGATGGACCAGGTCACGCAGCAGAACATGGCGCTGGTCGAGCAGGCCGCGGCGGCCGCCTGCAGCCTGCAGGAGCAAGCCGTGAGCCTGTCCGATGCCGTCACGCTGTTCAAGCTGGACGACGTGCCGGTCCGGCCCGGGCTGGCGCTGGCGGCGCAGGCGAAAAAAAACGCAGGCACGAGCCAGGTGGCCCGCCTGCGTCTGGCGTCGAACCGGTGCTAAAACGAAAACCGGGGTCAGGTCATGCCCTCGAGCATCATGCGCAGTCGCATGATGCTTGAGGGCATGACCTGACCCCGGTTGGTCGGGGCAGCCGTTTACTCGTAGTCGCTCATCGGCGCGCAGCCGCAGAACAGGTTACGGTCGCCGTACACATTGTCGGCGCGGCCGACCGGCGGCCAGTACTTCTGCTTGCGCAGCGAGGGCACCGGGTAGGCCGCCACTTCGCGGCTGTACTTGTGCTCCCAGTTGTCGGCCGTCAGCATCTCGGCCGTGTGCGGCGCGCCCTTGAGCGGGTTGTCGGTGCGGTCGAATTCGCCCGATTCCACTTTCGCGATCTCCATGCGGATTGCGATCATGGCGTCGATGAAGCGGTCCATCTCGGCTTTCGATTCGCTTTCGGTCGGCTCGATCATCAGCGTGCCCGGCACCGGGAAGCTCATGGTCGGAGCGTGGAAGCCGAAGTCCATCAGGCGCTTGGCCACGTCTTCGTTGCTGATGCCGGTGGCGTCCTGCAGCGGACGCAGGTCCAGGATGCATTCGTGCGCCACCAGGCCGTCGTGGCCCGAGTACAGCACCGGGTAGTGCGGCGCCAGGCGGCGGGCGATGTAGTTGGCCGCCAGGATGGCCGTCTCGGTGGCGGCCGTCAGGCCTTCGGCGCCCATCATGGCAATGTACATCCACGAGATCGGCAGGATGCTGGCCGAGCCGAACGCCGCCGAGCTGACCGCGCCGATGCCAGCGTCATCGCGCTGGTAGCCGGACGAACGCTGGTTGGGCAGGAACTTGGCCAGGTGCGCGCCCACGCCGATCGGACCCACGCCGGGGCCGCCGCCGCCGTGCGGAATGCAGAAGGTCTTGTGCAAATTTAGGTGTGATACGTCGCCGCCAAACTTGCCTGGCGCGCACAACCCCACCATCGCGTTCATGTTGGCGCCATCGATGTACACCTGGCCGCCATGCGAATGCACGATGTCGCAGATTTCGCGGACAGCCTCTTCAAAGACACCGTGTGTCGACGGATAAGTGATCATCATTGCCGCCAGGTTGGCCGCGTGCTGATCTGCCTTCGCCTTGAGATCAGCCACGTCCACATTGCCGCGCTCGTCGCATTGCACCACCACCACCTGCATGCCCGCCATGTGCGCGGTTGCCGGGTTAGTGCCGTGAGCAGAGCTGGGGATCAGGCAGATGTTGCGGTGTCCTTCGCCGCGGCTCTTATGGTACCCGCGAATCGCCAGCAGGCCGGAATATTCGCCTTGCGAGCCGGCATTCGGCTGCAACGAGACGGCATCATAGCCTGTGCACGCCACCAGCATCTGCTCGAGGTCTGTGGTGAGCTGCTGATAGCCCTGTGCCTGGTCAATCGGCGCGAACGGATGGATATTGCCGAACTCCTTCCAGGTGATCGGAATCATCTCTGTCGTCGCATTGAGCTTCATCGTGCAGGAACCGAGCGGGATCATGGTACGGTCCAGCGCGAGGTCCTTGTCCGAGAGCGCGCGCAG
>DATFBD010000151.1:0-107250 GCA_035254005.1 Burkholderiaceae bacterium | reverse complement strand
ACCAGCTGGCGCGCCAGCGTGAGCTTGTCGGCGCGCGGCAGGATGGTGTGGCCGTTCTCGTCGAACAGGATGATGGTGTTGTCGTCCTGGCCGAAGGTGTGGTGGCCGATGTTCCCGACCAACAGCGGAATGCCTTTCTTCTCGCGTTTGACGGCGCCATATTCGAGCAGGTTTTCCGATTCCGCCGCGAAGCCCACGCAGTAAGGATGGCCGGCCAGCGAGGTGCGGGCGGCCACGGTGGCCAGGATGTCCGGGTTCTGCTCGAATTTGAGTTCGGGCACGGAGCCGTCGCCCTTCTTCTTCATTTTCTGGGCGCTGGTGTTGGCCACGCGCCAGTCGGCCACGGCCGCCACGGCCACGAACACGTGCTGACCTTCCACGGCCGCCATCACGGCGTCGTGCATCTGCTGCGCGCTCTGCACGTTGATGCGCTGTACGCCATACGGCGTGGGCAGGGCGGTGGGGCCGGAGATCAGCAGCACTTCGGCGCCCGCTTCGCGCGCGGCGCGCGCGACGGCGTAACCCATCTTGCCGGACGACAGATTGGTGATGCCGCGCACCGGGTCGATGGCCTCGAAGGTGGGGCCGGCCGTGACCAGGATGCGCTTGCCGGCCATGGTCTTGGGCTGGAACGCGGCGATCACTTCTTCCAGCAACTGCTGCGGTTCGAGCATGCGGCCCAGGCCCACTTCGCCGCAAGCCTGCTCGCCGGCACCGGGGCCGAAGATGACGATACCATCCTCGCGCAGCTGGGCCGCGTTGCGCTGGGTGGCGGGGTTCTGCCACATCTCCACGTTCATGGCCGGCGCGATCAGCAGCGGCAGCTGGCGTGGGCGGGCCAGGCACATGGTCGAGAGCAGGTCGTCGCACACGCCGTGCGCCAGCTTGACCATGAAGTCGGCCGAGCAGGGCGCGATCAGGATGGCGTCGGCGCCGCGCGTGACGTCGATGTGGGCCATGTTGTTGTCCACCCGCGGGTCCCACTGGCTGGAGAACACGGGCCGGCCCGATAGTGCCTGCATCGTCACGGGCGTGATGAAGTGGGCGGCGGCATCCGTCATCACCACCTGCACGCTGGCGCCCTGGCCAGTGAGCAGGCGGCACAGTTCGGCCGCCTTGTAGCAGGCCACGCCGCCGGACAGGCCGAGGACGATTTTCTTACCGGTGAGGTCCATGCTGGTGCTCCAGGGGTTAGCGGTTCACGCGGCGCAGTTCATCGAGGATGAACAGGCCGGCGCCCAGGCAGATGGCCGAATCGGCGAGGTTGAACGCCGGGAAGTGGCCGAATGCCGGGTGGTGGAAATCGAGGAAGTCGACCACGTGGCCGTACAGCAGGCGGTCGATCACGTTGCCGATGGCGCCGCCCAGGATCAGGGCCAGGGCCCAGCAGAACAGGCGCTGGCCGCCATGCTTCTTGAGCAGGTAGATGATGTAGGCGGCCGCGCCCAGCGCGATGGCCGTGAAGAAGTAGCGCTGCCAGCCGCCCGCGTGTTGCAGGAAGCTGAACGCGGCGCCGGAATTGTAGGCCAGCACCAGGTTGAAGAAGGAGGTGACGACTTTTTCCTCACCGAGCGTGAACAGCTTGGTGATGGTGATCTTGGACAGCTGGTCCAGCAGGATCACGATGGCGGCGATGCCGAGCCACGGGGTGATGCTGGAGGAGGATTTGGCGGAGAAGCGGGATTTGTTGGTGGCCATGGATTCTTGGTTGGTATCGTGGCCGCCGCCGCGTCGTGCGCGGCGGCGGAGGCAGGCATGGTACAGCGTTACGCGAACTTGCGGCGCTCGCCTGCGCCGAACAGGTTGCTGTGGCAGCGGCCGCACAGGGTGGGGTGGTCGGCATGGCTGCCCACGTCGGCGCGGTAGTGCCAGCAGCGCTCGCACTTGCCGGCGGTCGACGCGGCCACTTCCACCGCTTCTTCCGCTTCGCCCGCCACCTGGGCCACCTTGGCCTGCGAGGTGATGAACACGAACTTGAGGTCATCTTCCAGGCTGGCCAGCAGCGCGTACTTGTCGCCGGCCGCCTTGATGCTCAGTTCCGCCTGCAGCGACGAACCGATGGCGCCCGAGGTGCGCAAGTCTTCCAGCTGCTTGGTGACGTCGGCACGCACGGCGCGCAGCGCTTCGTACTTGGCCAGCAGGGCCGGGCCGTCGGCCAGTTCCGGCAGCTGCCACCAGGTCTGGGTGAAGATGGTCTCGTCGCTGGCCTGGAACGATTCCGGGCCGGCGAAGATGGCCCACGCTTCTTCGGCCGTGAACGACAGGGCCGGCGCCATCAGGCGCAGCAGGCTTTGGGTGATGTGCCACAGGGCCGTCTGCGCCGAACGGCGCGCGGGCGAGGTCAGGCCGGACGTGTACAAACGGTCCTTGAGGATGTCCAGGTAGAAGCCGCCCAGGTCTTCCGAGCAGAAGTTCTGCAGCTTGGCCACCACCGGATGGAACTCGAACTGTTCATAGTGCTGCGCGATCTGCGCTTGCAGCGCGCCCATGTTGGCGATCGCGTAGCGGTCGATCTCCAGCAGCTCGGCCACCGGCACGGCGTGCTGCGCCGGGTCGAAGTCGGAGGTGTTGGCCAGCAGGAAGCGCAGCGTGTTGCGGATGCGGCGGTACGATTCCGTCACGCGCTTGAGGATCTCGTCGGAGATCGACAGTTCGCCCGTGTAGTCGGTGGCGGCCACCCACAGGCGCAGGATGTCGGCGCCCAGCTTGTTGGACACGTCCTGCGGCGAGACGGTGTTGCCGACCGACTTGGACATCTTCTTGCCTTCGCCATCGACCACGAAGCCGTGCGTGAGCAGCGCCTTGTAGGGCGGGGCGCCGTTCAGCATGGACGAGGTCAGCAGCGAGGAGTGGAACCAGCCGCGGTGCTGGTCCGAGCCTTCCAGGTACAGGTCGGCCGGGAAGTGCGACTGCTCCTTGTGCGAGCCGCGCAGCACCGTCTGGTGCGTGGTGCCCGAGTCGAACCACACGTCCAGCGTGTCCTTGTTCTTGTCGTAGTGGGCCGCGTCGTCGCCGATCAGGTCTTTCAGGTCCAGCTTGAGCCAGGCGTCGATGCCGTCTTTTTCGATCAGCTGGGCCACCTGTTCCAGCAGTTCCGGGGTGCGCGGATGCAGTTCGCCCGTCTCCTTGTGCACCACGAAGGCCATCGGCACGCCCCACTGGCGCTGGCGCGACAGGGTCCAGTCGGGACGGTTGGCGATCATGCCGTGCAGGCGCGCCTGGCCCCAGTCCGGGAAGAACTGCGTGGCGTCGATGCCTTTCAGGGCCGTCTGGCGCAGCGTAGCCCCGCCATCCTTGGGATGGATGTCCATGCCGGCGAACCACTGCGAAGTGGCGCGGTAGATGATGGGAGTCTTGTGGCGCCAGCAGTGCATGTAGCTGTGGTCGAACATCTTCACTTCGAACAGCGCGCCTTCTTCCTTCAGGGCCGCGCAGATCGGCTTGGACGCTTCCCAGATCGTCATGCCGCCGAACAGGGGCAGCGATTCGGCGTATTTGCCGTCGCCCAGCACCGGGGTCAGGATGGCGTCATCCTTCATGCCGTGCGCCTTGCAGGAGATGAAGTCGTCCAGGCCGTAGGCGGGCGCCGAGTGCACCACGCCGGTACCGCTTTCGGTGGTCACGTAGTCGGCGATGTACATCGGCGACAGGCGGTCGTAGAACGCGTCGCGCGCGGCCAGCGGGTGGCGGAAGCCGATGCCGGCCAGCGCCTGGCCGTCGCAGGTGGCGATGGTGGTGCCATCGAGCTTGTAGCGGGCCAGGCACGACACGGCCAGGTCCTGGGCCAGGATCAGCAGCAGCGGCTGGCCGTCGCGCACGGTTTCCACCAGCGCGTACTTGACCTCGGCGTGCACGTTCAGCGCCTGGTTGGACGGGATGGTCCACGGCGTGGTGGTCCAGATCACGATGTAGCCGTTCTCGGTCGGCAGCTGGTCCAGGCCGAAGGCGGCGGCCAGCTTGTCGCACTCGGCGAACTTGAAGCCGACGTCGATGGCCGGATCGCGCTTGTCGGCGTACTCCACTTCCGCTTCGGCCAGGGCCGAGCCGCAATCGAAGCACCAGTTGACGGGCTTCAGGCCGCGGTACACGAAGCCTTTTTCCAGCAGCTTGCCCAGCGCGCGCAGCTCGTCGGCCTCGTTCGAGTAGTTCATGGTCAGGTAGGGATTCTCCCACTCGCCCAGCACGCCCAGGCGGATGAAGTCCTTGCGCTGGCGTTCCACCTGTTCATGGGCGTAGGCGCGGGCCTTGGTCAGCACGTCGGCCGTGGGCAGGTTCTTGCCGTACAGTTTTTCGATCTGGATCTCGATCGGCATGCCGTGGCAATCCCAGCCCGGCACGTAGGGCGCATCAAAGCCGGCCAGGGTGCGCGACTTGACCACCATGTCTTTCAGGATCTTGTTGACGGCGTGGCCGATGTGGATGTCGCCGTTGGCGTAGGGTGGGCCATCGTGCAGCACGAACTTGGGCCGGCCGGCGGCCGCCTTGCGGATGCGCTGGTAAATCTTCTTGTCCTGCCATTCCTTGACCCATTGCGGCTCGCGCTTGGCCATGTCGCCGCGCATGGGGAAGGGGGTTTCCGTCATGTTGACCGGGTATTTGCTCTCGGGCTTCTTGCCTTGCTTGTCTTGTTTATCTTGCTTGGGATTGGCTGGTTTGTTGTCGGACATGTTTATCTTCTAGGTGACGTCTATCGTATTTGCTTGGGAGTGCCGGCGCGTTTGGCTTCGCGTTGCGCGCTCAAATTCGGTCGGTGGCGCCGGTTGCGCCATTGCTTGCGCCGGCGCGCGCGCGGAAGAAGGCGCGCGCCTGCTCGGCGTCGCGCTCGATGGCGGCCGTCAGGGTGGGCAGGTCCACGTACTTTTCCTCGTCGCGCAGCTTGTGCAGGAATTCCACCCGCACCTGGCGGCCGTAGCAGGACTGGTTGAAGTCGAACACGTGCACTTCCAGCAGCACGCGGCCGCTATCCTCCACCGTGGGGCGCCAGCCCAGGCTGGCCACGGCCGGCAGCGGCGCGTCGGCCAGGCCGTGCACCTGGACGATGAAGATGCCGGCCAGCGCGGGCCGGTGCGGCACCCGCAGGTTGAGGGTGGGGAAGCCCAGTGTGCGGCCCAGTTTCTGGCCGTGGATCACGTGGCCGGAGATGGAATACGGGTGGCCCAGCAACTGCTCGGCGTGCGGGAAGTCGCCCGCGTGCAGCGCGGCGCGCACGGCCGAGGACGAGATGCGGGTCTCGCCGTTCATCACGGTGGGCAGGGTCTCGACCTGGAAACCGTAGTGGCGGCCGGCCTCCTGCAGCAGGGCGACGTTGCCGGCGCGCTTGGCGCCGTAGCAGAAGTCGTCCCCCACCATCAGCCATTTGACGTGCAAGCCTTCAACCAGCACTTTTTCCGTGAACGCTTGCGGCGTAAGGGCCGCGAAGTGGTCCGAGAAGTGCTCGACGATGACGCGGTCGATGCCATTGCGGTCCAGCGATTGCAGCTTGTCGCGCAGGTTGGCGATCCGGGGCGGGGCCTTGGACATATCGCCGGCCTTGTGGGCGAAGAATTCGCGCGGGTGGGGTTCGAACGTCATCACGGCCGCTTCCAGGCCGAGCCGGTCGGCCGCCGTGCGCACGTGCGCCAGCAGGGCCTGGTGGCCACGGTGGACACCGTCGAAGTTGCCGATGGTCAACGCGCACGGCGCGCGCGCCGCCGCATTGGGGAGACCGCGAAATACCTTCATGGGATGTGAGGAAAAACTGTCGCCAAAAGGGGGATTATACGGACTGTTTGGACTATGCACAGCCGGGAGGGACTTCAATGGGCCGATTTCGGCCCTGTAAACGCAAAAAGCGCGGATAAACCGCGCTTTTTAGAGGAACCGGTCGGGAACCGGCCGCAGCCGGTCCGGGTCTCCTCAGGCCACCTTACATCGGGTGGTTGATCTGCAGCGTCCAGTAGCGGGCCAGGTCGGCGGCGCCGTCCGTACCCTTGACGGTCTTCAGCGTGGCCAGGGCGGCAGGTTTCTTGCCAGCCTGGGCCTGGGCGATACCCAGGTGCAGCTTCAGTTCCTCGGGGTGCTTGGCGTCGTCCATCTTGGCTGCCTTGGTCATCAGGTCCAGGCCCTTGTCGACCTTGCCGGCGGTGACCATGCCAAAGCCCAGGTTGCTCAGGCCATCGGCATCCTTGTTCTTGGTCAGTTCCGCTTCCTGGGCGGCGGCCGTCTTCTCGCTTTCGGCCGCCGTCTTGACGGCCAGGTCCTTCAGGCGCTGGTGGCGGGCCGCGTCGGAGCCGACACCCAGCACGCCTTTCTTGTAACCCTGGTCGATGACTTTCAGCGCTTCAGCCGGATTGCCAGCCTGCAGGGCCAGCTGGCTCATTTCCATGTATTCGCCCGGCTTGGACAGCAGGCCGTTGGCCAGGCGCAGGCGCAGCACGTCCAGCGACAGGGTGCTGGAGAAGCCAGGCTTGCCCGACACGCGGTTCAGCAGGTCGGCCCAGTAGCTGGTCTTGGGATAGGAACCGGCCAGTTTTTCCAGGGTCTGCACGTAGCCAGCCTTGTCGTTCTGCTTGAGCTGGATGTTGGCCAGCATCTGCAGCGACGATTCGCTGTTGGCGTGCGACGATTGCAGTTCCTTGGCCGCTTCGGCGTACTTGCCGCTGATGTAGTAGGTCTGTACCAGCAGTTCGCGCATCTGTGGATTGTCGCCGTCTTTCAGCGAACGCTGGATCCAGATGATGGCTTTCGGGTAGTCCTTGGCGCGGTAGTAGATGCCGGCCAGGGCCTGGGTGAATTTGGGGGCTTCGGCAGCGGACAGCTTGCCGGAGTTGATCACAGCTTCGAAGGCCTTGGCGGCGGCGTCGTTATCGCCGGCGGCGGCCGCGGCCGAGGCGCGGGTGCGCTCGATCATGTAGATTTCGTTGGGGGTCTTGCCGCCCACGGCGTCGGCCTCTTTCAGCTTGGCCAGCGCTTCCTTGTTCTTGCCTGCCTGTGCCAGTTTCTGCGCTTCCTGCAGGGGCTTGCCGACTTCCGCGCGCACCGTGTCGGCCGCGTAGGCGACCGGGCTCAAACCAACGATGGGGGCTGCTGCGGTGAAACCGATAGCGGCCATTACCAGGCCGAGATGAGCGAGACGAAACTTGGTCATGGGGATGAGTTCTTTCATCAAAATGCGAAATAGGCAGGATAATCCTGCCTATCGTTGGTGTAAAGGTACGATTTGTTATTGGAACTGCTCGTTGCCGACCAGGCCAATCTTGGTCACGCCCAGACGCTGGGCCGAAGCCATCACGCCTGCCACGACCTTGTACGACACCAGCTTGTTGGGCCGCAGGTGCACTTCCGGCTGGTCGGCTTGCGCCGCCACATCCATCAGTTTCGCTTCCAGGGAGTGACGGTCGGGAATGACCGCGTTGTCCCACAGAATCGTCCCGTCGAAGTCCACGTCGATGGTGACCACAACCGGTTCCTTGGTCGGTGGCGGCGGGGTGCCGACCGGCATGTTCAAGTTCACCGAGTGGTTAGCCTTAGGAATCGTGATGATCATCATGATAATCAGCACCAGCATCACGTCGATGAGGGGCGTCATATTCATTTCCATCATTGGTTCCGGATCCGCGCCCTTGGCGCCGCCCGAACCGACATTCATACTCATGGTGTTTCCTTTTAAGAAGGGGGCTGAAGCCGCCCCGGCGCGATGCTGCCGTCCGGGGCGGGCAGGGCGTTAACCCTTATCAGGCGGTTCGGTGATGAAGCCGACCTTCTGGATACCAGCACGCTGGGTCGTGTAAATCACCTTGCCGATCGCTTCGTAGCGCGTTTCCTGGTCGCCACGTACGTGTACTTCCGGCTGCGGCAGCTTGACTGCTTCCAGCTTCAGAAAATCGAACAACTCATTCGTGTCCTTCATTTTCTTCTGATTCCAGTAGATGTCGCCGTCCTTGCTCACGACGATGTTGACATCTTCCGGCTTGGTCTGAATCACCTGGTTGGCTTCTTCTGGCAGCTTGATCTTGATCAGCTTCAGCACAACCGGGCTCGTAATCAGGAAGATAATCAGCAGAACCAACATGATGTCCACGAGGGGCGTCGTGTTGATTTCCGACATGACTTGATCTTCATCTCCGCTATCGGAGCCTACGGACATCGACATGATGGTTACCCGATCTTTTTAGCGCCGGCAGCACGGCCAGCTTCGCTGGTGGACATGGCGCCCGAGATCAGCACGGAGTGCACGTCGGCGCTGAAGGAACGCACGTCTTCCATGGCGGCCTTGTTACGACGCACCAGCCAGTTGTAGCCCAGCACGGCAGGAACGGCGACGAACAGACCGAAGGCGGTCATGATCAGTGCTTCACCCACAGGACCGGCAACCTTGTCGATCGAGGCGTTACCGGACATGCCGATGGCGATCAGTGCATTGTAGATACCCCACACGGTACCGAACAGACCGATGAACGGTGCGGTCGAACCGACGGTCGCCAGGAACGACAGGCCGTCTTGCAGACGCGACTGGACTTTGTCCACGGCGCGCTGGATCGACATGGTGACCCAGGTCGACAGGTCGATCTGTTCCAGCAGGGCGCCGTCGTGGTGGGCGGTAGCCTTGGTGCCGGTTTCAGCGATGAAACGGAATGGCGAGCCATCGGTCAGCGCGGTCGAGCCAGCGGCGATCGACGAAGCTTTCCAGAACTTGGCAGCGGTCTCTTTCGACTGCTTGAAGATCTTCATCTGGTCGATCAGCTTGGTGATGATGATGTACCACGAGCCCATCGACATCAGCGACAGGATGATCAGGGTGCCGCGCGACACGAAGCCGCCGTTCCAGACAGCTTCGAAGCCGTATGGGTTTTCTACTTCTTCCTTGGTGACCTTGGCGGCTGGAGCGGACGCTTCCGGTGCTGCTGCTGCCGCATCCGCTGCAGGCGCTGCTGCAGGTGCCGAGGCGGCCGCCGAAGCTGGCGCATCTTCAGCCATGGCTGGTGCGCTTACCAGGGCGGTAGCTGCGGTCACCGAGAACAGCACAGCGGCCAGTACAGCGGACAAACGGGTATTCTTAAACATGCTTCCTCCAAATTGATAAAATAATCAGATCGCTGAAATAAGGTTAACAACGAACTTCGGTGAGACGAGAGCGTCTCGGTTTACTCCAGCGTCCAAACGTATTGCACTTGCGTCCACGACTGTTCTGGCTTGCCGTCGGTCATGCCTGGCTTGAATTTGCATTTGCTAATCCCTGCCACTGCTGCTTTGTCCAGTTCCCGGAAACCACTCGATTTCAGGATCTTGGATTCGAGTACGTGACCATCCGTTCCAACCAGGAACTGCAAGGTCACCGTACCGGTTTCTTCGTTGCGCAGCGATGACTTAGGCCATTCTGGTTTTGCGCAAGCGTTGAAATCGTATACCGCCGGAATATGAACCGACTTGGCCGGACCTGGCGGGGCTGCCGGCGGGGCCGGTGGCGCCTTCTGCAGGTCATTCGTCGCCGGTTTCACGTTGGTCGCGTTGGCGATCGTGTTTTGTACCGGTGGCGGTTGCTGCACGTTCACCTCAACTGGCGGGATGAAAGGCGGCGGCGGCGCTTTCATTTCCGGCGGCGGGGGTGGCGGTGGGAGCTCTTTCGGTGGAGGAGGTTTCACTTCCTCAATAATCTTGGTTTCAACCGGCTCGATCATCTTGCTGACCATCCGTTTGCCCAAGCCTGACACGATCCCGTAGGCGACCAGGATGTGCAGAAGTACCACAATTGTGATGCCTGTTACGTTCTTCCCGGCGCTTTTCTCGTTGTGCGTGAAATTCATGCCTGCTTTCTCCAATACCAACTCTTTTTGTTGCTACTAAACCCCAAAATGGCGACACAAAACAACAGTCGCATCCGGGACGTCGGCGAATTATACATACGTATTCTTGATTTTACATAGAATTTTCAAGCCTAAAACCGGTTAAATTTCATGCGCTTAGCCCATGAAGGGCATGCTCTGCTGCGGTGCGTCTGCACCGTTCTGGCACAAAAAGCAAGTAATTTCGGCGCGATTTTGATGCAAGATAATCGATAGCGTTATTATGTTTTACGAATTCAAATAACGCGAAATTTCGTTTTGTGGAACGTAATTTTCGCAATGGTAAATTTTGTGAATTCTGTTGCTTCGATGGAACTTGTTCTGAGGGTGGCGGGCGAAAACGGTCAAAAAAAATTTGACTTCCGCACCGCAGCATGCATTGCCGATTCAAACCGGGTTGAACAATGCGGCCTCCGCGCCGGGGAGGGGAGGCCGCCGGGGTCAGCTGTTGCGAGCCCGCTTTTCGCGCTTGACTTCCAGCGAACTGACGATCTCGCCGTTCGGGGCCACCGTTTCCAGGTGCACGTCGAAGCCCCACAGCCGCGCCACGTGCTTGAGCACCTCGTTGGCTTGCTGGTTCAGGGGCCGGCGCTGGAACTGGGTATGGCGCAGGGTGAGGGCGCGGTCGTCGCGGGTGTTGACCGACCATACCTGGATATTGGGCTCGCGGTTGCCCAGGTTGTATTGCTCGGCCAGTTGCTGGCGCACATAGCGGTAGCCGAGTTCGTCGTGGATGGCCGACACGGCCAGCTTCTCATTGTTGTCGTCGTCGAGCACGGCGAAGAAGTGGAATTCCCGGATCAGCTTGGGCGACAGGTACTGGGCGATGAAGCTTTCATCCTTGAAATTGCGCATCGCGAAGTCCAGCGTCTTGCGCCAGTCGCTGCCGGCGATGTCGGGGAACCATTCCTTGTCCTCGGCCGTCGGGTGCTCGCAGATGCGGCGGATGTCCGTCATCATGGCGAAACCGAGCGCGTACGGGTTGATGCCGCTGTAATAAGGGCTGTTGACGGGCGGCTGGTAGACCACGTTGGTATGGCTCTTGAGGAATTCCATCATGAAGCCATCGCCCACCACGCCCTCGTCGTACAGCTGGTTGAGGATGGTGTAGTGCCAGAACGTGGCCCAGCCCTCGTTCATGACCTGGGTCTGGCGCTGCGGATAGAAATACTGGGAAATCTTGCGCACGATGCGCACCATCTCGCGCTGCCACGGTTCCAGCAGCGGCGCGTACTTCTCGATGAAGTACAGCAGGTTCTCCTCGGGTTCGGGCGGGAAACGGTGGACCGTCTTGTCCACTTCCTCCTCCTCGCGCCGCGGCACGGTGCGCCACAGCTCGTTGATCTGCGATTGCACATAGGCTTCGCGTTCCTTCTGGCGCGCGTACTCCTGCGCCATCGACAGCTTGGCCGGCCGCTTGTAGCGGTCCACGCCATAGTTCTGGATCGCGTGGCAGGAATCGAGCAGCAATTCCACGGCGTCGATGCCATGGCGCTGTTCGCACTCGGCGATGTAGTTCTTGGCGAACACCATGTAATCGACGATGGCTTCCGCGTCGGTCCAGGTGCGGAACAGATAGTTGCCCTTGAAGAAAGAATTATGGCCGTACGCGGCGTGCGCGATCACCAGCGCCTGCATGGTCAGGCTGTTCTCCTCCATTAAATAGGCGATGCAGGGATTGGAGTTGATGACGATCTCGTAGGCCAGGCCCATCTGGCCGCGCTTGTAGCCCTTCTCGGTAGCCAGGAAGTGCTTGCCGAACGACCAGTGGTTGTAGGAGACGGGCATGCCGACGGACGTGTAGGCGTCCATCATCTGCTCGGCCGTGATGATCTCCAGCTGGTTGGGATAGGTATCGAGCCCGAAATTCTCGGCCACCCGGCGGATTTCCTCGTGCGCCTGCTCGATCAGGTCGAACGTCCATTCCGATTGCTCCGGCAGGGCGTTCGGGTGGCGCGGTTTCTTGAGCATCTGGTTCATCATTTCGGCTGCTTCTTGAAGAGTTCACGGAACACCGGATAGATGTCGGCCGGCGTGACGATTTTCTGCATGGCGAAGTTGGGATGGTGGTCCGGCACCTGGGCGTATTGCTCCCACAGGTTTTGCGGCGGGCCGTCCGTGATCTCGACATAGGTGTAGTACTGCACCTTGGGCATGATGGTGTTGATCAGCAGTTGCCGGCACAGCACGGAATCGTTGTCCCAGTTGTCGCCGTCCGAGGCCTGGGCCACGTAGCTGTTCCACTGGCCGCCGCCGTAGCGCTCGTCAATGATCTTGTTCAGCAGGTGCAGGGCCGATGACACCACCGTGCCGCCCGACTCGCGCGAGTGGAAGAATTCATCCTCGTCCACCTCGGCCGCGGCAGTATGGTGGCGGATGAAGACCACGTCGATCTTGTCGTAGGCGCGCTTGAGGAACAGGTAGAGCAGGATGAAGAAGCGCTTGGCGGTATCCTTGCGCGTCTCGTCCATGGAGCCCGATACGTCCATGATGCAGAACATCACGGCCTGGGTCATCGGCTTGGGCACCTTGATGCGGTTGCTGTAGCGCAGGTCGAACGGGTCGATGTAGGGGATGGCCAGCAGCCGGGTGTGCAGGTGGTGGATCAGTTTCTTCAGTTCCACCACGCGCGGGTCTTCCAGCGGGGCCCCGGCCAGCAGTAATTCTTCCAGCTCGCGCTCGGCTTCGATCAGCCGCTTGCGCGAGGAGCCGCCCACGGCGATGCGCCGGCCCAGGGCGCCGCGCAAGGAACGCAGCACGTGGATGTTCGAGGGCGTGCCCGACACCGTGTAGCCGGCCCGCTGGTTCTTGAATTCCGTGGTGGCCGTCAGCTGGGTCTTGACCATGTGCGGCAATTCCAGGTCTTCGAAGAAGTAGTTCATGAATTCTTCGCGCGACAGCTCGAAGATGAAATCATCCTCGGTCAGCTGGTCGCTGTTGCCGGCCTTGCCGCGCCCGGCACCGCCGCCACCCTTGGGCCGATTGATCAGGTCGCCTTTCTGGTATTCCTCGTTGCCGGGATTGATGGTTTCCCACACGCCGCCATGGGCGTGGCCGAACGAGGGTTCGCCCACGTCCTTGACGGGGATGGAGACTTTTTCACCGTTCTCGATGTCGGTGATGGAACGGCCCTTGATGGCGCGCCCCACGGCGTCCTTGATCTGGGCCTTGTAACGGCGTAGGAACCGCTCGCGGTTGACGGCGGACTTGTTCTTGCCCTGCAAACGACGGTCGATGAGGTAAGTCAAAAGATGCCTCCTGCTGCTATTGATGCGGCGGTCGGGGCGGCACGGCCGCGCTGCGCGTCCGTGCCGGCTAAGCCCACAACCGTCTTACGACGACTTCCTCACGCGCAAGTACCATTCGCACAGCAGCCGCACCTGCTTGGCCGTGTAACCCTTCTCCACCATGCGCGCCACGAAGTCGGCATGCTTGTTGGCATCCTCGGCGCTGGCCTTGGCGTTGAAGGAAATCACGGGCAGCAGTTCCTCCGTGTTGGAGAACATCTTCTTCTCGATCACGGTGCGGAACTTCTCGTAGCTGGTCCAGGCCGGGTTCTTGCCGCCATTGTTGGCGCGGGCCCGCAAGCCGAAGTTGACGATCTCGTTGCGGAAATCCTTGGGATTGGAAATGCCGGCCGGCTTCTCGATCTTTTCCAGCTCGTTGTTCAACGATTCGCGGTCGAAGCTCTCGCCCGTGTCCGGATCGCGGTATTCCTGGTCCTGGATCCAGAAGTCGGCGAACGTCACGTAACGGTCGAAGATGTTCTGGCCATATTCGGAATAGCTCTCCAGGTAGGCGGTCTGGATTTCCTTGCCGATGAATTCCACGTACTTCTGCGCCAGGTACTCCTTGATGTACGAGAAGTACTTCTGTTCCGTCTCGGGCGGGAACTGTTCCCGTTCCACTTGCTGTTCGAGCACGTACAGCAGGTGCACCGGGTTGGCCGCCACTTCCGTCGTATCGAAGTTGAACACCTTGGACAGGATCTTGAACGCGAAGCGGGTCGACAGGCCACTCATGCCTTCGTCCACGCCCGCATAGTCCTGGTATTCGTGGATGGACTTGGCCTTGGGATCGGTGTCCTTGAGGTTCTCGCCATCGTACACCAGCATCTTGCTGAAGATGCTGGAGTTTTCCGGTTCCTTCAGGCGCGACAGGATGGCGAACTGGGCCATCATCTTCAGCGTGCCGGGCGCGCATGGCGCCTGGTACAGCGAGGAATTGGCCACCAGCTTGTCGTAGATCTTGATCTCGTCCGTCACGCGCAGGCAGTACGGGACCTTGACGATGTAGATCCGGTCCAGGAATGCTTCATTGTTGCGGTTGTTCTTGAACGACTTCCATTCCGACTCGTTCGAGTGGGCCAGGATGATGCCGTCGAACGGGATGGCGCCAAAGCCTTCCGTGCCCTTGTAGTTGCCTTCCTGGGTGGCCGTCAGCAAGGGGTGCAGCACCTTGATCGGGGCCTTGAACATTTCGACGAATTCCATCAAGCCCTGGTTGGCCAGGCACAGGCCGCCCGAATAGCTGTAGGCGTCCGGATCGTCCTGGGCGTAGTCTTCCAGCTTGCGGATATCGACCTTGCCCACCAGCGAGGAAATATCCTGGTTGTTTTCGTCGCCCGGCTCGGTCTTGGAGATGGCCACTTGCTTGAGCACGGACGGGTAGCGCTTGACGACGCGGAACTGGTTGATGTCGCCATTGAATTCATGCAGGCGCTTGACGGCCCACGGGCTGGGGATGTTGCGCAGGTAGCGGCGCGGGATGCCGTAATCCTCTTCCAGGATGGTGCCGTCCTCGTCCTCGTTGAACAGGCCCAGCGGCGACTCGTTGACGGGCGAGCCTTTCAGGCAGTAGAAGGGCACGTGCTCCATCAGCGACTTGAGTTTTTCGGCGATCGACGATTTGCCGCCGCCCACGGGGCCGAGCAGATACAGGATCTGCTTGCGTTCCTCCAGGCCTTGCGCGGCGTGGCGGAAGTAGGACACCACTTGCTCGATCACTTCCTCGGTGCCGTAGAACTCGCGGAACGCGGGATAAATCTTGATGACCTTGTTGGCGAAGATGCGCGACAGCCGGGTATCGTTACGGGTGTCGACCAGGGTGGGCTCGCCGATCGCGGCGAGCATGCGCTCCGGCGCGCTGGCGTAGGTCAGGCGGTCCTTCTTGCACAGGGCAAGATATTCCGACATCGACATTTCCTCTTCGCGAGTCCGTTCGTACCGTGCGGCGTAGTTGTCAAAAATGGTCATTTGAATGTCCTTTAATGTAAGCCTGCTAGTCGTGTATCTCGGCAGTCGGTGTCGTGGTCTCTGCCTGGTGTTTTAGTCTTTACTCACTCCTGATTTTTTTTTTGTTGTTGTATCCGTCCGCTTCCCTGTGGCGGCCCGGATTGCCCGGGCCTTGGAGCGGATGTTTGTTATCGCCGCGCGATGGATGTTGGCCGGCTTTATGTTAGTTCGTCGTAACGCATCTTACGTTGATGAAATTGATCATTGCTCTATTGGTTCAGGAAGTCAAGCGCTATGTCATTACATTCTTAAAAATACTTTATAAGCCGTTGATTTTAAAAGATAAAAATGGCTATTTTACGGTATTTTCAATGGCTTTTCCGGCATTTTTCCCCCTCTGGATATCACCATAGCACGGCTGCCGAGAGCGTGCATCACGCACCGCGAAATGTGAAATGCGGCCGCAACAAGAAGCGCATGCCCGCAGCCGCGGCGCGCATGCGCTAAGATGACTGCCCATGGCTGTACCATCGCCGCGTCAGCCCTTTCAGAACAAGGAACAAAACATGATGAACGACCAATTGCGCGCCGCGCTGCGCCAGATGCCCAAGGCCGAACTGCACATCCACATCGAAGGCTCGCTGGAGCCGGAACTGATCTTCGCGCTGGCCGAGCGCAACGGCGTCAAGCTCGCCTATCCGTCGGTGGAAGCGCTGCGCGCCGCCTACGCCTTCACGGACCTGCAATCGTTCCTCGACATCTACTACGCCGGCGCCAGCGTGCTGCTCAAGGAACAGGATTTCTACGACATGACGGCCGCCTACCTGCGCCGCGCCGAGGCCGACAACGTGCGCCACGCGGAAATCTTCTTCGACCCGCAAACCCACACCGCGCGCGGCGTGCCCATGCAGACCGTGATCGACGGCATTTACCGCGCCTGCCAGGACAGCCCGGTCAGCGCCACCCTGATCCTGTCGTTCCTGCGCCACCTGTCCGAGGAGGATGCGTTCGCCACGCTGGAGGCGGCGCTGCCCATGCGCGACAAGTTCATCGGCATCGGCCTCGATTCGTCCGAAGTGGGCAATCCGCCCGAGAAGTTCGCGCGCGTGTTCGCGCGCTGCCGCGAGCTGGGCTTCCACCTGGTGGCCCACGCGGGCGAGGAAGGCCCGCCGGCCTACATCGAGACGGCGCTCGACGTGCTGCACGTGGAGCGCATCGATCACGGCGTGCGCTGCCTGGAGGACGCGGCCCTGACGGCGCGGCTGGCGCGCGAACAGGTGCCGCTGACGGTGTGCCCGCTGTCGAACGTCAAGCTGTGCGTGTTCGACCGCATGGAGCAGCACAACATGCTGCAACTGCTGGACGCGGGCCTGGTGGCCACCATCAATTCGGACGACCCGGCCTACTTCGGCGGCTACATGAACGCCAACTTCGAAGCCACGTTCGAGGCGCTGCCACTGGGCCTGTCGCACGCGCAGCGGCTGGCGCGCAACAGCTTCGCGGCCGCCTTCCTGCCGGCCGACGTCAAGCAGCGCTACCTGGACGAAGTGGACGCCTTCTTCGCCAGCCTGTAACACGGGCGCGCGCGGCATGCTGACCCTGGCCCTGAAGATGACGGCGCGCGACTGGCGCGCCGGCCAGTTGCGCTTCCTGCTGGTGGCGCTGACGGTGGCGGTGGCGGCGCTGGCCGCGTCCGGCTTTTTCATCGACCGCCTGCGCACGGGCATGGAGCGCGACGCGCACCAGTTGCTGGGCGCGGACGTGGTCATCAACGCCGACCTGCCGGTGGACCCGGCCTGGCGCGCGGAAGCGCTGCGCCGTGGCCTGACGCTGGCCGACACGGTAGGTTTCGCCAGCATGGCGCAGGCCGGGGAGGGCGAGCAGTCGCAGTCCCAGCTGGCCGCGCTCAAGGCCGTCGGCCCCGGCTACCCGCTGCGCGGGCAACTCAAAACCAGTGACGATCCGGCGCAGGCCGAGCAAAGCATAGGCCAGCCCGCCGCCGGCATTCCGGCCACCGGCACGGTGTGGATCGATCCCGGCCTGTTGGGCAGCCTGAACGTGGGCCTGGGCGGCACGCTGCGCCTGGGCGACCGCGCGTTCACGGTGGCGCGCCTGATCGCCTCGGAGCCGGACCGCGGCGCCGGTTTCCTCAATTTCGCGCCGCGCGTGATGCTGGCGCTGTCCGACCTGGACGCGACCCACTTGATCCAGCCCGGTTCGCGCGTCACCTACCGGTTGCTGGTGGCCGCACCCACGCCGGCCCAGTCCGACGTGGCGGCCGCCTACGGCCTATGGCTGCAGGCGCAGATCCAGGCCCGCAACGTGAAAGGCGTGCGGATCGAATCGCTGGAGACGGGGCGGCCCGAAATGCGCGCCACGCTGGACCGGGCCGAACGCTTCCTGGCGCTGGTGGGATTGCTGTCGGCGTTGCTGGCGGCCGTGGCCGTGGCGATGGCCGCGCGCCGCTTCATGCTGCGCCACCTGGACGCCTGCGCCATGTTGCGCTGCCTGGGCCTGAGCCAGAACCAGGTGACGGCGCTGTACCTGATCGAATTCCTGCTGGTGGGGCTGGCCGGCAGCGCGCTGGGCGTGGCGCTGGGCTACGCGGCGCACTACGTGCTGCTGCAGGCGCTGGGCAGCCTGGTGGCGGTGGCGCTGCCGCCGCCCACGCTGGCGCCGGCCTTGCAGGGGCTGGCGGCCGGCATGCTGCTGCTGGTCGGCTTCGCGCTGCCCCCTGTGCTCCAGTTGCGCAACGTGCCGCACAACCGCGTGATCCGGCGCGAGCAGGCCGCGCCCCAGCCGCTGGCGCTGGCCACCTACGGGCTGGGACTGGCCAGCTTCATCGTGCTGCTGCTGTGGCAGGCCGGCGATGCCCAGCTGGCCTTGTACACGGCGCTCGGTTTCGTGGGCGCGTTCGCCGTATTCGGCCTGGCCGGCTGGCTGGGACTGGCCGCGCTCAAGCCGCTGCGCGGCGCCATCGCCCACCAGAGCTGGCGCTTCGCCATCACCTCGCTGCAGCGCCGGCCCGGCGCCACGCTGGTGCAGATCGTGTCGCTGGCCTTGGGCTTGATGGCGCTGCTGCTGTTGACGGTGGTGCGCGGCGACCTGATGACGGCCTGGCGCAACGCCACGCCGGCCGATGCGCCCAACCGCTTCATCATCAATATCCAGCCGGAGCAGCGCGGCGAGCTGGCGGCCCGCCTGGCGCGCGCGGGCGTGCGCGAGGCGCCGCAGTTCCCCATGATCCGGGGCCGGCTGACGGCCGTGAACGGCCGGCCCGTGACGGCCGACACCTACACGGAAGACCGCGCCAAAAGCCTGGCCGACCGCGAATTCAACCTGTCCACCATGACCCAGCTCCAGCAAGGCAACCGCATCAGCGCCGGCGCCTGGTTCGCCGACCGGCCCGGCACGGCCGAAGCCTCGGTCGAGGAGGGCATCGCCAGGACGCTGCGCTGGAAGCTGGGCGACAAGCTGACCTTCGACATCGCCGGTGCGCCCGTGGAGGCCACCATCACCAGCTTGCGCAAGCTCGAATGGGGCTCGATGCGGGTCAATTTCTTCGTCATCCTCAATCCGCATGCACTGCAAGGCACGTCGCAAAGCTGGATCACGGCCTTCCACCTGCCAGCGGGGCAGGGCGCGCTGATGAACGCCTTCACGCGTGATTACCCGAACCTGACCATCGTCGACGTGGGCGGCTTGCTGCGCCAGTTGCAGGCGGTGCTGGACCAGGTGGTGGCGGCGGTGGAATTCCTGTTCGCATTCACACTGGCCTCGGGCGTGCTGGTGCTGTATGCGGCGCTGATGGGATCACAGGATGAGCGCAGCCGCGAGGCTGGCCTGCTGCGGGCACTGGGCGCCACGCGGCGCCAGTTGTCGCAGGCGCAGTTGATCGAGTTCGCGCTGGTGGGCGGGCTGGCCGGCCTGCTGGCGGCCAGCGGCGCGGCCGTCATGGGCTGGGGCCTGGCCACCTGGCAGTTCAAGTTCGACTGGAGTTTCCAGCCCACCGTGTGGCTGGCCGGCTTGCTGGCCGGGGCGCTGTGCGCCATGCTGGGCGGCTGGCTGGGCTTGCGCCAGGTGCTGCGCCGGCCGCCGCTGCTGACGCTGCGCGAGGCGGCGTGAAGGCGGCGTGAAGGCGGCTTGAGGCTGGACGGCTGGCGACGGCTGGCCCGCCGTCAGCCGG
Source organism: Burkholderiaceae bacterium (assembly GCA_035254005.1). Lineage (GTDB taxonomy): Bacteria > Pseudomonadota > Gammaproteobacteria > Burkholderiales > Burkholderiaceae_D > Rugamonas. Next base: position 88,009 of record DATFBD010000151.1, on the reverse strand, counting down.
GCGTCATGCCGGCTCGTGCTGCTCCTGCAGGAACTGGGCGTAGGAGAACAGCGGGCCGTCGAAGTAGTGCCCGGGCAGCGGGAACAGGGCCCAGTAGTAGGCTTCCCGGCCTTGGCACAGCTGGGCCGGCTGGCAGTAGCGGTGCCAGTGCTCGCCCACGGCACTCGAATACATGCCGTCGCCATCGGCGTCGCTGAAGAACGGGATGACGCGCCGCTCCTCCAGCGCGTTCAGCAGCGACGGCGGCGCCTCGCTGTCGCGCGCGATCTCGTACTGGGCGCTCATGCCCTGTTCGGTCTCGATCATCATCAGCGTCGGCTGGCCAGCCTTGTCGAAGAACAGGATGCCGGTCGGGTTGGGGAAGATGTAGTGCTCGACGAAGCCCTTGCTGCGGCTGAGTTCCTCCACCAGCTGCACCAGCGCCGGATCACCGAGGAACTGGTAGTTGTGCAGCACCACCAGCTCGCGCAGGGTTTCCGACTGCTCCGCGAAGTAGGCTTTTTGCAGGGCGGCGATTTCGATTTCCAGGATGTCGAGCGCGTTGTCGTCGCTCTTCTTGATGTAGCGGTCGATCAGGCCGCGGTTGAAGGCGGTGACGGCGATCTTCTCATCGGCCGCGCCGGTGAACAGGATCTTCTTGCACGGCAGGTGCTGCACCGCCTGGCAGAACTCCAGCCCGTTCATTTGCGGCATCGAATAATCGACCACCAGCACCGACGGGGTGGCGAAGCGCTGGCGCTGCTCGCTGATGCGGTAGATGCGCTCCAGGTCCAGCGCCACGTTGCACTGGTCGGGCGGCTGGTTCTGGGTGTCGAAATTGACGTGCAGCGGCACGTCGTCGTGGGGCTGGCTTTGGGTCAGCCAGTCCAGCGCCACGCTGGTGTCATGGAAGGTCTTGCTGGCGAGCATGGGGTCGAGCTGGAACGACAGGCTTTTCAGGAACGAGTCGCTGTCATCCACGAGCACGGTCAGGGTGGGATGGGTATAAACGGGCAGTTGCATGGTTCACCTAAGTTTTACAGTCCGCTAGACGTTGGAAATTCCAGGACAAAGATCGCGTAGGCGGTTTCCCGCGAGACACAACGAATAGTAGCATCCCAAGCCTCCATGATTTCTTTACATAGCGCAAGTCCTATGCCCGTACCGTTATGCGCGGGATACGAATAGAAGCGGCGGAAGATCAGCGGCAGCTGGCGCGGCGCCACGCCGCAGGCCGTGTCGATGAACAGCAGGCGCGGCGTGGGCCGGGCGCCGTCGATCACGATGCGGACCCGGCCCTTGCCGGCGCGGTGGATGGCCTTGAGGGCATTGCGCAATAGGTTGAGCAAGATCACCACGGTCAGCTCGTTCTGGCCGGCGAAGCGGAAGTTGTGCCGCACTTCGCACACGACGGCCTGGCGCTGCGCCGCGCTGGTGAACGGATAGCGCGCCAGCACCGCTTGCACCGCATCGCCCATGCAAACGGATTCCGTGGGCCGCAGGTTGCGGTTGACGGCCGTGGCGCTGAGCAGGAACAGGTCGATCATGTGATGCATGTGGCGCACTTCGAACTGGATGCGGCTCAGCGCTTCCAGGCGGTGGGCGCGGTCCGTGGCCACCGCGTTGCGTGCCAGCCTGCCCAGGCCGCGCACGTTCGCTTCCACGCTGGCCAGCGGCGTGCGCAGTTCGTGCGCCACCGTGGCCAGGCCAGCCCCCAAACCGGCCAGTCTCTCCTGTTCCAGCACGTCGCGGCTGACCTTGGCCACGGACAGCACGGCGATGGTGAACCAGTGGATCGGCAATTGCTGCAGCACGGGGCGGCTCAGCAGGATGTCGCCGTGGCCTTGCACGACCACCGCCAGGCAGGCGGCCACGGTGCCGGCCACGTAGGCGCGGCAGGCCAGGGCCGTGTCGAAGTGGAACAGCACCACCAGCGCGATCAGCAGCGACTCGCCCCACACACCCGAGGCATGGTTCATCAGGAACATATAGCTGAAGAAGAAGGAAAACACGTAGCTCAGCGTCACCATCAGGTAGCGCTCCAGCCAGCGCCGGCTGAAGTGGCGCGCCCACAGGCCCAGCGCGCACAGCACCAGGCCGATACCACGCAGGGTCAGGCTGTCGTATTCCTGCGGAAAGAAGTTGTGCCAGATCACGTAATACAGCGGCATGCCCACCGTACCCATGGCGGCCAGCACCAGTACGCGCGTGGTGGCGTGTTCCTGGTGGCCATGGTAATGGCGCAGCGACAGCAGCAGGCGGTGGCGCCATTGCTTCCAGTGCGCATACGGGGAAAGTGTCATGGCCGTTTGACTTTTATCAAAATTTCATCTTGCTCCAAAATTACAACGGCGCCAGCGCTTTTGCACATACAGTTGATCCGTATCAACCCCAATTTGTAACAAAACGGCAATGTTTTGTGCGTAGTTCAAATAACACAACCATTCCAAGAAGAGGAATATATGTCCACTGCTCTCGCTCCGGCCTCAGCCCCCGCCCGTGCGCGCTTGCCTGCCGCCGAACACCATTTGCCTGACTACGTCACTTGTCGCATGGATGCGCATTACGTGACCCGCATCGAACAACTGCTGGGGGGCGAGCACCCCCACGCCTGGCAACCGACGCCGGCCGGGGCCATCTTCCTGGCCGGGAATGACTACCTGTGCCTGGGCGGCGAGCCCGCCCTGGTGCGGGCCCAGGCCGAACGGCTGGCCGGCGGCGCCGCGCTGCTGATGTCGGCCGTCTACCTGCAGGAGGGCAGCCCGCAGCACCGGCTGGAACACAAGTTCGCGCGCCTGATGGGGGCCGAGGACGGCATCCTGACCCAATCGGGCTGGGCCGCCAACGTGGGGCTGGTGCAATGCCTGGCCGGTCCCGGCGTGCCGGTGTTCCTGGACATGCAGGCCCATGCCTCGCTGTGGGAAGGCGTGCAGTCGGCCGGCGCCGAGCCCATCTCCTTCCTGCACAACGACCTGGAACATCTGCGCCGCCAGGTCAGCCGGCGCGGGCCGGGAATCATCGCCGTCGATGCGCTGTACAGCACCAACGGCAGCGTGGCCCCGCTGGCCGGGCTGGTGGCGCTGGCCGAAAGCACCGGCTGCCTGCTGGTGGTGGACGAGTCGCACTCGCTGGGCACCCATGGCCCGCGCGGGGCCGGGCTGGTGGCGCAACTGGGACTGGCCGAGCGCGTGCATTTTCGTACCGCTTCGCTGGCCAAGGCGTTCGCGGGCCGGGCCGGCATCATCACCTGCTCCAGCAAATTCAAGGGCTATTTCCTGTCCGAGTCGCGCCCGGCCATTTTCAGTTCCTGCCTGCTGGAGCACGAGCTGGCCTGGTTCGACGCGGCCATCGACTTCGTGGCCGCGGCCGACGGCCGCCGCGCCGCGCTGGCCGGCATCGCCACGCGGGTGCGGGCCGGGCTCGACGCGCTCGGTTACAACGTGAGCGACGGTACTGAACAGATCATCGCGCTCGAACCGGGCACCGAGCCGCGCACGCTGGCGCTGCGCAAGGCGCTGGAGCGCCAGGGCGTGTACGGCGCCATGTTCTGCGCCCCGGCCACCGCCAAGAACCGCGCGCTGGTGCGGCTGACCCTGAACGCGGGGCTGGACACGGCGCAGGAAGCGCGGATTGTGGCCGCTTGCGCCGCCATCCGCGAGCAGGTGGAACTGGAGAGCTGGTCGTCCAGCCGCCGTTCGCGCCGGCTGGCGCTGGTGTAGGGCCATCGGGCCACGGGCGCCGTGCTGTGACGGCGGCCCCGTGTGCGCTATGATGGCGGCTATGACTGAACCTCAAACTCTCTACGAAGTGATCGGCGGCGAAACGCGCGTGCGCGAGATGGTCGACCGGTTTTACGACCTGATGGAACTGGAGCCTGAGTTCGCGCTGCTGCGCGCCACGCATCCGCCATCGCTGGACAACGCGCGCGACCGGCTGTTCTGGTTCCTGTCCGGCTGGATGGGCGGGCCGGATGCCTACATCGAACGCTTCGGCCACCCGCGCCTGCGCGCGCGCCATATGCCGTTCGCCATCGGCACCCAGGAACGCGACCAGTGGCTGCGCGCCATGGCGTGGGCCATGGAGGACGTGGGTATTGCCGAAGACTTGCGGCTGCGGCTGATGGAATCGTTCTACCAGACCGCCGACTGGATGCGCAACAAGCCCGACTGATCATGACGACCATTGAATTCTTCGCGCTGCTGGCCGTGGGCGTCGCGGTGCTGGTGTTGCAGGTGCTGGCGCTGCTGCGCGGGCGCGCGGGCGCGGGTGCCGGCTTGGGTGAGGCCGGGCTGGCCGAGCGCATCGAGCGGGTGGAGCGGGAAGTGCGCATGCAATTGCAGGCCACGGCCCAGGCCAGCCGCCAGGACATGGCGCAATTGCTGGCGCAGGCGCAGGCCGCCAGTGCCCAGCAGCTCGAGGCGATGCGGCGCCAGATCGACAGCCAGGGCCAGAGCGGGCGCGAGGAACAGGCGCACAGCCTGAAGCGCTTTGGCGAGAGCATGAACCTGGCGCTGATCCGGCTGACGGAATCGAACGCGCAGCGCATGCTGGAAGTGCGCGCCACGCTGGAAGAGAAGATCCGCGACCTGCAGGCCGACAACGGTGCCCGGCTGGAGGAAATGCGCAAGACGGTGGATGAGAAGCTGCACGCCACGCTCGAATCGCGCCTGTCGGCCTCGTTCCAGCAAGTGTCGGAACGGCTGGAGCGGGTGCACCAGGGCTTGGGCGAGATGCAGCAGCTGGCGCTCGGTGTGGGCGACCTGAAACGGGTGCTGACCAACGTGAAGACGCGCGGCACCTGGGGCGAGGTGCAGCTGGAAATGCTGCTGGAGCAGGTGCTCACGCCCGAGCAGTATGCGCGCAACGTGGAAACCATCGCTGGCAGCGGTGCGCGGGTGGAGTTCGCGCTGCGCCTGCCGGGCCACGTGGAAGGCGGCCCGCCGGTGTGGATGCCGATCGACGCCAAGTTCCCCAAGGAGCAATACGAGCGCTTGCTGGACGCCGCCGAGCGGGCCGACGCCGATGGCGTGGCGTTGGCAGGGCGCGAACTGGAAAAGGCCGTGCGCGGCGAGGCCAAGACCATCGCCGACAAATACCTGGCGCCGCCCCATACGACGGATTTCGCCATCCTGTTCCTGCCGACCGAAGGGTTGTACGCGGAAGTGATGCGCCGCCCCGGCCTGGCCGATGAACTGCAGCGCGTGAACCGGGTGAGCATCGCCGGGCCGTCCACGCTGTCGGCGCTGCTCAACAGCCTGCAGATGGGCTTCCGCACGCTGGCGCTGGAGCAGCGCTCTTCGGAAGTGTGGCAGGTGCTGGGCGCTGTGAAGACGGAGTTCGCCAAGTTCGGCGATGTGCTGTCGGCCACCAAGCTGACGCTGGAGCGGGCCGCCAAGAACATCGAATCGGCCGAGACGCGCAGCCGCCAGATGGCACGCAAGCTCAAGTCGGTGGAAGCCTTGCCCAGCGAGGCGGCCCAGCTGCTGCTGGGGCCAGACCAGGATGTGAACGAATCGGAAGTGGCGTAGTAATACAGCAAGTGCGGAGAGTACGGCGGTAAGGATCACCAGAGGGGACGCATCCCCCAATGTCGTTCTGAACGGAGACTGTCATGCCTGTTCGTAGCCCGGATTTCTCGTCGCTGGCCATGCCGGCCGTGCGGCGCAACAAGATCGTGAGTGCGGCCGATGCCGTCGGTTTGATCCGCGACGGCGATACCATCGCCAGCGGTGGCTTTGTCGGCGTGGGCTTCGCGGAGAATATCGCGGTGGCGCTGGAACGGCGCTTCCTGGCGCCCGACGGCGGTGGCCACCCGCGCGACCTGACGCTGGTGTACGCGGCCGGGCAGGGCGACGGCAAGGAGCGCGGCCTCAATCACCTGGCCCACGCGGGCATGCTCAAGCGCGTGGTGGGCGGGCACTGGGGGCTGGTGCCCAAACTGCAGCAGCTGGCCACTTCCAACCAGATCGAAGCGTACAACCTGCCGCAGGGCGTAATCAGCCAGCTGTTCCGCGACACGGCCGCCGGCAAGCCCGGCCTGCTCACGCACGTGGGCCTGGGCACCTTCGTCGATCCGCGCCACGGTGGCGGCAAGATCAACGCGCGCACTACGGAAGAGCTGGTGGAACTGCTGACGGTGGGTGGCAAGGAGCATTTGTTCTACAAGGCCCAGCCCATCCATGTGGGCATCATCCGCGGCACCACGGCCGACGCCAACGGCAACGTGACCATGGAGCGCGAGGCGCTCACGCTGGAAGCGCTGGCCATCGCCATGGCGGCCCACAATTCGGGCGGCATTGTGATCGTGCAGGTGGAGCGCATCGCGGAACGGGGCACGCTGCCGCCGCGCGAGGTCAAGATACCCGGCATCCTGGTCGATTGCGTGGTGGTGGCCGAGCATCCTGAGTATCACATGCAGACTTTCGCGGAACCCTACAGCGCCGCGTTCGCGGGCGAGTTGCGGGTGCCATTGGGGACGCTGGCCACCATGCCGCTGTCCGAGCGCAAGATCATCGCGCGCCGCGCGCTGATGGAGCTCAAGCCCAACTACGTCGTCAACCTCGGCATCGGCATGCCGGAAGGTGTGGCGGCCGTGGCGGCCGAGGAGAAGGTGTTCGACCTGGTGACGCTGACGGCGGAGCCGGGCGTGATCGGCGGGTTGCCGGCCGGTGGCCTCAATTTTGGCGCGGCCACCAATGCCGATGCCATCATCGACCAGCCCTACCAGTTCGATTTCTACGACGGCGGCGGCCTTGACGTGGCCTTCCTCGGGCTGGCCCAGGCCGACCGCCACGGCAACCTGAATGTGAGCAAATTCGGCGAGCGGCTGGCCGGCGCCGGGGGCTTCATCAACATCAGCCAGAACGCCAAGAAGGTGGTGTTCGTGGGGACGTTCACGGCCGGCGCCTTGCAGGTGGCCGTGCGCGACGGCCAGTTGTGCATCCTGCGCGAAGGGCAGGCGCGCAAGTTCGTCGACGAGGTCGAGCACCGCACCTACAGCGGGGAATATGCGCTGCGGCGCGGCCAAAGCGCGCTGTATGTGACGGAGCGCTGCGTGTTCCGCCTGCAGCCGCAGGGACTGGAGCTGGTCGAGATCGCGCCCGGCATCGACCTGGAGCGCGATATCCTGGCCCACATGAGCTTCCGGCCCGCCATCAGCGCTGGCTTGAGGACCATGGATGCGCGCATCTTCGGCACCCAGGCGATGGGCTGGCGCGCCGATTTCCTGGCGCGGCCGCTGGAGGAACGCCTCGTCTACGACCCGCAGCAGCAACTGTTCTTCGCCAATTTCGAAGGCTATGAAGTGGCCGACCGGGCCACCATCGAGGCGATACGCGCGCTGGTGGCGCAGCGGCTGGAGGGATTAGGCCACAAGGTGCCGGCTGTGATCAACTACGACAATTTCTCGATCGCGCCGGACCTGATGGACGATTACGTGGCCATGGTGAACGGCCTGCATGAGCGCTACTACAGCAAGGTGACGCGCTTTGCCCACAGCACCTTCATGCGCGCCAGCCTGGGACGGGCGTTCCGGCGCGCGGACACCGAGCCGGCGCTGTACGCCGACCCGGCCGAGGCGCTGGCGCGCCTGCAGAAAGAAGAGTAAGGACGAACGTCGGGGACGAACGTCGCGGACGAACGTCGCGGACGAACGTCGGGGACGAACGTCGGGAACGAACTGCGGGCAGGAACGGCGGCGCCGATTACAGCAAGCCTTCGAACGGCAGCACGTCGACCATGTCGCCTTCGGCCACGTTGCCCTGGTCGTCGCGCAGCACCACCATGCAGTTGGCTTCCGACATGGAACGCAGGATGCCGGAGCCCTGGGCACCCGTTAGCCGCACTTGCGGGGCGCCATCCACCCCCGTGCTGAGCACACCGCGCTGGAATTCGCTGCGGCCGGGCCGCTTGCGGATGCCCGCTTGGGCGCGTGCGCGCAGCAGCGGCAGCGGGGCGTTGGCGCCCATCATGTGCAACAGCGCCGCGCGGGCGAAGAAGTAGAACGACACCATCACGGCCACCGGATTGCCGGGCAGCCCGAACAGCCAGGCGCTGTGGCCATTGGAATTGATCTTGCCGAAGGCGAGCGGGCGGCCGGGGCGCATGTTGAGCTTCCAGAACGCCACGTCGCCCAGGCGCGCCATCATGGCGCGCGTGTAGTCGGCCGCGCCGTCGGATACGCCGCCGGAGGTGATGATGGCGTCCGCATTCTCGCAGCCGCTGCGCAGCGCCGCTTCCAGCGCCACCGTGTCATCCTTGACGATGCCCATGTCGATCACGTCGCAGCCCAGGCGCTGCAGCATGCCGAACAGCGTGTAGCGGTTGCTGTCGTAGACGCAGCCCGTGTCCAGCGTTTCGCCCACCGAGCGCAGCTCGTCGCCGGTGGAGAAGAACGCCACGCGCAGGCGGCGCTGCACGGCCACTTCGGCCAGGCCGAGCGAGGCGATCAGGCCCAGGTCGGCCGGACGCACCACCTTGCCGCGCGCGATGGCCACGCCGCCTTCGGCCAGGTCTTCGCCCTTGAAGCGGCGGTTGTCGCCGGCCTTCAGCACGCCGGCCGCGATGGTGACGCTGCCGTCGCCGATGGCGGCCGCCAGTTCCTGCGGCAGCACCGTGTCGCATCCTGCCGGCATGGCGCCGCCGGTCATGATGCGCACGCACTGGCCGGGTCCGCAGGTCAGCGCCGTCGGGCGGCCCGCGTAGACGATGCCGATCACTGCCAGCGTGACGCTGCCTTCCGTGGGCAGGTCGGCGCCGCGCAGCGCGTAACCGTCCATGGCCGAGTTGTCGCAGGCCGGCACGTTGATGGGCGAGATCACGTCCTGCGCCAGCACGCGGTCGAGGGCGCTGCGCAGCGCCACTTTTTCGGACGACTGGATCGGTGTGATGAAGTCGCCGATGATGCGCTGGGCGTCGCGCACGGACATGGCGTCGGGATCGTAGGCGTCGAGGCAGCTGGCCACGGCGGCCAGCGTGAGCGGCTGGCCGGGCTGGCCATTGGCCTGTTCAAATTGCTGCAGCTCGCCCAGCGTGTTGATGTTGCGGAACGCGGCCGCGTCCTCGAACACCACTTCGGCCAGGCGCAGCGATTTATACCAGCCTTCCATGCGCCGCGCGCCGGTGGCCAGGTAGGCATCCAGTTGCGGCAGCAGGCTGGCGCGCAGCAGCGAGAACACGGGGTGCAGCTGGCGCTGGACCACGCCTTCTTCGTCCGGCTCCAGCGTGACGGCGACGGCCACGTCGGCATCCTGCGATACGAGCGCGTCCGTCAGGCGCTGGGCCAGGTCGGGCGGCAGGAATGGCGAATCGCAAGGGGCCGTCAGCAGCAGTTCCGTGGTGCAGTGGCGCAAGCCCGTTTGCAGGCCGGCCAGCGGGCCTTCGAAGCCGCCCAGCTCGTCGCCGAGCACCGGGCAGCCGTATTCCTCGTACTGGGGCAGGTTGCGGTTGGCGTTGATGGCCACGCTGGCCACTTGCGGTGCCAGTCGTTGCAGTACGTGGGCCACCAGCGTGGCGTCCCGGAATGGCTGCAGGCCCTTGTCCACGCGGCCCATGCGGGTGCCACGGCCACCGGCCAGTATCAGGCCACTTACCTTGCTGTTCACAGACAAACTACCCCCCGATATAAGACATTTCAACTTTCCTGGCCCGTTCCCCCAGCCCGCTGGTGTGCTGGGTGCGCGTTTCCGAATAGCGGTCGGCGCGCGCGCGCCACAGCAGCGCGATGGCGCCGGCGATGTCGTCGTCGCTGTGGCCGCCGCGCAGCAGGGCGCGCAAGTCGTGGCCATGGCTGGCGAACAGGCAAGTATACAGCTTGCCTTCGGTGGACAGGCGGGCCCGCGTGCAATCGCGGCAAAATGCCTGGCTCACGCTTGATATCAGGCCGATTTCGCCGCCGCCATCGGCATAGCCCCAGCGCGTGGCCGTTTCGCCGGTGTAGTTGGCGTCGGCCGCCACCAGCGGCAGTTCGGCGTGGATGCGGCGCCGCACTTCGGACGACGGGATCACTTCATCGAGCTTCCAGCCGTTCGAGGCGCCCACGTCCATGTATTCGATGAAACGCAGGATGGTGGGCGTGTTTTTGAAATGCCGGGCCATGGGCAGGATCTGGCTGTCGTTCATGCCGCCCTTGACCACCATGTTGACCTTGATCGGGCCCAGGCCCACCTGGTGCGCCACTTCGATACCGTTGAGCACGTCCTCGACGGCGAAATCGACGTCGTTCATGCGCTTGAAGATGGCGTCGTCGAGCGCGTCCAGCGATACGGTGACCCGTTGCAGGCCGGCATCCTTGAGCGACTGCGCCTTCCTGGCCAGCAGCGAGCCATTCGTGGTCAGCGTCAGGTCCAGCGGCCGGCCGCTGGGGGTCCTGATGTCGCTGAGCATGCCGACCAGCCGTTCCACGTTCTTGCGCAGCAGCGGTTCACCGCCCGTCAGGCGGATCTTTTCGACACCATGCGCCACGAACAGGCGCGCGACGCGGGTGATTTCCTCGAACGAGAGCAGCGAGCTGTGCGGCAAATAGCTGTAGTTCTGGTCGAACACGGCCTTGGGCATGCAGTACACGCAGCGGAAGTTGCAGCGGTCGGTGACGGAGATGCGCAGGTCGTGCAGGGGCCGGGCAAGCTGGTCCGTCACGTGTCCCGTCGGCGCTTCCGGCACGGCGGGAACCGCTGGCAACTGCTGGCGCTGGTCCGCCATGAAAATGATTTTTTCAGTCATGAATGATTACAAGGTTACTACCCGGCACAGCATGAACGCACACGTCAAGATGCGCGCTAACCGCCATACGATAGCACGAGGCCGGAGATCGCACAGGCCAGTATCAGCTTGATCGTGCCCACCTGGTAGCGCAGCAGGGCAATACTGGCCATGCCGCCCAGCAATACCGCGCGCAGATCGAGGTGGGGCGTGGGCGATGCCTGCCAGAATACATGCATGCCGAAAAAGACGGCCAGGCTGACGATCACGCCCACCACGGCGGCGGAAATGGCCGTCAGCGGCGCCGTCATGCGGATGTTGTCGCGCGTCGCTTCCACCAGCGGGCCACCAGCCAGGATGAACAGGAACGAGGGCAGGAAGGTGAAAAAGGTTGCCACGCTGGCGCCGGCCGCGCCGGCCGCCAGCAGGCTGCTGCCGAACACGGCCTTGCTCCACGCGCCCACGAAGCCGACGAAGGCCACCACCATGATCAGCGGGCCGGGCGTGGTCTCGCCCAGTGCCAGGCCATCGATCATCTGCGCCGGCAGCAGCCAGTGGTAGCTGTCCACGGCACCCTGGTAGACGTAGGGCAGCACCGCATAGGCGCCGCCAAAAGTCAGCATCGCGGCCTTGGTGAAGAACCAGCCCATTTGCGCCAGCGGCTGGCGCACCCCCGTGGCCAGCGCCAGGGCCAGCCACGCCAGGCCGCCCAAGGTGCAGCCGAGCACGGCCACGCGTGCCAGGCCGGACCAGGAAAAGCGGGCGTGATCGGGCGTGGGGGTGTCATCGTCGATCAGGGCCGGGCCGTAGGAGGCAGCCTGACCGGGATGGCCGCCGCCAATCTGAAACCGGGCCGGCCAGTACCGGCCGCCCAGCAGGCCGACCAGGGCGGCCGCGGCGACGATGAGCGGAAATGGCAGATGAAATACGGTGATGGCGACAAAAGCGGCGGCGGCTAGCGTGATCAGTGCGCCATTCTTGAGTGCGCGTTTGCCGATGCGCCAGGCGGCTGCCAGGACGATGGCCACCACGGCCGGCTTGATGCCGTACAGTACCGCCGCGACCGTCGGCACGCTGCCATAGGCCATGTAGATCCATGACAAAGTAATCAGGAAGACCAGCGATGGCAGCACGAACAGGACGCCGGCGACGATGCCGCCGCGCGTCTTGTGGAGCAGCCAGCCGATGTAGATGGCGAGCTGGGTCGCCTCGGGGCCGGGCAGCAGCATGCAGTAATTCAAGGCGTGCAGGAAGCGTTGCTCGGAGATCCAGCGCCGCCGTTCCACCAGTTCCGCATGCATCATGGCGATCTGGCCGGCCGGGCCGCCAAAGCTGATGAAGCCGAGCTTGAGCCAGTACCAGAAGGCGGTGCGCAGGCTCACGGGAGCGGGGCGGTTCAGGTCAGGCAAGCTCATTGGCGTAGTAGGTAGGGAGGTTGGTTGGCAGGACATCTATGCGGCCCCCAGTGTGCCTCTGATTGGCCAGATTGGAAAGGGCGAAAAAAAGGGAAGCACGTGGCTTCCCTGTTGTGCATGGAGCCGGCGGGATCGCTCCCGCACGGCTCACCTCGCTAGCGTCAGCGGCGGGTATCGACTTGCACCAGCGGCTCGTCCACTTGCGGTGGCAGCGGCTTGCGCTCGCGCGGCACGCGCACTGGCGCGACCACCTTGGCGGCGGCTTCCTGGGCGGCGCGCAGCTTGGCCGGGTCGGTCGCGGCCAGGGTCAGGCCGGCGGAGCCGAGCACGGCTTGCAGGTCGATAGGGGCGGCGGGCGTGGCGGCCGGTGCCGGGGCGGCGGCTACCGGCGCGGCAGGCGCGGCAACCACAGGTGCGGCGGCCACAGCTTCCACGGCCGGCGCGGCGACGATGGCTTCGACCACCGGCGCGGCCGGGGCCACAGCCGCCGGTGCCGTCACTTCGACCACGGTGGTGGCAGCCACTTCGGCCACTTCGGCCACTGCGGCCACTGCGGCCACTTCGGCGGCGACGGGCGCCGCAGCCTCGGTCACGACGGCGGCGGCGCTTTCCACGACGGCTGCCGGTGCGGCGGCTGCCGGGGCCACTTCAGCCACCGGTGCGGCGGCCGGCGCGGCTTCGACCACCGGCGCGGCTTCCGCCACCGGTGCTGCGGTCTCGACCTTGGCTGCCACAGGTGCAGCCTGTTCGGTGACGGCTGGTGCCGCGGCTTCAACCGCTGCTTCAACCACGGGTGCTGCGGTCACTGCCACTGGTGCCACGGCGGCGGCCTCAGCGGTCGCTGCGGGCGCCACGGTGAAGGTCACGACGGGGGCGTCACCTTCGTTGGCACCGGCTTCCATGCCTTCGCCCGCTTCGCGCTCGCGGCGGTTGCGGTTACGGCCACCACGGCGGCGGCGGCGGCGCGGCTCTTCGCCGTCAGCCGCTTCCGCTTCCTCACCTTCCGGACCCGTTTGCGGGGCCGTCTTCAGGATGGAGGTCGCTTCCACAACCGGGCCATTGCCGGCCACAGCCGGTGCGGCGGCGCCAGCGGCGGCAGCCGTCAACGCCAGTTCTTCGACTTTCGCTTCCGTTACCTGTGGCTTCTCGCCGCGTGGTTCACGCGGCGGACGTGGTGGACGCTCGGCGCGCTCGCGCTGGCCTTCGGCTGCCTGGTTTTCGCGCGGCTCACGACCTTCACGGCCCTCACGGCCTTCGCGCGGTGGGCGCGGCGGACGGGCTGGGCGGCCGGTGTCGGCGGCCTTGGCGCCTTCCTCCTGGCCGGGACGGACGCCTGGTTCGCGCTCGTCGCGCTCGCGGCCGCCGGGCTTGCCGTTACGGCTGCGGCCACGCGGGCCACGGGCGTTGCGCTCGCCGCGGTCGGCCGGCACCGGCTTGACGACGATGGTCGGCGCCACCGGCATGACCGGCGCTTGCGGCTTGGCGCGGAAGAAGCTGAACAGTTTCTCGAAGAAACCGGGCTCGGCCACGGGCTGGGCTGGCGCGGCGACCTTGACCGTCTCGGCCGGCTTGGCGGTACGCTCGACCATCGGCGCCGGTTGCTCCGGGGTAATGGTCTTGACCACGGCTTCCTGGCGCGGCTTGGCTTCTTCCTTCTGGCGCTTGCTGTAGGCCATGTCGGTTTCAGCCTGCTCGGCCAGCGTGTAGCTGGCCTGGCTGTCTTCCAGGCGCGGGTCGTCGTGCTTGATGCGCTCGAGCTTGTAGTGCGGGGTGTCGAGGTGCTTGTTCGGAATCAGGATCACGGCGATGCGGTGACGGTTCTCGATCTTCAGCACTTCGCCGCGCTTTTCGTTGAGCAGGAAGGCGGCTACGTCCACCGGCACTTGCACGTGGATGGTGGCCGAGTTTTCCTTCATGGCCTCTTCCTGGATGATGCGCAGCACTTGCAGGGCCGACGATTCCGTATCGCGGATGTGGCCGGTGCCGGAGCAGCGCGGGCAGGTCACGTGCGAGCCTTCGGACAGCGACGGACGCAGGCGCTGGCGCGACAGTTCCATCAGGCCGAAGCGCGAAATCTTGCCCATCTGCACGCGGGCGCGGTCGTGGTGCAGCGCGTCTTTCAGGCGCTGTTCCACTTCGCGCTGGTTCTTGGCCACTTCCATGTCGATGAAGTCGATCACGATCAGGCCGCCCAGGTCGCGCAGGCGCAACTGGCGCGCCACTTCCTCGGCCGCTTCGCAGTTGGTGTTGAAGGCGGTGGTCTCGATGTCGGAACCGCGGGTGGCGCGGGCCGAGTTGACGTCCACCGACACCAGCGCTTCGGTGTGGTCGATCACGATGGCGCCGCCCGATGGCAGCGGCACGGTGCGCGAGTAGGCGGTCTCGATCTGGTGTTCGATCTGGAAGCGCGAGAACAGCGGCACGTCGTCGCTGTAGCGTTTCACGCGGTGCACCATGTCGGGCATCACGTGGCTCATGAACTGGTGGGCCTGCTCGTAGATCTCGTCGGTGTCGATCAGGATTTCACCGATGTCGGGCTGGAAGTAATCGCGGATGGCGCGGATTACCAGCGACGATTCCTGGTAGATCAGGAACGCGCCCGAGGCCGACTTGCCGGCGCCCTCGATGGCGCGCCACAGTTGCATCAGGTAATTCAAGTCCCACTGCAGCTCTTCCACGTTGCGGCCGATGCCGGCCGTGCGGGCAATCACGGACATGCCTGGTGGCAAGTCCAGCTTGTCCATGGTTTCGCGCAGTTCCTGGCGTTCCTCGCCTTCGACGCGGCGCGACACGCCGCCGCCGCGCGGGTTGTTGGGCATCAACACCAGGTAGCGGCCGGCCAGCGACACGAACGAGGTCAGGGCCGCGCCCTTGTTGCCGCGCTCTTCCTTCTCGACCTGCACCATGATTTCCTGGCCTTCGCGCAGGGCTTCCTTGACCGAGGCGTTGCGCACGTCCACGCCTTCGCGGAAGTAGGTACGGGCCACTTCCTTGAACGGCAGGAAACCGTGGCGGTCTTCGCCGTAGCTGACGAAGCACGCTTCCAGCGACGGTTCGATGCGGGTGATCACGCCTTTGTAGATGTTGGACTTGCGTTGCTCACGTCCAGCCGTCTCGATGTCGATGTCGATCAGTTTCTGACCGTCAACGATGGCGACACGCAGCTCCTCTTGTTGCGTAGCATTAAACAACATGCGTTTCATTTTTATTAACTCCGCGACCCTATGGGCCATCTCAATGCTGTTCCGTGGAACAGCGAAGCTACAGGGATATACGCGAGAATTAACATGGTTGCGGTGGGTATGCCCTGAGGGGCGGCGCAGCAACGTGGGTTGCGGCCGCCACTGGGCGCATGAAGTCGATCGACATGCCGAGTACCCGCGTCACCTGCGATTCTTCCATGCGGCCCGCGGGGGCGGGGGGCAGAGAACGCAGGCGGTGGGCAGCGTCGATGAGCCAGATCCTGGCCTTGCTTACATGACAAGTACTACAACTTCTTTAGGCTTGTGTCAGCCTTCCGTCATTAGCTTGCTACTAAGCATGGGGTCTGGCGAAAACGGCAAGCGTTATCAACTTCATTAACCAGCGAGCATAACTCTTGATCATGCTTGCCGGCGTTATCCTTACTATCCAACCATCCTAATTCAGCACTCTTGCGCGCCATCCGATTACAACGACGGTGCAACCTTGATCCGCGCAGGGGTGGTGCATATACATTTTTTCCTCTGAATTTGCAATTTGGCGAGGCCAGTGGAGACGCCCCTGTGTAAAATGTGCTTTTATTCTTACACTTGCAGCAGCTAGAACCGCCGCTAAATGATTATATATTCAAAATGAAGGACTTAGAGAGATTTTCTGGGAAGACAGAGCAAATGAAGATGCAAAACGATGTTGTTCCCCCTTCAACACAGGTTCCGCCGCAAGCACAATTCGTCACAATCACGGAAGAAGAGGCCGGCCAGCGCATCGATAATTACCTGTTGCGTGTATGCAAAGGCGTGCCGAAAAGCCATATTTATCGCATCCTGCGCTCGGGTGAAGTGCGGGTTAACAAGGGCCGCATCGATCAATTGTACCGATTGGTACAAGGTGATATCGTGCGCATCCCGCCGGTGCGGGTGGCCGAAAAGGCCGACACCAATGCGGTGCCGGCGGCCGAATTCGACATCATCTATGAAGACAGCCAGTTGCTGGTGATCGACAAGCCGGCCGGCGTGGCCGTGCATGGCGGCTCGGGCGTGTCGTTCGGCGTGATCGAGCAATTGCGGGCCGCGCGTCCGCAAGCGAAATTCCTGGAACTGGTGCACCGGCTGGACCGCGACACGTCCGGCCTGTTGTTGCTGGCAAAGAAACGTTCGGCGCTGACCAACCTGCACGAGCAGATGCGCGAGGGGCACACGGACAAGCGTTACCTGACCCTGGTGGCCGGCGACTGGAAGAACGCGCGCCAGCACGTGAAGTTGCCATTGCATAAATACACGACGGCCGAAGGTGAACGCCGGGTGGCCGTGCAGGCCGACGGCTTGCCGTCGCACACGGTGTTCACCTTATTGCGCAAGTTCAAGGATTTCGCGCTGCTGGAAGCGGAGCTGAAAACGGGACGTACCCACCAGATTCGCGTTCATCTGGCATCGTCGGGCTTCGCGATCGCAGGTGACGACAAGTACGGTGATTTCGCGCTCAACCGGGCGTTGCTGAAGGCCGACGCCACGCGCGGCGCGCTCAAGCGCATGTTCCTGCACGCCCATCAAATTACCTTCACCCATCCGGAAACTGGCAAATTATTAACATTAAATGCGCCGTTGGCCGCCGAATGCGAGCGTTTCTTGCTAAGCTTGGGGAAACCGCTTAACGCATCAACCTAGAAGCCGTTTCAAAAAGCCCATGGCGTCGTTGTGGCGCCTTGCCGTGCACGCGCACTGTCTTCGGCGCCACGCCTAGCCATGGTCATTTTGAAGCGACTTCAACTAGATAGTCGGGCATGGGCTAGCGCCGTCGCCGGACAGGAATCAAGGAGCCGGCCGCGATCGCCGCCGGGAGACATGGCAAGAAAGCAATTTGACTTAATCGTATTCGATTGGGATGGCACGCTGATGGATTCCACATCGGCGATCGTGAAATGCATACAGGCGGCGGCCAAGGATCTTGGCTTGCCGGTTCCCAAGGATGACGCGGCCGCCCACGTGATCGGCCTCGGCCTGTCCGAAGCGATGCAGGCGGCCATGCCGGGCATCGATCCCAAATATTATCCGCGGCTGGTGGAACGCTACCGCTACCACTACCTGTCGCGCGACCATGAGTTGACCTTGTTCAAGGGTGCCCGCGAGATGCTGGAGGAATTATCGCAGCAGGCCTATTTCCTGGCCGTGGCCACCGGCAAGAGTCGGGTTGGCCTGAACCGGGCCCTGAACGATGCCGGCCTGCTGTCGCTGTTCGATGCCACGCGTTGCGCAGACGAAACATTTTCCAAGCCGCATCCCGCCATGCTGCAGGAGCTGACGCGCGAACTGGGGCAGGACATGAAGCGCACGGTGATGATAGGCGACACCACCCACGACTTGCTGATGGCTAATAACGCGGGCGCGGCGGCCATCGCCGTCCAGTACGGCGCCCACCCCGTCGATCAGCTGGCGGCCTGCCAGCCGTTGTTCTCGGCCGCTACCGTGGCCGAACTCCATCATTGGCTGAACGAGCACGCATGAGTACCCATGACAACGGCAGCGATGTGCAGGCGACCCAGATCCTGGTGTGCGCCGCCGATGCCGTGCAGGAAGGCGGCAAGGGGGTGCGCTTTCCCGTCACGGCCGGCGGCGACGATGGCACCGGCTTCGTGGTGCGCTACCAGGGCACCGTGTACGGCTACCTGAACCGCTGCGCCCATGTGCCCATCGAACTCGACTGGGCCGAAGGCGAATTCTTCGAGTCCAGCGGCCTGTATCTGATGTGTTCCACGCACGGCGCCATCTATGTGCCCGACAGCGGCTTTTGCGCCGGCGGGCCGTGCCGGGGCGGACGGCTGCGCCCGATCACGGTGGTTGAGCGCGACCAGCACATCTACTGGCAACCAGACGACTATGTGCGGCCAGCCCGCGCCTGAACACCGGTCGTCGCCTTCATCCATGTCCTCCATCTGGCAGCAACCATGAGCGAAAACACTAGCGATAGCGCGTCCGAACGCGCGCCCATCCCGCCGGCCGCGCCGGCCAGGCCGAGCGCCCCGCCCACCAACTGGGAACGTGAAGTGCTGGAAAAGCTGGTGTTCGCCACGCTCAAGGAGCAGCGCGCGCACCGCCGCTGGGGGATCTTCTTCAAGTTCCTGTTCCTGCTGGTGCTGCTGGTGGGACTGGCCGCCTATTTCGATTTCAGCTGGCCCGGCGTGGATGGCGAGGCGCTGGGGCGCCATACGGCCCTGATCGAGATCGAGGGCGAGATCGACAGCGAAGGCAGTGGGTCGGCCGCCGTGGTGATCCCGGCCTTGAACAAGGCGTTTTCCGACAGCGGTTCCGTGGCCGTCGTGTTGCATATCAACAGCCCCGGCGGCAGCCCGGTGCAGGCCGGCATGATCGTGGACGAGATCCGGCGCCTGCGCAAGGGCTATCCGGACAAGCCGCTGTACGTGGTGGTCGACGAGATTTGCGCCTCGGGCGGCTATTACATCGCGGCCGCCGCCGACCGCATCTACGTGGACAAGGCGTCCATCGTCGGCTCCATCGGCGTGTTGATGGATGGCTTCGGCTTCACGGGCATCATGGAAAAGGCGGGCATCGAGCGGCGCCTGTTGACGGCCGGCGAGAACAAGGGCTTCATGGACCCGTTTAGTCCGCTCACGGAAAAACACAAGCAGCACGCCCAGGCCATGCTGGGCGAAATCCACCGGCAATTCATCGACGTGGTGCGCAGCGGCCGTGGCAAGCGCCTCAAGGAAACGCCGGACATGTTCTCCGGCCTGTTCTGGAGCGGCGCGCGCGCCATCGACATGGGCCTGGCCGATGGCCTGGGCACGGTCGACAGCGTGGCGCGCGATATCGTCAAGGCCGAAGACATCATCGACTATACCCAGCACGAAGGTTTGCCGGAGCGGGTGCTGAAGAAGTTCGGCGCGGCCATGGGGGCCGGCGCCGTCAAATCGGTCTATGCCGGCGCGCGTCCGGTGCTGCACTGACGGCAAATGGCAGGACGATTAACATTATTAATCTGCTCTGGAATCGCCTTGTATATCGCTCACCTTGGTCTATAGTGGTGTTGTAGTTCTTTCCAAGGGAGGTCAGATTAACAGTTCAGATTGTTGTCCGCACTGTCTTGCCAAGCAGTTGATGGAACTACTGAACCGCATCGCGAATGCGGAGTAGAGAGAATTTCAATTCCTCGTCAATAGTCCCGCAATGGGGCTGAGAACAGCGGCGCAATGCCGCTGTTTTCATTGGTGGCGCGAACTGTGCCGATGTTTGTGCCTGTGCATGTTCCTGCTCCTGCGCTTGTTCCTGCTCTTGGGCCGCGAAACCGCCCGCCTCCAGCCAGGCGCAGAACTGGCGTTGCAGCGCCGCCTGCCACTGGGCTTGCGGGCCGGGATGGAGCGCGGCGGCGGCGTGCAGTTCGGCGCTGGTCTCGCCACTGCGCCAGCGCGACAAGGCCAGCGCAGTACGGTGCGCGGCCGCGGCCTCGGTGGCCGCCTGGCGATGGGGATCGGCCGGCGTGTCTTGGGCGCAAGGGGGGCGCGGGCGGGGTGGGGCGCGTTTTAACATGATGCATCCTTCTGCGGGCAGCTGCTCCGTTCTAACAACCTCTTCCATTATTCCCAATCGGTATTAGGCCGATTCCTAATGAAGTTTCAGTGTATCAACGCCAGACGGGGACTTATTGATTTGCATCAATGATGTGCCGGGTGCGCCGTCAAACCGGGCGGGCGGCGCTTGCCTTCACGCTCGCTGCCGCATCTGTTAAAGTCTCGCCATGAGTAAATTATCCCTAGACCGCATCCTGCAATCGCAGGGTTTTGGTACCCGCAAGTACTGCCGCTCCCTGATCGAGGACGGCGAAGTGAGCATCGCCGGCAAGGTGCAGGACAATTACCGCACCACCATGGAGACCGATGGCCTGGTGCTGACAGTGTTCGACGAAGAGTGGGTGTACCGCGAACACGTGTACATCGCCCTCAACAAGCCCGCCAATTTCGAATGTTCGCGCAAGCCCAGCCACCATCCGGGTGTGCTGACCTTGCTGCCCGAGCAATTCACCTGGCGCGAAGTGCAGCCCGTGGGCCGGCTCGACCATGACACCACCGGCATGCTGTTGATGTCGGACGATGGCCCGTTCATCCATGCCCAGTCCTCGCCCAAGCGCCACGTGCCCAAGGTTTACCAGGCCACCACCGAAGACCCGGTGACGCCGGAACTGGTGGCACAGTTGCTGGCCGGCGTGCAGTTGCATGACGAACCGGCGCCGCTGGCTGCCCTGGTATGCGAGCAGCGCGGCGAGCGCCAGCTGGAGATCGTGCTGGAGCAGGGCAAGTATCACCAGGTCAAGCGCATGCTGGCCGCGGCCGGCAACCATTGCAGTGCGCTGCATCGTTCGGCCATCGGTACCCTGCAGCTCGATTCGCTCGGCATCGCCGAGGGCGAATGGTGTTACCTGACGCCTGAACAGCTGGCCTTGCTGGCTCCGGCTTAGTCGACCATTTAATCGGCCACTTAAGCGACCATTTAAGCGACCATTTAAGCGACCAATTAATCGGCCATTTAAGCGACCACTTCACCGTGCCTACCGCCGCTGCGCGGGATGCACGCGTTCACCTTCACGCATCGCCATGAAACTCGCCACCCTGAAAGACGGCACGCGCGACGGCCAGCTGGCCGTCGTTGCGCGCGACCTGAAAACGGCCCAGCTGGCCGATGGCATCGCCTCCACCCTGCAGCGCGCGCTGGACGACTGGACCTTCATCGCGCCCCAGTTGCAGCAGTTGTACCAGGACTTGAGCAATGGACGCGGCCGCCGCACGTTCGACTTCGATCCGGCGCAGTGCATGGCGCCGCTGCCGCGCGCCTACCAGTGGGCCGACGGTTCAGCCTATGTCAACCACGTGGAGCTGGTGCGCAAGGCGCGCGGCGCCGAATTGCCCGCCTCGTTCTGGGAGGAGCCGCTGATGTACCAGGGCGGCAGCGACGATTTCCTCGGTCCGCGCGACGACATCGCGCTGTTCCACGAGGAATGGGGCATCGATTTCGAAGCGGAAGTGGCCGTGATCACCGACGATATCGCCATGGGCGCGACGCCCGACCAGGCCTACCAGCAAATCCGGCTGCTGGCGCTGGTCAATGACGTGTCGCTGCGCAACCTGATTCCCGATGAACTGGCCAAGGGTTTCGGTTTCCTGCAGAGTAAGCCGGCCACCAGCTTCTCGCCCGTGGCCGTCACCCCGGATGAGCTCGACGATGCCTGGAAGGGCGGCAAGGTCCATCTGCCGCTGCGCTCGACATGGAACGGCAAGCTGGTGGGCCAGCCGCACGCCGGGGTGGACATGATCTTCAACTTTCCCCAGCTGCTGGCCCACCTGGCCAAGTCGCGCAATATCCGGGCCGGCAGCATCATCGGCTCCGGCACCGTGTCGAACAAGGACAGCAAGCGCGGCTATTCCTGCATCGCCGAGCAGCGTTGCCTGGAAACCATCGCCGGCGGTGCGCCCGTGACGCCGTTCATGGCCTTCGGCGACACGATACGCATCGAGATGCTGAACGGTGACGGCAAGTCGATTTTCGGCGCCATCGAGCAGACCGTGACCCGGGCCGACCCGGCCGGGGGCGGGAAATAAGGCCCCTTTTTCCATCCTGTTCCGCGAATAGCCATACGGCAATATCGCCTATGATGGCTAGCGTATCCACAGGAGCAGGCGATGGCTGAAGAAAGCGACGCAGAAAAGACAGAACCGGCGTCAGCGAAGCGCCTCGAGCAGGCGCGAGAAGAAGGCGACGTTCCCCGATCGCGGGAAGTGGCGACGTTTACCGTGCTGATGGTGGCCGGCGCCGGCCTGTGGCTGACCGGTTCCTCGCTGGTGCGCCAGCTGCGTTCGGCCATGGTGTCGGGCCTGGCCCTGGACCAGGAACAGATTTTTCATGCCGACGTGCTGCTGACCCGCATCGGCATGGACGTGGGCCGCGTGTTGCTGGCCTGTCTGCCGTTGGGCCTGGCCGTGATGGTGGTGGCGCTGGCCTCGCCGCTGCTGGTGGGCGGCTGGCTGTTCAGCGGCAAGGCCGTCACCCCCAACTTCGGCAAGCTCAACCCGGTCAAGGGCTTGTCCAACCTGGTATCGGCCAACGCGCTGGTGGAACTGCTCAAGGCGATTGCCAAGACGCTGGTGGTGGGCCTGGTGGCGTGGCTGGTGGTGATGAAGCAAAAGGATGCCGTGCTGGGCCTGGCCGTGGAGCCGCTCAAGCTCGGCAGCGTGCATTTGCTGGACATGATCGCCATGAGTTTCCTGTTCATCGTCGGCGCGCTGGGGCTGATCGCGGCCGTCGACGGCCCGTACCAGATGTGGCACTACGCCAACAAGCTCAAGATGACGCGCCAGGAAATGATCCAGGAATCCAAGGAATCAGACGGTAATCCCCAGATCAAGGCCAAGATCCGCCAGATGCAGCGCGAGATGGCCAAGCGCCGCATGATGGCCGACGTGCCGACGGCCGACGTGGTGGTGACCAACCCGACCCACTACGCCGTGGCGCTGAAGTACGCCGACGGTTCGCGCGGCGCGCCGCGCGTGGTGGCCAAGGGCACCGACGAGGTGGCGGCCAAGATCCGCGAAATCGCCAGGGAAAACAAGGTCGCCATCCTGGAAGCGCCGCCGCTGGCCCGTGCACTGCACAAGCACACCGAGATCGGCGACGAGATCCCCGAGGCGCTGTACGCGGCCGTGGCCGAAGTGCTGGCCTATGTGTTCCAGCTGCGCGTGTTCAGCAAGCAGGGCGGCCACCGTCCCGACACCCCGACCAGGCTGGACGTGCCACCCGAGCTGGACCCGCTCAACCCCGCCTACGTCGGCCGTGGCAAGCTTAACGATACGAATAACGGAGCACCCGCATGAACGCCCTGAGCAACCTGAAACTGCCTGCCTGGATGCAGGGCCTGGCCAAAGGCGCCAACAAGAGCCTGGCCGCGCCCATCCTGATCGTCATGTTGCTGGCGATGATGGTGCTGCCGCTGCCGGCCTTCGTGCTCGACCTGTTCTTCAGCTTCAATATCGCGCTGGCCATCATCGTGCTGCTGACCAGCCTGTACACGGTCAAGCCGCTGGACTTCATGGCCTTCCCCACCATCCTGCTGGTGTCGACCATGCTGCGCCTGTCGCTGAACGTGGCCTCCACCCGCGTGGTGCTGACCGAAGGCCACACCGGCGCGGACGCGGCCGGCAAGGTGATCGAAGCGTTCGGCCACTTCCTGATCGGCGGCAACTACGCGGTCGGTATCGTGGTGTTCATCATCCTCACCATCATCAACTTCACCGTCGTCACCAAGGGCGCGGGCCGTATCGCCGAAGTGGGCGCCCGCTTCGCACTGGACGCCATGCCCGGCAAGCAGATGGCGATCGACGCCGACCTCAACGCCGGCCTGATCGGCGAAGCGGAAGCGCGCAAGCGCCGCAGCGAAGTGGCGCAGGAAGCCGAATTCTATGGCGCCATGGACGGTGCCAGTAAGTATGTGCGCGGCGACGCCGTGGCCGGTATCCTGGTGACGGTCATCAACGTGGTGGGCGGCCTGCTGGTGGGCTTGCTGCAGCACGACATGACGTTCGGCGACGCGATCAAGAACTACACCTTGCTGGCCATCGGTGACGGCCTGGTGGCGCAGATTCCCTCGCTGGTGATTTCGACGGCGGCCGGTATCGTTGTGTCGCGCGTGGCCAGCGAGCAGGACATTGGCGGCCAGGTGATCGGCCAGTTGTTCGCCAAGCCCCAGGTGCTGTACATCACGGGCGCCATCATCGGTGGCATGGGCCTGATTCCGGGCATGCCCAACCTGGTGTTCCTGCTGCTGTCCAGCATCCTGGTCGGCGCCGGCTGGCTGCTGACCCGGCGCGCCAGCAGCGCGGCCACGGCCGCCGAGGCGGCGCCCGAAGCGCCGCCGCCGGCCGCGCCCGAGCAGGAGGAAGCAACCTGGCAGGACATCATGCCGGTCGACACGCTGGGCCTGGAAGTGGGCTATCGCCTGATTCCGCTGGTGGACAAGACCCAGGGCGGCGAACTGCTCAAGCGCATCAAGGGGATCCGCAAGAAGTTCGCGCAGGAAGTCGGCTTCCTGGCGCCGCCGGTGCATATCCGCGACAATCTGGAATTGAAGCCGTCGGCCTACCGCATCACGCTCAAGGGCGTGGAGGTGGGCACCGGCGAAGCGTTCAACGGCCAGTTCCTGGCCATCAATCCCGGCATGGCCAGCGGTACGCTGCCGGGCCTGGTGACCACCGATCCCGCGTTCGGCCTGCCGGCCACCTGGATCGATGCCGGCTTGCGCGACCAGGCCCAGACCATGGGCTACACAGTGGTCGATGCGGGCACGGTGGTGGCCACCCACTTGAACCACCTGATCACCACGCATGCGTCGGAACTGCTGGGCCGGGCCGAGGTGCAAGCCTTGCTCGATCACCTGGGCAAGGACGCGCCCAAGCTGGTGGAAGACCTGGTGCCGAAGATGGTGTCGCTGTCGACCTTGCAGAAGGTGTTGCAGAACCTGCTCGTGGAAGGCGTCCACATCCGCGACATGCGCACCATCATCGAGACACTGGCCGAGCACGCCGTGCACACGCAAGACCCGAACGATTTGACGGCGCTGGTGCGCATCGCGCTGGGCCGGGCCATCGTCCAGCAACTGTTCCCGGGTGCCGGTGAGCTGTCCGTGATGACGCTCGATAACCGCCTGGAGCGCTTGCTGATGCAGGCCCTGTCGGCCAGCGGGCCGGATGGTGCCGGCATCGAGCCTGGCCTGGCCGACACCATCGCCCAGCAGGCGCAAGCGGCCGCCACCCAGCAGGAAGCGCTGGGACTGACACCGGTGCTGCTGGTGCCGGGGCCGCTGCGCGCCTTGCTGTCGCGTTTCCTGCGCCGCGCCTTGCCGCAGCTGAAAGTGCTGTCGCATGCGGAGATTCCGGAAACCAAGACCATCCGCGTGACGTCGCTGGTGGGCGGCCAGCCGGCCTGATGTTGATGGACTGCCCCTTGCGCGTGCGCACGGGGCGTTGCCGCGTCCGGCCTAGACTGGGGCCATGGCACCGGCATCGGACGACTACGATACGCCTTGGAAGGATGCGGTCACCCGCTATTTCCCGGCTTTTATGGCGTTCTATTTTCCGCAAGCTCACCAGCAAATCGACTGGGCGCGGCCGCACGTCTTCCTGGACCAGGAACTGGCGCAACTGGCGCGCGACGGGGAGCTGGGCAAGCGACTGGTCGACAAGCTGGTGCGGGTGCACACGCATGATGGCGGCCAGCAGTGGGTGCTGATCCACCTGGAGATCCAGGGCAGGCGCGAGCGTGACTTCGCGGAACGGATATTTTCTTACCATTACCGTGCCTACGACCGCTTCCGCCGCCCCGTCGCCAGCCTCGTGTTACTGGCGGACGACCGCCCGCGCTGGCGGCCGCAGCGCTTTGCCTACCAACTGTTCGGCTGCCAATTGCAGCTGGACTTCAATGTGATCAAGCTGAGCGATTATGCGCCGCACATCGAGGAACTGCTCACGCAATCCAATCCGTTCGGGCTGGTGACGGCGGCCCATCTGCTGACCCGCCAAACCCGCGGCGACGCGGCGCGCCGCGATGCCGCCAAGCGGCGCCTGGCGCGTTTGCTGTTTGGGCGCGACTGGGACAAACAACGTATCATTGATTTGTTTGTGTTGATCGACTGGATGATGCGCCTGCCGGCGGAACTGGAGCTGGCATTGTGGCGCGACATACAGTTGTTGGAAAGGGGAAAGGCCATGCCATATGTCAGCCCGATCGCGAGCATGTACCGCAAGCAGGGCCGGGAGCAGGGCTTGCAGGAAGGGCGGCAGGAAGGGCGGCAGGAAGGGCGGCAGGAAGGGCGCTCGGAATTGCTGGCCTTGCTGATCGAAACCCGTTTCGGCAGCGTGCCGCCGTCCGTGCACGCGCGCCTTGCCGTCGCCACCAGCGCTGAACTGGACGCCTGGGCCAGGAAGCTGTTCAGCGGCGCCAGCCTGGATGACGTGTTCGGCGGCGCCTGAGCATGCCACCGGCCCGCTGGCCACCATGGCGTGCGCGCGGCTGCGCGGGCAACGCTGAAATACGGCCCATTTCCACCGTTGTTCATCGGATCGTTTCCATGGTGCATCGTCAATAATGGCACTGTCAGAGCAAAGGCGCCTCATGTCGAAGGCGCAGCGCTCAAGTAACAGGAGTCGATGATGATGGCCAAACCACTTTCCCAACCACGTGCTGCCCTTGCCCAAGGGAGCCGGCCATGAACGTCAAGAAATTCACCGCGCCCACGTCGCGCGAAGCGCTGCGCAAGGTGCGCGAGGCGCTCGGCCCCGACGCCGTGATCCTGTCCAACCGCCAGGCCGATGGCGAGGTGGAGATCCTGGCGCTGGCCAATGACGACGCCGCCTCGCTGGCGTCGCCCGCGCCGCAGTCGCCCATGGCCGCGCCGCGTCCACAGCTGGAGTTGCCGCCCGCCGCGCCGTCCATGATGCCGGCGCAACCGGCACGCCGCGTGGTGGCCTCGCCCTCGTCGTATGCGTCGGCCACGGCCGCCGCCGCTACCCCGGCCCAGCCGCGCGCCGCCGCGCTCGACATGGAACGCATCTCCGAAATGGTGGCCGCCGCCGTCGCCAGCGCCAAGCAGAACGCGGCCGCCGAAATGCACGGCATGATGAACGAGATCCGCGCCATGCGCGGCATGATGGAAACCCAGTTGGCCGAGATCGCCTGGGGTTCGACCCAGCAGCGCGAACCGCACAAGGCGGCCGTGTTGCGCGAGATGCTGGCAGCCGGTTTTTCGGCCAGCCTGGCGCGCTACCTGATCGAAAAGCTGCCGGCCAGCCGCGACACGGCCGACAGCATGCGCTGGATCAAGACTGTGCTGACCCGCAACCTGAGCACCATGGCCAACGAGGATGCCCTGATCGACCAGGGCGGCGTGTTCGCACTGGTGGGCCCGACCGGCGTGGGCAAGACCACCAGCACGGCCAAGCTGGCCGCGCGCTGCGTGATGCGCCACGGCGCCGACAAGCTGGCCTTGATCACGACGGACGCCTACCGTATCGGCGCCCACGAGCAACTGCGCATCTACGGCAAGATCCTGGGCGTGATGGTGCACTCGGTGAAGGACGAGGCCGACCTGCGCATCGCCTTGAAAGAACTGAAAAACAAGCACACGGTGCTGATCGACACGGTCGGCGTGAGCCAGCGCGACCAGATGGTGACGGAGCAGGTGGCCATGCTGCAAGGGGCCGGCGCCGACGTCAAGCGCGTGCTGTGCCTGAACGCCACGGCCACCCAGGAAACCTTGAACGAGGTGGTGCGCGCCTACCAGGGCAGCGGCCTGGCCGGCTGCATCATGACCAAGCTGGACGAGGCGGCCGCCATCGGCAACGTGCTCGACGTGGTGATCCGCCAGAAACTGAACCTGTTCTACGTCTCCAACGGCCAGCGCGTGCCGGAAGACCTGCACCTGGCCGATCCGGCCTGGCTGATCGACCGTGCCTTCAAGCTCAAGCGCGACGCCATCCCCGGCCAGTACCTGGATGCGGAATTGCCCCTGTTGATGTCCAACGCCGGCGCCGACGGCTCGCTGCGCGAGGTGCACCTTGGCTAACTTTGATTTCGACCAGGCCGAAGGCCTGCGCCGGATGCTGGCCGGCCCCACGCCACGCATCGTCACCTTCCTGTCGGCCACGCCGCAAGACGACAAGGCCGCCATGCTGGTCAACCTGGGCGCCTCGCTGGCCCGGGCCGGCAACGACGTGCTGCTGATGGATGCCTGCGCCAGCGCCCATGGCGTGGCCTCGCGCCTGGGGCTGGACGACGGCGCCAGCCTGCTCAACGTGGCGCGCCAGGAGTGCGCGCTGAACCAGGTGTTGTATGAAGCGCCGCAAGGCTTCACGGTGGCGTCGATGACGCGCGGCGAAGCGCGCCGCGGCCCCGACGAGGCACGCCGGCTGGCCAAGGCCTTCGACGTGCTGGTGCGCCAGACCGGCATGGTGCTGGTCGATGGCGAATTCGACGGTGGCGCCTTCCCCGTGCCCGTCATGGCCAGCGCCGAGATCGTGGTGCAAGTGTCCAACAACGCCCGTTCCATCACGGCCGCCTACGCCATGATCAAGCGCCTGAACCACGAACTGGGCCGGCGTCCCTTCGGCATTCTCGTCACCGGGGCTTCCGAAACGGAAGCAAAGGTGGTATACGATAACATGGCGCAAGCGGCGAGCCGTTACCTGGCGCTCAACCTGGTGTCCATGGGCTCGGTGCCGGCCGACGAATACCTGCAGCGGGCCGCGCGCCTGGGACGGGCCGTGGTCGATGCCTTCCCGCTGGCTGGCGCCTCGGTCGCGTTTCGTCAACTGGCGGGGCGGTTCGCGCTGGCCGGCTCGCCTTCCTTACGCGCGGGGAGCCACAACCATATTAGCGCCTAACGAATAACAAGAATTTATGTACACGGTCAAAGGGAAACCGAGCAGAGACAGCTTGCTGACGGAGCACATGCCGTTGGTCAAGCGTCTCGCCCATCACATGAAGGCCAAGTTGCCGCCCAGCGTGGAGGTCGATGATCTGGTCCAGGCCGGCATGATAGGCCTGCTCGACGCTATCAGCCGTTATGAGGAAACCCATGGCGCCCAGTTCGAAACCTATGCCGTGCTGCGCATCCGCGGCGCCATGCTCGACGAGTTGCGCAACAGCGACTGGCTGCCCCGTTCCATGCGCCAGAACATGCGCAAGATTGAAACGGCCATGAGCACACTGCAGCAGCGCCTGGGCCATCCGCCCACCGAATCGGAAGTGGCCAAGATGCTCAAGATGTCGCTGGCCGACTACCAGGAAATGCTGTCCGACGGCGGCGGCCACCAGCTGGTCTACTACGAGGATTTCCACGACGACGATGGCAACGACAGCTTCCTCGACCGTTATTGCTCGGACGAGGACAGCGATCCGCTGAAGTCGCTGCTCGACGGCGACTTCCGCCAGGCCGTGATCGACGCCATCGACGCCTTGCCGCCGCGCGAGAAGATCCTGATGGGCCTGTATTACGAAGAGGAATTGAACTTGAAGGAAATCGGCGCCGTCATGGGCGTGTCGGAATCGCGCGTGTCGCAATTGCACACGCAAGCCGTGGCGCGGCTGCGCGCCACCTTACGGGAGCGGTCTTGGACTGGGCCAGCGTAGCCGGCGTCCTGCTGGCGCTGGCCGGCATCATCGTCGGCCAGGGGCTGGAAGGGGGCAAGCTGGGCTCATTGGTCCAGCCGGCCGCGTTCGCCATCGTCATGGTCGGCACCTTCGGCGCCGTGCTGTTGCAGACCCGGCCGCCCACGTTCTGGCGCGGGCTGCGCATGCTGCGCCTGGTGTTTTCGCCGCCGCCCGACAACCGCGCCGCGCTGGCGCGCGAGATCAACGCCTGGAACCTGGCGGCCCGGCGCGACGGCTTGCTGGCGCTGGAGCGCTACATGCTCGCCTCCAAGGACAAGTTCAACGCCAAGGGCTTGCGCCTGATCGTGGACGGCATCGCGCCCGACAAACTGCGCCACATCCTCGACACGGAAATCACGGCCTACGAGACGGAGCAGCGGCAAGCGGTGCGGATCTGGGAATCGGCGGCCGGCTATTCGCCCACCATTGGCATCCTGGGCGCCGTGCTGGGCCTGATCCACGTGATGGAGAACCTGACCGACCCCAGCAAGCTGGGCGCGGGCATCGCCGTCGCCTTCGTTTCCACGATTTATGGCGTGGGGCTGGCCAACCTGTTCCTGTACCCGGTGGCCAACAAGCTCAAGGCCATCGTCACCCAGGCCGTGCACCAGCAGGAAATCGCGGCCGCCGTGTTCCACGACATCGCCACCGGCGACCACACCCGCGTGATCGACGAGCGCGTGGCCACGCTGCTGCGGGAACTGTGACATGCAGTACCGGCGCGCGCGCAGGAAGTTCGACGACGAGGTGGAGAATCCCGAGCGCTGGCTGATCTCGTATTCCGATTTCATCACGCTGCTGTTTGCCTTCTTCGTCGTCATGTACGCCGTGTCCTCGGTCAATATCGGCAAATACCAGGTGTTTTCGGACGCGCTGGGCGACGCCTTCGGCGGGGCCGGCGCGGCCAAGCCCATCACGACCCAGGTGCAGAACCTGCCCATCCCCAATCCCGGCCTGCGCCGCCGCACCGAATTGCTGCGCAAGGAAAAGGAACACATGACCAAGCTGGCGCAGGACCTGCTGTCGACGCTGGCGCCGCTGGTCAAGGAAGGCAAGGTGCGGGTGACGCAGAACAGCCGCGGGGTCAGCGTGGAAATCAACGCCAGCGTGCTGTTCGATCCGGGCGACGCGCGCCTGACGGCCGCATCGACGGAAGCGCTGCGTGCCGTGGCCGTGCTGCTCAAGGATGACGGCCACGACGTGCAGGTCGAAGGGCACACGGACAACCAGCCGATCCGCAACACGCTGTACCCGTCGAACTGGGAGTTGTCGTCGGTGCGCGCGGCCAGCGTGGTGCGGCTGTTCATCGACGCCGGCGTGGCGCCCACGCGGCTGACGGCCGTCGGCCATGCCGCCAATCATCCGGTGGCGTCCAATGCCTCGTCCGAGGGCCGGGCTCGCAACCGGCGGGTCGCCGTGACCATCCTGTCCGGCTTGCCGGACACGGTGACGGAATTGCCGACGCCAGCCGTCAAAGCGCAGTAAAAACCGGGGTCAGGTCATTCAATCAAGCAACTTGCGAGCAAGTTGCTTGATTGAATGACCTGACCCCGGTGTTGTCTTAGCCGGCAAAGAAGCCGCGGCTGGTGGTGGAGGTGGTGGCGTGGCCGCTGGGGCCGTAGAAGCTGCTGCTGGCGGCCGCGCGCGGACGCAGCGCTTGCAGCGCGCCCTGGGTGTGGCTCATGTGCTTGTTGATCAGCATGCCGTTGATGCGGTTCAGTTCTTTCGCTTCGCGCGTCTGTTCCAGCAGGGTTTGCCACAGGGCCTCGGCCTCGCTGTCGCCACGGGCGGCGATCCATGCCGTCATGCCCGCTTCCTGCGGTGCGAAGCCGGCCGCGCCCAGCGCGCTGTGGCGCTGCTTGGCCAGGGTGGCCATCTGGCTCACCAGCGCCGATTTTTCCGGCGTCAAGGCCGTCAAGCCGTCGATGTGGGCGGCCACCAGATGCTGCTGTTCCTGCTTGAGCACGGCCAGCAGGGAAGTCATCAGGCGCTGCTCTTCGCGCAGCAGCTGCATCGGGTCGACGGTTTGCATGGGGATGTCCTAACGTTTCCTGGAATGCAGCAGATCCTTGACCGTGTCCAACAGGCCATCCGCCACTTTTTCCGAATTGACCTGGAACTGGCCGTCGGCGATGGCCAGCTTGATGCGTTCGACTTTCTTGGTGTCGAACACGGCGCTGCCGCCGCCGGCCGCACTGGCCGCCAATGCCTGGCCTTGCGGCGACAGGCGTACATTGTCCGTCGCGGCCGGCGTCGCGGCCGCCTTTTCGGCACCGCGGGCGTTGGACGCGCCAGCAGGCGACGTCGGCAAGCCGGGGGTGCTCTTGAGCGTATCGTTGATTTTCACAGCATCATCCTCGTCTGATCGAAGTCCTGGACTCCGGGATATGAGTCTATAACGGCGTCGCTTGAATAAACTTTAGCGCGTCGTGCCGCAAAGAACCCATATTTCTTCAGAACGCGACTTCCACCAGGCCGCCCGCCTTGGCGATCCCGCTAATTTGTTGCCCACCGGCAGTTCTCACTTGCACCACCTGGCCGTCGCCGGCCGTGCTCACGGCGCGCGCCTCGGCCGAGACGGAAAAGCCATTGCCGCTCGAGACCAGGCGTACCAGCTGGCCCTGTTGCACCACGGGGCGGCTCTTGAGCGTATCGAGCCGCAGCGGCGTGCCCGACGGCAGCGACGCGTTGGGGTAGCGGCCCACCACCTGGGCCATGTCGGTGGCGATGCCCGGTGGCATGGTCGTCAGATCGCCCTGCACGGCCACCAGCTGGCCGGCCTCGATGGTCTGGCCCTGGGCCAGTGGCACGGCGCTGGCGATGTAGTCGGCCACCACGCTGACATTCGCTTGTACATAAATCGTCCACTGTGGCGCCGTGCAGCGCACCCCCACCGTGGTCTTGCCCCAGGCCCGGCTGCCCGGCATCAGGAACGCCTGTGGCGCGGGGCAGGCCGGCAGGGCCAGGCGGGCGTCGATCGCGCCCACGCTCACCCTGGCCTGGCCGGGCAGGCCGGCCGTTTGCGTTTGCAGGAATTGTTCCACGCTTTGCCGGATGGCGGCCGCGTCCTGGCGTCCGGCGTTCGCGTCGGCGGCGCTGGCGCCGGCGGCGAGCAAGGTCAGCAGCAAAGAGGTGGTCAATTGTCGTTTCATGGTGTGGGCTTCCCTGGAATGATGCCATGATAGTCCGGCCCGCCAGCGGGCAAGCCCGGAATAGGACGGAAAAGCACAGCCTTATCGTTCGATTGCCGCCGGGCAAGCGGCCGTATGATGGCTCCTGTCATCACCAGTTCGTCCATGCCCAAGGGCCGGGACGCACACTTTGGAGCCTGCCATGTTAGGGAAACTCGACGATTACCTGCGCTTTCACGAAGCCGCGCTGAGCTTGCGCTCGCAGCGCCAGACGGTGCTCGCGTCCAACATCGCCAACGGCGACACCCCTAACTACAAGGCCCGCGACATCGATTTTTCCAGTGCGCTGCAAAACGCGCTGGCCGCCAGCGCCCCCGCGCCGCTGCGTACCACGGCCGCGCGCCACTATCCGGCGCCGGCCAAGGATGGCACGGCCTTGCCCGATGGTACGCCCTTGCTGTACCGCGGCGTGGTGCAGGGCGCCGTGGACGGCAACACCGTCGACATGGACGTGGAGCGCAACCAGTTCGCCGACAACGGCCTGCGCTACGAGGCCGGCATCACGATGATCAACGCCCAGATCAAGGAAATGATGGCGGCCATTCAGGGAGGTAACTAATCATGTCGTCGCTGTTCAGTATTTTTAATGTTTCCGGTTCGGCCATGAGTGCCCAGGCGCAGCGCCTGAACGTGGTGGCCAGTAACCTGGCCAACGCCGACAGCGCCACCAGTGCCAGCGGCGAAGCGTATCGCGCCAAGCAGGTGGTGTTCGAAGCGACGCCGGCCACCGAAGGCGGCGCTTCCACTGGCGTGCGGGTGCGCCAGGTGGTCGAGGACCAGTCGCCGATGAAACTCAAGTACGACCCCAAGAACCCGCTGGCCGACGAGAAGGGCTATGTGACCATGCCCAACGTCAACGTGGTCGATGAAATGGTCAACATGCTGTCGGCCTCGCGTTCCTACCAGACCAACGTGGAAACCATGAACGCGGCCAAGACCCTGTTGCTCAAAACCCTGACCATCGGCCAGTAAGCCATTTCCAAACCGAGGCTCCTATGTCCACCGCATCCTCCATACAAAGCAGCGCCGCGCCGTCGTCCGCCTTGCTCAACGCCGTCAACCCCAAGAAGGCGACGGCCACCGACAGCACCCAGGCCGACACCGACAAATTCATGACCCTGCT
Organism: Burkholderiaceae bacterium; assembly: GCA_035254005.1. Lineage (GTDB taxonomy): Bacteria > Pseudomonadota > Gammaproteobacteria > Burkholderiales > Burkholderiaceae_D > Rugamonas. The sequence continues at coordinate 54,201 of DATFBD010000151.1, read as the reverse complement.
GGTGACGCAGCTGAAGAACCAGGATCCCCTGAATCCGCTCGACAACGCGCAAGTGACCAGCCAGCTGGCCCAGCTGTCGACGGTGACGGGCGTAAACAAGCTCAACACGACGCTGGAATCGCTCAAGTCCAGCTACCAGTCCAGCGAGGCGATGCAGGCCACCAACCTGATCAACCATGGCGTGCTGGCGGCCGGCAACCAGATCACCCTGGCCGGCGGCAAGGCCGTGTTCGGCGTGGACCTGGCCACGGCCGCCGACACGGTGCAGATCGACGTCAAGAACAGCAGCGGCGCCGTGGTGCACAGCATCGCCATGAAGGGCGTGGACGTGGGTACCTTGCCGCTGGTGTGGGACGGCAAGCTCGACGATGGCACCACGGTCGCGCCGGACGGCAACTATTCGTTCTCGGTCACGGCCACCACCGGCGGCCAGCCGCTCAAGGACGCCACCGCGCTGACCTTTGGCACCGTGGCCAGCGTGTCCACCGGCAGCGCCGGGGTCAAGCTCAATGTGCCGGCCATCGGCCAGTTGAACATGGCCGACATTAAACAAGTTCTGTAATTCACCTCGTAAGCCACCTCATCAGATAGGGGAATACCATGTTCCAACAAGGACTCAGCGGCCTGAATGGCGCGTCTAAATCGCTCGACGTGATCGGCAACAACATCGCCAACGCCAGTACGGTGGGCTTCAAAGGTTCGCAGGCCCAGTTCGCCGACCTGTACGCCAATTCGCTCAACGGGGTGAGCGGCAATAACGCCGGTATCGGCGTGTCCGTGTCCCAGATCGCCCAGCAGTTCACCCAGGGCAATATCGAGACCAGCAACAACCCGCTCGACATTTCCATCAATGGCGGCGGCTTCTTCCGTACCACCACGCCCGATGGCGCGATCCAGTATTCGCGCAACGGCCAGTTCCAGATGGACAAGAACGGCACCCTGATCAATGCCCAGGGCGCGCAGGTGACGGGCTACCTGACCAATTCCTCGGGCGTGATCCTGCAAGGCGCGCCGGTGCCGATCACCATCGATTCGTCCGACCTGACGCCGGTGGCCACCACCCAGGCCAACTTCTCGCTCAACCTCAATTCCAATACGCTGGCGCCGACCAAGGTACCGTTCGACGCCAACGATCCGCAGACCTACAACAAGCAGACCGTGCTCGACGTGTACGACAGCCTGGGCAACGCCCACACCATGTCGACCTACTACGTCAAGACCAGCGCCAACAACTGGGACGTGTACGCGGGCGTGGACGGCACCGAGATCACGGCCAAGGCCGTGGCCACCTCCATCCTGGCCGACCCCGGCGTGCAGGCGGCGCGCCTGCAGTACCAGACCGACGTGAACGCCTTGCCGCCCGTGCAAGCGACCATCGACGCCGACGCGCTGGCCTATGCCCAGGCCGCCGGTCCCGTGATGCTGGCCGCCGCCGCGGCCGCCGGCGCCAGCCAGGCCCAGCTCGACGCGCTGACGGCCGCGTTCGACCCCGTCAACGGCGCCGGCACCAAGACCGGCACCAACCTGGACCAGATCGACGCCGCGCTGGCGGCTGCCGTCAGCGTGCCGGCCGTCAAGGTGGGCAGCCTGGTGTTCAACAACAACGGCGCGCTGAGCGCGGCCGCCATGGCCAACCTGCCCACGCCGCAGACGCTGCCGCTGACCATCAGCCTGCCGATCTTCCCCGACACCGGTTCGTTGCAGCCACTTACCATCAAGGCCAACTGGGTCGGCACCACGCAATACGGCAGCAGCACCAGCGAGAAAGCTTCGACCCAGGATGGCTATTCGTCGGGCCACCTGGAGCGCTTCGCGGCCGGCTCCGACGGCGTGATCCTGGGCCAGTACAGCAACGGCAAGTCGCGCCCGCTGGCGCAGGTGGTGCTGGCCAACTTCTCCAACGTCAACGGCCTCACGCCGCTGGGCAACAACGCCTGGGCCGAAAGCTCGAACTCGGGCGTGCCGCAGATCGGCGTGCCGGGCACGGGCAGCCTGGGCCAGTTGCGCGCCAGTTCGGTGGAAACCTCGAACGTCGACCTGACGGCCGAGCTGGTCAACATGATCACGGCCCAGCGCGTGTATCAGGCCAACGCCCAGACCATCAAGACCGAGGATTCGGTGCTGCAAACCCTGGTCAACCTGCGCTAATCCTAGTCTGACCGGAAGGGCGCGGCCAGCCGGCCGCGCCCGTCCTCACCCCGGAGTCACCGAACACCATGGACCGTCTCGTCTATACCGCCATGACTGGCGCGCGCCACGTGCTGGACCAGCAGGCCACCGTGTCGAACAACCTGGCCAACGCCACCACCACCGGCTTCCGGGCCCAGCTCGACGCGTTCCGGGCCGTGCCCGTGATGTCGGAAGGCTTGCCCACCCGCACCTTCGTGGTCGACACGACGGCCGGCGCCGACATGCGCGCCGGTCCGATCCAGACCACCGGCCGCGCGCTCGACGTGGCGCTGCGCGGCGACGGCTGGATCGCCGTGCAGTCGGCCGACGGTTCGGAAGCCTACACCCGCAACGGCAGCCTGAAGGTGAGCGAAAACGGCTTGCTGCAAACCTCCAGCGGCCAGACGCTGCAGGGCGACGGCGGCCCGATCGCCGTGCCGCCCGATACCACCGTTTCCATCGCCAGCGACGGCACGGTGAGCACCATCTCGACTGAATTCAAGCCGGGGCCGGCCAACGTGCTGGGCCGCATCAAGCTGGTCAATCCCGACCCCAAGGCCCTGGTGCGTGGCGACGATGGCTTGTTCCGCCTGAACAGCGGCGTGGCGGCCGACAATGACCCGTCCGTGCGCCTGGTCGATGGCGCGCTCGAAGGCAGCAATGTGAGCGCCGTCGATTCCATGGTCAACATGATCAGCCTGGCGCGCCAGTTCGAGATGCAAATGAGCTTGCTGAAGAACGCCGAGAATAACGCCGCAAAAGCCACCCAGATCCTCGCTTTGAGTTGAGTGTTGCTCCTCCATAATGGTGGCATGGGATAAGCAGTGGTCGTACCGGCCGCCGCGCACCAAGCGACTGGGAGAAGCACATGATACGTTCACTTTGGATTGCCAAGACTGGCATGGAGGCGCAGCAGACGCAGATGGACGTGACGTCCAATAATCTGGCCAACGTCAGCACCAACGGTTTCAAGAAATCGCGCGCCGTGTTCGAGGACTTGCTGTACCAGAATGTGCGCCAGCCGGGCGCCCAGTCGTCCCAGCAGACCAATTTGCCTTCGGGCATGCAGATCGGTACCGGCGTGCGGCCCGTGGCGGTGGAACGCATCTTCACCCAGGGCAATCCGCAAGCGACCGGCAACGACAAGGACTTGATGGTCAACGGCAACGGCTTCTTCAACGTGCTGCTGCCTGACGGCACCACGGCCTACACCCGCGACGGCTCCTTCCAGCGCGACAACAATGGCCAGATGGTCACCTCCAGCGGCTACGTGCTGCAGCCGGCCATCACCATCCCCGTCAACGCCACCAGCATCACCGTGGGCCGCGACGGCACCGTGTCCGTCACGCTGCCGGGCCAGACGGCGCCGTCGCAGATCGGCTCGATCCAGCTGTCGACCTTCATCAACCCGACCGGGCTGGAATCGAAAGGCGAAAACCTGTACGTGGAAACGGGCGCCTCGGGCAACGCGCAAACCAACACGCCTGGTACCAACGGCACCGGCTCCATCATGCAAGGCTACGTGGAAACGTCGAACGTCAGCGTGGTGGAGGAGATGGTCAATATGATCCAGACCCAGCGGGCCTACGAGATCAACAGCAAGGCCATCACCACCTCCGACCAGATGCTGCAAAAACTGACGCAGATGTAAGGACGCGCCATGAAAACCTTCGCACCCCTGGCCCTGATCGCCGGCGCGGCCGCACTGGCCGGCTGCACCGCCATCCCCACCACCATCGTGCAGACGCCGCTGACGGCGCGTCCGCTGGCGTCCGAGCAGATGGCGGCCAACAACGGCGCCATCTACCAGCCGGCCGCGTTCCGCCCGATCTTCGAGGACCGCCGCGCGCGCCACGTGGGCGATGTGCTGACCCTGGTCATCACGGAGAAGACCTCGGCCGTCAAGGCTGGCGCCAGCTCCGGCAACAAGTCCGGCAGCGTCAGCGCCAGCATTCCCCATCCGCTGCAGGGCACCTTCGGCGCCACGGCGTCGGCCAACAGCGCCAGCAAGTACGCCGATGGCGACAACCAGTCGGCCAGCAACACCTTCACCGGCACCATGGGCGTGACCGTGGTCGAGGTGCTGGCCAACGGCAACCTGATCGTGGCGGGCGAAAAGCAGATCGCCATGAACAAGGGGACCGAATTCATCCGCTTCTCCGGCATGGTCAACCCCGACAATATTGCCACCGGCAACACGGTCGCTTCCACGGCCGTGGCCGACGCGCGCGTCGAGTACCGCACCAACAGCCAGATCGACCGCGCCGAGATGACCTCGATGGCGTCGCGCTTCTTCCAGAGCTTGCTGCCTTTCTGATCATGAACACACTCACTTTTCTCCGTCGCGCCGCCACCGTGCTGGGCCTGGGCGCCGCCTTGCTGGCCACGCCGCTGGCCAGCGCCGAACGCCTGAAGGACCTGGTCAGCATCGCCGGCGTGCGCCAGAACCAGTTGATCGGCTATGGCCTGGTCGTCGGCCTGGACGGCAGCGGTGACCAGACCACGCAAACCCCGTTCACGGTGCAAAGCGTGGTGTCGATGCTGCAGCAACTGGGCGTGAACCTGCCGGCAGCGTCCAGCCTGCAACTGAAGAACGTGGCGGCCGTGATGGTGACGGCCTCGCTGCCGCCGTTCGCCCAGCCGGGCCAGACGCTCGACATCACTGTCTCGTCGATGGGCAACGCCAAGAGCTTGCGCGGCGGTACTTTGCTGATGACGCCGCTCAAGGGCGCCGATGGCCAGGTCTACGGCATGGCCCAGGGCAACGTGCTGGTGGGCGGCGTGGGCGTGGCCGCCGGCGGCAATTCGCTGCAGGTCAACCACCTGAGCGTGGGCAAGATCTCAGGCGGCGCCACGGTGGAGCGGGCCGTGGCCTCGTCGCTGGGCGAGAACAACATGATCAAGCTCGAACTGAACAACACGGACTTCTCGACCGCCAGCCGCATCGTCGAAGCCATCAACGACAAGTACGGCCCCGGCATCGCCTATGCGCTCGATGGCCGCGTGATCCGCGTGCAGGCGCCCAGCAGCAGCGACCAGCGCGTGAGCTTCATCGGTACCTTGCAGGACATGCAAGTAAACCCGGCCGAACAGCCGGCCAAGGTGATCATGAACGCGCGCACCGGCTCGGTGGTGATGAACCGGGCCGTCACGCTCGACACCTGCGCCATCTCGCACGGCAACCTGTCGATCGCCGTTTCGGCCGAACCGCAAGTGAGCCAGCCCAACCCCTTGTCGGGCGGCCGTACCACCGTGACCCAGAACACCCAGGTCGACATCAAGAAGGACAGCGGCAAGGTGATGCTGGTCAAGGGCGGCGCGTCGCTGGCCGACGTGGTCAAGGCGCTCAACGCCATCGGCGCCACGCCGCAGGACTTGCTGGCCATCTTGCAGGCGATGAAGGCGGCCGGCGCCCTGCGCGCCGAGCTGGAAATCATTTAAGGACACGCCCATGAACACCCAGAACGACCTGACCGGCAAGCTGGCGCTCGACGTGCAGGGCATGGGCGCGCTGCGCCAGTCGGCCAAGGCCGGCTCGCCGGAGGCGCTGAAAAGCGCGGCCACCCAGTTCGAGGCCATGTTCGTCAACATGATGATGAAGAGCATGCGCGACGCCACGCCCCAGGATGGCATGCTCGATAGCCAGCAGACCAAGATGTTCACCACCATGCTGGACCAGCAGACCAGCCAGAGCATCGCCAAGAAAGGCATCGGCCTGGCCGACGTGCTGATCCGTCAACTGTCGCAGCAAACGGCCAACGCCCAGGCGCTGGCCATCGGCGGCGAGGGCGCGGCCACCGAGCCGTCCACCGCGGCCACCCCGGCCGTCCCCGGCAGCCGCTTCGACCCGGCCCTGTTGCAGCGGGCCATCGCGGCCGCCGGCGGTGCGGGCGCCGCCGGCGCCACCAGCGCCAGTGGCACCGATGCCAGCGCCGACCCGGCCAAGGGCGGCGGCGCGGCCCACGTGCGCAATTTCCAGGCCAAGCTGGGCGCGCACGCCGAGGAAGCCAGCCGCGCCACCGGCATTCCGGCCAAGTTCATGCTGGGCCAGGCGGCGCTGGAAAGCGGCTGGGGCAAGCGCGAGATCAAGGGCCGCGATGGCAGCAACAGCCACAATCTGTTCGGCATCAAGGCTGGCCCGGACTGGAAGGGCAAAGTGGCCGAGGCCGTCACGACGGAATATGTGAATGGCAAGGCCCAGACCCGGGTCGAGCGCTTCCGCGCCTACGACAGCTACGCCGACAGTTTCAAGGATTACGCCAAATTGTTGGCCAGCAATCCCCGCTACGAGAAAGTGCTGGCCAGCGCGGGCGACGCCAGCAGCTTCGCCCAAGGCTTGCAGCGGGCCGGTTACGCCACCGACCCCCATTACGCCCGCAAGCTGACCAACATCATCAAGCATTCGCTGGTCGGCTGACGGCATGGCGGCGGCCCGGTTCAAGTTTTGCGCCGCCCCGCCGTAAATTAACCACACAGAGCGTTAGAACACATCATGTCCCTACTGAGCATCGGAAAAAGCGGTTTATTGGCGGCCCAGGTCGGTTTGTCCACGACTGGCAACAATATTACCAACGCCAGCGTGGCCGGCTACAGCCGCCAGGTGGCGATCCAGTCCGACACGGGCACCCAGGACATGGGCTTTGGCTTTGTCGGCACCGGCACCGAGGTGGTCCAGGTCAAGCGCTACTACGACGACTTCCTGAACAACCAGTTACGCGGGGCGGAAACCAGCAAGGCCTCGCTGGACATGTATTACTCGCAGATCAGCCAGATCGACAACCTGCTGGCCGATCCCACGGCCGGCCTGTCGCCGGCCATGCAGGATTTCTTCAATGGCGTACACGACGCCGCCTCCAATCCGGCCTCGGCCGCGTCGCGCCAGGCCATGCTGTCCTCCGCCGATTCGCTGGCCGGCCGCTTCCAGGGCCTGAGCGCGCGGCTGTCGGAGATCGGCGACGGCGTCAACAGCCAGATCACGTCCACCGTGACCCAGATCAACTCCTACGCGCGCCAGATCGCGCAGTTGAATGACAGCATTTCCGGCCTGAGCAGCGATCCGTCCAAGGCGCCCAATGACTTGCTCGACCACCGCGACCAGTTGTTGACGGAATTGAACAAGCTGGTCAAGACCACCGTCATTCCCGGCGACAACCATATGCTGACCGTGTCGTTCGGCACCGGCCAGCCGCTGGTGGTGGGCAACCATAATTACGAGCTGGCCACCACCACCTCGCCCACCGATGTCACGCGCGTGACGGTGGGCTACCAGACCGGCAGCGTGGTCAGTGCCTTGCCCGAGAGCGTGTTCTCGGGCGGCCAACTGGGCGGCCTGCTGGACTTTCGCAGCGGCGCGCTGGACAAGGCGCAAAACGAGCTGGGCCAGGTGGCGGCCGGCCTGGTCACCGCGTTCAACCAGCAGCATCACCTGGGCCAGGACCAGAACGGCGCCATGGGCGGCGACTTCTTCGCGCCGATCCAGGCCTCGGTGGCCGCCAGCACCCGCAATTCGCCGCTCAGCACGGCCAACGTGACGGCCGTCGTGACGGACGCCAGCGCGCTCACGGCCAGCGATTACAGCGTCGATTACGACGGCACCAATTTCTACGTGACCCGCCAGTCCGACGGCAGCAAGACCCAGATCAATCCGTTCCCGCAGACGGGGCCGCAGACCATCGACGGCGTCGATTACACCATCACCGGCGCGCCGCAGCCCGGTGACGATTTCCTGGTGCGGCCCACGGTCAACGCGGCCGCCAGCGTCAAGGTGGTGCTGAGCGACCGCACCAAGGTGGCGCTGGCCGCGCCCATCGCCACCGCCGCGCCCACCACCAACGCCGGCACGGCCAAGATCAGCGCCGGCAGCGTGGATATCAACTACCTGACGCCGGGCAACGCGCTGGCGGCACCGCTGACGCTGACCTACAACAAGGCGGCCAATGCACTGTCCGGCTTCCCGGCCACCCAGGACGTGACGGTGACCGTCAATGGCGTGCCCACCGTGTATCCGGCCGGCACGCCCTCGATACCGTACACGGATGGCGCCAGCATCAGTTTTGGCGGCATCAATTTCTCCATCAGCGGCGCGCCGGCCGACAACGACACTTTCACGGTCGGCCCCAACACGGCCGGCGTGGGCGACAACCGCAACGGCCAGTTGCTGGCCAGCCTGCAAACCAGGAACGTGCTCGACGGTGGCAACGCCACCTTCCAGTCGTCCTACGCGCAGATGGTCAACTTTGTCGGCAACAAGACGCGCGAAGCGCAGATCAGCGGCCAGGCCAGCGACGCGGCCGTGCAGCAGGCCACCAATGCTCAGCAGAGCGTATCGGGTGTCAACCTCGACGAGGAAGCGGCCAATCTGCTGCGTTACCAGCAGGCTTACCAGGCGTGCGGCAAAGTAATGCAGGTGGCCGGCCAGTTGTTCGACGTGCTGATGAACATACGCTAAGCAATTTTTGACGGGATAGCATCATGAACATGCGCATCAGTTCCAAGACGATCTATGACATTGGCGTCAACCAGATCGGCACCCTGCAGACGGCGCTGGCGCGCACCCAGCAGCAATTGTCCACCGGCCGCAAGAACCTGACGGCGGCCGACGATCCGATCGCCACCGCGCGCGCGCTGGAGGTGACGCAGTCGCAATCGATCAATACCCAGCTGGTGACCAATCGCCAGAACGCCAAGAGCGGCCTGGGGCAGGAGGAAGTGGCGCTGGCCAGCACCACCAGCCTGTTGCAGGACGTCAAGACGCTGACCGTGAACGCCGGCAATGGCTCGATGACGCAGAAAGACCGCGAATCGCTGGCGGTGGAACTGGAAGGGCGGCTGACCGACCTGCTCGGTATCGCCAACACGGCCGACGGCGCCGGCGGCTACCTGTTCTCCGGCTACCGTTCGACCACCTTGCCGTTCACCCAGACGGCCACCGGCGCCGCCTACCAGGGCGACCAGGGCCAGCGCGAACTGCAGGTCGGCTCGACCCGCAAGCTGGCCATCAGCGATTCCGGTTCGTCCGTGTTCGAGAACAACGTCAACGGCAACGGCACCTTCGTCACGGGCGCCGATCCGGGCAATTACGGGCGCGGCGGCAGCGGCATCATCTCGCCCGGTTCCGTCAAGGATCCGACCCAGCTCACGGGCCACCAGTACCAGATCGACTTCGCCGTCACGCCGGCCTCGCCCGGCGTGCCCAGCGTGACCACCTACACTGTCACTGACGTGACCCTGAACCAGCCCGTGCCGCCGGCGCCCGTGCCGGCCACGCCGATTCCCTACGTCAGCGGCCAGAACATCACGTTCGACGGCATGCAGTTCGACATCAAGGGCGCGCCGGCCGACCAGGACAAGTTCACCATCCAGCCGTCCACCCGGGAATCGATCTTCACCACGCTGACCGACCTGATCGGCGCCTTGCGGGCGCCCGGCGACGGCCCGGCCGGCCAGGCCAGCCTGACCAACAAGCTCAACCAAGCCAACGCCAGCATCGACAATTCGCTCGACAACGTGCTGTCGGTGCGCGCCTCGGTCGGTTCGCGCCTGAAGGAGCTCGATTACCTCGACAGTGCCGGCGACGACCTGAACCTGCAGTACGCGACCACGCTGTCGGACTTGCAGGATGTGGACACGGTCAAGGCCATTTCCTCGTTCACCCAGCAGCAGATCAACCTGGACGCGGCGCAAAAGTCGTTCAAGACGCTGTCGGGCCTGTCCCTGTTCAACTACATCAGCTGACGGGCAACAAACCTGGTTCACAAACCGGGCGCACAAACCGGGCGCACAAACCGGGGTCAGGTCATTCCACCAAGCAAGACGGGGTCAGGTCATGCCAACGCGCAATGCGCGAAGGCATGACCTGACCCCGTCTTGCTTGGTGGAATGACCTGACCCCGGCTCTTATTTGCTGGCCAGGAAGGTCATACTGGCCAGCCGGCGCTGCCAGTCGTCGCGGCCCGGCTCGAGCGCCGCCGCTTGCTGGCCACTGCTGGCGCCGGCGAACTGCTGCAGCTGGCGCGCCAACTCGGCCACGCTGCCGGCGATCGTGGCCGTGGCCGGCGCTGGCTGGGCCGCGCCCGCCACGAAGCCGAGCTGGCCCGCGGCGGGCGCCGTACCCTGCTGGGCGAAGGTGGCGATCGCCTGCGTCAGCGCACTCACGTGCGCGCTCAGCGGCGCTTGCAGGGCCGGGCGGTCCGTCAGGAACCACACGTCGGCCAGCTGGCCGCTGCTGCCATCGCTGCGCTGGAAGGTGGCCGTCAGGCCGGTCCAGTTGCCCTGGTCGTTGACGCTGGTCTTGTGGGCCGTCACGTCCAGGCTGCTCACGCCCACCTGGGCCAGCGTCTTCAGTTCGGCGCCGGTGCTGACGCCGTCGGCGTTGGCGTCCACCCATACCCGCAGTTCGCCGAACAGGGCGTCGCCGGCGTTGACCACGCCATCATGGTTGCTGTCGAGGTCGGACAGCGCGGCGAAGCCATCGCTGGCCCGGCTGCCGTCGGCGCGCACGGTGGCGGTGCCGAACAGCTCGCTGCCGCTGTCGATCTTGCCGTCGCCGTTGCGGTCCAGCACCAGCAAGCCGTCCGTGGGCGCGACCCAGCCCGTGGCGACCTTGCTGCCGGTGCCATACAGGTCGAATTGCACGCCGGCCGTGATCGACAGCGTTTGCACGCCGTCGCCATGCAAGTCCAGGATCAGCGGGCTGCCCAGCGGCAACGCGGCCAGCTGGTCGGCCGTCAACACGGCGGTCTGGTCGGTCGTCAGCGCGCACACCTGGGTGGACGAGAACGCGGCCAGTTCGCCATTGCCCAGCGACATCATCTGGTCCGTCGTCAGGGCCTTGATCTGGGTCAGCTTGAGCGCGCGTATCTGCTGCGAGCTCAGGTTGGCGATCTGGGCCGTCGTCAAGGCCGCGATCTGGTTCGTCAGGAAGGCGGCCAGTTGTTCGGTGCGCAGGGCGCGCGCGGCGTTGGCGTCGAGCGCGTCGATCTGGTCGGAACTGAGCACCGTGATGGCGCGCGTGGTGAGCGCGCCCAGCTGGTCCGAGTTCAGTCCGTTGAGCTGGGTGGTCGTCATGCCCGACACCGGCACCGGACCAAGGCTGGCCAGTTGCCGCGTGCTCATGCCGTCGATCAGGCCCGCCTCCATGCCATTCACCTGGTCCGAGGTCAGGCCGCCGATCTGGGCGGTGGTGAATACGGCCAGCGAACCGAGGGCGGAGAACTGGCTGGTGGTCAGGCCGCGGATCTGGGCCGAGCTGAGCAAGGTGAGCGACTTGGTGCTGAGGGCCGTGATCTGGTCCGTCGTCAGCGCGCTGATCTGGGCCGTCCGCAGCGATTGCAGTTGCAGTGTCGTCAGCGCCGTCAAGTCCTCGGGCGGCAAATAGGGCAACTGGTCGCTGCCCAGGGCCGCCAGCGTGGGCAGGCTGATGCCGCGGATCTGGGCCGTCGACAGGGCCGACAGCTGGGCGCTGGTCAGCTGGACGATCTGGCGGCTGCTCAGGGCCGCCATTTGGGCGCTCTTGAGCGTGGCGAAGTGCGCAACGTCGATGGACGGCAACTGGTCCGAGCCGAGCGCGCCGATTTGCAGCGTGGTCAGCGGCGCCAGACTGGCCAGCGCGTTGAGCTGGTCGCTGCTCAGGGCCCGCAGCTGCGCCGTGGCCAGGCTGGCCACTTCCTGCGTCGTCAGGCCGCCCACCTGGTCGCTGGTCAGGCTGGCCACCTGGGTTTTGGTGAGCGCGCTCAGTTGCAGCGTGCTCAGGGCCCGCAAGTCGTCGATGGCCAGCGCCTGCAGCTGGTCCGTGCCCAGGCTGGCGACGGCGGACGTGTTCAGGCTGCGGGTCTGGGCCGTCGTCAGGCCGGCGATCTGGTCGGTGGTCAGGTAGCGGATCTGGCGGCTGCTCAGGGCCGCGATCTGGCTGGTCTTGAGCGTGACCAGGTGGGCCACGTCGATCGAGGCCAGCTGGTCGCTGGTGAGCGCGGCCACCTGGCCGCTGCCGAAGCCGGCCAGGCTGTTCAGGCCGGCCAGCTGGTCGCTGGTCAGGGCCCGCACCTGGCCCGTGGTGAGGGCGGCGATCGACATCGTCGGCAGTGCGCCGAGCTGGTCGGTGCTGAGCGCGACGATCTGGTCCGTCGCCAGCGCCGTCAGCTGGACTGTCTTCAGGCCGGCCAGGTCGACCGCTTCCATGGCCGCGATCTGGTCCGTCGTCAGCGCCCGTAACGCGGCCGTGCTGATGGCTTGCCACTGGGCCACCGACAGTTGCACGATCTCGTGCGTGGTCAGGGCCGGCGCCTGGCGGTTGGTCATGGCGCTGAGCTGGGTCGAGGTGAGCGCGGCCAGCTGGGTATCGTCGAGCGCGGCCAGGCGGTCCGTGGGCAGGGCCGCGAACTGGGCCGAGCCATACGCGGCCAGCGAACCGAGCAGCGCGAACTGGGCGGCGTTCAGGAAGCTGATCTGCAACGGCGTGAAGGCCGCCACTTGGGCCGGACTCAGGGCCACCAGCTGGTCGGTGGTGATGGCGGCCAGCTGGTCGGAGTTGAAGGCGCGTACTTGCTCGGTGCGCATGGCGGCCAGGTCGCCGACTTCGATGGCGGCGAACTGGGTGGGCAGCAGGGTGGCGATGGCGCGCGTGGACAGGGCCCGTACCTGGGGCGCTGTCAGCGCCACCAGCTGGTCGGTGCTGAAGGCGTCGGCCTGCAGGTAGCCCAGCGCGGCGATGACGGCCGTGCCGAGGGCGCCGATCTGGTCGGTGCTGATGGCCGCGATCTGATCGGTCGTCAGTGCGCCGGCCTGGGCCGTGCGCAGGGCGGCCAGGTCGGCCGGCGCCAGCGCGGCGACCTGGTCGGTCGTGAGCGCGGCCAGGGCCCGGGTCGACAGCGAAGCGAACTGGGCCGTAAGCAGGGCCGCGATCTGGTCGGTCGTCAGGCTGGGCAGCTGAAGGTTGCTCAGCGCGCCGATCTGGCTGGTCTTGAAGGTGGCCAGCTGGCCCGGCGCGATCGAAGCCAACTGGTCGGTGGTGAGCACGGCCACCTGGGCCGTGGTGAGGCTGCGCAGGGCGGCGATGGCGGCCAGCTGCTGCGTGGTCAGCACCGGGATCTGGCTGGTCTTCAGCGCGGCCAGCTCCACCGTCGTCAGCCACGCCACCTGGTCGGTGGTCAGGGCCTGCAACTGGTCGCTGCCAAGCGCGGCCAGCTGGGCCGTCTTGAGCTGCGCCACATCGCCCGGTTCGATCCATGGCAACTGGTCGGTGCCCAGCGCGTGCACGGCGGCCGTCGACAGCGCGCCGAGCTGGGTCCCGGTCAGCGTGATCAGCTGGGCGCTGGTCAGCACGGCCGCCTGCACCGGCGTGAGCGCGGCCAGCTGGCGCGTGGTCAGCAACGCCAGCTCGTCGGTGCTAATGGCGATGATGCGGTCGGTGGACATGGCCGCGATCTGGGCCGTGTTGTAGTCGGTCAGGCTGCCCAGCGCGTTGAGCTGGGCGGTCGACAGCACCGCCAGCTGGCCGACGCTGAAGGCGGCGATCGCCTGGGTGGTGAGCACGTGCAACTGGTCCGTCAGCAGCGCCACCATCTGGTCCGTGGTCAGCGCCCGCAGCTGGGCCGTGCCCAGCGCGCGCATGTCGAGCGGTTCGATCGCTTCGATCTGGTCCGTGTTCAGGCGCGCCAGCGTGTGGCTGTCCATGGCGCGCAGCTGGGCCGACGACAGCAGCACGATCTGGTCCGTGCTCAGGCCGGCCGCCTGCACGCTGCTCATGGCGGCGATCTGGCCGGTCTTCATGGCGGCCAGGTCGGCGTTGACCAGCGTGGCGACCTGGTCGCTGGTGAGGGCGCGGATCTGGTCCGTGCCCAGTGGCAGCAAACTGCTCAGCGCGTCGAGCTGGGCGCTGGTGAGGACGCTGATCTGGTTGCTGGCCAGCGCGCGGATCTCGGCTGTCGTCAGGTCGCCATACTGGGCCAGCGTCAGCGCACCGAGCTGGTCGCTGCCCAGGGCGGCGATCTGGCTGGTCTTGAGCGTGGCCACGGCCGCGTCGAGCGCCACCAGCTGGTCGGTGGTCAGCGCGCCCAGCACGGGATTGGACAGGGCGCGCAACTGGGCCGAGCCCAGCGCCACGATCTGGTCCGTCGTCAGGTAGGTGATCTGGCGCGAGCTCAGGGCCGCGATCTGGCTGGTCTTCAGGGCCGCCACCTGGGCCGGCGTGAGCGCGCCCAGCTGGTCGCTCGACAGGCCGGCGATCTGCACCGAGCTCAGGCCGGCCAGCGACGTAAAGGCGGCCAGTTGCGCCGTGCTGAGCGCGTTCAGCTGGCGTGAACCGAGCGCACCGATTTCCTGGGTCGTGAAGTTGGCCAGCTGGGTCGTCGTCAGGCCGGCCACCTGGGCCGTCGTCAGGCCGGCCACCTGGGCCGTCGTCAACACGCGGATGTCGCCCACCTCGATCGCGGCCAGCTGATCGGTGCTGAAGGCGGCCAGGGTGGCGGCCGTCAGGCTGCGTACCTGGGCGCTGGTGAGCGCGACGATCTGGTCGCTGGTCAGGGCTGCCACCTGGGCCGAGGTGAGGCCGGCGATCTGGCCGGTCTTCAAGGTGGGAATGCGGGCCAGCGCCAGGCTGGCGATCTGGTCGGTGGTAAGGGCGGCGATCTGGCGGCTGCCCAGCGGCGCCAGGCTGGCGAAGCTGGCGATCTGGTCCGTTGACAGGGCCGCGATCTGCTGCGTCGTCAGGGCCGCGATGTCGGCCGTGCTCAGCGTGGCGAACTGGTCGGTGGTGAGGGCCGCCATCTGGCCCGTGGTCAGTGCCGCCACCTGGCCGGTCTTGAGGGCGGCGATGTCGGCCAGTTCGATGGCCCGCACCTGGTCCGTCGTCAGCGCGGCCAGTTCGGCCGCCGTCAGGGCGCGGTACTGGCCTGTCGTCAGCGCCACGATCTCGTCCGTCGTGAGCGCGGCCGCCTGGTCGCTGGTGAATGCGGCCACTTGCTGCGTGGTCAGGCTGCGCAAGGCGTTCAGCGACAGCGAGGCGATCTGGGCCGTGGTGAGGGCGGCGATGGCGGCCGTCGAGAACGAGGCCAGCGTGGCCAGCGCGGCCAGCTGGTCGCTGCTCAGGGCCGCTTTCTGCAGCGGCGTCAGGGCGGCGATTTCCTGCGACGTCATGGCGCCGATCTGGGCCGTGCCCAGCGCCCCGATCTGGTCCGTCGTCAGGGCGATCAACTGGGCCGTGCGCAGATTGACCACCTCGGCCAGCGTCAGCGCGGCCACCTGATCCGTCGTCAGCGCCGGGATCACTTGCGTGCCCAGTGCCCGCAGCAGGGCGCTGCTCAGCGCGCGCAACTGGTCGGTGGTGAGCGCGCTCACCTGGTCGGTGCCGAGCGCGGCGATCTGGGCGCTGCGCAGCGCGTTCAAGTCGACCGTGTTCAGCGTGGCGATCTGGTCGGTGGAGAACACGGCCAGCTGGCGCGACGTGAACGCGGCCAACCCGGTGGCGCTCAGCGCGTCGAGCTGGGTGCTGCTGAGGCTGGACACTTGCAAGGTGGTCAGGGCCGCCACTTCGGCCGACGTCAGCGCGGCCAGCTGGTTGCTGCGCAGCGCCGCCAACTGGTCGGTGGCCAGCGTGGCCAGCTGGCGCGTGCTCAGCGCCACCAGCTCGGGCAGGCGGATCGCGCCGATCTGGTCGCTGTTGAACGCGGCCAGCGCGGCGGTCGACACGGCCCGCATCTGGGCCGTGCTGAGCACGCCCACCTGGTCGGTCGTCATGCCGGGCACTTGCAAGGCGCCAAGGGCGGCCACCTGGGCGCTTTGCAGGCCGGCGAAATCGGCCGTGCTGAGCAAGGCCAGCTGGTCGGAGGTGAGCGCGGCGATCTGGCGGGTGCTGAAGCTGCCCAGGCCGGGCAGGGCCGTGATCTGGTCGCTGTTGAGCACCTGGACCTGGCCGGTGTTAAGCGCGCGCACTTCGGCCGACGTCAGCGCGGCGAACTGGGCCGTTGTGAGGGCGGCCACCTGGTCGGTCGACAGCACGGCCAGCTGGGCCGTCCTGAGCCAGGCGATGTCGCGCGTCTCGATGGCGGCGATACGGTCCGTGGCCAGCGCGGCGAAGCTGGTGGTGGTGAGCGCCTGCAACTGGGCGCTGCCCAATGCCACCATCTGGTCGGTGGTGAGCGCCTGCGCCTGGTCGCTGCCCAGCGCGGCGATCTGGCGCGTGAGCAGTGAGGCCAGGTCGGCCGTGCCCAGCGTGGCCAGCTGGTCGGTGGTGAGGGCCAGCACCTGGCGCGTGGTCAGCGCCGCCAGGTTGCGCAGCGCATCGAGTTGCGCGCTCGACATGGCCACCAGTTGGTCGGAGGTCAGCGCGGCCGTCGCGGCGCTGGTCAACGCGGCCGCCTGCGCCGTCGTCAGCGCGATGATCTGGTCGGTGTTCAGCTTGTCGAGCTGGTTCGTGTTGAGCGCGGCCACGTCGCGCGTTTCCATCGCCGCCACCTGGTCGGTGGTGAGCGCGCCGATGGCGTCGCTGTTGAGGGCCTGGAACTGGGCGGTGCCGAGCGCCACCACCTGGTCGGTGGTGAGCGCGCGCACCTGGTCCGAACCGAGCACGGTCAACTGGCTGGCGGCCAGCGTGGCCAGGCCGCGCGTGGTCAGGTTGCTCAGCTGGTCCGTGGTCAGGGCGCCGATCTGCCGGCTCGACAGGCCGGCCAGGGTGGACAGCGCCGCCAGCTGGTCGGTCGTCAGCACGCCGATCTGGTCCGTGCTCAGGGCCGCGATGGCGCCGCTGGCCAGCGCGCGGAACTGGCTGGTGGTCAGCACCATCAGGTGGTCGGTGTCCAGCGCCGCCAGCTGGGCCGGGCGCAGGGCGGCCACGTCGCGCGTCTCGATCAGGCCGATCTGGTCGGTCGTCAGCAGGTTCAGGGTGGCCGTGGGCAGGTTGCCGACTTGCGTGGCGCTCAGGGCCACCAGCTGGTCGCTGCTCAGCGCCACCAGCTGGTAGCCGATCAGGGCGCCCAACTGCGCGCTGCTGAGGGCGGCAACATTGCGCGTCGTCAGCGTGGCGATCTGATCGCTCGTGAGCACGGCGATCTGTTGCGTGCCCAGTGGCGCCAGCGTGACGAGGGCGCCGATCTGGTCGCTGCTGAGCACGGGCAGCAGGTCGGTGCTGAGCGCGGCCAGGTCGGCGCTGCTGAGCGCCTTCATCTGGGCCGTCGTCATGGCCGCCACCTGGGCCGTGGTGAAGGCGTTGATCTGGCGCGTGTTGAGCACGGCGAAGTCGCGCGTTTCGAGCGCGGCCACCTGGTCGGTCGACAGCAGCGACAGCGTGGCGGTGGCCAGCGCGCCCACTTGCTGCGAGCCCAGCGCGACGACCTGGTCGGTGGTCAGCGCGGCCAGCTGGAAGTCCAGCAGCGCGGCCAGTTGCACGCTGCTCAGGGCGGCCACCTGGCGCGTGGCCAGCGATGCGACCTGGGCCGTGGTGAACGCCTGCATCTGGGCCGTGCCCAGCGGCGCCAGCGTGCTCAGCGCGGCGATCTGGTCGGTGCTCAGGAACGGCAACTGGTCGGTGCTCAGGGCCGCGATCTCATTGCTGCGCAGGGCCGCGCTCTGGTTGGTGGTCAGGGCCGCCACCTGGGCCGGACTGAGGGCGCCCACCTGGGCACTGGTGAGCCAGACGAGGTCGCGCGTTTCCAGCGCCGCGATCTGGTCGGTTGACAGCCATTGCAGGCTTTGCGTGACCAGGTTGGCCAGCTGGCTGGAACTCAGGCCGGCCACCTGGTCGGTGCCCAGGGCCAGCAACTGCGCCGGCGTCAGCGCGTTGATCTGGCTGGTGAACAATTGCGACAGGGCCAGCGTGGCCAAGGTGGCGACCTGGTCCGTGCCGAGCGCACCGACGGCCATCGTGCTGAGCGACCGTAACTGCGCGGAATTGAGGGCGGCCAGCTGGCCGCTGCCCAGGCCGGCGGACTGGTCTGAACCGAGCGCGGCCAGCTGCGTCGTTTGCAGCGCGGCCACGTCGTCGGTGCGCAGCACGGCCACCTGGGCCGCCGTCAGCGCTTGCAACTGGTCGGTGCGCAAGGCCCGTACCTCGGCCGTTGTCAGCACCGGCAGCTGGTCGGTGGTGAGGGCGCCGATCTGGTTGGTGCTGAGTACGCTCACCTGGCGCGACCACAGCGCTGGCAGCTGGTCGGTCGTCAGCGCGCTGATATTGTCGGTGCTCAGGGCCCGCAACTGGGTGCTGCTCAGTACGCGCAACTGGTTGGTGGTGAGCGCCTGCAGCTGGTCGGTATTGAGCGCTTGCATGTCATCGGTCGATAGCGACGCGACCCCGCCCGTGCCCAGGGCGATGATCTGATCTGTCGTGTAGCCATAGAGGATGGACGTCATGCTGCTTCTCCCGGGGAACTCCCATGATACGCTTTTAATTGCCTCATGGAAATCATAAATGTCGCGTTCGCTTATTGATTTTCGCTATGGTTTATGGATGGGTGCCAATGGTGACGTTGGCATCCTGGCCATTTCCTGCCGTTGCGACCACGTGCGCGGCAACAGCCGGGCCCGTTCAATGCCTTCCAAAAACAGCTTCTGCATCGGTGTCGCCAGGTAGGGCAGCGACATGGCGATCACCAGCAGGCCCACCCCCAGCGTGATCGGGAAACCGATCCCGAACAAATTCAGTTGCGGCGCGGCCCGGGTCAATATGCCCAGCGCCACGTTGGTGATCAGCAAGGCGGCCACGATGGGCAGCGACAGCTGCACCCCGGTGCTGAAAATGATGGCGCCCCAGTCGGCCAGTTGCTTGAAGCCCCCGCCATACAGGGGCCGGGCCGACACCGGCAGGCTGCTGAAACTTTCCACCAGGGCCGACAGCAGCACATGGTGCGCGTTGACGGCCAAAAAACCCATGGTGGCCACCAGCGCCAGGAACTGGCTGATGGCCGACGAGCGGCCCTGGGTGTTGGGGTCGAAGAACGTGGCGAACCCCAGGCCCATGGTCAGGCTGCCGATCTCGCCGGCCATCTCCACGGCGGCGAACACGATGCGGATCGAAAAGCCCATCGCCAGCCCGACCAGCAACTCCTGCGCCAGGATCAGCAGCCCGGCCAGCGACAGCGGATCGGTGGCCGGCAGCGCCGGCACGGCCGGCGCCACGATCAGCGCCAGCAGCACGCCCAGCCCGACCTTGATGGTCACCGGCACCGCCGAGTTGCCGAACAGCGGCGCGGCCGCGATCAGGCCCAGGATGCGGGTGAGCGGCCACAGCAGCGCGGCGATCCAGGTGTTCATCTCGGCCGTGGTCAGCGTGATCATGCGCGACCGCCTGTTGTCAGGATCGCCATGGCGGCCTCAGCCCACCAGGCCCGGGATGCCGCCGAACACCTCGCGCATGTAATCGAGCATGACGGCCAGCATCCACGGCCCGGCCACCACCAGCGCGACAAAAATGCCGACCAGCTTGGGGATGAACGACAGCGTGGCCTCGTTGATCTGGGTGGCGGCCTGGAAGATGCTGACCACCAGGCCGATGATCAGCGCCACCAGCAGCAGCGGGGCGGCGATCATCAGGGTCACCTCCATCGCGTGGCGGCCCATGGTCATGACGGATTCCGGAGTCATCGCGGCGCCTCGTCAGTAAAAGCTCTGGGACAGCGAGCCCAGCAGCAATTGCCAGCCATCGACCAGCACGAACAGCATCAGCTTGAACGGCAGCGAAATGACGGCCGGCGACATCATCATCATGCCCATCGACATCAGCACCGACGCCACCACCATGTCGATGATGAGGAAGGGGATGAAGATGGCGAAGCCGATCTGGAACGCCGTTTTCAGTTCGCTGGTGACGAAGGCTGGGATCAGGATGCGCAGCGGCACATCCTCCGGACCCTGCAGGGCCGGGCTGCGCGACAGCTTGACGAACAGGGCCAGGTCGGCCTGGCGCGTCTGCTTGAGCATGAACTCCTTGAGCGGGGCCACGCCCTTGTCCATCGCCTGTCCCATGGTGATCTTGTTTTCCTGCAAAGGCTGGTACGCCTCCGTATAAATCCGGTCGAACACCGGCCCCATCACGAACAGCGTCAGGAACAGGGCCAGCCCCACCATCACCTGGTTGGGCGGCGCCGACTGGGTGCCCATGGCCTGGCGCAACAGCGACAGCACGATGATGATGCGGGTGAAGCTGGTCATCATCAGCAGCGCGGCCGGGATGAACGACAGCGCCGTCATCAGCAGCATGGTCTGGATCGGCAGCGTGTAGCTGGTGCCGCCGCCCGGCGCCGGACTGCTGATGAAGGCCGGGATACCCGGTTCGGCCGCCGCCCACAGCGGCAGGGCCAGCGCGGCCAGAGTGAGCAGCCACTTGCCGGCCGTGGCCGGCGTCAGGCCGCCTTGCTTATTTGCCATTACGTTTATCTATCGTCTGTTTGAGCCATTCGGCGAACTGGGCGCCGGGCAGGGCCGGCGTGGCCACGGCGTCGTCGGCCGGGTCGTGCGGCTGGCGTGGCATGGTGGCCAGCGCGTTCATGCGGCCGGGCGAGGCGCCCACCACGATCCACTGTTCGCCCACTTCCACCACCAGGATGCGTTCGCGCGCGCCCACGCTGAGCGCGCCGACCAGGCGCACATGGGCGCCGCCGGTGAAGGTCTTGGGACCGAAGCGCTTGAGCAGCCAGGCCGCGCCCACCAGCAGGGCCAGCACGAAGATCAGCGCGAAGATGCTTTGAAGCATGCCGCCCGTGGCCGACGGGGCTGGCGCCGGCAAGGTCATGGCCGGCGGCGCGGGGCGCCCGACGGCGGTGACCGGCGCGGCGGTGGCGGTGGCGGGGGCGGACGCGTCGGCTGGCGCCGGCTGGCTGGCCGCGGTGGCGGCCGCGCCGGTGATGGCGGGTGTGGCCGGCGTGGCCGCTGTGGCCGCTGTGGCTGGCATGGCCGGCGCGGGCGCTGCCGCCGGTGCCGCTGCCGCGGTGGTGCTGGCTGGCGCCGCCGGTGCGGCGGCGATGGTGCCCGACACGCTGCGCTGGGCCTGCGCCGGAGCGGCGGCCAGCGCCGCCAGCAGCAGGCCTAGGAGGAGGGCAGGTTTCATTTATTTATTGAGTTTTCGTATGCGTTCGGACGGCGTGATGATGTCGGTCAGGCGGATGCCGAACTTGTCGTTCACCACCACCACCTCGCCCTGGGCGATCAGGCAGCCGTTCACCAGCACGTCCATCGGCTCGCCGGCCAGGCCGTCCAGTTCCACCACCGAGCCCTGGGCCAGTTGCAGCAGGTTCTTGATGGCGATCTTGGTGCGCCCCAGTTCCACCGTCAGCTGCACCGGGATATCGAGGATGAAGTCGATATCGTTGTGGGTTTCCGTCTTGCTCTGCTGCTTGGAAAAATCCTGGAACACGGCGGCGGTGGCGGCCTGCTGGTTTTGCAGCGCTTCCGCTTCGGCCTTGGCCTGCTCGGCGATCGCGGCGCCCCAATCGTCGTCCAGGCTTTGATCGTCTTGATTATCCGACATGGTTCTCTCCTGTGTAGCTATGGTCGCTGGACCAGTTATTTGATGTTATCGGCATTGGCCAGCAATTTCTCGACCTTGAGCGCGTATTGTCCATTCAGGACACCGTAACTGCAATCCATCACCGGGACGCCGTCCACGGTGGCCGAGATCATTTCCGGGATGTTCAGCGGGATGATGTCACCGACCCGCATGTTGAGGATTTCGTCGAACGACACGCGGGCCGTGCCCAGCGAGGCCACCAGTTCCACCTCGGCGATCTGGATCTGCTGCGTCATCAGGCGGATCCAGCGCTTGTCCACTTCCAGCGCCTCGCCCTGCAGGCTGGAGGTGAGCGCGTCGCGGATCGGCTCGATCATCGAATAGGGCATGCAGAAGTGGATCTGGCCCGACACCGAGCCCAGTTCCACCGTGAAGGTGGACGCCACCACCACCTCGTTGGGGGTGGCGATGTTGGCGAACTGGGTGTTCATCTCGGAACGGATGTACTCGAACTCGACCGGGTAGACCGGCTCCCACGACTTGGTGTAGGCCTCGAACACGATGTCGAGGATGCGCAGGATGATGCGCTGCTCGGTCTGGGTGAAATCGCGGCCCTCGACCCGGGTGTGGAAGCGGCCATCGCCGCCGAACAGGTTGTCGACCAGCAGGAACACCAGGCCCGGATCGAACACCATCAGGGCGGTGCCGCGCAGCGGCTTCATGTGGACCAGGTTGAGGTTGGTGGGCACCACCAGGTTGCGGATGAACTCGCTGTACTTGGACACCCGCACCGAACCGACCGACACTTCGGCGCTGCGGCGCAGGAAATTGAACAGGCCGACGCGCAACAGGCGCGCGAAGCGCTCGTTGATGATCTCCAACGTCGGCATCCGGCCGCGCACGATGCGCTCCTGGGTTGCCAGGTTGTAGGTTCTGACTCCCGCGACTTCTTCCGGCGCCTGCGCGTCGTCCTGATCGCCGTTGACGCCCTTTAACAGGGCATCGACTTCTTCCTGGGAGAGAAAATTATCGGCCATGACAGTGTTACTGAATGATAAACGAAGTGAATAAAACGTCGGTCACATCTTGCGGCGCGCCGTGGTCTTCGAACGGTTCCTTGACCTGGGCGATGATTTCCGCGCTCAGCTGCTTCTTGCCCTCGGGCGTATTGATTTCCGATGCATGCTTGCCCGACAACAGCAACAATATGCGGCTGCGTACCTTGGGCATGTTGTTCTTGATCAGTTCCACTTCCTCCAGGCCCGATACCTGCAGCGTGAACGCCAGTTGCAGGTATTGGTCGCCGCTATCCTCGGGCTGCAGGTTGACGGTGAACGGCTCGATCGGCACGAACACGGGCGGGCCGGACTTGGCCTGCTTGTGCTTGGGCTTGGCCGGGGCTTCCTCGTCCGCTTTCCCGTGCAGGAAGAACCAGGCCGCGCCGCCACCGATCCCGCCCAGCGCCAGCACGGCCGCGACGATGATGATGATCAGCTTTTTCTTGCCGCCGCCGCCAGCCGGTGCGGCCTCGGCTTTGGTGTCAGCCTTCAATTTGGGATTCGCTTTCAAAATAATCCTTGCGTCGTGCGGTAGTGGTTCATGCCGTCATTATGTCATTATCGGGAAAGACTGCGCATCAGCATCTGTGGAAAAGAGGGCGGAAGCGGCCCTTGCTCCGCGTTTCCTTGATGAAACAGACAACAATGTTGGCGCAAAAAAGACGGGGTCAGGTCATACCCTCACGCAATCACGCAAGTTGCGTAATTGCGTGAGGGCATGACCTGACCCCGCCTCGTGACCCCGCCTCGGCGTCGGCTTTCAGGCGAAGGTGTCGACCGCGCCAGCGGGCAGGCGCCGCACGGGCGGGGCGCTGCGCGGGGCCGGTTCGGCGCTGTCGCGGCCGAAGCGGGCGCCACCCTGGCCACCGCCGCCATGGCCCGACTGGGCCGAGGCGGCTTGCTGCTGGAAGTTGTTGTCCTGGTTGCTCATGCCGGCCGAGACGGTGGCGTTGCCCAGCTGGATGCCGGCGTCGCCCATCATTTCACGCAACTTGGGCACGGCCGCTTCCAGCGCCTGCCGGACTTCCGGCTGGGCCGACGAGAACGCCACGGTGGCGTGGTCGTTCGACACGCTCAGCACCACTTGCAGTGGCCCCAGGTCCGGCGGGTTCAGTTCCATGGTGGCGCTCTGCTCGCCGCCGGCGGCCATGAACACGATCTTCTGCCCCAGTTGCTGGTCCCAGCCCGGCGTGCCGACCCGGGCCGGCAACCGTTCGGTGGGCACGGCGGCGGCCGCCGCCTTGGCCACTTCCAGCCCGGCCACGGCGGCCGGCGCGACGGGCGTGGCGGGCGCCGGCTGGGCGGCCGGCGTGGCCGCTTTCAGCACGGCGGCCGCCTCGGCCGGCGTGGCCTTGGCGACCGTGACGGGAATGGCGTTGTCCGGCGCGGGCCGTTCGCCGCCCGCTTGCAGTGCGGCCTGGTCCGCTGGCGCGGCCTTGGCCTTGAGCTGGCCGACGCTGTCGGTGCCGGCGTCGGACCGAGCGCTGCCGCCGGCGGCCAGCTGGGACAGGGTGGCGTCCCTGGCGTCCGGCGCGCCATCGTCGGCGCTGGTGGCGGCGGCCTTGGCCTCGCGCGCGGCGGTGGGCATGGCGGGCACGGCGACGGCGGCGGCGCTGTTGGCGAGCGCGGCCGCGTCGGTGGCGCTGCCGGCGCTGGCCGCGTCGGCGGCGGCCGGATCGGCCTTGGCGCCGGCAAGGGCCGCGTTCGCTTGCGTCAGCGTGGCCTTGAAATCTTCCGTGCCGGCGGCCTGGTCGGCTGCCGCCTGCAGCAGCGCCGGGTCGGTGGCGCTGGTGGCGGCGGCCGCGTCGGGCAGGGCGGCGCCCGCATCGGCGCCCAGCGCGGCCGGCGCCGCCTGGGCCGCGGCTGCCGTCACGGTGGTGGCGGCCGCTGGCGTGGGCGGCGGATTGAACGCGGCCACCAGGGCCAGCATGTCGGCCACCGGGCCGTCCAGCGCGGCCCTGGCATCGCTCTGGGCGTCGTCGCCGGCGTTGTCGCTGGCCGCCTTGTCGGCGGTGCTGGCGGCGCTGGTGCTGTCGGGCGTGCTCCTGGCGCCCGGTTGCACCGGCGTGTTGCCGTCCTTGCCATCCGGCGCTTGCTGTGACTGGGCCGGTTTGGCGGGCGTGGCCTGGCGCGTTGGCATCGTGCTCTGGCGCGGGGCGGCCGGCGCCGCCGGCTGGCGCTCGGGCGCGCGCGCCGGCGCGTTGCCGCTGGCGTTGGCCGACTGGCGCTGTTCCATTTCGCGCGACAGGGCGCGCTGGAACTGGTTGTCCTGGCCGCTGGCGTTCAGGTTGACCTTGGGCGCGGCAGCCGCGTTGGCACCGATGGTGGGCAGGGGAAGGATGGGTGTTTGCATGGTCGCGCCGTTATGGTTGGTTGCCGCCGAGCTCAATCGAGCGTTGCGGTTCAGCGTTTGTAATAAGCCTGTCGTGCTGCGTGTTCGTCCATCTGCTTCTGGTCGCGCTTGGCTTCAAGCTTGAGCGCCGCGGCCGCCGCCCGCTCGTTGAGCGTGGCGTAGGACATGCGCTTGCGCTCGCTGGCCTGCCAGGTTTGCTTTTCCTGCGCGCTGCGTTGCTCGGCGTGCCGTATCACTTCCTGCTGGCCCGTGATGGCGTTGTCCAGCTTGCCCATGAAAGCCTGGAAATTGCGGTAGGCCATGGGGGTGATGCCGGCCGCCTGGGCCGCTTCGAAGCGCTTGACATATTCGTCCCGGTAGCCGAGCAGCATCTGGTGCTTCTGCTCGGCCTCGGCCACCGCTTGCAGGGCCGCGCCCAGCCGCTTGGCGGCGTCGTCGGTTTCCCGTTGCGCCAGCTCAATCAGGGTTTTCAGTTGAGATTGGGATGCCATGATCACGCATTATAGGCGTGTGGTCCGGCGGGCAATCAGTCGAATAGCGAGGTAAGTTGCCCCAAGCTCTCGCTCATGGTGACCCGTTCCGTGATCTGTTGCTGGAGGAAATGTTCGATCTTGTCGTGCAGGGCGATGGCCTGGTCCAGCACGGGGTCGGTGCCCGGTGCGTAGGCGCCCACGCTGATCAGGTCGCGGCTGCGCTCGTAGCGCGAGAACAGTTGCTTGAGGTTGCGCGCCTGGGTCTGGTGCTCGTGCGAAGTGATCGAGTGCATGGCGCGGCTGATCGATTGTTCGATGTCGATGGCCGGGTAGTGGCCGGCCTCGGCCAGGCGCCGGTTCAGCACGATGTGGCCGTCCAGGATGGCGCGCGCCGAGTCGGCGATCGGGTCTTGCTGGTCGTCGCCTTCCGTCAGCACGGTATAGAAGGCCGTGATCGAGCCGCCGCCCAGCTCGCCGTTGCCGGCCCGCTCCACCAGCACCGGCAGCTTGGCGAATACGGAGGGCGGATAGCCCTTGGTGGCCGGCGGCTCGCCGATGGCCAGCGCGATCTCGCGCTGGGCCATGGCGTAGCGCGTCAGCGAATCCATGATCAAGAGCACGTTCTGGCCCTGGTCGCGGAAATGTTCGGCGATGGCGGTGGCGTAGGCGGCGCCCTGCATGCGCATCAGCGGCGGCGTGTCGGCCGGCGCGGCCACCACCACGGAACGGGCCAGGCCTTCCTCGCCGAGGATCTGCTCGATGAATTCCTTGACCTCGCGGCCCCGTTCGCCGATCAGGCCGACGACGATCACGTCCGCCTCCGTGTAGCGCGCCATCATGCCCAGCAGCACCGATTTGCCGACCCCGGAACCGGCGAACAGGCCCATGCGCTGGCCCCGGCCCACGGTCAGCATGGCGTTGATGGCGCGCACGCCCACGTCCAGCGTCTCGACGATGGGGGCGCGGCCCAGCGGGTTGGCGGGGCGCACGTTGATGGGGGCGCTGTCGTGCGCGTGCAGCGGGCCCAGGTTGTCGAGCGGGCGGCCGGCGCCGTCGAGCACCCGGCCCAGCAGTTCCGGCCCGACGGGCAGGTGGCGCGCGCGGTCGCTGGGACGGCGGCGCGGATGGGCCACGCTGCCGGGGCGGGGAATGGCCGGCTCGACCGGGAACACGCGGGTGCCCGGCACGATGCCTTCGACGTCGCTTTGCGGCATCAGGAACAGGCGGTCGCCCTCGAAGCCCACCACCTCGGCCTCGACCTTGCCGCCGGACGGCAGCGGCACCGTGCAGGCCGCGCCCACGGCCAGCCGCAGGCCGACCGCTTCCATCACCAGGCCGGCCACGCGCGTGACGCGGCCCGACACTTGCATCGGTTCCACGAAACTGGCCAGCGTGGCGCAGTCGTGCAAATAGGCTTGCCAGCGGCCGGCGTGCGGGTTGGCCGGGGGGGGCGCATTGGCCGGGCTGGCCGGGAGGGCGAGGGATTCCATGCTATCCATGTATTGCGCGTCAGGCCAGCCAGTCCACGTCCTTGCCCAGCGCGTGGGTCAGCCGTTGCCAGCGCGAGGCGGCCTGGGCATCAATCTGGTTGCTGGCCGTGTCGACCTTGCAGCCGCCGCGGCCCACGCTGGGGTCCTCGATCACGCGCCAGCCACCCTTGTCCAGTTCCTCGCCTATGCCTTCGCGCACCACGGCCGCGTCATCGGGATGCAGCACCAGCAGCGCCGGCTGTTGCAGCACGGGCAGGTATTCGATCGCCTCGCGCACCACGGGCAGCACCAGCTCCGGCTTGACGTTGAGCGCCGTCTTCAGCATGCCTTTGGCCAGTTGCAGGGCCAGTTCCAGCACGTCGTTGGCGATCAGCTGGTCGGCCTGCTGCACGGCGGTGCCGAACGAAGCCGTCAGGGCGCGCAAGTGTTCCAGTTCCCTGGCCGATTCGATCTTGCCCAGCGCCAGCGCGTCGGCGTGGCCGGCCGCGTGGCCTTCCTCGTAGCCTTCGCGCCGGGCCTGTTCGCGGATCGCTTCCACTTCCTCCACGCTGGGATAGCTGGGCGGCGGCGGAGGAGGCGGGCCGATCTCGGCCAGCTGCCGCTCGTGTTCCAGCAGCGCTTCCTGCATGCGCTGTTCCAGCAACTGCTGGGCGCGCGCCGCTTCCTGCGCATGTTGCTCGGCTTCGCGCGCCGCCAGCGTGCTGGGGCGGTGGTCGCCGAACGACGTCATCTCCCAGCGCTGGAACGCGGTCTGCTGCTCTTTTGGTATGGTAGCCATCAGACGAAGGAATCCTCACCTTTGCCGCCAAGCACGATCTGGCCTTCGTCGGCCAGCCGGCGCACGATCTGCAGGATCTGTTTCTGCTGGGTTTCCACTTCGGACAGGCGCACCGGACCTTTCGATTCCAGGTCTTCGCGCATCATCTCGCCGGCGCGGGCCGACATGTTCTTGAAGATCTTGTCGCGCAGCTCCTGCGAGGCGCCCTTCAAGGCGATGATCAGCATTTCCGACTGCACTTCGCGCAGCAACAGCTGGATGCCGCGGTCGTCGATGTCGATCAGGTTGTCGAACACGAACATCTCGTCCATGATCTTTTGCGCCATGTCGTTGTCGTAGTTCTTGATGTTGTCCATCACCGAACCTTCCTGCTCGCCGCTCATGAAGTTCAGGATCTCGGCCGCCGCGCGCACCCCGCCCAGCGAGGACTTCTTGATGTTCTCGTTACCGGACAAGAGCTTGGTGAGCACGTCGTTCAGTTCGCGCAATGCGGCCGGCTGCACGCCATCGAGCGTGGCGATGCGCAGCACCACGTCGTTGCGCAGTCGGTCGGTGAAGTTGCCCAGGATTTCGCAAGCCTGGTCGCGTTCCAGGTGGACCAAAATCGTGGCGATGATCTGCGGGTGTTCGTTGCGGATCAGTTCGGCCACGGAGTTCGAATCCATCCACTTCAGGCTTTCGATGCCCGAGGCGTCCTTGCCGCCCAGGATGCGCGACAGCAGCACCGAGGCCTTGTCGTCGCCCAGCGCCTTGGTCAGCACCTGGCGGATGTATTCGTCCGAATCGAGGCCCACGGTGGAGGCGGCCGCCACCTGGTCGCGGAAGTCGTCGAGCGTGTCGACCACCTGCTCGTGCGGCACGTTCTTCATGGTGGCCATGGCCGCGCCCAGCTTGAGCACTTCGCGCGGGCCCAGGAATTTCATCACTTCGGCCGCTTCCGTCTCGCCCATGGCCAGCATCAGGATGGCCGCTTTTTGCAGTCCGGTATTCTCAGTCATTGGCGCCTACCCAAGCTTTGATGATGTTGGCCACGATGCGCGGATCGTCGGCGGCCAGTTTCTTGGCCATGGCCAGGTTGTCACGATAGGAGCGTGCCGTATTCTCTTCCATCTGTCGCAATTCCTCTTCCGCGATAAGGGCCGCATCCGGTTCTTCCACCACCGGTTCCGGCTCTGGTTCCGGTTCCGGCTCCGGCGCGTTGATTTCGTCGATCTTCTTGAACACGGGCCGCATCATCGGCCGCACGATGCGCAGGAAGATGTACAGCAGGATCAGGGCCGTGATGAGGAACTTGGCCAGTTCCTTGGCCATCGGCAAATTGGCCGGATCGCGCCACCAGTCGAGCGCCGCTTCGGCCGGCCGGTCCACGCCGTCGAATGGCGAATTGGCCACGCTGACGGCGTCGCCGCGGTCCTGATTGTAGCCCATGGCTTGCTTGACCAGGTCGTTGATCTTGGCCATCTCCTCGGGCGTGTAGGGCTTGACGGTGACCTTGCCATTCTTGTCGATGATGCGGCGGTAGTTGACCACCACGGCCACGGTCAGGCGGCGCAGGCTGCCCATGCCGCGCTGCTCGTAGCGCACCGTCTTGTCGACTTCATAGTTGGTGGTCGATTCCTTGTGGGTCTGGCCATTGCCGCTGCCGGTGGTGGCGCCGGGCGGGGTGCCGGGCGCGGGCGCCGTGGCGCCGGGGGCGGTGGCCGTCAGCGGCGCCGTGGCCGTGCCCGGCGGCTGGTTCGACAGCGCGCCCGGAATGCCCGATGGGTTGGTATTGCCGTTGCCGCCGCTCTCGCTGGTCTGCTGGCTGCGGATGGCCGAGGCGGCCGGAGGCGAGTTCGGCTTGTAGGTTTCGGCCGCCTGCTCGACCTGGGAGAAATCGACGTCGGCCGTCGCTTCGGCCCGCACATTGTTCTCGCCGACGATGGGGATGATGATCGATTCGACCTGCTTGATGACGGCGTTCTGCATCTCCTTCACGTACTTGAGCTGCGTCTCGTCCATGTTCTTGGCGTTGAGCGCGGCGTTGCCGTTCTTGTTCAGGTCGGAGATCAGGTTGCCGGCCTGGTCCACCACCGTCACGTTGGCCGGCAGCAGTTCCGGCACGCTGGAGGCCACCAGGTGCACGATGGCGCTGGTTTGCTGCGGGTCGAGCACGCGGTTGGGGTGCAGGTTCAGCAGCACGGAGGCGGTCGGTTTTTGCTGGTCGCGCACGAACACGGACGGCTTGGGCAGGGCCAGGTGCACGCGCGCCGATTCCACGGCCGCCAGCGACTGGATCGAACGGGCCAGCTCGCCCTCGAGCGCGCGCTGGTAATTGACCTGTTCCAGGAACTGGGACACGCCCAGCTTCTGGTTCTCCATCAGCTCGAAGCCCACGTTGCCGCCCTTGGGCAAGCCCTGGGCCGCCAGCTTGAGGCGCACGTCGTGCACCTGTTCGGTGGGCACCAGGATGGCCGTGCCGTTCTCGGAGAACTTGTGCTTGACGTTCATCTTGTCGAGCTCGGCCGTGATGGCGCCGCCATCGCGGTCGGTGAAATTGGAGAACAGCACGCCATATTCGGGCGGCTTGTTCCACAGCCACAGGGCCAGGATCACGGCCAGCACGCCGGCGGCCGCGCCCCCGCGCATGAAATTCTTGCCCATCGGCGTCTGGATGAAGGGCAGCTTTTCCGCCGCCTCGTCGGGCGCGGGCGCTTGCTCTGCTGCGTCGATATCGCGTTCTTCGGCTACGGCCATGGTGGGTGTGAATTCCTAAATTGTCGCTATCCAATCCCATGCCGGGATTGGTCCTGATACCGATTATCGCCGGGAAAGGGGCAAATCAAACGGTCAAACAGAACCCCGTTTGCCCGCCTGCTCGAGGCTGCCGCTGGCGTTCGGGCTGCTATTCTGTCAGCCTGACAGTCCCTATTGTAACGTGGCACTGTCTTCCTGACCGCCGGAAAGTGTTCCGCGGTAGCAACAAGATGGAGGCATGATGAGAACAGGTGGTATCGACAGCAGCCAGATCCAGGCCATGATCGCGCAGCTGAAAGCCCACGCCACGCGGCCCCAGGCCACGCCGCCGGTGGTCCAGACGGAAACCCCGGCCGCGAAAGTCAATTTCGCCGACGCACTGAAGAATTCGCTGGACGCCGTCAACGCCAGCCAGGTCAAGGCCGACACCCAGGGCCAGCGCTTCGCCATGGGCGATGAAAGCGTGAGCTTGTCGGATGTGATGATCTCGATGCAGAAGGCCAGCATCAACTTCCAGGCCACCATGCAGGTGCGCAACAAGCTGGTGACGGCGTATCACGACATCATGAACATGCAGGTGTAATCAAATGATCATTGAATGATCATTGGATGATCATTCAATGATCATCGGGCGGCGCTGGGCCGCGCCGGCCCGCCCGTTCAGCCCAGGCCGGCCAGGCGCGCGTTGCGCTCGCGTTCGAGCTTGGTGATGTAGCGCTGCACCTGGGCCAGCATGGGCCGGGGGATGTCGATGAACTGGCAACCGAGGCGGCGGTTCGACTTGTTGTTGAGCAAGGTCATGTCGAGGCAATTGCGGATCTGCAAGGTCGTGACGATGGCGCCCACGTCGGGCAAGTCGATGCGGCAATCGGCGTAATTGCGGCCGATGGTGTCGCCCAGCAATAGCTTGTTGTCGAGAATGGCGATGCCGCCGCAGCTGATGTCGGCCAGCGGGAACGGGTGGTTGCCACCGCCCAGTTCGGCCGGCAGCGGGATGGCCACCCGTACCGGGTTGCTGACGGGCGTGTTCATGCGGTAGTACTCGCGCCGCTGCAAGCGGATCAGGGTGGCAGGCAAGGCCATGCGGAACGCCGGGTTGCCCCGGTACAAACACTTTTCCACCTTGTCTGACGAGAACAGGATGCGGATCTTGTCCAGCGTGGTCTCGAAATGGACGGCCTTGGCGCCCACCACGCGCTGGTTCTGTTCGCGGTCGATCGAGCAGTCGAGAATGACGGTGTTGTTATCCGGCTGCACTTCCAGGATCGAGGTCACGCACACGTCGGCCTCGCCCTGCACCACCATGCGGATCAACTGGTTCTTTTCGCCTATGCTGCGCAGCAAGGCGATGATCTCCCGGCGCGACTCGACTTCGAAGTCATGCCAGTTTTCCAAGTCTGCTTCCAGTCGTGTCGATTGCATCGCGTCCAAATCAGGGTCTAGGGTTCGGTGAGCGGCAGGCTGGTGTCGGGCGGCGCGGGCAGCGGGGCGCCAGACTTTTGCGCTGATTCAATATGATATAGCCAGGCCAACAGTTCCGCAATTGTACGATACAGGGTGGGCGGAATCTGCTGGTCGAGGTCGATTTCCATCAGCAGCGACACCAGTTCCTTCGATTCGTGCACGAACACGTCGTGCTCCTGGGCCACGGCGATGATCTGCTCGGCCACCAGGCCGCGCCCCTTGGCCACCACCTTGGGCGCGGCCGCGCCCGTCTGATAGGCCAGCGCCACGGCGCTTTGCAGCGGGCGGCGCGGCGCCTCACGGCTCATGGCTGTCTCCCGGTTCGGCGGCGATGGTGAGCGAGGACAGCGGCGCGCCGGCCGCCGCCATGGCCTGTTCCAGCATGCCGGCATAGGCGCGCAAGGTGACGGCCGACTGGTCGCTGCCCGTCTGCACCTGGATCTGCACCTGGTCGCCGGCCAGCGTGACGGTGGCCGCCACCTTGCCCAGCAACGGGAAACGGAAGCGTACGCCGCTGCGCCACACTTGCTCCGGCTGGCCGCCGTCGCTGCCATCGCGACCGTCGCCATGGTGGCGGTCCTCGCGCGGCTCGCGCCGCACTTCCCATTGCATGGGCTGGCCCGGCCACGCCTCGCCCTGCCATTGCACCCGGCCTTGTTCGTGCGCGTGCAACTGCTGGTTGATCAGCAGCGCGGCCGACAGGTCGGGGCCGCTGGCCTGGGCCCGCGCGCCGCCATCGGCCAGGGCTTGCTGCTGGCGCTGCATCTGTGGTTCGCGCATCAGGTCGGTCAGGCTGCGCTCGCCCTTGACCCATTCGGCCAGGTGCGATTCATAAAACAGGCCGCTCTGGGCCAGGTTGGTTTGCAGCTGCTGGGCCACTTGCTCGGGAACGGGGGGCGCGCCGGCGGCCACCAGTGGCGCCTTGCCCGTCAACACGACAGGGGCGCCGGCCGGCGTGGCCGGCGCGGCCGTCAGCACGGTGCTGAGCACGCGCGCGGCCGTGCTCAGGGTCGGCGGCGGCGTGCTGGCGTCCAGCGACGGCAGCTCGCTGGCGGGGATCAGGGGCGCCTTGGCCAGCAGGGCGGCGCCGGCCGTGGCCGGGCGTGCCAGTTCGGCGGCGGCGCCCGGCTGCGCGGCGCCTTGCGCCAGGCTGGCGGACTGGGCGGCAGATTGGGCGGCGGAGGCGGCTGCGCCGGCGCCCGCATTGGCCGCCTGTGCGCCAGCCGGCAAGGCTTGCTGGGCGATGCCGGCCTGGGCTGATGTTGGGGCACCGGCCGGCGTGCCCGGTGCGCCTGGCGTGGAAGCAGCCGCAGCCGGCAGGCGGGCCGCGCTGGCGGCGGCCGTGTCCGGTGCGGACGGCATGGGATGGTAGAGCTGGGCTTCCGCGTCGGCGCCGCCGGGCGGTGCGTCGCTGTAGACGAGGGTGGCGGCGTTGCCCGGCGCGTTGCCGAGCTGGAAAGTGGGGCGGGGCTGGGCCGCGATCACCGTCAGCGGCACTTCGCTGCCCACCTGCACGCCCTGTGGCAGCAACATGCGGGCCGCGTTGTCGGCCACCCGCACCAGGAAACTGCCGTCAGGGTATTTCGACAGCACGGTGGCCTGCAGCGACTGGCCCACCAGCGCCTGCAGGTTGCGCTGGAACGCGGCCTGGCGGCCGTCGCCGATGGGCGGCGTGCCGTGCACGGAGTCGGCCGCGGTCAGCGGGCCGACGTTGACGTCCAGGCGCGGCAGCATGGCCCCCGCCGGGATCAGACGCTGCCGTAGGCGTTGACCAGGCGCCGTTCCGTGCCGGTGTTATTGATCAGCTTGGACAACTGGGCCATCCACGGCATGGTCAGGTCGCGGATCTGGCGGTCGGCGTTGAGCATCTGCCGTATCAATTCGATCTTTTGCTCGCGCTGGGCGCCCTGCATGGGCGCGGCCGGCTCGTGCGCGCGCAGGCGCTGGGCGTGGGCGGCCACGCGCTGTTCGAGCAGCACCAGCAAGTCCCAGTCGCTGGCGGTGGCGGCCTGCACCATCTGTTCGGTCAGCTCCGCCATGGCGGCGTACACGGTCAACACTTCTTGGCTGGTCATCATCGTTCAGGCGCTCGCAAGGGTGGGGGTAGAGGTGGCGCGGCCGGTGGCGGCCGGGGCGTCGCCGATGGCGTTCCAGGCGTCGCGCAATTCCGTCAGCAGGCGTTGCACTTCCTCCAGGATGGCCGGGTCGTTCTGCAGGTTGGCCGCCAGCAGGCGCGCGCTCATGTATTCGTACAGCGCATCGAGGCCTTCGGCGATCTCGCCGCCGGCCTTCTTGTCGAGCGCGGCGCGCAGGCCGCTGTCGATGATCATGATGGCCTTCGAGATCGACTTGCCTTTTTCGCCGATATTGCCGTTGCGCATGCTGACCAGCGCCGTGTTGATGGCCACCATGGCGCCATCGAACAGCATCACGATCAGCTTGTGCGGGCTGGCCGCGAGCACGCCCGTTTCCATGCCTACCTTGGCATAGGCGTGTACGCCAGTTTGTCGGGATCCGAACATAGGGTATCTCCTGTCAATTAACCGTTCTTGGCGATGGCCGCCAATTGTTGCGTCAAATACGACTGGGTGCTGTTCAAGCTGGCCACCAGCGTATCGAGTTTGGTGTACTGGGCCCGGTAGCGCGCTTCCACGTCCACCAGGCGTGCGCTGAGCGCATCCTTTTGCTTGCCGATATCCTTGACCGTCTGGTTCAGGCCATTGGTACGGCTGGTGATATAGCCCTTGCTGCCCAGGAAATTGCTGGCCAGGTTGTTGAGCTGGTAGGCATACCCTTGCGAGAAGCCGATGTCGCCGCGCGCACCGATGGTGTCGCCATCGACGGTGAGCTTGAGGCCGGCCGTGGGGGCGCCGGGCGCGCCGGTCAGCGTCTGGCCGTCGCCGGTGGCCGCGTAGCCGCCGATGGTGCCGGCCACATCCACCCCGTCCACGGCGCTGGCGCCGCCGAAGATGGAGGCCACGGTGCTGCCGGTGTCATCGACCAGGCTGACGTTCGAGCGCGAACCATAGCGGTTCGATTCGAGCTTGAGCTTGCCGTCGGTGCCGATGGTGGCGCTGACCGACCAGCCGGCGTTGGCGAAGCCGCTCACGCCGTTGATCGACGATTGCAACTGGGTCGCCAGCTGGCTCGGCGTGTAGGTGCCGGCCGGCAGCGTGATGGTGGCCGTGCTGGCGGCCGTGGCCGTGTCGTTGAGCTTGACGATCCAGGTGGTGTCGCTGTCGATCACGGTGCTGGCCGGCACGGCGGCGGCGCTGGTCAGACTGCCCTTGGTGGCCAGCGTGGTGATGTCGATCCCGTAGTCGCCGGCCTGGGTGGCCGAGGTCGAGCTGACGAAACTGATCTTGCTGTCGCTGGTCTTGCCGACGGCCGCGAACAGGCCGGCGATGTCGTCGAAATTGCTGCTGATCGCCTTGTTGAGCTTGGCCGAGTCCAGCGTCAGCGTGCCATCCTTCTGGAACGAGATGCCGATCTGGGACAGGCTGGTCAGGTTGCCCTTGAGCCCGGTGATCTGCTGCGACAGCTGGCGCCGCACGGACGCCTGCAGGTTGCGCACGGTGGCGTCGCCCAGCAGCGGGCCGCCGGTCTTGGTGTCGGCGTTGTAGCCGGCCAGCTGGGCGATCTGGCTGTTGAGGTCGTTGTAAGCCTTGACGAAGCTGTTGACCGAGCTGGTCAGCGAGGCCGTGTCGCGCGCCACCGTCAGGCTGGTGCTGCCGGTCTTGCTGACGTTGAGCGAGACGCCGGCGATGGCGCCGCTGATGGAGGCGCTGCTGCTGCTGACGGCGATGCCGTTCACGTTGGCCAGGGTGTCGAGCGCGGACGCCTTCTGGCTCATGTTCTGCACCCCGCCGGGATCGTAGCCGAGCAGCTTGACCAGGTCCGGATCGGCCGGGTTACCGTTGGCGCCGCTGAGCGTGATGCGCATGGTCGAGGAGGCGCCGGTGGCCGTCGAGGTCAGCACCAGGTGGTTGGGGGTGGCGTTGGCGCCGGTGGCGCCGTCCGACACCAGGCTGGCCGTGACCCCGAAATTGCCCTTGTTGATGGCCGCCGCGATGCCTTGCAGCGTGTTGTTGCTGGTATCGATGACGATGCTGCCGGCCGTGCGGTCCGGGTCGGGCGTGAAGCCGGCGCCCAGGTAGGCGCCGCCCACGCCGGCCGTCAGGCCGGCCGCGGCCGGATTGGTGCCGCCCACGGTGATCGGGCTGGCGTCGGCCGATTCGAGCGTGATCGAACTGATGGCCGTGGTGGTGGAACCGGTGTTGGCCGTGCCGCTGTTGCCGATGCCGCCCGTGACGGCGCCGCTGACGGCCTCGGCGATGTTGATGTTGCTGCCGTCGGCGTTGGTAAATTGCAAGGTGCCGGCGGCGGCCGTGCCGCTGACGGTGATGTTGGCGTCGGCCAGCGCGCGCGTGACGGCCGTGTCGCCGGTCAGCGCCGTGTCGAGCGCGGCCGCGTCGATGCTGCCGGCCGCGCCGGCGGCCACGCCGGCCGCCTGGCTGGCGATGGTCACGCCGCCCACCGTCAGCGCATAGGTGCCGCCGCCGCTGGTGTCGACCGCGCCGAAGCTGCTGGCGCCGGCCGCGCCGAACAGGGTGGCCGAGGTCACGGTGGCGGCCGCCTTGGCCGACACGCCCGTGGTGCCGCTCTTGGCGTTGATGGCGTCGGCCAGCAGGCGCGCGCTGCGGGTGCTGCCGTCGGTGGCGATGGCGCTGCCGTTGATGGTCAGCGCGCCCGGCGTCAGGCCGCCGGTCTTGACGCTGGCGCCCAGCGTGGTGCCGGTCAGGCCGAAGGTGCCGCCGGACACGGTGCCGAGTGCGAAGTTGATGGTGGTGCTGCCGCCCAGGCCGATGGCGGCCGTGGTGCTGGCGTAGCCACCCGAGGCCAGGGTCTGGGCCTGCGCCACCTGGCTGACGTTGATGCGGTAACTGCCGGGCAGGGCCTTGGTGGTGGCGCTGGCGCTGAGCACGCTCGAATCGCCGGGCATGGCGCTGAGCGACTGGAAGCTCGACAGCGAGGTCAGCGACGACAGCGCGCCCTGGAACGAGCCGAGCGCGCCGGACAGGTTGCCAAACGCCGATACCTGCGCCAGGTAGCTGGCCGATTTCTTGTCGAAGTCCGCCAGCGGGGCGGACTCCACCTGCATCAGCTTGCTGACGATGGTGTTGACGTCGATGCCTGAACCGATGCCGGGAGATGAGATACCCACGTTGGACTCCTATGGAAAGCAACAATATAAGACATTATCGGCGCCATCAAAGAGGACTTGAGAGGGGGAAATGCCAGTCTGTTCACGCTACGCTCAAAAAAGTGGCAGCGCGCGGCGGTGGCAGGATGACTGCCGGGGGTGGAACGGGCACGACCGCGCCCTCGCGGCGGCGGCGCCGCCGGGCGGATGGCCACGCGGGGTTGGGGCGGGGCGGACAATGCGGAAACAGAGGGGCGCATGGCTACAGCATAGCGCAAGCATGCCATGATGGAAGGAAAAGCGGCGCGCACCGGGCGCAGCCGCGTCAGGCGGTCTGCTTGATCAGCAGGCCGGCGCTATGGCCGGTGTTACTCAGCGATTTGGCGATCTCCAGCGCTTCGGGCGAGGGGATCTGGCGCAGTACTTCCTTGGTGGTCTGGTCGATCACCTTGACGACGGTGCGTTTGCTGTCCTTGTCGATGGAGAACTCCAGTCCCTGGGCCCGGGCCTGGGACGACTGGTTCAGCTGCGACACGGCTTGCGACACCTGGTCCAGCGTGGGCACGGCGCCGGCGCCCTTGACGGCGGCGGCCGTTTCGACGGCGGTGGCGGGGGCGCGCGCCGCGCCGGCGGGGGCGAGGGGGGCGTCGTAGCCGGCAGGATGGCGCTCGATCGGGCGTGCTGCCGAGGCAGTGCTTAATGAGTCGATGGTCATGATGGTTCCTGTTTGTGCAAAATCCCCGGCTGCACGAGTCAGCCGGGGAACCGGGTTTTAACGATGTAGGTCCATCGTCACACGGGTTTAACCACGCAGCAGCGACAGCACGCCGTTTGGCAGCGAGTTAGCCTGGGCCAACATCGCGGTACCGGCCTGTTGCAGGATCTGGCCGCGGGTCAGGCTGGCCGTTTCCGCCGCGAAGTCGGTATCCTGGATCCGGCTACGGGAAGCGGACAGGTTTTCCGTCGTCGTTTGCAGGTTCGAGATGGTCGAAGCGAAACGGTTCTGGATCGCACCGAGCGAGGCGCGGTTGCTGTTGACCTGGTTCAGGGCCGAGTCGATCGACAGCAGCGCGGCGTTGGCGCCGGCCACGGTGGAGACGTCGATCTTGGCCACCGATTGCAGGTCGCTACCGGTGTTGTTGTTGGCGCCCGTACCGTCAGCAGCGTTGTTGACCACGTTGGTGGCGTTGCTGGTGATGGTGAAGCCGCTGTCGGACGAGAAGCTCAGGCTGCCACCGACGGTCATCGAGCTGCCGCTGGCGCCGATCGCCGTTGCATTGGCGGCCACGGCGGCGGTCAGGCCAGCCGCTGGCTTTTCCGCACCGCGCATGGTGGTGGCGGTCAGCAGGTCATCGGCGGCCGAGTTGACATTCTTGATCTGGATGTCGTCGCCCGACGCTTCGGTCAGCACCACTTCCTTGACGTTGGTGGTCGAGTTGAGCTTGATGGCGGCCGTGATGCCGGTGGTGCCGGACTGGGCGTTGATGGCCTGGGCCAGGGCCGACAGGTCGTTGCCTTTCACCTTGGCCGAGATCGTCACCGGGGTCGAGTTGGCATCGTTGGCGACGGAGTTCTGGCCGCGCAGTTCGAATTGCACCGAGCCGTCGGTGCCGGTGGCCAGGCCCGACAGGGTGGCCGTGGTGGTGGCCGTGGCCGTCACGCCGGTGGTGCCGCTCAGGGCGTTGACGTTGGCGGCGATCTGCTTGGCGCTGTCGGCCAGCTTGACGTCGACGTTGGTGGTGGTGCCGGTGCCCGAGGTCACGGTCAGGGTCTGGGCCGTCACGTTGTTGGCGGTGCCAGCGAACGCGTCGGAGATCTGGCCGCCGGTCGAGGTGAAGGCCGATTTCAGCGTGTTGTTGCCGATGTCGGTGGCCTTGGCGCTCTGGATGCCCACGTTGATGGTCTGGTTCGAGTTGGCGCCGACCTGGAACTGGGTGCTGGTCAGGCTGCCGTCGAGGACGTTTTGGCCGTTGAACTGGGTGGTGGTGGCCACGCGGTTCAGTTCCTGGGCCAGCGACGACACCTCGTTCTGGATCGACTTGCGGTCCGAATCGGAGTTGGTGCCGTTGGCCGACTGCACGGCCAGTTCGCGGATACGTTGCAGCAGGTCACCGGCAGTGCTCAAACCACCTTCAGCGGTTTGCGCCAGCGAGATGCCGTCGTTGGCGTTGCGTGCCGCCTGGGTATCGCCGCGGATCTGCGAAGTGAAGCGCTCGGAAATGGCCAGGCCGGCGGCATCGTCCTTGGCGCTGTTGATGCGCAGGCCGGAAGACAGACGTTGCAACGAGGTCGACAGCGAAGCTTGCGAGGTGTTCAGATTGCGTTGCGCGTTCAGCGAGGCGATGTTGGTGTTGATGGTTTGTGCCATGATGATTCTCCAGACTAGGTTGGGCTACATGCTCATTTCACTTTGGTCTGTCTCCGCGTTCCGAGACAATCAAACCGCTGTTGTAATGTGTAACGGTTGCCCCACGGGAAAATTTAGGCAAAAAAAGGCGCGAAATTTTCACTTTCGGGGCTAAACGTTGGCTGCCCATGCCCGCTTAAACGACCGCGTTCGGCGAATCTTTAGGGCGAAAATAATTATATTTTGGCCCTTATTTCCGCAAAAAAAGACGGGGTCAGGTCATAAAAAAAGGCAACATGCGCACATGTTGCCTTTTTTTATGACCTGACCCCGGTTGGGGCCGCGTCTGGCGGCGGCCGTTGCGAGCCTGGCTAGTCAGCCACCACCACCCGGTTCTTGCCCGACTGCTTGGCCTGGTACATGGCCTTGTCGGCCCGCTTGACCAGCTCGCCCTGATCCTCGTTGGGGCGGCGCAGCGCCACCCCGGCCGAGAAGGTGATCAAGACTTTCTCATTGTCGTGCAGGAAGAAGTGCTTGGTCAGCTCGCGTTGCAGCCGCGTCATCGTCTGCGAGGCCGCCTCCACCGTCGTCTCGGGCAGCAGGATCAGGAATTCCTCGCCGCCGAAGCGGGCGATGACGTCCATCGAACGCAGCGTTTCCTTGACGATCTTGACCAGGTGCTTGAGGGCCGCGTCGCCGGCGATGTGGCCGTAGGTGTCGTTGAGGCGCTTGAAATCGTCCAGGTCCAGCAGCGCGATGCACAGCGGCGTGCCGCGGCGGTCCGAGCGGGCCGTCTCGCGTTCGAACACGTCGTCCAGGCCGCGCCGGTTCAGGCTGCCCGTGAGCTGGTCTTCGCGCACCAGTTCGCTCATATGCTGCAGCTTGGCCTCCAGCGCGTGGATGCGCTGTTCGGCGTCCTGCACTTCCTGGCGCGCCAGCACCATCTTGTCGCGCGCCTTGAGCGCCTCGTTCTGCACGATACGGGTTTCGCGCAGCACGTCGTCGAGGATCTGGTTCAGTTCGCCGATATTGTCGGCCCGGCTGATCTTCTCCGAGTAGCCGCCTATCTTTTCGTGGAAGTCGCCGGTCGAGGCGGCCACCTGGCCCAGGCGGTCGATGAAGGTCATCATCATGTTCTTGACGGTGAGCTTGACGTCCGACAGGCTGTGCTTGAGCTGGCTTTGCTTGTAGATCACGTCCTTCAGGCTGCGCGTGGCTTCCTCCAGCGCGCGCTGGTCGATGGGGCCGGCGATCAGGTTTTGCACGGCGTCGATCTGGCCGCGCAGCCAGCTGTCGTCGTCCAGCAGTTCGCTGACGTTTTCCAGCAGCAGCTTGAACAGGCGCAGCAGCAATTCCTGCTGCTCGGCCGTGTCGCCGCTCTTGAGTTCGATCTGGTAGCACAGCTGCTTCAGGCGCACGGCGATCTCGGCCAGCGCCTCCTCGCTGTGGGCTTGCTTGGTGGCCGCGCCCAGCGATTCGGCCTCGGCCACCAGGGCCGGCGCGCCCGTCAGCAGCGAAGCGACGGCGAAGGTCAGGGTCCGGCTGAGCAAATCGCGCAGCATGCGGCTTTGCTCGGAATCGGGCGCGGCGGCCGTTTCGATGCCTTTCTTGACGGTGATGTGCTTGTCCACCAGTTGCGACAGGGCCTTGGCGTAGCCATCCCAGTCGCGCGACTTGACGGCGCGGTTGAAGCGGCGGCCAAACTCGGCCAGGTCGCCGACGCCGTCGGCCATGCGGTTGGCGAAGCCGGTCAGCACGCTTTCCGGGCCCGGGTCGGCGCTGCCCAGCACGGCCGGCGCGGCGGCCGGCGCCGCCGGCGGCAGGCCGGCGATTTCGAGGTAGATGTCGCGGTAGGCGTCGGGGGTGGGCGCGATGCGGCGCACGGCCAGGCGGCGGAATGCTTCGCGGGCGATGTCGGCCGGGTTCTGCTCCGCCGCGGCCGCGGGGGTGTTTTTGCTAGACATGGTTGCGCACAGCCTCTTTCAGTGACTCAGTCCTATCATGATAGGCGACGCGCTGGCCATGCATAGCGACGATTAGCGGCCGGAAGGGGTCTTAATTAAACGCATACGAAATGTTCTTCCTGGCAACGCCGATCAAGGCCGCTCACTCGATCAGCTGGTTCTTGATGGCGTAATGGGTCAGCTCGGCGCTGTTCTTGAGCTTCATCTTGACCAGCAGCCGGGCCCGGTATTCGCTGACGGTCTTGACCGACAGCGATAACTCCTTGGCGATCGCGCCCACCGTCTTGCCGGAGGCGATCATGGTCAGGGTCTGGTATTCGCGGTCCGACAGCGCGTCGTGCGGCGGCGCCTCGTGGTCCTCGCCCACGTGGTTGGCCAGTTCCTGGGCCAGCGCCGGGCTGATGTACTTGAGGCCACCGGCCACCTGGCGGATCGCCGTCACCAGTTCGCGCGGCGCGCTCTGCTTGGTCAGGTAGCCGGCCGCGCCGGCCTTGAGCGAGCGGATCGCATATTGATCCTCGCGGTGCATGGACAGCATCAGTACGGCCAGGTCCGGCTTTTCCTTCTTGATCTGCTTGAGCACTTCGATGCCGTTGCGGTCGGGCAGGGAGATGTCGAGCAGGATCACCTGGCAGTCGGCCTTGCGGAACAGCTTGATGGCGTCCAGCCCGTTCTCGGCTTCGCCGGCCACGACAATGTCGCCCGTCTCGGCCAGGATCTGTTTCAGGCCTTCGCGCACGATGGCGTGGTCGTCGGCGATGAAGACCTTGATGATGGCTTTTTCTGTCATGGATGAATCTTATACCCGGTTACGCTATTTCGCGGTGGAAACACTCTGATCCATTATTGTAGCGCCGGCAGGGGCCGGAATGGCGTCCGGATGATGG
This sequence comes from Burkholderiaceae bacterium, assembly GCA_035254005.1. Taxonomy (GTDB): domain Bacteria; phylum Pseudomonadota; class Gammaproteobacteria; order Burkholderiales; family Burkholderiaceae_D; genus Rugamonas. The sequence continues at coordinate 11,850 of DATFBD010000151.1, read as the reverse complement.
CCATCGCATTTAATTTTGACGGCCACCACGGTACCGCCGCCGACGGCGTGGCTCAGCGTCAACGTGCCGCCCAGCGCGCGTGCCCGTTCCGTCATGCCGCGGATGCCGAATGACTCGGGCTTGGCGCGGTCGCCCTGCCAGATGCCGCCGCCGTTGTCGCTGATCTTCAGGCTCACGTGGTGGCGGGTGCGGACCAGCTTGACGGTCACGCGGCTGGCGCCGGCGTGCTTGGCGATGTTGGTCAGCGCCTCCTGCACGATGCGGAACAGCGCCGTGCTCTGGTCGTTGTCGAGCCCGAACTCGCGCCGGTTGGCGCTGAAGGCGCAGTGCACCCCGGCCTGCTGCTCGAATTCCTTGCACAGCCATTCGAGCCCGGCCACGATGCCCAGGTCCAGCAGCGGCGGGCGCAGGTCCAGCGAGATGCGGTGCACGGCGTCGATGGTGCGGTCGACCAGCGCGTCCACGTAGGCGGCCTTGTCGTGCAGCGCCGTGTCGCCCTCGGGCAGGCGGGCGGCCAGCATGGCCAGCGCCATCTTGATGGCCGTCAGGTTGCCGCCCAGGTCATCGTGGATCTCGCGCGCGATGCGGGTGCGCTCCTGTTCCTTGACTTTCTCGATGTGGGCCGTCAGCTCGGCCAGCCGGGCGCGCGACTGGCGCACCTCCTGCTGCTCGCGCCGGCTTTCCGTAATGTTGGTCATGATGCCTTCCCAGCGCACCCCGCCGCCGGGCAGCGCGTGCGGGGTGGCGCGCAGGTTGATCCACTTGATGTCCTTCCACGCCTCGATCCAGATCCGGCCTTCCCAGTTCCAGCTGGCCAGGGTGCTGGCCGAGGCCTGCATGGCGTCCAGGTAGGACAGGCGGTCCGGCTCCAGGATCAGGGCCAGGAAGCATTCGGGGGCCGCGTGCAGGGCGGCCGGCGTCAGGCCCAGCAGGGCCTGGCAGCCGTCGCTCAGGTAGGGGAAGGACACGCGCCGGTCGGCATGCAGTTCGAACTGGTACACCAGGCCGGGTGTGTTGGAGACGATGGCGTCCAGCCGGGCCCGGACCTGGGCCAGTTCGGCGGCCACGGCGGCCGGGTCGGTAGGGGAGGCGGAGGAGGTAAGGGCAGTCATCATTCGTGCTTATCGAAAAAACGGCGGCGGCGGGCGCGCCAGCGGGCCGCGTAACGGCGCAAGACCCGGGCCGGCCACCAGCGCTGGCGTGGCAGGCGGCGCCGCCAGCGGCGTACGGCGGCGGCCAGCGCCTGCACTTCGCGCCACGGGGCACTCGCTTGCAGGCGCGCGATCCAGCGTGCCTTGAGCGCCAGGAACCAGGCCAGCAGGCGGGCGAACCAGGCGATGGTCAGCAGCGTGGGGCGGGTCAGCGCGTACAGCCGGGCCACCGCCGCCGCGCCGGCCACCTTGGCCGTCACGATCACGGCCAGGCCGGTGATGGCGTGGCCATGGGCCATGGCGAACAGGGCCAGCAGCTTGACGGGAAACAGCAGCAAGGCCGGCAGCACGAACACGGCCAGCGCGGCCACCGGGCGCAGGCCCTGCAGCCAGGCCTCGAGCCGGCGCAGCGGCGGCCAGCGGGCCAGGTAGGCCATCAGGGCCGCGCCCAGGTCCCACAGCCAGTCCTCCAGCAGCAGGAACAGGGCGGCCACATAGACCAGCGGCGCCGTCAGCCGGCGCCGCGCGGAGGGCGAGAGTGTCATGCCGGGGTGGCCGGAAGGGCGAGTGCGCGCATGCGCAGATCATACGTGAAAAAACACCTGCTGCGCAGGGCGCCGGCAAGCCGCTACAATAGGGGCATGAACAAAGCCTTTGTCAAAGAATCCGACCACGACGACGATGAGGAAGCGGCCGCGCTGGCGCTGGCCATCCCGCCCGGGTCGAAGAACTACATCACGCCGGCCGGCTACCAGCGCATCAAGGATGAGCTGCTGCAGCTGATCGATGTCGAGCGCCCGGAAGTGGTGCGCATCGTGCATTGGGCCGCCTCCAATGGCGACCGTTCCGAGAATGGCGACTATATCTACGGCAAGCGGCGCCTGCGCGAGATCGACCGCCGCATCCGTTTTCTCACCAAGCGCATGGACCTGGCGGCCGTGGTCGATCCCAGCGTGCACCATGGCAGCGACCAGGTATTCTTCGGCGCCACCGTCACCTATTGCAACCAGACGGGCGAGGAGCGCACCATCACCATCGTCGGCATCGACGAGCTCGATCCCTTGAAAGGCAAGATCAGCTGGGTGGCGCCGGTAGCGCGCGCGCTGACCAAGGCGCGGGTGGGTGACGTGGTCAGCTTCCAGGCGCCGCACGGGCTGGAGGAGCTGGAGATACTGGAAGTGAGTTATCCGGCGCCCGAGTGAGCTAATCAGCACGATTGCGCCAGCTTAAACTGCTGTCGCGGATGTGGGGCTAGGCTGGGATGGTGACTTTTCCGGAGTTTCATCATGCCTCGCCGTGCTCGCCTCATATTCCCCGAAGTGCCGCTGCATGTGATTCATAGAGGAAACAATCGTCAGGCCTGCTTTTTCTGCGATGACGACTACCAGGCATATCTTTCGTGGTTATCAGAACATTCAGGCCGCGCTGGGGTCCGGGTGCATGGATATGTGTTGATGACTAACCATCTGCATTTGTTGTTGTCGCCCGAGAATGAAACCGGTGTCGGGAGCATGATGAAGACGTTAGGGCAGTATTACACGCACTATTTCAACCGTCGTTATCATCGGACTGGCACATTATGGGAGGGGCGGTACAAATCGTCCCTGGTGCAGCAGGAACGCTATTTCTTGCAATGCCAGCGATACATTGAGCTCAATCCCGTACGGGCAGGCTTGCTTGCGGACCCGGCGGCGTATCGATGGTCCAGCTACCGGTGCAATGCCTGGGGCAGGCCGGACCGGGTATTGAGTCCACATTCTATGTATTTGCGATTGGGCGACGGGCCTGAACAACGGCAGCAGGCGTATCGGGCTTTGTTCGATGAGCCGCTCCGGCAGCGATTTATCGATGATTTGCGGCTGGCGACCAATAACGGCTTTGCGGTGGGTAATCAGGAGTTTTTGAAGCGAGTTGCTGAGGAACAGCGACGGCGCTTGTCAACAGGGTCAGACCCCAGGGTCTGACCCTCGCCTTATGCGTTGGTTTTTCAGGCCGTGGAAGGGCTAATTCGCAATGCAGGGTCAGACCCCAGGGTCTGACCCTTAGGCCACTTCAGCTGCGTTCGCGCAGGATGCGGTTGACGCCGGCCACGCGGCGCACGTTGCGCAGCAGGCCGGCCAGGTGCACGCGGTCCTTGACCTGGATCGTGAAGCGCAGCTGGTGCAGGATGTGTTCCTTGTCCTCGTCCATGCCGACGTAGGTGATGTTGGCGTCCGATTCGCCGATCTCGGCCGCCACGCGCGCCAGGATGCCTTTTTCGTTGTTGATCAGGAGCTTGATGCGGCAGTCGAAACGCCGGTTCAGCTCGGTGCCCCACTTGACGGCGATCCAGCGGTCCGGTTCCTTGCTCTTCTGGCGCTTGGCCAGCGTGCAGTCGCTGGTGTGCACCAGCAAGCCCTGGTCGCGCCGCAACTGGCCGATGATGGCGTCGCCGGGGATCGGCAGGCAGCACTGGGCCAGTTGCACGGACACGCCTTCGCTGCCGCAGATGGTGACCGGGTCGAGCTCGGTTGCGCTGTTGTGGTCGATCGGCGCGCTGGCCGATTCGCCGCCCTTGAGGCCGAAGATGTGGCGCGCCACCAGTGCCGCCATGCGCTTGCCGATGCCGATGTCGGCATACAGCTCGTCCAGCGACTTGGCGCTCGATTCGTTGAGCAGCCGTTCCACCAGCTGGTCTTCCATCGACGGGTCGATGCCCAGCGTGGTCAGGGCCTGGGCCAGCAACTGCTTGCCCAGCGTGATCGATTCGGGCAGGTTGATGGTGCGCAGGTGGTGGCGGATGGCCGAGCGGGCCTTGCCGGTGCGCACGAACGACAGCCAGGTGGGGCTGGGCCGCGAGTTGTTGTCCGTGACGATCTCGACGATGTCGCCATTGCGCAACTCCGTGCGCAGCGAGGCCGGTTCGTTGTTGATGGTGACCGACACCGTATGGTCGCCGATGCCGGTGTGGATCGAATAGGCGAAGTCGATCGCCGTGGCGCCGCGCGGCAGGGCGATGATCTTGGACTTGGGCGTAAACACGTAGACCGAATCGGGGAACAGGTCGACCTTCACGTGTTCCAGGAATTCGGCCGAGTCGCCGGTCTGCTGCTGGATGTCGAGCAGCGATTGCAGCCACGCATGGGTGCGCTGCTGCAAGTCCGACAGGTTGGAGTCGCCATTCTTGTACAGCCAGTGCGCCGCCACGCCCGATTCGGCCGTGCGGTGCATTTCCTGGGTGCGGATCTGGAATTCGACCGGCGTGCCGTAGGGGCCGATCAGCGTCGTGTGCAGCGACTGGTAGCCGTTGAGCTTGCGGATCGCGATGTAATCCTTGAACTTGCCCGGCATGGGCTTGTACAGCGAGTGCAGCGTGCCCAGCGCCACGTAGCAGTTGGGGAAGCTGTCGACCACCACGCGGAAGCCGTACACGTCCAACACTTGCGAGAACGACAGGTGCTTGCTGCGCATCTTCTTGTAGATGCCGTACAGCGTCTTCTCGCGGCCATACACTTCGGCATGGATGTTGGCCATGGCCAGCGTGCTCTTGACCGCTTCCAGGATTTTCTTGACCACCTCGCGGCGGTTGCCGCGGGCCGCCTTGACGGCCTTGGACAGGGTGCGGTAGCGCAGCGGGTACAAATGGCAGAACGACAGGTCCTGCAGTTCGCGGTAGATGTTGTTCAGGCCCAGCCGGTGCGCGATGGGCACGTACACTTCCATCGTCTCGCCGGCGATGCGGGCCTTCTTGGCCGGCGCCATCACATCCAGCGTGCGCATGTTGTGCAGGCGGTCGGCCAGCTTGATGAGGATGACGCGCACGTCCGAGGCCATGGCCAGCAGCATCTTGCGGAAGTTTTCCGCCTGCGCTTCGATCTGGCTCTGGAACTCGATCTTTTCCAGCTTGGACAAGCCATCGACCAGGCTGGCCACGGGCGCGCCGAAGCGCTCGATCAGTTCATCCTTCTTGACATCCTGGTCTTCCATCACGTCGTGCAGCAGCGCGGCCATGATCGCTTGCGCGTCCAGCTTCCAGTCGGCGCAGATCTCGGCCACGGCGATCGGGTGCGAGATGTAGGGTTCGCCCGACTTGCGCACCTGGCCCAGGTGCATCTCGTCCGAGAAGCGGTAGGCTTCCTTGACCTTTTTCAGGTCGGCCGGGCTCATGTATTCGGCCAGCTTCTCCGTCAGGTGGGTGACGGAAGCGACGCCGGCGGTGACAACGGGGGCGGCTAACGGGGACGACATGGATGCGGGCGAGGGGGATGCCAGGGCGGGATTTGCCGCGGGTATGACGGTGCTGGCGCCAGCCGCCGTGGGCGGGGTCTTGGCGCGGGTGCCGGAAGTGAGGGTGTCGGCAGGAGTCAGGTTCATCTTGTTCGCGTTCCGTCACAGTGAAATGGTCAACACGCCAGCTGCATTATTGCAGAACTGCCCAGGTCCTGACCATCATCACCGTTTGAGAACGCGGGTGCCACTTACATGGGAACCTTTTTCAGCATTTCCAGACCGACTTTGCCGGCCGCGATTTCGCGCAGGGCGACCACGGTCGGCTTGTCCTTGGCTTCCACTTTCGGCGTATGGCCTTGCAGCAGCTGGCGCGCGCGGTAGGTGGCGGCCAGGGTCAGCTGGAAGCGGTTGGGGACATTCTTGAGGCAATCTTCAATCGTGATGCGGGCCATCTTAACTCCTAAAAACGGGTGTTTATTCTGCGTGGATGCCCAGTTGGGCGAAGAGCGATACGTTGCGGGCCGCTTGTTGCGCAAACCGGCAACGGGCCGCTCGGACGATCGCGCTCAGCTCGGACAGGGCGACCGGGAAGTCTTGGTTGATAATAACATACTCGAACTCGGGCGCGTGGGCGATTTCGCCGCCGGCCGCCAGCAGGCGCCGGGTGATCACGTGGGGCGCGTCGGTGGCGCGCTTGTTCAGGCGTTCCTCCAGCGCGTCGATCGAGGGCGGCAGGATGAAGATGCCGGCCGCCTGCGGGAACTGCTTTTTCACCTGGCGGGCGCCCTGCCAGTCGATCTCCAGCAGGATGTCGGTGCCGGTCTGCATCTGCTGCTCGACCATGATGCGCGAGGTGCCGTAGTAATTGCCGTGCACTTCGGCCCATTCGAGAAATTCGCCGGCCTGGGCGCGGGCCACGAAGTCTTCCGCGCTGGTGAAATAGTATTCCTTGCCATGGGTTTCGCCCGGACGGGGGGCGCGGGTGGTGGTGGAAATCGACAGCTTGATGGCCGGTTCCTGCGCCAGCAGCGCGTTGACCAGGGTCGATTTGCCGGCGCCCGACGGCGCCACCACCATGAACAGGCTGCCGGAGAAGGCGGTAGGTTGGCTCATGTTGATCTTTCCAGACGTGGGCGTCGCCCAAAGGCGCATTTTACCAAAAGCAACGGTTGGCCGCTACTGCCTCCGCAAGCGGTCGCCCTGCATGGCGGCTTCCTGAAGTTTGATCCAGATCATAGTTCGCAAGTGGTCCGCAGGACTACAGTGCACAATAGGTAACATGGCTGGCGCGGCGGTATTGCGCCATCACAAGACGATGGCGGACCTATGAATGAGGCAATCGCGGCGTTGAAAGACCCGGTGTGCGGCATGGATGTCAGCGAGCAATCCCCGCACTGGACGCAGTATGGCGGGCAGAAATTCCATTTTTGTAGCGCGAAATGCAAGGGGAAATTCGACGCGGAACCGGCGAAGTACCATGCCGTCCCCGCTCCGGCGCCGTCGCCCGGCGCCCGCGCCGCCCGCGCCGCCAGCGCCGCACCGGACGCGCCCGGCACCATCTACACCTGCCCGATGCACCCCGAAATCCGCCAGCCGCAGCCGGGCAACTGTCCCAAGTGCGGCATGGCGCTGGAGCCCGTCATTCCTGAACTGGAAGCGGACGAGAATCCGGAGTTGCGCGATTTTAGCCGGCGCTTCTGGTCGACCCTGCCCTTGTCGGTGGTGGTGACGGTGCTGGCCATGTTCGGCCACCGGCTGGGCTGGTTCGCCATGGGCACCCAGACCTGGATCGAGCTGGCCCTGTCGGTGCCGGTCGTGCTGTGGGCCGGCTGGCCGTTCTTCGTGCGCGCGCTCCAGTCCGTGCTGCACCGCAGTCCCAATATGTGGACCCTGATCGGACTGGGCACAGGCGCCGCGTTCAGCTACAGCGTGGTGGCCACCGTCGCCCCGCAGGCGTTTCCGGCCTCGTTCCTGTCCATGGGCCGCGTCGGCGTCTACTATGAGGCGGCGGCCGTCATCATCTCGCTGACCTTGCTTGGACAGATGCTGGAACTGAAGGCCCGTTCGCAGACCTCGGCCGCCATCAAGTCGCTGCTCGGGCTGGCGCCCAAGACGGCGCGTCGCATCAACGCCGATGGCAGCGAGCAGGATATTCCACTGGCCCACGTGCATGTGGGTGACCGCCTGCGCATCCGCCCCGGCGAAAAGGTGCCGGTCGATGGCGTGGTGGTCGATGGCGCCAGCGCCGTCGATGAATCCATGCTGACGGGCGAACCCATGCCGGTGAGCAAGCGCGTCGGCGACAAGCTGATCGGTGCCACCCTCAACACGGCCGGCGCCATGGTCATGCGTTCCGAGAAGATCGGCGCCGACACGGTGCTGGCGCAGATCGTGCAGATGGTGGCCCGCGCGCAGCGTTCCAGGGCGCCCATGCAGCGCATGGCCGACCTGGTGGCCGGCTATTTCGTGATGGGCGTGGTGGCCATCGCGCTGCTGACTTTCTTCGGCTGGGGCTGGTTCGGGCCGGAGCCGCGCTGGGTGTATGGCTTGATCAACGCGGTGGCCGTGTTGATCATCGCTTGCCCGTGCGCGCTGGGCCTGGCCACGCCGATGTCGATCATGGTGGCCACTGGCAAGGCGGCCACCGGCGGCGTGCTGTTCCGTGACGCCGCCGCGATCGAGAAGTTGCGCGAAGTGGACACCCTGATCATCGACAAGACCGGCACGCTCACGGAAGGCAAGCCCGCATTCGAGCGCGCCATCGCCGCGCCGGGCTGGGACGAGCAGGAAGTGCTGCGCCTGGCGGCCAGCCTGGACCAGGGCAGCGAGCATCCGCTGGCCGACGCCATCGTGCGCGCCGCGCGCGCGCGCCAGCTGGCGCTGAGCCAGCCGGATGGCTTCGAGTCCGGCTCCGGCATCGGGGTGCGCGGCATGGTGGACGGTCAGTCCCTGGCGCTGGGTAACACGGCCTTGATGGACGAGGTGGGGGTGGACGTGGCGCCGTTGCGGGCCGAGGCCGAGCAGTTGCGCGGCCAGGGCGCGAGCGTGATGCACCTGGCCGTGGCCGGCAAGCTGGCCGGGCTGCTGGCCGTGTCCGATCCCGTCAAGCCCAGCACGGCCGAGGCGCTGGCCACGCTGAAGGCGGCCGGGCTGCGGGTCATCATGGCCACCGGCGATGGCATGACGACGGCCACGGCCGTGGGGCAACGCCTGGGCATCGCCGAAGTGCACGGCGAAGTCAAGCCGGCCGACAAGCTGGCGCTGGTGGAGGCGCTGCAGCGCGAGGGACGCGTGGTGGCGATGGCCGGCGACGGCATCAATGACGCGCCGGCGCTGGCCCGGGCCGAGGTGGGCATCGCCATGGGCACCGGCACCGACGTGGCCATGAACAGCGCCCAGCTGACCCTGGTGAAAGGGGACTTGCGCGGCATCGCGGCGGCGCGCCAGATCTCGGTGGCGACCGTGCGCAACATGCGGCAGAACCTGCTGTTCGCGCTGGTCTACAACGCGCTGGGCATTCCGGTGGCGGCCGGCGCGCTGTATCCGCTCACGGGCTGGCTGCTGTCGCCGATGATCGCGGCGCTGGCCATGAGCATGAGTTCGGCCTCGGTCGTCAGCAACGCCCTGCGCCTGCGGCGTGGCGATCACAATCAACCGCACGCCGGGAGGCATTGATGGACCTGCGCGATCAACAACATGGCGCCGGCCGCCGTGACGAGGGCGAGGGCGAGGGCGAGGGCGAGGGCGAGGGCGAGGCGCGCGCCGGGCGCTGGGTGTTCTGGGGTTTCGCCCTGGTCGCTGGTTATTTCCTGCTGACCGAGCACCAGGCTCACGTGATCGGCGCGCTGCCCTATCTGCTGCTGGCCGCCTGCCCCCTGATGCATATGCTGCACCACGGCGGCCACGGGCATGACGGTTACCACCGCGACGACCAGCGCCAGGGCGGAGAGCGGCCGCCGCCGCCGGACCAGGAGCATGCCCACACCCACACCCGGGAGCACTGACATGGACCATTCCAGCACGGCGCCGGCCTATGGCCTGTGGTCGCTCGTCATCATCAATTCGGCGATCTTCATCATCTTCGCGTTCAGTTTCGCCAAGCCGCAAACCGCGCGCGACTGGCGTTCGTTCGGGGCGTTCTCGGCTTTCCTGGTGGCGCTGTTCACCGAGATGTACGGTTTTCCGCTGACGATCTACCTGCTGCTGCCATGGCTGAGCAGGCATTTTCCCGGCATTGATTTCCTGTCGCACGACGCCGGCCACCTGCTGGAGGTCATGTTCGGCTGGCGCGTCAATCCCCATCTGGGTCCGTTCCATATCGCCAGCAATGTGCTGATCTTCGCCGGCTTCCTGCTGCTGTCGGCCTCGTGGCGGGTGCTGTACGGCGCCCAGCGCGCCCACGTGCTGGCCAAGAGCGGCCCCTATGCGCGCATCCGCCACCCGCAATATGTGGCCTTCGTCATCATCATGTTCGGTTTCCTGCTGCAGTGGCCCACGCTGATCACGCTGGTGATGTTCCCCATCCTGGTGCTGGTGTACGTGCGGCTGGCGCACACGGAGGAACAGTGGGCGCTCCATGAGTACGGCGACGAATACCGGCGCTACCGCGAGCGCACGCCGGCCTTCATTCCCCGCTTCGGCGCGGCGGCCCGCAGCGCCCCATGATGGCCCCGGGCCGCAACATCGTGGTCGAGGCCAGTCGCGGCGCCGGGGCGCCGGACGGCGCCGTCGAAATGTGCGAGCACAAGGGCGCCGGCCATCCCGATACGCTGACGGACGGCGCCTGCGAGGCGGCCGCCCGCGCACTGGCGGCCGCCTACCGGCAAGCCGCTGGCCGGGTATTGCACTTCAACCTGGACAAGGGTTTGCTGGTGGCCGGCGCCAGCGTGCCGCGCTTTGGCGGCGGCCGCGTAGTCGAGCCCATCAAGCTCATCATTTGCGGCCGGGCCACGGAATGCGGCCCGCCTTTCGATCCGCGCGCCATCATCGATGCGGCCGTCGATGGCTTCCTGCGGCGCACGGTGCCGGCGGCGCGCGTGCATTTCCGCGTGCTGCCGGAGATACGCGCGGGCAGCGCCAGCCTGGCCGGCATTTACGCGGCCGGGCACGCGGTAGCCATCGCCAACGACACCTCGTTCGGGGTGGGCTACGCACCGTTGTCGCCGCTGGAGCAGCAGGTGTCGGGCACGGCCGCCTTGCTGCGCTCGGATGCGTTCCGGGCGCGCTTTCCGGCCGCCGGCGCTGACTTCAAGATCATGGGCTTGCGCACCGGCGCGCGCGCGCGCCTGACGGTGGCGCTGGCGCTGGTGGACCGCCATGTGGGCAGCGTCGCCCATTATTTCGAAATCAAGGCAGCCATCGCGGCCGAGCTGTCCTCGGCGCTGCCCCGTGGCACGGTGGTCGCCCTCAATTGCCTCGACCGCCCCGATGCCGTCGATGAAAGCGGCCTGCACCTGACCGTGACGGGCTTGAGCGCGGAAATGGGCGACGATGGCCAGGTCGGGCGCGGCAACCGCGTCAATGGCCTGATCACGCCGGGCCGACCGATGTCGCTGGAGGCGGTGGCGGGCAAGAACCCGGTGTCCCATGTGGGCAAGCTCTACAACGTGCTGGCCGACGCCATCGCGCGCGACATCGTGCAGCGGGTGGATGGCATCGCGCAGGTGGAAGTGAAATTGCTCTCCACCATAGGCGCGCCGGTCGATCAGCCGCAAATGGCGCTGGTGGAGGCGGGGCCGGCCGTCGCACTGACGCCGGCCCGCAAGCAGGAGATCGCGCGGCTCGTCGATAGCTGGTTCGAGCGCATCGACACGGTGACGGCGCGGCTCGAAAGCGGCCTGGCCACCGTGTACTGAGGCGGTTGGCGGGGCTTACCGGGGCTTACCTGGCGGGCGCCGATGGCGGGGTGTCCATCCGGTCCATCATCATCTGCATCATCATCTGCATCATGTCCATCCGCTGTTGCATGGCGGGTGACGAGCATGGCTTGCCGCCCGCGGCGTCGCCGGCGTGGTTCATCATCGCCATGCCATCCTGCATCGCTTTCATGTGTTCGCCCATCAGCGCCATGTGTTCCTCGGGCGTTTTGGCGTTCATCATTTTTTCATGCATGTCCTGCATGTGCTGCATGGCCGCGTCGCCCTTGGCGGCCGCGGCGGCCGGCTTGGCCGCCGCTGGCTTGGCGGACGGTGCGGCGGGCTTGGTTGCCGCCGGCTTGGCAGCGGCATCGGGATGGTGGGCTTCGTGGTTTTGCTGGTCTTGCGCGGTGGCGGCCATGGCGCCCGCGGCCAATGCCAGTGCCGCAGCTATATGAACAATTTTCATGTTATTCCCTGCGATATCTATTGATGAGGCCAGATCAATACTACGGAGTCGCCCGACAAATTTAATTGATCGGGATCAAAACGTTTTAAATAGCCGCGTTTGGGGGAGAACCTTGGGCACGCGGCTTTGGTCAAACTGGCAGGCTATGACAATGCATGCTTTGTGG
>DATFBD010000150.1:0-19102 GCA_035254005.1 Burkholderiaceae bacterium | reverse complement strand
GGGTGGTCCGGTGCGTTCACGTTCATTTCATGCTTGACCAGGTAGACCGACTGGAACAGCGGTTGCTGGTTGAGGAAGGCCAGGTAGTTGATCATGTCCTGCATGGTTTCCGCTTCGGCCGCGATCTTCAGCGCGCCCGCTGGCGTGGTGGATGCGGCGGCATCGGCGGCCGGCTGGCTGTTCAGGTCCAGCGCCAGCAGGGCCACCCGCACGTCGCGCGGCGGCTGCACGGTTTTGATCAGGCGCGCCACCGGCAGGTTGAGCTGGCGCACGGCGGCGGCCACCGCCTTCACCTGCTGGTCCAGCGCGCGCTGCTCGGCCGGCGCGCGCGCGGGGCGGGCGACGGGACGCGGCCGTGCCTGCGCCAACTGGCTTTCGAGCCGCGACACGGCCTGCTGGCGCGCGCTCCAGCTGATGGCCGCCGGGGCCAACGCAAGAAGGCCGGCGGCCAGCAGGACCAGCCGCCAACCCGACAGCGGCGCCCCGGTGGGCAGAAAGTCGATGCGGCTGACGTGGCCGGCGGGCAGCGGCAGCAGCCGTGCCAGCCGGTTCCGCACACGTGTCATGGCCGATGGCGGGGGCGACCCCGGTGGTGATCCCGGTGGTGATCCGGGCGGTCCGGGTGGTAGGTGGGCGGGTGGCTGGTAGTGGAAATTCATGCCGCCTCCTGTGCCGCGCCCGGCGCCTGCACGGTGCCGAACGGACTGTCGGCCAGCCGGAACGGCGGCGGCAGCACGTCGGCGCCGGCCGCTCGGGCCAGGCGCAGGCTGGCGCCGCTCAGGTCGACCACGGCGATGTCGCTCAACTGCGCCAGCTCCGGCGCGCGCAGTGTCCAGCGCTGCCAGGCTTGCACCAGTTCGCCGTGCCAGGCCGCGCCACAGGGCTGGGCCGCGATGGCCGTGATGCGGCCGCCGGCCAGCGCGGCCAGCGTCAGCCGGCCCGCTTCCACCACGGCCAGCGCCTGCGGGCGCGAGGCCAGCAGCGCGCGCAGCGCCACGCTGACGGCCGGCTCGATGGCGCGGCAGCGCTCACCGGCCGCCGCCCGCAGGTCGGCCAGCAGCGCCGCGTCGATGCCGCAGGCGAGGCGCGGCTGTCCATACGGCGCGTCGTCAGCCGCCACGCTCCAGCCGCGCGCGGCCTCGCCGTACAGGGCGGCCAGTTGCGATTGAAGGAAGCGGGTGGCGCCCGGCTCGGCCAGCAAGGCGTCGCTCCACGGCGCCACCAGCAGCTGGCACCAGCGGCCCGCCAGGCTCAGTTCCAGCGGCAAGCCGGCGCCGCTCTGGCCGGGCCGCGCCAGCCATGCGCGCAGCGCGTCCACGGCAGGCTGCCAGTGGCCAGCAGGATTGTCGATGGCCACGCGCACGGCGCTGGCATCCAGTGGCCTTCCGCCACGGCAGACGACGGCCAGCAACTGCTGGGGCGCCAGGTGCACGCGCAGCGTGCGCGCGCCCAGGCCGACGCCCAAGCCCGCGCGCAGGCGCGCGGCCAATCCTGCTCCCTGGTTCGTGCCCAACCCCGCGCCCAAGCCGGCGTCCACGCCCGCGAGCGCGCGTACTTCCTGGCCTACGTCCCGGTGCGCTTCCCCATCCGCGGCCGCGCGCGCTTGCAGGTCCACGGGCGGGCGCACACTGGCGCCAGCGCGCGGGCCAGCACTGTGGCGCCCATTCCGGCGTGCGCTGAGCCACATGCTCAGTCCATCAATAAGTGACACGATTGAGCTCCGTTAAAGTCGTTTCTCCCAGCCGCACCAGGTCCAGCGCCGCTTCGCGCGCGGGGCGGAACGCCATCGTGGCCGCTTCCTCCTTCATGCGGCCTACGGGCGCGCGGGTGCAGATCATTTCGCGCATGGTGTCGTTCAGGATCAGCACTTCGGCCACCGCCTTGCGGCCCTTGTAGCCGGTGCCGCGGCAGTGGCCGCAGCCCGCGCCGGCCTTGAAGCGCCAGCCTTGCACCTGCTGCGGCGTCAGGCCGCTGTCGCGCAGGTCTTGCGGATCGGGCGCCACCTCCACCGCGCAGTGCTCGCAGTTCAGGCGCAGCAGGCGCTGGGCCACGATGCCGTTCAGCGCGGCGGCGAAACTGTAGGGGTCCACCCCCATGTGCAGGAAGCGGCCCACCACGTCGAACACATTGTTGGCGTGCACCGTGGTGAACACCAGGTGGCCTGTCAGGGAGGCCTGCACGGCGATCTGCGCCGTCTCGTCGTCGCGGATTTCGCCGATCATGATCTTGTCCGGATCGTGGCGCAGGATGGAGCGCAGGCCGCGCGCGAAGGTCAGGCCCTTCTTCTCGTTGACGGGAATCTGCAGCACGCGCGGCAGCCGGTATTCGACCGGGTCCTCGATGGTGACCACCTTGTCGCGCCCCGTGTTAATTTCCGTCAGCGCCGCGTACAGCGTGGTGGTCTTGCCCGAGCCGGTGGGCCCGGTCACCAGCAGCATGCCGTGCGGCTTGGCCGCCAGGCGGCGGATGTGGGCGATGGCATCCTCGTTCAGGCCCAGGCTTTCCAGCCGCAGCGACTGGGCCGCCTCGGTCAGGGCGCGCCGGTCCAGCAGGCGCAGCACGGCGTCTTCGCCAAAAATATTGGGCATGATGGAGACGCGGAAGTCGATCTCGCTGCCTTTCACGCGCACCTTGAAGCGGCCGTCTTGCGGCACGCGGCGCTCGGCGATATCGAGTTCGGCCAGCACCTTGATGCGCGAGATCACCTGCTCGGCCATCTGCAGGCCCTGCACCTGGCCGGCCTGCACCAGCACCCCGTCCACCCGGTACTTGATGACCAGGCTGGCCACGTCGCATTCGAGGTGGATGTCGCTGGCCTGGAACTTGAGCGCGTCGTAGATGGTGGAGTTGACCAGCTTGACGACCGGGCTGCTGTCCTCGCTGATGCGGATCAGCGAAATGTCCTCCACGTCCGCGTCGTCGCCCGGCCCGGCGCCATCCTCACCGAGCATGCCGGCCATGGCTTGCTGGGCCGATTCGAGCTGGGTCAGGTAGGCGGCCAGGTCGTCGGCGTGCGCCAGCGCCACCGTGAACGCCACCGGCACGGCGTAGCCGGCCCACTGCAGCAGGTCGTCGGCCAGCGGGTCGGCGATTACCAGTACCGGCGTGCCGCCATGTCCTGCGCCCGCTTCATGCAGCAGCACGCAATCGCGCTGGGCGCAATCCGTGAAAGGCAGCAGGTCGAACGCCGGATGGGACGCTTGCAGCCTTGCCATGGGCCAGGCCGGATAGTGGAACAGCGCGCCCAGCTGGCGCGTGAATTCCTCCGGCGTGAGGCCGGCCAGTTCCTGCAGCACGGCCAGTTGCGGCCGGCCTTGTTCCATGGCCGCCGCGCGCGCCGCCTGCAGCAGGGCGGGGCCGAGGATGGCAGGTTCGCGCGCGTTCACGACAGGCTCCCGGCCAGTTCAAAGATCGGCATGTACATCAGCACCACCACGCCGCCGATCACGACCCCGATCACCGTCATCAGCAACGGTTCGATCAGGCGCGAGGCCCAGTCCACCCAGCGCGCGAACTGCTCGTCGTGGAATTTGGCCGAGCGTTCCAGCATGTCGCCCAGGCGGCCCGTGTTCTCGCCCACCTTGAGCAGCGACTGGGCCACGGGCGTGGCCAGGCCGTGCTGTTCCAGCGCGACGGAGAACGGCAGGCCCTGTTCGACGGCGCGCCGGGTCAGCGCCAGTTGTTCCTGCTGGGCCGGCAGCAGCATGGCGTTGGTCATGGCCAGCGCCCTGGTCAGCGGGATGCCCGCGTGCAGCAGCAGGCTCAGGGCGCGGTAGCAGCGCGCCAGCCGGAATTCGGCCGCGCGCGCGGCCAGCACGGGCAGGCGCAGCACGGCCAGGATCAGGCGTGCGCGCAGCTGCGGATGGCCCAGCGCCAGCGCCGCGCCGCCCACGGCGCCGGCCAGGGCGCCCAGGCACAGCCACGGGTGGCCGGCCAGCGTGCGGCCAAAGCCCAGCAGCAGCTGCGACATGAACGGGATCTCGCGGCCCGAACTTTCATACACGACGCTGAAGCGCGGCACCACGTAGCCGAGCAGGAACAGCGTGACGAGCGTGCCCACCACCAGCAGCATGGCCGGGTAGATGGCGGCCGACACCAGCTTCTTGCGGATGGCGTCGAACTGCAACTGGTAGGCCACGTAGCGGGCCAGCGCCTCGGGCAGGTTGCCCGAGCGTTCGGCCGCGTGCACGGTGGCCACGTAGATGTCGGGGAAGATGGACGGCAGGCCGGCCAGCGTGTCGGAAAAACTCTGGCCCTGCTGCAGCGCGCGTGCGATGGCCACCAGCGTGGCGCGCGCGCCGGGCCGCTCTTCCTTGTTGCGCAGGGTGGCGATGGCTTCGCCCAGATTCAGGCCCGCTTCGAGCAGGGCCAACAGCTCCTGGCTGAATTGCAGCAGGGGGAAGGGTTGGGCGCGGCCGGTACCGCCACCCGCGCTCGCGTCATCCGCATCGCCGGCGCTCATGGCGCCCGTGGCGCCTGTGTTGGCCGCGGCCGCGACGGCCAGCACGCGCCAGCCCTGGCGCGCCGCCAGGCGGATCGCTTCGGCTTCGCTGGCCGCCTCCAGCGCCACGCTGCGGCGGGTGGCGCCGGCGCCTTGCACCTGCAACTGGAACCGCATGTCAGGTCCGGGCCCGGGCGTGTTTCGACGGCATGGGGGAGGGCACGGAGGGGAAATTCGGTGTACGCATCGGTGGTTCACAATCGAAAAAATCTCAACGGTCGGACAGCCCTGCGCTACCTTAGACCGCTGCTGCAAAAAAGGCAATGTTGCTCTACTGCCGGCGACGCCGATACAACAGCGCCGCCGGCATGACTGCTTACCGGATTACTGGGTCAGCACGCTGACCTTGTCGATCACGAACGACGTTTGCAGCGACGAGTCTTCCGTCTCCGAGAACGACAGCGTCACGGTCTGGCCCTTGTACGGCAACAGGTTGAAGCTGCGGACCTGGTAGCCCGAAGCCGCGTTCACGTTGCTGTAGGTGGCCAGCGTGGCCAGCGTGGTGCCGGCGCTGTTCTTCACGCGCACCGTCAGCTTGTCGTAGGCGGTGCTGCCGGTTTCGGCCGTGTCGATGTGCAGCGCGAAGCTCAGCGTGGCGCTGGTGGCCGTCGATGGAATCACCACGGCCTGGGTCAGCGTTTCGGTGACGGCGCTGCCGTTGCCGCCCATCCAGGCGTACTTGCTGCCCTCGTAGGCCGACTCGCCGCTGAAGGAGCCGATGTCGCCCGTGCTGCCGCTCCAGCCGGTGGTGCCGGACTCGAAGCCGCCGTTGGTGACGCGCTCGGTGGTGCCGCCGGTGCTGCTGACGGTCAGCGTGGCGTTGCCCGAGGTGGCCGTCACCGGCGTGGCCGACGAATCGGTCACGGTGGCGTTGAACACGGCGCCGTTGTCGGTGCTCTGGGCCGTGAAGCTGTAGGTGGCCGCGTTGGCGCCGCTGATCAGGGCGCCGTTGCGGTACCACTTGTAGGTGTAAGGCGCGGTGCCGCCCGTGGCGCCCACGGCGAACGATGCCGTGGAACCGGCCGCCACGGTGATGCTGGCCGGCTGGGTGCTGATGCTCACGCCACCGCCGCCGCCCGCTTCATCGACGTCGCTGCCCACGTTGATGGCCGCGTAGGCGCGCTGCACGGCGATCGCCTCGGCGCTGCCCACGCCATACAGTTCCTGGGCCGATGCCAGCACCTTGGCACGCGCGTCGGCGTAGTTGGTGGTCGAGGTGAACTTGGTGGTATTGGCCTTGAACCAGATGCGCCATGCCTTGTCGTTGCCGATGCCGGTCATGTTGGCCGGGCTCTTGACCAGGTAGCGGCTGTAGTAGTCGCTGGTCGAATCGGCGCTCGAACCTTGCGACAGGAAGTAGAACATGCGGTTGTTGGGGCCGGAGCTGAAGTGCACGTCCAGGTTGCCGATGGTGCTGGTCCATGCATCCGGGCTGCTGCCATCCTTGCTTGGCTTGTACATCCAGCGCAGCGGCTGGCCGTTCTTGGAGATGTCCTTGCCCATCATCCAGTCGTTGCCGGTGGCCGGCACCACGGTGCCGGTGCCGCCGCCGTGGGCGTAGGCTTCGATCATCTCGCCGCCGATGTCGGAGTTCGATTCATTCAGGCCACCGGATTCGCCCGAGTAGTTCAGGTTGGAGCTGGCATCGGTCACGCCGTGCGACATCTCGTGGCCGATCACGTCGATCGAATTGAGGCTCTTGAAGCTGCTGCCGTCGCCGATGTACATGCACTTGCAGCCGGGGTCGAAGAAGGCGTTGTCGTAGGACGTGTCGAGGTGGACGGCGATGTAGGTGGCGGTGTTGTTGCCATCCAGGCTGGACCAGCCCAGCACGTTCTTCATGCCGTCGTAGGTGTTCATCAGGCCCCACAGCGAATCGACGGCGGCCGTCTGGCCGTTGGTGCTGGTGGTGCTGCCACCGTTGTAGTTCTGGCCGTCGCCCCAGGTGTTGGTGGCGTTGGTGTAGATGCTGCCGGGGCTGGGGCTGTTGGCCGAGCTGTGGTTGGCGTTGGTGATGGCCATGCCGCCATAGGTGCCGCCCACGCCGCGGCTGGCGTCCTTCATCGAGTAGGTGCTGCCGCTCAGGGTGGTGTTGATGGGCACGCTGCCGCTGTACTGGCTGTTGCCGGTGCCGACCACGGTCTGCAGCGCTTTCCACTGGGCGACGACGGCGCCCGTCTTGGCGTTGACCACCGTGTCATGGTAGACCAGGCGATTGCCGTCGGCCATGCGGGTGTGGACCAGGTAGGCCAGCTCATAGTGGTCGACCACCTGCTCCAGGTCGAGCGCGTTCAGTTCCGACTCCGCCTTGTTCAGGGCCGAGGCCACGCGCACCGACTTCATCACGGGCCAGACCAGCAGTTCCGAGGTCGGCATCCAGCGGTGCACGCCGCGCGGCGCCACCTGCTTGACCACCAGCGCGATGGCGTCGCTGCCGCTCAGGGTGGGCGTCAGGTCCGGCGCGGCCGGGGTGGCCATGGCCACGCGGCCCCGCGCGTCGGTCGCATGGACGCCGGGACGGCGCTCGGACACGGACTGGCTGACGATGTCGCCGGCCGCGTTGGTGACGACCACGGCTTCCGAACCGAACACGCGCAAGCCATTGTAGGTGTGGTTCAGGCGCACGATCTTGGTGCCCGCCACGCCGGGATGCTGGCTGGCGATCTGGAAGCTGTGTTGCGCACCCAGGCCCAGCGCGCTGTCCTTGGCGGTCAGCCTGGCCACCAGGCTGGCGCTCTCTTGTGGAGAAGCCAGGGCGACGGGGGCCGCCATCAGGGGACCGGCCGCGTGGGCGGCGCTGGACGCCACCACCGGCAAGGCGGCGATGGATGCGGCAAGTAAGGTCTTACGTAAATTCATCTCTTCTCCATGGGGTATGTTCGTTCGATTGAAGGTCTGGCCGGGGGTAGCGGTGGCCAGCCCGGGGTTTCCCGCGCTTGCCTGGCGGGGTGGCCGGGCGGGCGCTGGATGGGGCGGAAACAGCGGGCAGGGGCACACTATGCTGTTGGCCGGGGCCAAGTCAAAAAACTTGGAAAATTGGTCGCACGGCGCAAAAATGTTAAAAATGGGACATTCTTGAAAGCATCATCGCGGCCGCTTTTACCGCAATTTGGCGTGGGAATCGCGCACGATAGGGCGTTTTTGTGTAAATTCCGCCACGAAATAGGTGTAACACTCTAAATTCGCGTCATACGCAACACTTCTCCTGACTTGGCGCAAGGTAAAGGTTGCGAAATTTTAATATTGCGATTTACACTAGGTTGCAACGCGGGCGGAATACCATTCCGGCCGACATACAAAAAGCGCGGGGCACGACCCACGGCACATCGCGCATATCGGGAACCACAGGAAGAAAAACATGACTGCTCGCCCCCGTCTGTCCAGACACTATCGCTTATCCCGCAACGTGATCAGCGCGGCGCTGCCGCCCCCCACATAACGCATCCCGGTCCGCGCCAGCTGCGCGGTCACGGCGCCATGCCCACCCAGCCCGGGCGCATGGCGCCCTTGTCATTTCAGTGGATATGTTCGCCGCCCGGCGCGGGCCAGGTGCCTGCCGCGCCGGGGCGGCGATGCAAGTGGGAGTTCACTATGCTGTCGATAGCTACCAAAGTAGAGCGCATCGTCATGGAGTCGGCGTTTTTGACCGAAGGGCTGGGCCGTGGCCTGATCAATTTATCGGAACTGGCGCGCCAGCTGCAGCCGCAGCTGGAAAGCGACCTATGGAAGCCGGTCGGCCAGGCGGCCGTGGTGATGGCGTTGCGGCGTGTGTCCGAACGCCTGCCGCCGGTGCGCGACAGCCAGATCGTGGTGGCCCAGAAAACGGGCGAGCTGACCACCCGCACCGAGCTGACGGAATTCACGTTCCGCTATTCCGAGCACACCCACGAATGCCACCGCCAGTTGCTGGCGCTGACGGAACCGGTGCGCGGCGCCTTCATGACCGTCACGCGGGGCGTCAATGAGGTGATGGTGATCTGCAGCCGGCCCCTGATTGGCGTGGTGGAGCAGGTGTTCGCCGGCGAGCGCCTGCTGGCGCGGCTGGAAAACCTGAACGCCGTGACCTTGCACCTGAATCCGGAGACTTGCCGCACGCCGGGCATCTACCACGCCGTGCTCAAGCAACTGGCGTGGGACAAGATTAGCCTGGTCAACATGATCTGCACCTACACGGAGTTGACGCTGCTGCTGGAGCAGAACCAGACCGGGGCCGCGTTTTCCGTACTGTCGAAGATCGTGGCGCCACCCCGGCCGGGGCTGGGGCGCTGACAGGTCGTCGTCACCGCGCCTGGCCACGGTCATTTTGAAACAAGCCCTGTTCAGGCCATCCAGAAAAACACGGCCGTCATGCGCTTGTCGGCATGGTCGCAGCCGAAATAGCCGCTGGCCGAGTGCACCAGGTTGGCCTTGTACAGCAGGATGCGGTTGTAGACGTTATCGACCCGCAGTTCCTCGTGCCAGGCCTGCGGCGGCAGGCTGGTGACACCGAGCGCCTCGCGCAGATTGGCGTGCGGCGGGCTGCAGACATTGCCGCCCAGCGTGCCGTCTGGATAGCGCAGCCGGTAGAACGAGGTACCGGCCGCCGGCAGCGGATCGGGCGACAGGTAGATCACGGCCGCGTAGCGGCACAACTTGGTCGAATCCGTGTGCGGGCGCGCGCCCGATTCGATGCCGCCCACCAGTTGCACGTAGTTGTGATTGAGCGTACTGCCCTGCGGCGTGGCTTCCTGCCACAGCCGCCTGGCGCCCGTCACTTTTCTTACCCACGCTTCCAGCTGCGCCAGTTCGTCCGGCAGCAGCGCGCCGGCGCTGCGCATGCCGGGCCAGGGTTCGGGCCGGTGCGGCGCGCCCAGCTCCCACTCCTGCTTGCCGAAGCAGCGTTGCGAGACGGCGTCCGCGTTGGGCAGGATGCCGTCGGCCACCCAGTAATCGCGCCCCAGCTGGGGCTTGCGGTACGTGAGGGTGGGCCGGCGGGCCGGGGCTGGCGCGGTGGGGCGGCCGTCGCGCATCACTTCTTGTCCGTGTCGGTCGAGAAGTTCAGCTGCGGCGCTTCCTCATCCTGTTTCGGCTCGGCTGGCGGCGGCGCGCTTTCCTCGCTGGACGGGGTGTCGATCTTCAGTTCCAGCTGCTCGTGCATGTCGACCTTCTTCTCCACCGACACCAGGCGCGGGAAGCTGATGATCAGGGCCACCATGATGATCTGGATCAGCACGAACGGGATGGCGCCCCAGTAGATGTCGGACGTCTTGACTTCCTTGGAGGCCACCGAGCGCAGGTAGAACAGCGCGAAGCCGAATGGCGGGTGCATGAAGGAGGTCTGCATGTTCACGCCCAGCAGCACGCCGAACCAGATCAGGTCGATGCCGAGCTTGTCGGCCACCGGACCGACCAGCGGCACCAGGATGAAGGCCAGCTCGAAGAAATCGAGGAAGAAGGCCAGCAGGAAGAACATCAGGTTGACCACGATCAGGAAGCCGGTGCTGCCGCCGGGCAGGGAGGACAGCAAATGTTCCACCCACAGGTCGCCGTTCACGCCGCGGAACACCAGCGAGAACACGGTCGAGCCGATCAGGATGAAGATCACGAAGCAGGCCAGGCGCGTGGTCGAGTGCATGGCCTGGCGCGTCAGGCTCCACGACAGGCGGCCGTTGAGCATGGCCAGGATGATGGCGCCCATGGCGCCCATGCCGCCGCCCTCGGTGGGCGTGGCCAGGCCGACGAAGATGGTGCCCAGCACCAGGAAGATCAGGGCCAGCGGCGGGATCATCACGAACACCACGCGTTCGGCCATGCGCGACAGCAGGCCCAGTTTCAAGTGGCGGTTGAGTAGCGCGAACAGGAAGGAACCGACGATGCCCACGCCGGCCGAGAAGATGCCCAGTTCATCGGCCGCCAGCGCCGGGTGGCTGGCGCCATAGTAGCGGGCGAACGCATACGAGGCGGCGACGGCGCCCACCAGCAGGGCCAGCAGCGAACGCACGCCGGAATCGCCGTTGGGCTGGCGCAGGTTGCGTGCCTCCAGCGGCAGGGCCGGCACCATCTTGGGCCAGAAGATCGAGACCAGCAGCACGAAGCCGGCATACATCACCGTCAGCAGCAGGCCGGGCACGAAGGCGGCCTTGTACATGTCGCCCACGGAGCGGCCCAGCTGGTCGGCCATCACGATCAAGACCAGCGATGGCGGGATGATCTGGGCCAGCGTGCCGGAGGCGGCGATCACGCCCGAGGCCAGGCGCTTGTCGTAACCGTAGCGCAGCATCACGGGCAGCGAGATCAGGCCCATCGAGATCACGGAGGCGGCCACCACGCCGGTGGTGGCGGCCAGCAGCGCGCCCACGAAGATCACGGCATAGGCCACGCCACCGCGGATCGGGCCAAACAACTGGCCGATGGTGTCGAGCAGGTCCTCGGCCATGCCGGAGCGCTCCAGCACCAGGCCCATGAAGGTGAAGAAAGGGATGGCCAGCAGCGTGTCGTTGGCCATGATGCCGTAGATCCGGTTCGGCAGCGCCTGCAGCAGTTCGATGTTGAGCAAGCCCAGCTTGATGCCCACCAGGCCGAAGAACAGGCCGTTGGCGGCCAGGGAAAACGCCACCGGGAAGCCCGATAGCAGGAAGATCACCAGGGCGCCGAACATGATCGGCGCCAGATTCGCTGTCAAGAATAATTCCATGTCTCGCGTTCCGCTCTCTTATTAGTGGGGGATTACTGCAGCTTGTTGGCGGCCTTGATCGCCGCGATCTCTTCCTCGGGCGTGGCCACGTGCTTGGCGAATTCATGGCCGTCGATCTTCCCGGCCAGGAAGGCGATGCGCTTGATGATCTCGGACACGCCCTGCAGCACCATGAGCACGAAGCCGGCCGGCACCAGCAGCTTGGCCGGCCACACGATCAGGCCGCCGGCGTTGCTCGACATTTCGCCGCTCTGGATCGAACCGATGGCGAACGGCACGCCGAAGTACAGGATCACCAGCGAGATGGGCATCAGGAAGAACATGAAGCCGAACAGGTCGATCCAGACCTGGGTGCGCTTGGAGAAGCGGCCCGCGATCACGTCGATGCGCACGTGCTCGTCGCGTTTGAGGGTGTGGCTGGAGGCGAGCATGAACATGGCCGCGAACAGGTACCACTGGATTTCCAGCCAGGCGTTGGAACTGGCGTTGAAGATGTAGCGCACCAGGGCGTTCACGGTGCAGATGGCGACGGCCGCCAACAGCGCATAGGCCACGGCGTTCGCCACTTTTTCGTTGAGCAGGTCGATGGCCCGCGATATCGACATAAACATTCCGGTCTCCTCATTCTCGTGTAGGTGCTACTACCGGGGCGCTGCGTTGGCGCCCTGGGGGAAGTGTTTGCATGCCGCCCGTGGTGCGGGCGGCATGCGGTGCGGATACGTGCCGCGCGCCGCGCTTAACCGGCGGCCAGCTGGGCGCGCACGCGGGCGATGGCGGCGCGCACCTGGTTGGGCGCGGTGCCGCCCACGTGGTCGCGCGCGGCCACCGAGCCTTCCAGCGTCAGCACGCCGAACACGTCGTCCGTGATCAGGTCGGAGAAGGCGCGCAGCTGTTCCAGCGACAGGTCGGCCAGGTCGCAGCCCTGGTCCACGCAGGCGCGCACGGCGCGCGCCACGGCTTCGTGCGCGTCGCGGAACGGCAGGCCTTTCTTGACCAGGTAGTCGGCCAGGTCGGTGGCGGTGGCGTAGCCTTGCAGGGCGGCGCCGCGCATGGCGTCGGGCTTGACGCTGATGCCGCCGGCCATATCGGCGAAGATGCGCAGCGTGTCGACCACCGTGTCGACCGTGTCGAACAGCGGTTCCTTGTCTTCCTGGTTGTCCTTGTTGTAGGCCAGTGGCTGGCCTTTCATCAGGGTCAACAGGCCCATCAGGTGGCCGTAGACGCGGCCGGTCTTGCCGCGCGCCAGTTCCGGCACGTCCGGATTTTTCTTCTGCGGCATGATGGACGAGCCGGTGCAGAAGCGGTCGGCGATGTCGATGAAGCCCACCCGTGGGCTCATCCAGATCACCAGTTCTTCCGACATGCGCGACACGTGGGTCATGATCAGCGAGGCGGCGGCCGTGAATTCGATCGCGAAATCGCGGTCCGAGACGGCGTCCAGCGAGTTGTGGCAGACGTCGTCAAAGCCCAGGGTCTTGGCCACGCGCACGCGGTCGATCGGGAAGGTGGTGCCGGCCAGCGCGGCCGCGCCCAGCGGCAGGCGGTTGACGCGCTTGCGGCAGTCGGCCATGCGCTCGGCGTCGCGGCCGAACATTTCAACATAGGCCAGCATGTGGTGGCCGAAGGTGATCGGCTGGGCCACCTGCATGTGGGTGAAGCCGGGCAGGATGGTGTCGGCGTTGTCCTCGGCGAGGTCGGTCAGGGCGCCGCGCAGGGAAGCCAGCAGGGCCAGGATGTCGTCGATGGCCGAGCGCACATACAGGCGGATGTCGGTGGCCACCTGGTCGTTGCGCGAGCGGCCCGTGTGCAGCCGCTTGCCGGCGTCGCCCACCAGTTCGGTCAGGCGTTTTTCGATATTCAGGTGCACGTCCTCCAGGTCCAGCAGCCATTCGAACTGGCCGGCGTCGATTTCCTGGGCGATCTGCGCCATGCCGCGCTCGATCTCGGCGCGGTCGGCGGCGCTGATGATGCCTTGCGCGGCCAGCATTTCGGCGTGGGCCAGCGAGCCCTGGATGTCGGCCTTGGCCAGGCGTTTGTCGAAGAACACGGAGGCCGTGTAGCGCTTGACCAGGTCGGAGACCGGTTCGGAGAAACGCGCCGACCAGGCTTCGGCTTTTTTGGAGAGTTGTGCTGTCATGGTGATAAGAAGAGGCTAGGTGGACCGGATGATTTGATTGATTATAAACAAGGATGGCCCGCCACAGCACAAATCGGACCGGATCGGGCGCGATTGGGGGCCGTGGCGGGGGCAAATGGCGACAATTCGTCCTGGACCGGCAGGGAACACGTGGCCGGAAGGCCATCCTGCGCCGCCACGCATGAGCGGAAACAGGGATATATTTGCGCGCTCATAAACTCAGCAGTCAAATCAGGTATATTGTCTCCTGAGGCGGGAGTATTCTGGCCCGGCCTGATTTCCTGGATCGGACGAGATATGCGAGTGCTCAAGACTTTGCTGGCTTATCTGGGGAGCGTAGTGCTGTTGTGCTGCGCGACGGGCAACCTGTACGCCGACGAGCCGGCCGCGCCCAAGGGCTCGCTGGTGATCATCGGCGGCGGCCTGCGCGGCGACAACGCCGAAGTGTGGCAGCGCATCGTGCAGCTGGCCGGCGGCAAGGGCGCCCGCATCGCCGTGTTTCCATCCGCGTCGGCCTATCCCGAGCAGGCCGGCCTGTCCATCATCAAGCGTCTCGACCAGTATGGCGCCAACGCCTTCCTGGTGCCGGTGGCCGTCAAGCTGGCCGACAGCGATTTCCGCAAAGCCGCCGACGATGCCCGGCTGGCCGATGCCGTGCGCCACGCCGGCGGCGTGTTCTTCGCCGGCGGCGACCAGGCCCGCATCACGCGCGCGCTGCTGCGCGAGGACGGCCAGCGCAGCGCCACCCTGGACGCCGTGTGGGAAGTGTACCGGCGCGGCGGCGTGATCGCCGGCACCAGCGCCGGCGCCGCCATCATGAGCAGTACCATGTTCTACGAACCGAAAACCGTGCTGGCCACGCTCAAGCAGGGCGTGACGGAGGGGCGCGAGATCGCACCGGGCCTGGGTTTTATCGGTGACGACGTGTTCGTCGACCAGCATTTGCTGGTGCGCGGGCGTTTCGCGCGCATGATCCCCGCCATGCTCAAGAAAGGCTACCAGATCGGGCTGGGGGTGGACGAGAACACGGCCATGGTGATCGACAGCCGGCGCGAAGTGGAGATCGTCGGCTACACGGGTGCGCTGCTGATCGACCTGTCGCGCGCCACGACGGACGAGGCGGCGGCTGAATTCAACGTCAAGAACGTGGTGATCAGCTACCTGGATCATGGCGACAAGTACAGCCTGGCCACGCGCCGCTACACGCCCGCGCCCGACAAGGCGGCCGGCAAGCTCGATCCCACCCGGCCATACTCGAAGATGCCGGTGTTCAGCGGCGACATCCTGGGCAGCAACGCCGTCGTCCAGCTGATGGAAAAGCTGATCGACAACAGCCAGGAGGAGGCGCTGGGGCTGGCCCTGTCGCCGCCGGACGAAGCGTCGCCGGACCTGGGTTTCGAGTTCAGGTTCACCAAGACGGCCGACAGCGTGGGCTACCAGTCGCCCATGGCCGAGGCGTATTCGATCTACAACCTGCGG
The DNA here is from genome assembly GCA_035254005.1 of Burkholderiaceae bacterium. Taxonomy (GTDB): domain Bacteria; phylum Pseudomonadota; class Gammaproteobacteria; order Burkholderiales; family Burkholderiaceae_D; genus Rugamonas. The sequence continues at coordinate 4,312 of DATFBD010000150.1, read as the reverse complement.
CTCGATATCCGGCCGATTCACTTGCAGCTGCCGCTGTACCAGTACAAATAAGTCGGCGCCTCACCAGGGGCAGACCCTGGCGCCAGGGCGGGGAGTCTGACCCTTGAACCCGCTGCGCCTGGAACGGACACGAATTACAATACGGCCCACTTGCCGATTGTTTCCGTTGCCAGGGAGCCCCCCATGAAATTCTGCCTATCTTACGGCGCCATGCGACGCGCCTTGCCGGTCGCCTTGCTGGCCTGCGCCGCCACGCTGCCCGTTCGTGCCGCCACGCCCGCGCCAGCCACCATGCGGCTCGACTATCTGCACACGGGGAACGCCACCAGCGAGCAGTACGCGATCGAGCGCGTCGTGATCGAACCGCTGCCATGGCCGGGCAACATGGCGCGCACGGTGGACGACACGGAGCGTGGCGTCAACAAGGTCGAGGTGGTGGACAAGGCCAGCGGCAAGCTGCTGTACTCGCGCGGCTTTTCCACCGTGTTCAACGAGTGGCGCACCACGGCCGAAGCGGAGCAGGCCAATCGCGGCTTCGAGGAATCCGTGCGCTTTCCCCGGCCGGAGCATGCCGTCACCGTGCGCATCCTCAAGCGCGACGACAACAACGCGTTCACGCTGGCCTGGAGCACGGAGCTGGACCCGGACGCGCCGGACGTGGTACGCAAGCAGGAACCGTCGGCGCTGCGCCCGATTCCCATCCGCGTGAGCGGCCCGTCGCCCGACAAGGTGGACCTGCTGATCCTGGGCGACGGCTACACGGCCGGCGAAATGAAGAAGTTCGAGGTCACGGCGCGCCGCATGGCCGGCCAGCTGTTTTCCGTGTCGCCGTTCCGCGAGCGTGCCGCTGACTTCAACGTGTGGGCGCTGGCCGCGCCGACGCCGGAATCGGGCGTCTCGCGCCCGTCCACGGGCGTGCACCACGCCTCGCGGCTCGGCACGCGCTACGATATCTTCGGCAGCGAGCGCTATGTGCTGGCCACCGACAATCGCGCCCTGCGCGAGCTGGCGCAGAACGCGCCCTACGAATTCATCGAAATCATCGTCAACAACGACACCTACGGCGGCGGTGGCATCTTCGGCCAGTTCAGCACGGCGGCGGCCAACAGCGACTGGGCAAAATATCTGTTCATCCACGAATTCGGCCACCACTTCGCCGGCCTGGCCGACGAGTACTACACCTCGCCGGCCGTGTACCAGCCCAGCGGCGCGCGCGTCGAGCCGTGGGAGCCGAATGCCACCGCGTTGCGCGATCCGGCCAACCTGAAGTGGAAGCAGTTCGTGACGCCGGGGACGGCGTTGCCCACGCCGTGGCAGAAGGCGGAATTCGAAGCCTATTCGCGCGACATCCAGCAGCAGCGGGTGGCGCTGCGCAAGGCGCAACGGCCCGAGTCGGAGATGAGTGCGCTGTTCAGGCGCGAGCTGGCGCATGAGGAGGAACTGTTCTCGCGCGCGCCGAACCGGCATGCGGTGGGCGCGTTCGAAGGCGCCAATTACGAGGCGACCGGCTACTACCGGCCGCAGTTGCAGTGCATGATGTTCGACCGCAGCGAGCAATTCTGCACCGTGTGCCAGGACGCCATCAGCACCATCATCGACCTGTATTCGCGGCCGGCGCAGCGCTGAACACAGGGGAGAGTGCCAGCAGGAAATTGTCGAGCTTGGTTATGTATCGCACAGAGCGGCAACGGTGCGACCCTTAATCTGCACTTCGCTTAACTGAACCTTAAAAAGGAGTGATGATGACCAAATTGATGACCGCCCTGCTGGCCTCCGTGCTGGCCACCGCCGCCTACGCCCAGGCACCTGCCGCACCGCAAGCGGACGCCGCGCAAGCCGCAGCACCGGCCGCCGCGCCGGCCGCAGCGGCTGCGGCGCCGATGGCGCCCGCCGCATCCGTGGCGCCGGCCGCCGAAGCGCCAGCGGCTCCAGCTGCCGTCCAGGCGGACGCCAACGCCGCCGCCGTCAAGGCCGACGCGACTGACATGAAGGCGGCCGCCCAGGCCGAGCAGCCGGCCATGGATGCCAAGCCGGACGCCGCGCAAGCGAAAGCCAAAACCAAGCCCAAGCATCACCGCACCAAGGTCGCCAAGGCCGAGCAGCAGGACACCATGAAGTAAGCGCCGGAGCGCAAACCGGGGTCAGGTCATACCAATAAGCAAGATGCGAGCATCTTGCTTATTGGTATGACCTGACCCCGGTCTTTTTTTTTTCGCCTGATCAGGCGATGGCCGTCAGCGTCTCCGGCTTGATCTTCGAGGCCAGCGGCTTGCCTTTGCGGGCACGCTTGCCAATGTGGCCCAGCAGCGTTTCACCGACGATGCGCAACTCCTGCGGCTTGGCGCCACGGCCGATGCCGTTCACCAGCACACCCTTCTGGCTGATCGGCCGCGCCGCCACCAGGCTTTCCTTGGCGTCCAGCTCCATCAGGATCACGCCACGGCCGCCGTTGGCCAGCGTCTTCATCTCGTCCAGGCCGAACACCAGCAATCGTGCCCCTTCCGATACCACCGCCACGGCGCTGGCCGTGGCCGGCACCACGGCCGGCGGCAGCGGCAAATCGCCTTCGTCGAGCGTGATGAAGGCCTTGCCGCCCTTGATGCGGCTGACCATGTCGCCGGCCTTGGCCAGGAAGCCGTAACCGGCCGTGGTGGCCAGCATCAGCTGGGTGGCGGCCGGTCCCGCGTAGTAGTGCTGGATACGCGCACCGCCGGACAGATCGACCAGCGTGGTGATCGGCACGCCGTCGCCGCGCGCGTTGGGCAGGGCGGCCACCGGCACGGAATAGACCTTGCCGTTGTTGCCGAAGCCGAGCAGGGTGTCGACCGTGCGGCATTCGAACGCGCCATACAGCGCGTCGCCGGCCTTGAAGGTGAACTGGGTGGCGTCGTGGCCGATGCCGGTGCGGGCGCGCACCCAGCCTTTTTCCGAAATGATGACGGTGACCGGTTCGTCCACCACCTTCTGTTCGGCCACGGCTTTCTGCGCTTCCTCGATCAGCGTGCGGCGTGCGTCGCCATACAGCTTGGCGTCCGCTTCGATCTCGCGGATGATCAGGCGCTTCATGGACGACGGGTTGTCCAGCAGGTCTTGCAACGTCTGTTTTTCCTTGCGCAGGTCGGCCAGTTCCTGCTGGATCTTGATCGCTTCCAGGCGGGCCAGCTGGCGCAGGCGGATTTCCAGGATGTCTTCGGCCTGGCGCTCCGACAGCTTGAAGCGCTCGATCAGGGCCGCCTTCGGTTCGTCCGAATTGCGGATGATGTGGATCACTTCATCGATGTTGAGCAGGATGGTTTCGCGGCCTTCCAGGATGTGGATGCGGTCGTCCACCTTGCCCAGCTTGAACTTGCTGCGCCGGGTCACCGTCTCAAAGCGGAAGTCGATCCACTCCTGCAGGATCTCGCCCAGGCCCTTCTGGCGTGGACGGCCATCGCCGCCTATCATCACCAGGTTGATCGAGGCCGACGTTTCCAGCGACGTGTGGGCCAGCAGCATCAGCATGAATTCGGTCTGGTCCTGGTTCTTGGACTTCGGCTCGAACACCAGGCGCACGGGCGCGGCGCGGCCCGATTCGTCGCGGATGGTGTCGAGCGAGTTGAGGATCAGCGACTTGAGCGCCAGCTGTTCCGGCGACAGCGCCTTCTTGCCCAGCTTGACCTTGGGATTGGTCAGTTCCTCGATCTCTTCCAGCACCTTCTGCGACGAGGTGCCGGGCGGCAGTTCCGTGACCACGGCCTGCCACTGGCCGCGCGCCAGTTCCTCGATCTTCCAGCGGGCCCGCACTTTCATGCTGCCGCGGCCGGTGGCGTACATCTCCCGGATCTGCGACGGCGGGGTGATGATCTGGCCGCCGCCGGGGAAGTCCGGACCGGGGATCAGCGCCATCAGCTCGTCATGGCTGATCTTGGGATTGCGGATCATGGCCACGGTGGCCTGCGCCACCTCGGTCAGGTTGTGCGACGGGATTTCCGTGGCCAGGCCGACGGCGATGCCGGAGGCGCCATTGAGCAGCACCATCGGCAGGCGCGCCGGCAGCAGCGACGGTTCCTCGGACGAGCCGTCGTAGTTGGGCTGGAAGTCCACCGTGCCCAAATCGATTTCGTCGAGCAGCAGCTTGGCGATCGGGGTCAAACGGGCTTCCGTGTACCGCATGGCGGCCGCGCCGTCGCCGTCGCGCGAGCCGAAGTTGCCCTGGCCGTCGATCAGCGGGTAGCGCAGCGTGAAGTCCTGCGCCATGCGCACCAGCGCCTCGTAGGCCGAGCTGTCGCCGTGCGGGTGGTACTTGCCGAGAATTTCGCCCACCACGCGCGCC
>DATFBD010000149.1:0-11602 GCA_035254005.1 Burkholderiaceae bacterium | reverse complement strand
CCCGATCTCGCTCTCGACCCGGATCTCGCCGCCCAGCAGGCGCGCCAGCTCGCGCGAAATCGACAGCCCCAGGCCGGTGCCACCGTACTTGCGCGCCGTGCTGCCGTCGGCCTGCTGGAACGCCTCGAATATCAGCTGCAGCTTGTCCGCCGCGATCCCCACCCCGGTGTCGCTCACCGCGAACGCCAGCACCGCCTCGGCCTGGTTCAGGTTCGCATGGTCCGCGCTCCAGCCGCCTTGCGCCAACCCGATCCTCAGCGCCACCTTGCCGCGGCTGGTGAACTTGAACGCGTTCGACAGCAGGTTCTTCAATATCTGCTGCAGCCGCGTGGTGTCGGTCATCATCGACTGCGGCAGGGCGTCGGCCAGCTCCACCGAAAAACCGAGCTGCTTGGCTTCAGCCATGTGGCGGAAGGTGCGTTCTACGTAGCCCGACAGCGTGCGGAAGCGGTATTCGCTCATCTCCAGCGTCACCGTGCCCGATTCGATCTTCGACAGGTCCAGGATGTCGTTGATCAGCGTGAGCAGGTCGCTGCCGGAACCGTAGATCGTCCTGGCGAATTCCACCTGCCGCTCGGAGAGGTTGCCGTCCGGGTTGTCGGACAGCTGCTGCGCCAGGATCAGCAGGCTGTTCAAGGGCGTGCGCAGCTCGTGCGACATGTTGGCCAGGAACTCGGACTTGTACTTGGACGACAAGGCCAGTTGCGTGGCCTTTTCCTCCAGCGCGAGCTTGGCCTGTTCCACTTCGCGGTTCTTGCGTTCCACCTCGATATTCTGTTCCGACAGCAGGCGCGCTTTCTCGGCCAGCTCCTGGTTGGTCTGCTGCAGTTCCTGCGCCAGCGATTGCGACTGGGTCAGCAGCGATTCCGTGCGGCTGTTGGCCTCGATGGTGTTGAGCACCACGCCGATCGATTCCATCAGCTGGTCGAGGAACGACAAATGGGTTTCCGTGAAGCGGTCCAGCGAGGCGATCTCGATCACGGCTTTGACCTGCTGCTCGAACAGGATGGGCAGCACGACGATATTGGTGGGCGGCGCCGCGCCCAGGCCGGACGAGACGACGATGTAATCGCGCGGCACATCGGTCAGCCAGATGCGCGCCTTCTCCAGCGCGCACTGGCCCACCAGCCCTTCGCCGGGCAGGAAGGAAGTGGGCAGCTTGCGGCTGGAACGGTAGCCGTAGCTGGCGATCATGCGCAGCCGCGCGTCGGCCTCCTGCGAATCCATCATGTAGAACACGCCGTGGTGGGCCGACACCAGCGGCGCCAGCTCCGACAGAATCAGCTTGGTCACGGCCTGCAGGTCGCGCTGGCCCTGCAGCAGGCGGGTGAAGCGGGCCAGGTTGGTCTTCAGCCAGTCCTGCTGGGCGTTCTTGAGCGTGGTGTCCTTCAGGTTGCGGATCATCTCGTTGATGTTGTCCTTCAAGTAGGACACTTCGCCGCGCGCCTCCACCTGGATCGAACGCGACAGGTCGCCGCGGGTCACGGCCGTCGCCACCTCGGCGATGGCGCGCACCTGGTTGGTCAGGTTGGCCGCCAGCTGGTTGACGTTCTCCGTCAGGTCCTTCCACGTGCCGGCCACGCCGGACACGTTGGCCTGGCCACCGAGCTTGCCCTCGGTGCCGACTTCGCGCGCCACCCGCGTCACTTCCGAGGCGAACGAGGACAACTGGTCCACCATCACGTTGATGGTGTCCTTCAGTTCCAGGATCTCGCCCTTCACGTCCACCGTGATTTTCTTGGACAGGTCGCCGCGCGCCACGGCCGTGGTCACGGCGGCGATGTTGCGCACCTGGCCCGTCAGGTTGGAGGCCATGAAGTTGACGTTGTCGGTCAGGTCCTTCCAGGTGCCGCCCACGCCGGGCACGTAGGCCTGGCCACCGAGCTTGCCCTCGGTGCCGACCTCGCGCGCCACCCGCGTCACTTCCGAGGCGAATGACGACAGCTGGTCCACCATCACGTTGATGGTGTTCTTCAGTTCCAGGATCTCGCCTTTCACGTCCACCGTGATCTTTTTCGACAGGTCGCCGTTGGCCACGGCCGTCGTCACGGCGGCGATGTTGCGCACCTGGCCGGTGAGGTTGGAGGCCATGAAATTGACGTTGTCGGTCAAGTCCTTCCACGTGCCGCCCACGCCGGGCACGTAGGCCTGGCCACCGAGCTTGCCCTCCGTGCCCACCTCGCGCGCCACCCGCGTGACCTCGGAAGCGAAGGAGCGCAGCTGATCCACCATCACGTTGATGGTGTCCTTCAGTTGCAGGATTTCGCCGCGCACGTCCACTGTGATTTTCTTCGACAGGTCGCCGTTGGCCACGGCCGTCGTCACTTCGGCGATGTTGCGCACCTGCGAGGTCAGGTTGCCGGCCATGGAGTTCACCGAGTCGGTCAGATCCTTCCAGGTGCCGGCCACGCCTTTCACCTGGGCCTGGCCACCGAGCTTGCCCTCGGTGCCCACTTCGCGCGCCACGCGCGTGACTTCCGACGAGAACGAGGACAACTGCTCGACCATGGTGTTGGCGGTGGTGGCGGCCCGCAGGTACTGGCCCTTGAGCGGATGGCCGTCCACTTCCAGCGCCATCGTCTGTGACAGGTCGCCCTTGGCCACGGCGCCGATCACGCGCGCCATTTCCGTGGTTGGGCGCACCAGGTCGTCGATCAGCGTGTTGACCGAGCTGATGATGGTGGCCCAGCCGCCCACCACGTTGGGCACGGCGGCGCGCTGGGTCAGTCGGCCTTCGCGGCCCACCACCCGGCTCACTTCCACCACCGCCTTGACCATCTTTTCCTTGGTTTCGATCAGGTCGTTGAGCGTGTCGGCGATCTTGCCGGAGATGCCGGTCCAGTCAGATGGCATGCGGGCCGTGAAGTCGCCCTTTTTGAGCGCCATCAGGGTGGCCAGCAACAGTTTCACGTCGAGCTCTTCGCGCAGGTCGGTCATGTCGTTCATGGACGCTGTCCTCTTGGTCTGGGAGGGTTGTTGGAACACGGCGCGCCTGGCTGGCTGGCGGCGCCCGTGCGGTGCAGATGGTTGATCAGGTCGGCCGGCGCCAAGGGCTGGCAATAGAGCTCGCCCTGGTAGTAGTCGCAACCCTGGGCGCGCAGCTGTTCCAGTTGCTGTTCATGGTTCACGCCCAGCGCCACCACCTGCATGGCCAGTGCGCGTGCCAGGTGGATCATGGCGGCCACGATGTCGCTGCCGCCATCTTCGCGGCCGATGGCGTGCACGAAGGCGCGGTCGATCTTGAGCGCGTCGAATCGCAGCTGTTTGCAGGCCGCCAGCGACGAGTGGGCGCTGCCGAAATGGTCGAGCGCCAGGCGCACGCCCGCTTCGCGCAACTGGCGCAGCAGGGTCGGGGCGCCATCGCTGGCGCCCAGCAGCAGCGTTTCGTTCAGTTCCAGCGTGACGCTGCCGGCCATCAGGCGGTAGCGGCGCAGCATGGGCAGCAGCTGCTGCGCCAGTTCCGCCTCTAGCTGGGGCGCGACCAGGTTGAAAGCCACGTCCAGCCGGGTGGGCGGCGACGCTTGCCGCCACTGGGCCACTTGGGCGCAGGCGCTGGCGATGACCCAGGCATCGAGCCGGTCGAGCAGTGCGCGGTCGGGCACGCAGGGCAGGAACTGGGGCGCGGGGATCAGCCCCAGGCGCGGGTGGCGCCAGTACAGCAGCGCTTCCGCGCAGTGCACCTGTCCCGTCCGCAGCGCCACCTGCGGCTGGTAGCGTAGTTCGAGCTGGTCCTCTTCGAGCGCTTGCCGCAGTTCGCGCGACCACCGTTCCCGTTCGCGTTCGCGCGCGTTGAGCTCCTCGTGGAAGAAGCGGATGCTGCAGCCCTTGTCCTGCTTGGCCTGGTACATGGCCAGGTCCGCGTTGCGCATCAGGGTGCGCGCGCTGTCGCCGTCCTGCGGATAGAGCGCGATGCCGACGCTGGGCGCGCTGCGGATGCGGTGACTGGCGATCCGGTAAGGGCGGGCGCCGGCCTGCTCGATCTTGCGCGCCACGCGGGCCGCGTTGGCGGCGGCCCGCTCGCCTTCGATCAGCACGACGAATTCGTCACCGCCCAGCCGCGCCACCACGTCCGACGCGCGCACGGCCGCCGTGAGCCGCGCCGCCACCTGGCGCAGCAGTTCGTCGCCCACTTCGTGGCCATAATGGTCGTTGACTTCCTTGAACTTGTCCAGGTCCAGGAACAGCAGGGCGAACTGGGTGCGGTTGCGGTCGGCCGAGGCCACCGCGTGTTCCAGTTGCTGGATCAGCGAGCGGCGGTTGACGAGGTTGGTGAGCGCGTCGCGCGTGGACAGTTCATGCGCGCGCTGCTCGGCGTGCTTGCGTTCCGTGATCTCCGCTTCCAGTTCCTGGTTGATGCGCTCCAGTTCCTGCATGCGCTGCACGCGCAAGTCCTCGTTCAGGCGCGCCAGTTCGTCCGATTTCTTGCGCAGCTGGATGGTCTGCTTGGTCATCTCGACGAACACTTCCACCTTGGTCTGCAGGATCTGCGGGATCACCGGCGTGAACAGGTAGTCGACGGCACCTTTCTGGTAGGCCTTCAGGCGGTTCAGCTCGTCGGCGTAGTGGGCGGTGATGAAGATGATGGGCACGCCGGCCGAGCGCGGGTGGGAGTGGATCGCCTCGGCCGTCTCGAAGCCGTCCATGTCGGGCATGCTCACGTCGAGCAGGATGACGGCGAAGTCATGGCGCAGCACCTGGCGCAGTGCTTCCTTGCCGGAGCCGGCCGTGTGCAGATGATAGCCATGCTGCCGTGCCGAATCGGCCAGCAGGTTCTCCAGCGCATACAGGCTGGCGGCGTCGTCGTTGACGATAAGAACTTTCGGAATAGGCACGGTTGGGGCTTCATTGGGGTGAGGTCGGCGCTCGTACTACCGAATCAAAAGATACGCCGGTGCGCTTGTTAGTCAAGCGAAATGCGGTGCCCGCAAAAGTATCTGCGGAGCAATTGCCGCCCGTGAATTTCCTGAACGAAAAATCTTAACGGAAATTAAGGGAGCGCCGCGCACGATAGCGATGCGGGTTGTTGACTGATCCATACGGGTGCCGACCACAACAGCTTGCCATCGTCCTGGGTCAGCCTGGCGTAATAGAAGTGCTCGCCCGGGGTGGGCGTGATGGCGACGTCGGCCGTGTGCGCCAGCGCGCTGACGGTGCCGTTGCGTCCAGGTACTCCTTCGATGATAGTCAGTTCGGCCACTGCACGGCCCGGCGCGCCCGCGTAGCGCACGCTCAGTGCGAGCGGGCCGCAATTGGCGAAGCGCTCGCCCATCAGGTGGCCATTGGCGGTCAACACGATTTGCGCCTGCTTGTCCATGGTGGCGAACACGCGGCGCGCGCGCAGGGCCGCCAGCAGGCCGGCGTTGTCGAGCGGCATGTCGCCGGGCACCAGCACGGCGCTGCGGTTGCTGTAGGAGGCGCCCCAGTTGGCGCAATGGTTGTCCTGGTCGGAGCTGAAGGCCAGGTGGTAGCCGGCCTCCAGCAACTGGTCGCACACGGCTTCATAGTTGCTGCGGTGGCTTTCGCTTTCGTCCGTGCTGTGGGAAAAGGCGCTGCTGTTCATGACCTCGCACAGCACCATGACCTCGTCGCCGTCGGCCGTGTAGGCCAGCGGGATGCCGCCCACCTTGAACTGGTCCGGGGCCGGGTGGTTGAACTGGCCGAGCCAGCCGCGCGCGCGCATCAGGCTGTACAGGCTGGCGTAGTCGCTCCTGGGTGTTGCCGTGTCTGCCAGTAACTGGCCGCTGGCGTTGCGCTCCCAGCCCAGTAGTTCCGGGCTGTTGAAAATGTTCAGGTGGCCGCCGTTGGCGATCACGCCCCATTCCAGGCCGTACAGGGCGAGAAAGCGGCCGTGGCTGGCGTTGTAGTTGCTTGCGTCCTGCAAGCCCCGCCGGTACAGGGCCGTCGCTTGCCGGGGATCGGCGTTGGGATTGGTGCCGTCCGAGCCGTCGTACATGTGGTTGTGTTCCGATGTCATGAGGAAATCGAGGCCGTGGCGCTGGGCGTAGGCGTAGGCATCGGGCGGGCCGAGCGCGGCGCTTTGCGGGTCTTGCGCGCCGCTGCAGTGGGCCGGGTCGCCGCCGCCGTCGCTGTGGTTGGTCTGGCTGTGCAGGTTGCCGTAGTACACGGTGTAGGGCGGCACCGTGGTTCCGGCTGGCAAGGACGCCATGCTGGCCGCTTGGGGTGTAGCGCTTGTCGCCAGCGGCCGGAACGCGGGCATGGCCTGCCGCGGCGGCGCACCCGGCGTGACCGGCCATTCCTGCGTGACGACGGTGTCGCCGGCGTTGGCCCGCAAGCGCAGGCGATAGGCGTCGCTTGCCGGGAGCGGGGCCGCGCCGGCGGCGCGGCCATCCCAGTCGCGTCGCAGGGTACGGGGCCGCGCGCCGAGCGTGACCGTGCCGTGCCAGCGCCGCAGCACCGCGCCCGTGGATGTGCGCAATTCCAGCTGCCAGCTGACGCGGTGGCGCCGGCCCTGGTCCGGGTAGCTCAGGTGCACGGCGATGGAGCGCCGCGCGCCGGGACCGGCGCCGTAGGGAACGTCGAGCGTGGCGTCGAATTCGCGATGGTCGGCCAGCGTGGATGGCGGCTGCTGTGCTTGCTGCCATGCTTGCCGCTGTGCTTGCAGCGCTGCATGGGATGGCATGGCTGGCGTGGCTGGCATGGCTGGCGGTGTGTGCGGTGTGTGCGGTGTGCGCGGTGGCGCTTGCGCCGCCCCGGCCCATGCCATGGTGGCGGACAGCAAGCCCGCGCAGCCACGCGCCGCGCGGGACGCCGGTGCGCCGCTGCGCGCTGGCGCGCTTCCCGTTAATATAGGCGCTTCCTCCCGCCTGGCGGTCGCGTTCACGACTTTCTCCTTGCAACTGAAGAGTTAGAGTGCAAGGCGCCGCCGTCGGTTCCGCGCATGGCGGAAAATGGACTGCATGGATGTTGATCTATGTCGCAAGGCGGGCAACTTGGCCGGGCATTTGCAGGTAAACGTGGTTACCCGGCGTCATTGATAGTATGCTGCTGTGATGCAAATTTCTTTCGATCGGGCGTCCTGGCCAGGCTGTCATGGCCTGCTTTTATTCAGATATAAAGTGATGGACGATGCGAACATTGGTTAAGCTGGGTAAGGCATTGACGAGCTCGCGCATGCTGATCTGGGGCGTGGGCTTGTCGCTGGCGCTGGCGGTCGGCATGACGTTGTACGCGGCCGCCCTGAAGACGGTGGAGGATGACGCCGAGCAGCGTTTCCAGAACCTGACCCGCAGCACCCAGTACAGCATTTCGGCCCGCGTCAAATCCTATTCCGACCTGGTGCGCGGGCTGGTGGCATTGTTCCAGACCACCGATAACCTGAGCCGCTTGCAGTTTCACCAGTATGTGGCCAGCCTGGACTTGCCGCAGCATTTTCCGGCCATCGAGGCGCTGACGTGGGCGCCGCTGGTGATGGACGCCCAGCGCGATGCGTTCGTGGCCGCCGTGCGGGCCGACCGCAGCCTGGAGCCGCAAGGTTATCCGCAGTTCGACATCAGGCCGCCCGGGCGCCGCGCCCACTATGCCGTGCTGACTTACCTGGAACCGACCGCGCTGGCGCAGGAAAAAATGGGAGTGGACATCGCCGCCAATCCGGCCATCGACCGCGCCATGGAACTGTCGCGCGACAACGGCCAGGTCGGCGCGTCGGGCCAGCCCATCGTCGTCAACCAGCCCACGCCCCACATCGGACTGGGCATGCGGCTGCCCGTGTACCGGCGCGGCATGGAACTGACCGACGTGGTCAGCCGGCGCGCCGCCTATCTCGGTACGGTGGGCATCGGTTTCAGCGTGCCCAAGCTGGTGCAGGGCGCCATCGACGAGATGGCGGTGCGCCAGGTGCACCTGACCCTGTACGCCGACGGCAGTACCGACGTCGAGCAGCGCCGGCTGGTGATCGAGAAGACGGACCGGCTGCTGTTCAACGACAACGGTTCCATGCAGCCCAGCCCGTTGCCGGCGGGGCATGCGGCCGATTACTTCCAGTCGGTGCTGCCGATCGACTTCAACGGCAGCCTGTGGAAGGCGCATTTCGTGGTGCGCAAGGCCGACCTGCTGACCGTGTTCGACAATTATTTCCCCATCATCGCGCTGGCCACGGGCTTTGCCGGCACGATGCTGATCTACGGCTACTTCTTCATGCTGTATTCGTCGCGCCGCAGCGCCATCAAGCAGCGGCTGTTGCTCGATACCGTGCTCAACAACGTGGACGCGCGGGTCTACATGAAGAACCAGGACCGGCGCTACATTTACGCCAATGCCAAGGTGGCGCAAGTGATGGGCTTGCCCGTGCAAGACATCATCGGCAAGGAAGACCGCGAACTGCTGCCCGCGGCGGCGGCCGACGCGGCCTGGGCTGACGACCGCTCCGTGATCGCCGACAACGTCAAGCGCGCCGGCGAGGAGCAGTACACGGACAGCGAGGGTATGGTGCACCACCTGTGGACGGTGAAGGTGCCGGTGGAGATAGACCGTGCTGAAACGGCGGTGATCGCGCTGTCGACGGATGTGACGGAACTGCACAAGCTCAAAGAACAGGCCGACGCGGCCAACCAGGCCAAGAGCGATTTCCTGTCCAACATGAGCCACGAGATCCGCACGCCGATGAACAGCATCATCGGCATGGCGCACCTGGCTTTGAAAGCCGTGAGCGACCCCAAGCAGCGCGATTACCTGAGCAAGATTTTCCACTCCAGCCAGCATCTGCTGGGCATCATCAACGATATCCTCGACTTCTCCAAGATCGAGGCCGGCAAGATGGAACTGGAAGTGGCCGATTTCGCGCTCGACACGCTGCTCAGCAATATTTCCAGCCAGCTTGGTGAGAGCGCCGCCCGCAAGGGGCTGGAGCTGGTGTACGAAGTCTGGCCTGGCCTGTCGCACCAGTTGCGCGGCGATCCATTGCGGCTGGAGCAGGTGCTGCTCAACTTCACCAATAACGCCATCAAGTTCTCCGAAAATGGCAAGATCCACATCCGCGCCCGGCCCGTGGAAGACCGCGACAATACCACCCTGGTGCGTTTCGAAGTGCAGGACGAGGGCATAGGCATGACGCTGAGCCAGATGGACAGCCTGTTCCAGTCCTTCCACCAGGCCGACACCTCAACCACCCGCAAGTACGGGGGCACCGGGCTGGGCCTGGTGATCAGCAAGCAACTGGCCGAATTGATGGGGGGCACGGTGGGGGTGGAAAGCCGCCTGGGCGAGGGCAGCACTTTCTGGTTCACGGCCCGGCTGGCCAAGGGCACCAGTTTCCTCGAACCCAACGACGCCGCCGTGCAGCCGGACGTGCTCGACAGCATCCGCGGCGCGTCCATCCTGCTGGTGGAAGATAACGTCTTCAGCCAGCAAGTTGGCCAGGAACTACTGGAAGATGCGGGCGCCGTCGTCACGGTGGCCAACAATGGCAAGGAAGCGATCGACATGCTGTTGCGCCAGCGCTTTGACTGTGTGCTGATGGATGTGCAGATGCCAGTGATGGATGGTTTCGAGGCCACGCGTTTGATCCGTTCCGATCCCCGCCTGCAAGCGACGCTGGTGATCGCCATGACGGCCAACGCCGGCCGCGACGACCAGCGCCGCTGTATCGAGGCCGGTATGGATGAATTCGTCACCAAGCCGATCGCGCCGCAGCTGCTGTTCAATGTGTTATCGAAATGGATGAACCAGCGCGCGCGCGCGGCTGGTCCGCTCGCTTCGGTCGAGGCGCCGGCGGCTGGGCTGGTGCCGGATGTGGCCGTGCCTGTGCCGGCCGCGACGGCCACTTCGTCGTCCACTTCGACGGCCGATGCCGCGGCGAAGGCTGCGCTGGCGCAACCGGCGGCCACCGCCGGGGTGGCGGCCGGCGTCGGGGCCGTGCCCGCCGTGCCACTTCCCCTGGCGCCGCCTGTGGCTCCCCCGGCCGCTGCGCCGGGCATGTCAGCGCCGGCCCCGGCCGACGGTATCAACATAGCGGCGGTAGCGCGCGAAGTGCAGGCTGCGCCGGCACCGGAGGCCGATGCGGCAGAGATGTTCGATTTGGCCGCCCTGGGTCAAACGTTCGGCAACAAGCCGGACAAGATGCGCAAGTATGCGATGCTGTTCCTGGATTCGGCCAGGGATGGCATGGTGGAAGTGGATGCGGCCCTGGCCCAGGGCGACCTGGCGCAACTGTCCGAACTGGGACACCGCATCAAATCGTCGGCACGGGCCGTCGGCGCCATGCGCTTTGGCAACCTTTGCCTGGCGCTGGAACAGATGCGCAAGGAACCCGACGTCGCGCGCGCGCGACAGCTGGTGGCACAGATGCATGAGATGCTGATCCAGCTCAATGAATTGGTGGCGCAGGAACTGGTCGTGCTGGCCGAGGACTGAGCCAGGTCATGATGCGCGGCCCGGATGGCGGCGCTGGACTGGGGTGTTACGGACGGCAGCCGGGCAGGGATGGTGGCGCCGGCGACATGAACGTCACCGCATCGTTGCAGATCAGGTAAGCCAGCTGCCATTTCCCCTGATGATTGCCGGCCACTTTGGCCGTGTGCAGCAGCACGCGGGCTCCCTCGTAATTGCGCAGCAGCCGCACGACGGCGCGGCCGTTCGGATCCGTATCCTGGCGTGGCGTCAGTTCGACGGTCAGATCGCCCAGCGATTCGACCACCGTCTTGCTGTAGGGCGGGGCGTCCAGTTCCAGGGTCTTGCCGGCGATGCCGGTGCCCTGGATGGAGATGGAAAAGTGCGGTGGCGGCATGTCCTCGACACCCCGGGCCTGGACAGCGGCCGCAGCCACTGCCAGCGCGCAAACGAGGCAAAATCCTGCGGGGCGTATCGACATGCGGCACTCCGGAAACGTGATGCCGTGAATGGTACTGCATCTTGCCGTGCGGAATTCTCTCCAAATATTGCATGATGCCGCTTGCGGACCGCCAGAAAATACTGTCGAGCGGCAACTTCCTTCCCGATGCATTCTCTGTTGGCGAAAAAGTGGTATATGTACGTTGCCGTGGCGGATACGGAAAGACCAAACTGAACCGATCTTTCGCAGCAATTTGAATGGAGGAGTCAGCATGACACGCGTTCGAGTTGAAAGCTTCACGATTTCGATCGATGGCTATGGAGCGGGGCCGGATCAGGATATCGACAATCCGCTTGGCGTCGGTGGGCGTGACTTGCACCAGTGGTTCGTCCCAACCCGCACATTCCAGCGCGCGCTGGGGCTGGGCGAGGGGACGACAGGCGTCGACGAGGATTTTGCCGCCCGGGGTTTTCGCAATGTGGGAGCGTGGATTCTGGGCCGCAACATGTTCGGGCCGGTTCGCGGGCCGTGGCCCGACCTGAACTGGAAGGGCTGGTGGGGTGATAACCCGCCATACCACGTTCCCGTTTTCGTCCTGACCCACCATGCGCGGCCATCGCTTCAGATGGAAGCTGGCACGACGTTTCACTTCGTCACCGGGGGCATAGTCGAAGCGCTGGACCGGGCCCGCGCGGCCGCGAACGGCATGGACGTGCGCATCGGCGGCGGCGCCAGCGTGATCCGGCAATATCTTCAGGAGGGGCTCATCGATGAACTGCACATCGCCATCTCGCCCATCTTGCTGGGCCGGGGCGA
>DATFBD010000148.1:0-217305 GCA_035254005.1 Burkholderiaceae bacterium | reverse complement strand
TATTCGGTGCTCGCCTACATTCTCAACATGGCGGAAATCGTTCCCGATGATTTCACGCTGTCGAACGAGAACATCGCCGACGTGCAGAAGCGCATGCCGAACCGCAACGGCATGACGACCAATCACGGCATGTGGGACATCCATGGCAAGCCGGACGTCAAGAGCGTCGCCTGCATGAAGAATTGCCCGGTCGACGAGAAGATTCATTCGACTTTGCCCGACGTATCGCGCAATGCGCATGGCAACGTGGCGCAGCAGAACCGCGCCTTCGGCCCGGTTCGCGGCGTCGACACGACCAAGCCGGCGCCGACCGGACCATTGTCGGCTGCAAAGGCCGCGACCGCGAGCGCCGCCGGCGCAAGCACTGCTGCCGAACCGGAAGGCCTTGCGATGGCGAAGAAGAACGCGTGCGTCGCCTGCCACGGCGTGGAGAACAAGATCGTCGGGCCCGGTTTCAACGAAATTGCCGCGAAATACAAAGGCAATGCAACGGCCGAATCCGCCTTGATCGGCAAGGTCAAGAGCGGCACCAGCGGCGTGTGGGGAGCGGTTCCCATGCCGTCGCAGGCCCACGTCAAGGAAGACGAAATCAAGACCATCGTGTCCTGGATCCTCGCGGGCGCGAAGTAAGACAGAAAAAGTTGAGCGCCGTACGGAATGCGGCACGGCATTCCGGCGAACGCTTTTTGCATCAGGGCTAACTAGACACGCCTTGTTATTTGATAGGAGAGAGAGATGAATCAAAATCGACGCGACATGTTGCGGATTTCCGCCGTTCTCGGCATGGCGTTCACCACGGGCCTGCTCAAGGCAAGCGATGTATTTGCAGCGGACTGGAACCAGACGGCATTCGACGCGAAAAGCATCGATGACGTGGTCAAGGCGCTCGGCGGCGACAAGTTCGCGGTCAGCGGCGACGTCGCCATCACCGGCCCGGACATTGCCGAAAACGGCGCCGTGGTCCCGGTATCCGTGAGCAGCAAGGTTCCCAACACGGAATACATGGCCATCCTGGTGGAGAAGAACCCGAGCGCGATGTCGGCCGGCTTCAACATTCCCGCAGGCACCGAAGCTGTCATCAGTACCCGCGTCAAGATGGGCGCCACGTCGAACGTGCATGCGCTGGTCAAGGCCGACGGCAAATGGCTGGTCGCCAGCAAGGAAATCAAGGTCACGCTCGGCGGCTGCGGCGGCTGATCGACACCCGACATCGAATCCATTTTTACGAATTTTCGAAGGAAATCATCATGGCAGATCCAATGCGTATTCGCGCCAGTGCAAACGGCGATGTAGTCGAAGTCAAGATTCTCATGCGTCACGACATGGAAACAGGTCAGCGCAAGGATGCGGCGGGCAAGGTCATCCCGGCGCATTACATCAAGACGCTGACCGCCAAGTGCAAGGACAAGCTTGTGCTGGACGCGCAGTTCGGCCCGTCCGTCTCGAAGGACCCGTTCCTGTCGTTCAAGTTCAAGGGCGGCGCCAAGGGCGACAAGGTCGCCGTGACCTGGGTCGATACCAAGGGCGACACGCGCACCGACGAAGGCACGATTTCCTGATTGGATATAGCTGCTGTTCGCACGTCATACCACCGGCAAGAGTGGTTTCTAATCAATTTGTACCAAGGAGACAGCATGAACTGGAAAGGCCTCATTTTGGTCGCCATCGCGGCATCCGCGACGGCGGCGTCCGCATCGGCCCAGACTTCCGCAACGGACGAAATCGCGAAATATCGTCAGATGCTCGCCGATGGCAATCCCGCCGAGTTGTGGGAAATGCGCGGCGAGGAGTTGTGGAAAAAGAATGCGGGCCCGAAGAACGTCTCGCTTGAGCAATGCGATCTGGGCAAGGGTCCCGGCGTCGTCAAGGGCGCCTACGTCGAATTGCCGCGCTACTTCAAGGATGCCGGCAAGGTGATGGACCTGGAGCAGCGGCTGATCCATTGCCGCATGAACCTGCAGGGACTGAGCCGAGAAGAAGCGACGAAGCAGCCGTTCGCCGCGCAAGGCAAGCCGTCCGACATCGAGGCGATCGTGTCGTATATCACGGCCGAATCGCGCGGCATGAAGATGGCGACCCCGACCGATCATCCGGCGGAAAAGGCAGCCTACGAGGCGGGCAAGAAGATCTTCTTCTACCGTGCCGGTGCACATGACTTTTCCTGCGCCACCTGCCACGGCACCGACGGCCAACGCATCCGTCTGCAGGAACTGCCCAACATCCTGAACAAGGCCAACGCACAGGCCGCCTACACCACCTGGCCGGCCTACCGCGTTTCGCAGGGCGAAGTCCGTACCATGCAACATCGTCTGAACGATTGTTTCCGCCAGCAGCGTTTCCCCGAGCCGGGCTATGCATCGGACGCCATCACGGCGCTCACGATGTTCCTGGCAAAGAATGCGGAAGGCGGCGTGTATAACGCCCCGGCGCTCAAGCGATAAGGAGAAACGACATGAAACGTATGAGCATCATGATGGCAGGCGTGCTGGCGATCGCGGGCTGCGCCACGGTGGCGACGGACACCGATTACGGCAAGGCAGCGCTGGCGTTGCTGAAGAACGACTTCAAGTCGAAGGGGCCGGCGACGATGGAGCGCATGCTGAACCAGGACGAGGCGCAGCGCCTGTGCAGCGAATATCCGTCCGAGCGCCCGAAGGACGTGGCCGCGCAGATCGAGGCGAACCAGATGAAGACGATCAAGTATCCGTCCGACGGCAAGTATCTCGGCAAGTGGCAGGACGGTGAAAAGATCGCGCAGAATGGCCGTGGCATGCAATCGTCCGACAAGGTCGGCGATGCCAACGGCGGCAACTGCTATGCCTGCCACCAGATCACGAAGGAAGAAATCTCCTTCGGCAACATCGGACCTTCGCTGTACAACTACGGCAAGCTGCGCGGAAACAGCGACGAGATCATGAAGTACACCTGGGGCAAGATCTACAACTCGCAGGCGTACTCCGCATGTTCCAACATGCCGCGCTTCGGTCACTCCGGCATCTTGACGGAGGCGCAGATCAAGGACGTCATGGCCTTGCTGCTGGACCCCGCCTCGCCCGCCAACAAATAAACGACAGTCAAACGGGCAGGGCAGCGGGTGCCCGCGCCCGGATCAACCAATTCAGAATTTCGAGGAACAGCAATGGGAATGAATCGGCGTGAATTCATGCATGTCATGGGGATAGCCGCGGCCGGCGGAATGACGCTGAACGCGGGCAGCGCGTTCGCCGCGCCATCCGCTGGAAAGATGTATGACGTGCCGCGCTTCGGCAACGTCCACTTTCTGCATTTTACCGACTGCCATGCGCAGCTCCTGCCGATCTATTTCCGCGAGCCGAACGTCAACCTCGGCATCGGCGAAGCGATCGGACGCATGCCGCATCTCGTCGGCGAGAAACTGCTCAAGCAGGTCGGAGCGCGACCGAATACGGCGGAGGCTTATGCTTTCTCCTATCTCGATTTCGAAAAGGCCGCGCAATCCTACGGCAAGGTCGGCGGCTTTGCGCATCTTGCCACGCTGGTCAAGCGCATGAAGGCGTCGCGTCCGGGCGCATTGCTGCTCGACGGCGGCGACACCTGGCAAGGTTCCGGCACGGCGCTCTGGACCAACGGGCAGGACATGGTCGATGCCTGTCTCGCACTCGGCGTCGATGTGATGACGGCGCACTGGGAAATGACCCTGGGCGACAAGCGCGTCAAGGAAATCGTCGAGAAGGATTTCAAGGGCAAGGTCGACTTCGTTGCGCAGAACATCAAGACCACCGACTTCGGCGACCAGGTGTTCGAGCCCTATGTGATGAAGGAAATGAACGGCGTGCAGGTCGCCATCATCGGCCAGGCATTCCCGTATACGCCGATCGCCAATCCGCGCTACATGGTGCCGGAATGGAGCTTCGGCATCCAGGAAGAGAACATGCAGAAGATGGTGGACGAGTGCCGTGCCAAGGGCGCCAAGGTGGTCGTCGTGCTGTCGCATAATGGCATGGACGTGGACCTGAAGATGGCCTCGCGCGTGCGCGGGATCGACGCCATCATGGGCGGCCACACGCACGACGGCATGCCGGCCCCGGTGATTGTCGCCAACGGCGGCGGCAAGACGCTGGTGACGAATGCCGGCAGCAACAGCAAGTTCCTCGGCGTGCTCGATTTCGACGTGCGCGACGGCGCCATCCAGGGCTTCCGCTACAAGCTGCTGCCGGTGTTCTCCAACTTCCTGCCGGCCGACCGCGACATGGCGGCGCTGGTCAAGAAGGTTCGCGCGCCCTACGAGGCCAAGCTCAATGAGAAGCTGGCCATGACCCAGGGCACGCTGTACCGGCGCGGCAATTTCAACGGTACCTTCGACCAGCTGATCGTCGATGCGCTGATGGACGTCAAGGGCGCTGACCTGGCATTCTCGCCCGGCTTCCGCTGGGGCACCTCGCTGCTGCCGGACAGCCCGATCCTGATGGAACACCTGATGGACCAGACGGCGACCACTTATTCCTACAGCACGCTGACGGAGATGACGGGCGCCACCATCAAGAACATCATGGAGGACGTGGCCGATAACCTGTTCAACCCCGACCCGTATTACCAGCAGGGCGGCGATATGGTGCGCGTGGGCGGCATGAGCTATGCGATCGAGCCGAATGCGCGCATGGGCGCGCGCATCCAGGACATGCGCCTGAACGGCAAGCTGATCGACGCCGACAAGACCTACAAGGTGGCCGGCTGGGCGCCGGTGGCCGAAGGCGCTACCGGCGAACCGGTGTGGGAAGTGGTGGGCAAATGGCTGCGCGACAAGAAGACCGTCGCGCCGCGCAAGCTCAACACGCCGCGCCTGATCGGCATGGACGGCAATCCCGGCATCGCGCTCAAATAACCCATCCAGAAAAAACCATCCAGACGGAGAACCTCATGCAATCTTCATCCCGCATCCTGTGCGCCGCGCTGTGGCTGGCGCTGGCCGGCGCGGCGGGCCACGCAGCCGCGTTCGAGGCGGCGGCCGTGCCCGAAGCCAAGCGTGCGGATGGCGCGCTATACGTGGACGCGAAGGAAGCCTACGCGCTCAAGCAGCGGCTCGGCGAGCAGGCCTACATGGTGGACGTGCGCACCCGCTACGAAGTGGCCTACCTGGGCATGCCCACCGTGGCCGACGCCAATATCCCCTACCTCGAGCATCCCGACGACGCGGGCTGGGACGCCAAGGCCGGCCGCTGGGCGATGTCCGTCAATAACGACTTCGGGCCGGAACTGGCGCGTCGCATGACCGCCAAGGGCCTGGGCAAGGACGACACGGTGATCCTGATGTGCCGTTCCGGCGACCGCAGTGGCCGCGCCGCCAACCTGCTGGTGCAACTGGGCTACCATAAGGTGTTCACGGTGGTGGACGGTTTCGAAGGCGACCTGGCCAAGGATGGACCGCAGGCTGGCCAGCGCGTGGTCAATGGCTGGAAGAATGCGGGCCTGCCGTGGACCTACAAGCTGGAACGGTCCAAGCTGTATTTCCCGCAGTTCTGATGGACCTGCTGCAGCCAGCACAGGACTTGCGCGCCGACGGCGCCGAGGCGGCCGCGCGCGGCATGCCGGTGGTGCTGTTGTTCTCGCTGCCCGACTGCGCGTATTGCCTGGTGGTGCGGCGCAATTACCTGCTGCCGCTGCAACGGGACTTGCCGCCCGCGCGGCGGCCCGTGGTGCGGGAAGTGCGGCTGGACGACACGGCGCCGCTGCGTGGTTTCGACGGCGGATCCACCAGCGGCAAGGCGCTGGCGGCACGCTATCGCGCGCGCTTCGCGCCCACCGTGGTGCTGGTGGATGCCAGCGGCGCGCTGCTGGCCGCGCCCATCGTGGGCGGCGACACCACCGGCCTGTATGGCGGCTATCTGGATAACGCGCTGGCCGAGGCGGTACGGCGGCTGGCGTCTCACGCAGGCGGAAAACCTCAGGGAGAGCGACCATGAAGCAGCAAGGCTTAGCGGTACGGGCAACAGGAGTACGGACAACAGGAGCAAGGAACATGGCGGCGGCGGCCATGCTGCTGGCGGCGTTGGCATCGCTTGCGGCGCAGCGCGCGCAGGCGGCCGATACCACCTACGCCGTCAAGCTGATGACACCGGAGACGGCGCTCAAGGCGGCGCAGGCGGCGCTGAAGAAATGCCGGGACGGCGGCTACCAGGTGGCGGTGGCGGTGCTCGACCGCAGCGGCGTGCCGCAGGTGATGCTGCGCGACCGCTATGCCGGCATGCATACGCCCGACGCGGCCATCGGCAAGGCCTGGACTGCGATCAGTTTCAAGACCAGCAGCCTGGCGCTGGCCGAGAGCACGCAGGCCAACAAGGATTCCAGCGGCATCCGCCAGATCGGCCATGTGCTGGCCGTGGGCGGCGGCATTCTGGTCGAGGCGGGCGGCGTGACGTTCGGCGGCATCGGCGTGTCCGGCGCGCCCAATGGCGCGGCCGACGAAGGCTGCGCCAAGGCGGGCCTGGCCGCCATCACGGAAGACCTGGAGTTTTAAGCGCCTCAGGCGGCCAGCGCCACCGCGCTGGCCGCTTCGATGGCCGGATAGAACTCGCGGTCTTCGCGTTTCATGCGTTCATACAGCGTCTTGAGCACCTGGTTGGCCTCGGCGCGGAACACCTCCGGCTGCTGTTCGAGCAGGCGCGGCGTGTTCCACTTGGCCGCGAACGCCAGGTAGCTGGCCGCGATGCCTTCCATCTCGCCCTGGTACTGGCGGCTCAGGCGCGCCAGTTCGGGGTCGCCGCTCGCTTCCAGCGTCGGGTACAGCACCCGGTCCTCCACGGCCAGGTGCAGCTTGATCACGCCACTCATGGAGACGATGCGGGCCGCGATGGCCGGCGCGGCGCTGGCGATGCCGGACTGCACCAGCTTGCGCAGGGTAGCGATGTCGCTCAGGATGTCGATGTGCTGGTGCTTGAATTTGTCGATGTTCATGGTGTGCTTTCGTGATAGGTGACTGTTGAAGCTCTATTTAAAATACATCTTTAATGGCGCAAAATGAGAAAAAAACGGTGACCTCGTCTAGCGGTGGAAATCGACCTGGAACTTCACCGGCCCGATCACTTCGACTTCATGTTCGATCCGCGGTTCGACCACGCCGGGGTGTTGCGGCGTCAGGATGTGTGCTTCCGCCTGTGCGGCGGGATCGGTGATGCGGTAGCGCAGGCTGCCTTCAAGCACGGTGATGCGGCCCCAGACGCCAGCGGCCGTGGTGTGGCCGCGCCGCAGCGCTTCCGGTACGGTGCCTTCCGTGAAGACGGGGGAGCTGCGGTAGTGGACTACATGGTCGGGCAAGGTTTTCATGGTGATCTCCTTTGTTTGCCGCTGGGATGACCCATTATGGCAGGTTTTCTTTAAACAGGTATCGGCAATACTACTTATAAGCCAACCGCAAACATGGCGGCTTCGCCGTGGCTTATTGGGCCACGACCTTGCCGAAGTAACCGTACTGCAGGCTGGAGGCGATGCGGCGCGCGACGATCAGGAATTCGTCGGCCACCTCGGGTGCGAACAGGCGCTGCACGGTGGCCATGAACAGGTCCAGCCAGCGCCGGAAGTGCTGCGGTTCGATCCCGGACAATTGCATGTGGGTGCCGAACACATTGCCCTGGAAGCTCTTATGACCGAGCATCACCGTGCACCAGAACTCCACCATGCGCGCCAGGTGCGGCTGCCACTGATCGCCGATGGCTGCGTTGAAGATGGGCGCCAGTTCCGGGTCGGCCCGCACGTCATCGTAGAAGGTGTGGACCAGGGTGGCAATGGCGGCGGGGTTCAGTTCCAGGGTGCTCATGACGAATCGACGACTTTGCGTTAAAGATATATCTAACATACTACATTGGATCGGGCGGCACGGCAACCACTTCGTTCACCGGACCAGCGCCTGGCGCCGCGATCCCGGCAGGTTGCGCACGATGGCGCGCAGCATCTGCTCCACGTCCACCGGCTTGGCAATGAAGTCGTTCATGCCGCAGGCGATGCATTGCTCGCGTTCGGACAGCAGCACGCCGGCCGTCATCGCCAGCACCGGCAGGTTCAGTTCCAGTTCGCCCCGGATGCGGCGGGTCGCCTCGAAGCCATCCATCTCCGGCATCTGCACGTCCATCAGCACCATGTCGTAGCGGCCGCTGTCGGCGCGCAGCGCATCGAGCGCCATCAAGCCATTTTCCACCGTATCCACGTGGGCGCCCGCGTGTTCGAGCATGCTGCGCGCGACGATCTGGTTGAGCGGGTTGTCCTCCACCAGCAGCAGCTGGATGCCGTCCAGCCGCTGCTGGACCTTGTCGGCCGGGGCGCTGGCCATGGCCGCATGCACCTGCTGCAGCGCGCCCGCCAGGCGTTCGGGCGTGACCGGTTTGAGCAGCACGGCGTCGCCGGCGTGCGATACGCCGGCCTGCAGCAGCTTGCCCTGGCCGTAGGCGCTCACCATCAGCAGCACCGGCGTCTCCGGCGCGGCGGCGCGCAGGTGCGCGATGGCGGTGCCGGCGTCCGGCCCCGGCAACTGCCAGTCGAGCAGCACGGCGGCGTAGCGCGTGTCGGGACGGGACAACTGGACTTCGGCCGCCGCCACGCTGGCCACGCCATCGGCCCCGCCATGCCAGGCGCGGATGGTCTGGCACAGGTAGTCGCGGCTCACCGCATGGTCGTCCACCACCAGCAGCGGCGCGTTGGCGGCGGGGCGCTCGGTGCCCTCGTTGGCCACGGCCAGCGGCACGGTCAGCACGAACTCGCTGCCATGGCCAGGTTCCGTGTGGGCCGTGATGGCGCCCCCCATCAGCGTGGCCAGCCGGCGCGAGATGGCCAGCCCCAGCCCGGTGCCGCCGAAGCGGCGCGTCATGGAGGCGTCGGCTTGGGAAAACGGCGCGAACATGCGTTGCAGCTGGGCCGGTTCCATGCCGATGCCCGTGTCGCGCACCACGAAACGCAACTGGGCCTGGCCGCCGTCGCGCCCGGCCAGTTCCACCAGCACCGACACGGTGCCCGCTTCCGTGAACTTGATGGCGTTGCCCACCAGGTTGACGAGAATCTGCTGCAGGCGGGGCGCGTCGCCCATCAGTTGCAGCGGCACCTGGGGCGTGACGCCGATGGCCAGCTCCAAATCCTTGTCGCTGGCGTTGACGGTCATGATGGTGGCCATCGCTTCGAGCAGCGTGGCCAGCTGGAACGGGGCCGGCGCCAGTTCCAGCCGGCCCGCTTCGATCTTGGAAAAGTCCAGCACGTCGTTCAGGATGCTGAGCAGCGATTTGCCCGACTGGGTGATCATGTCCAGGTATTTACGCTGGTCCGGCGACAGCTCCGTGTTGTGCAGCAGGTGGGTCATGCCCAGCACGGCGTTGAGCGGGGTGCGGATCTCGTGGCTCATGTTGGCCACGAACTCGGTCTTGGCGCGGCTGGCCGCCTCGGCCTGTTCCTTGGCCGCCAGCAGCGAGCTTTCCGAGCGGCGCAGGGCCGCCGTCATGTCCTCGGCCAGTGCCACCGCGTATTCGCGGCGCGCCGTCAGGGCCCGCACCACGCCGAAGAACAGCAGGCTGATGATGGTGCCGGCCAGCAGCACGATGTGGCTTTTCTGGCGATCGATGGCGTCCTCGAAGGCGGGCAGCGAGGTGAAGCGCAAGGTCCATGGATGGTCGGCCACGGTCAGGGCGCTGGTGCGCAGGAAGGGATTGGGGTAGAGCCGCGCCTGCTCCGGGGTGCGTTCGCCGCTGCTGTAGAGACGGGCGCTGGCGTCGGTCGAGGCGCCATCGTAGATGTCGAGCTGGACGGCCATGTTATCGGTGCCTAGCACATCCCGCATCAGGTCCAGGGTGCGGAACGGGCTGTAGGTGTAGCCCAGCAGGGCCGCCATGCGCTGCTCCGGCGTGGCCAGCGGCACGTCCGGCGCGTAGACCGGCAAATACATGAGGAAGCCGGCCTGCACATGTTCCTCCGACTCCTGCACCAGCGTCACCTTGGCGGTCAGCGTGGGCCGGCCGCTGCGCGCCGCCGCCAGCATGGCGTTGCGGCGGGTCGGTTCCGACATCATGTCGTAGCCAAAGGCGCGCAGATTGCGCCCCGTGAACGGCTCCAGGTACAGCACCGGCGCATAGCCGTCGGCGTCCGATGGCGGCCATACGCGAAATTGCGGGTAGCCCGACGCCTGCACCGCCCGCTCCAGGCCGGCCTGTTCGCCCGGGCGCAGGTAGCGCGCGTAGCCCAGGCCCTGCAGGCCGGGGAAATTGCGCTCGATGGCGATGCCGTCCACGTAATCGTGCCATTGCTGGCGCGTGACATTGGGTTGCACCTTGAACAGTGCCTGCGTGCTGCGCAACGCCGTCTCATACAGCGTCATGCGCTTGACGATGCGCTGCTGGATGCTGGTGCAGCTGACCTCGAAGCGTTCGCGCGCACGCCGCTCGGTACTGGCCCCCACCAGTTGCCAGACCGTGACGGTGAGCGCCACGCCCGCGAACAAGGTCAGCCACTGGGTGGCGATGCGGCCATGGAGGGGCTTGGCCAGGCGCTGGCGCTCGCGCGCGTCCGCGCACAGCACCATGCCCAGCAGGCTGCAGACGACGACATAGCTTTCCAGCGAGATCAACGCGTCGTTCAGGGTGCCGGTGGCGAACGGTCCCAGGCCGTTGGTGGTACCCAGGACGGCCGCGCCAGCGGTGGCCAGGCACACCAGGCTGGTGCCGCGCAGGCCGTGGCGCCAGGCCGACCAGGCGATGCAGGGCAGCACCAGGTAGGCCAGCCATTGGGTTTCGTTGTCGGCCTGGTAGTGGCGGCCGAACACCAGCAGCAGCACCGTGAGCAGGATCGCCAGCGACAGGCCCAGCTCCAGTATGAGGCCGTTGCCCCAGCGCTGGTCGCGCGCGTGGCGCCAGGCCAGCAGGGTGGGCGTGACCACCAGCACCCCGGCCGTGTCGCCCACCCACCAGGTACTCACCACCGTCCACTGGGCGCTGGCCGGCACCAGGTGGGACAGCACCAGCGCGCTGCTGCCGATGCCGGCGCTGACCAGGGACATGACCATGGCGATGACGGCGAACTTGTAGACGTTATGGAGCTGGTTGAGTGGACGGACACCGTCCGTGTAGCGCTGCATCAGGGACGCGCCGACCAGAGTTTCGAGCGAGTTGCCGGTGGCGATGGCCAGCGAAACGGCCAGCACCTTGCCGTCCAGCGGCAGGCCGTTGGCATGGAAGGCCACCAGGTTGGCGGCGAACGCGCCCACCAGGATGCCCGGCCACAAGCGGTAACCGAACAGCAGCAGGGCGGCGAAGGCGATGCCGGAAGGGGGCCAGACGGGCGTGGCGTTACTGTGGGCGAAGGCCAGCAGCAGTCCCAGCCGCGCCGCGCCGTAGTAGACCAATGCCAGCAGCGCGATGGACAGCGACGCCGACAGCGCCGCGGAACGGGACGGCGCCGCGTTGGCTTGCTGCCTGGGGTCCACGCTGTCGGTCATGTATAAGGGGCTCCGTTGTTGCAAGCTGGGAAATAACTATAGCCTAAAACGGGGCGCTTGCGCCACAAATCCAGCCGGGCGCGCCCGCGTGGCGGCGCTGGCGGGCGCGGCGTATCGCTCACGCCACAGGCGGTGCTATGGTCTTTCGCCGCGCGCCGTGTGATACTAGGATTTCATTGTTGTTGTGACGACCACATCGCCCATGCCGTTTAACCGTTTTTTACCTTCCACCTTGAAATTCAGGCTCAGTACCCTGGTGGTGCTGCTGGTGCTGGCCGCTACTGTCACGGTGACGGTGGTGGCGCTGCTGCTGGCGGAACGCGACATGAAGGCCGTGATTGGTAACCAGCAGTATGCGCTGCTGTCCGGCGCCGCCGCCCACATCGACGAACACCTGGCCGGCAAGCTGGCGATGCTGGCCGCGCTGGCCGAGTCCGTGCCCGAGGCGGCCCACCGCGACCGGCGCCAGCTGCATCAATTCCTGGCCGAGCGGCCCACCGCCCGCGACGCCTTCAACAGCATCGAGGTCTATGGCGCCGACGGCGCGCTGCTCGACACCTTCGATACCGACATGCCGCTGCAGCCGTTCAACGCCAGCGGCCAGCCCTATTTCGACCGCACCGTGGCCAGCCGCCATGGTGTGATTTCGGCGCCGTTCTTCAGCCATATCGTGGGCGCGCCCACGGTGCTGGTCACGGCCCCCGTGTACGACCGCAATGGCAAGCTGGCGCTGGTGCTGGCCGGCGGCATCAACCTGCTGCGCTACGCGCCGTTCCAGTCGCTCAGCGCGCTCAAGCCGGGCAGCACGGGTTTCACCTTCATCATGACGGCGCAGGGTGTGCTGCTGAGCCACCCGAGCAAGGCGCGCATCCTGAAGAACATCAATGACCGGCCGGGCCGCAACAAGGCCACGGAAATGGCGCTGGCCGGCTACGAGGGCTGGACCGAGGCCGAGAACAAGGATGGCGTGAAAGGCATTTATTCGTACAAGCGGCTGCGCCAGACCGACTGGATCGCGGCGGCCCGCTTTCCCAGCGACGAGGCGCTGGCGCCGCTGCGCCAGATGCGCTACGAGGCGGCCGGCGCGGCGGCCCTGTTCGCGGTGCTGGCCGGCCTGCTGTCGTGGGTGGGGATAGAACGGCTATTGCGGCCGCTGGAGCATTTGCGGCGCAATATCAGCCGCATCAAGCATAGCCGGGCCGGCATCCAGGTGCTGCAACTGAACCGCAAGGACGAGATCGGAGAACTGAGCGGAGCATTCTACCGGCTCATGGCCGAGCGCGAAGTGGCCCAGCAGCGCACGCGCGACAGCGAGACGCTGATCCGCAACATCCTGGAACGGGCGCCCGACGCCTTTGTCAGCTGTAACAGCCAGGGCATCGTCACGGAGTGGAACGCCAAGGCCGAAAGCACCTTCGGCTGGACCCGCGACGAAGCCATCGGCGCCGACATCGCGCAGCTGCTGGTGCCCGAGCGGCTGCGCCAGCACCACTTGGCCGGCATGCGGGCCTTCGCCGCCACGGGCGCCGGCCCCATCGTCAACAACCGGGTGCGGGTGCCGGCCTTGCGGCGCGACGGCAGCGAAGTGCCGGTCGAGCTGTCGGTGGGCGTGGTGCGCGACGGCGACAGCTACATGGCGACCGCCTTCCTGCACGACGTCTCGGCCCGCATCGCCTACGAGGAGCAGATCGCGGCCAGCGAGAAGCGGGCCCGCATCATCGCCGACAACCTGCCGGTGCTGATCGCCTACCTGGACCGGGACGGGCGCTACCAGTTCACCAACAGCCATTACCAGCGCCAGTGGGGCATCGCGCCGGAGTCCATGCTGGGCAAGCGGGTCGAGGAAATCTCCATCGGCACGGGCGAACCGTGGCGCGCCGAACTGTCGCGTGCGCTGAGCGGCGAGCGTATCCACTACGAGCGCGAGGTGGCGCACGGCGGGCGCATCCTGCACTTCATGGTGGACCTGGTGCCCGACGTGGCACCGGACGGCGCGGTGGCCGGCACCTACCTGATGGCGACCGACATCACGGCCCGCAAGACCTCCGAGCTGCAGCAGGCCGCCAGTGAGAAGCGGGCGGCGGCGGCCAGCCGGGCCAAGAGCGAATTCGTGGCCAACATGAGCCACGAGATCCGCACCCCGATGAACGCCGTGCTGGGGGTGGCCTATTTGCTCGGTAATACGGAACTGAGCTCGGTGCAGAAAAAATACCTGGACATGATCCTGGCCTCGGGCAAGGCGCTGCTGGGCATCCTGAACGACGTGCTCGATTTTTCCAAGATCGAGGCGGGCCGCATGGAACTGGCGCCGATGCCGTTCCAGCTCAACGACGTGCTGAACGCCATCGCCACCGTGATGACGCTGAACGCGGGCGAGAAGAATATCGAACTGGCCATCGGCGTCGATCCCGACGTGCCGACCTCGCTGGTGGGTGACGCCATGCGCTTGCAGCAGATCCTGATCAACCTGGTGGCCAACGCCGTCAAGTTCACCGAGCAGGGCGAAGTGTCGCTGCTGGTGGAACTGGCCGCGCGCGAAGGCGACAGCGCCAGTCTGCGCTTTGTCGTGTGCGATACCGGCATCGGCATGGACGCGGCCCAGCAAAGCCGTTTGTTCTCGGCCTTCAGCCAGGCCGACGCCTCCACCACGCGCCGTTTCGGCGGCACCGGCCTGGGGCTGGCGATCTGCCGGCGCCTGGTGGAACTGATGGGCGGCACGATCGCCGTGGACAGTTCGGTGGGGCGGGGCAGCCGCTTCTCCGTGACGGTGCCGTTGCAGCTGGCGCCCGAGCAGGCCGCGCCGGTCACGCCGATCGGGCCGCTCAAGCTGCTGGTGGTGGATGATAACGACACCAGCCGCGACTACCTGTGCAAGACCATCCACGCGTGGAAATGGGAGGCCGACAGCGCCCGCTCCGGTCCCGAGGCCGTGGCCCTGCTGCGCGCCAGCCTGGCCGGCGGCGCCCGCTACGACGCCGTGCTGACCGACTGGCAGATGCCGGACATGGACGGCCTGGCCACCATGCAGGCGTTGCGCGCAGCCTTGCCGGACGGGGAATTGCCGGTGGTGATCATGGTGAGCGCGTTCGGTCGCGACAAGCTGATGGCGGCCGGGCATGCGCGCGAGGCCAGCGCCGTGCTGATCAAGCCAGTGACGGCGTCGAGCCTGTTCGACACCTTGCATGAGGCGCTGGCCCACCGGGCCGGCGAGGCCACGCTGGCCAGCGCGCCCGACGCGGCCGCCCAGCGCCTGGCCGGCCTGCGGCTGCTGCTGGTGGAAGACCACCCGCTGAACCAGATCGTGGCGCGCGGCATGCTCGAATTCGCCGGTGCCCAGGTCAGCGTGGCCGACAACGGCCAGGTGGCGCTCGACATGCTGCGCGCCCGGCCCGACGGCTACGACGCCGTGCTGATGGACGTGCAGATGCCGGTCATGGATGGCTTCGAGGCGACCCGCGCGATTCGCGGCGAACTGCGGCTCGACGTGCCGGTGCTGGCCATGACGGCCGGCGTGATGCAGTCCGAGCAGGAGCAATGCATCCTGGCCGGCATGAACGATTTCATCGCCAAGCCGATCGACGTGGAGCAGATGTTCAGCGTGATCCTGCGCCAGTTGCCGGCCGGGCGCGCCGGCTTGCTGGGCGCGGCCATTGGGGCCGGGCAGGGCGGATGAGGGACTTGGCACGCATGACGGACGCAGTCTGCCCGGCACGGGCGAAGCAGGCGCAGCACCCGCTGGAGATGATCGCGCTGTTCCGGCGCTGGCCGTCCTCGCCGCTGCGCGATGTGATCTACACCGGCATATGGAACCTGGGTCTGGCCTTGTGCCTGACGGGCGCCAATGTGGCGTTCGGCGGCCGCGGCGCCACCTTCGCCGATTATTGGTGGCCGATGCTGCTGATCTGTAATCTCATCGGCTACCTGATCCATCTGGGCACGGTGACGGGCGACCGGCTGCTTGGGGGATGGCCGCACCGCGCGCGCGGCCTGCCCCGGCTGGCCTACCGGCTCGGCCTGACGAGCGGTTGCGCCTTGCTCGGCTATGCGCTGGGCTTCATGCTGTTGGGCGGGGGCGATCCGCTGCACCTGCTGGTGAGCCGCCAGGCCTTGACCGAAGTGCTGCCGTTGGCCGTGTTCATCGCCCTGTTCATGCTGGTGGTGCACCTGTCGGGCGAACGGCGCATCGCGGCGGAGACGCAGGCCGCGCGCCAACGCGAGCAGTTGGAAGCGAGCGCGCGCCAGCTGGCCGAGGCCCGCCTGCGCGCCTTGCAGGCCCAGATTGAACCGCACTTCCTGTACAACACGCTGGCCAATGTGGTGAGCCTGATCGCGCCGCAGCCGGCCCAGGCGACGCACATGCTGGAACGCTTCATCGACTACCTGCGTGCCACCCTGGCCGCCAGCCGCGAGGACACCTCCACGCTGGGCGCGGATGCCGACCTGATCGCGGCTTACCTCGACGTGCTGGCGGTGCGCATGGGCGACCGGCTGCGCTACCGTATCGAGGTGCCGGAGCAATTGCGCGCGGTGTCGATCGCGCCCATGCTGCTGCAGCCGCTGGTCGAAAACGCCATCGCCCATGGGCTGGAGCCCAAGGTGGAAGGCGGCGAAATCGTGCTCGCGGCGCGGGTGCAGGATGGCCGCCTGTGCCTGGAAGTGCGCGATACGGGCGTGGGTCTGGGCGTGGGCCTGGGCGTGGGCCTGGCCGGGGCGGGCGCGGTGTCCGGCAAGCGTGGCGGCGGGGTGGGACTGGGCAATCTGCGCGAACGGCTGCGCACTTTATACGGTGGCGAGGCTCGGGTAGAATTGCTTGAAAATCAACCCTGCGGCATGATCGTACGTCTGCTGCTGCCACTGAACGGGAGCCTGCCATCAACCACCCCCGCGCCATAATCGCCGACGACGAAGCGCACCTGCGCGACCATTTGCAAACCCAGTTGGCCAGCGCGTGGCCGGAACTGCGCATCGTGGCCAAGGCGGCCAACGGCCTCGACGCCTTGCGCATGATCGACGAGCAAGCGCCCGATGTGGTGTTCCTCGATATCCGCATGCCAGGCATGACAGGGCTGGATGTGGCGGCCCGGCTGGCGTCCGGCGAGCGGCCGCCGCGCATCGTGTTCGTGACGGCCTATGACCAGTACGCGGTGGACGCGTTTGAGCACTCGGCCGTGGACTACCTGCTCAAGCCGGCCAGCCAGGAGCGGCTGGCCAGGACGGTGGCGAAACTGAAGGCCGCGCTGCTGGCGCAGCCGGGCCACGGTGGGGAAGCGGCGCGGGCGGCGACTCCCGTGTCGGGCGATGTGTCGGCTGCCGCCTTGCAGGCGCTGTTGCAGCAACTGGCCGGACAACTGGGCGCGCCAGGCGCCATGCCCGCCGCGCCGGCACCGGCACCAGCACCAGCACCCGCCGCCAGCCTGCAATGGATACGGGCCGCGCATGGTGACGAGACACGCCTGATCCCGATCGGGGACGTGATCTACTTCCAGAGCAATGACAAATACACGAGCGTGTTCCTGGCCGACGGCGAAAGCCTGATCCGCACCCCGCTGAGCAAGCTGCGCGAACAGCTCGATGAGCAGCAGTTCTGGCAGATCCACCGCAGCGTGATCGTGGCCGCGCGCCATGTGGCTGGCACGCGCCAGGACTTTCGCGGCCGCCTCATGGTCCAACTGAAAGGCCGGCCGGAACAGCTGGTGGTCAGCCGCAATTACGTGGACCTGTTCCGGCAGATGTGATGGCCCCGCTGCGCTAGCCGAGCAGGCTGTCGTACGGTGGGAGGTTGTCGCTTTGCCCTTGCACTTCGGTGTAATGACGCTTCAGGTCCATCTGGGCCCGGGAGTAGGCCAGCAATTCCTCCTCCAGGTAGGACACGTCATCCTCGTCGCCCGCGTTGATTTGCGTTTCCAGTTCCCTGGTCTTGGCGGCGACGGCGCGAATGGCCATGATGACGGTTTGGTCGCTGATACTCATGGTGCTCTCCTGACTGGCGAATTTTTCTGAGCTTACTTGTGTGCGTTTTCAACGGCCTTGGCGATGGCGGCCCGCGCCAGGTTGTCCAGCGCGCCCTTGAGCGCGGGCACGAACATCGGTTTCTGCACCTCGATCTGGTAATGCTCGGCCGCGAAAAAGTCATTGTAGCCAGTGGAGATGATCTTGAGGTTGGGATCGACTTCGGTATCCTTCGGAATGTTGAAGTAACGCCAGCTCTTGCCCTTGAAGCAGTGACTGCGGTCGAACAGCGAGGTGCCGCCGCCCGGTTGCACCATGCCGTCGCGCACCGTCACGTCGGGCTCACGGATGCGCGTGCCGCCGCCCGGTTTGGGCAGCGTCTTTTGCTCGAACAGCGGGTACAGGATGCCGGGAC
Organism: Burkholderiaceae bacterium; assembly: GCA_035254005.1. GTDB lineage: Bacteria > Pseudomonadota > Gammaproteobacteria > Burkholderiales > Burkholderiaceae_D > Rugamonas. Next base: position 199,501 of record DATFBD010000148.1, on the reverse strand, counting down.
GGGCGCTGCCGTCGGGGAAAGTTGCCCCTTCGGGAAAGTCGTCGCTGTGCAACGCGCGCCAGAGATCAACGGGACAGACAGGCATGGCAAGCCTCCTTTGCGATCAAATGGAAAATAGCAAAACTGCAGTCTTGTTTACTATGCAAGCTCAGGCAGTATTGGCCGATTTGATGCAAATGGCAAGTTCCAAGGTGGTAGCCACCGCCACGCGGGCGGGGCGTCCGCCGGTCCCGGTGGCGCTTACTTGGCCAGCACAGGCTTGACGCGCGACGCCGCTTCCCGCGCGCGGGCGCGTGCCGTCTCGACGTCGTCCGCCGTGGCCAGCGCCACGCCCATGCGGCGGCGTGCGAACGACTCGGGTTTGCCGAACAGGCGAATGTCGCTGCCCGGCACACGCAGGGCATCGGCCACGCCTTCGAAGGCGATGGCCTTGGCCTCATGCTGGCCGTAGATCACGGCCGAGGCGCCCGGCGCGCGCAGCGCCACGTTGACAGGCAGGCCGAGGATGGCCTTGGCGTGCAGTTCGAATTCGCTTTGCACCTGGCTGGCCATGGTCACCATGCCCGTGTCGTGCGGACGGGGGCTCACTTCCGAGAACCACACCATCTGATCTTTCACGAACAGCTCCACGCCGAACACGCCCATGCCGCCCAGGTTGGCCGTGACCTTGTGGGCGATGTCGCGCGCGCGCTCCAGCGCCACGGGGTCCATCCGGCAGGGCTGCCACGATTCCACATAGTCGCCGTGCACCTGCAGGTGGCCGATCGGTTCGCAGAAGCTGGTTTCGATCTGGCCGTCGGCGCCCAGCGAGCGCACCGTCAGCAGCGTGATCTCGTAGTCGAAGTCGATGAAGCCCTCCACGATCACGCGGCCGGCGTTCACCCGGCTGCCGGCGGCGGCGTAGTCCCAGGCCGCCTTCACTTCGGCCGCGCTGTCGATCTTGGACTGGCCTTTGCCGGACGAGGACATGACCGGCTTGATCACGCACGGGAAGCCGATCTGGGCGCAGGCCGCTTCCAGTTCGGTCAGGCTGCTGGCGAAGCGGTAAGGCGAGGTGGCCAAGCCCAGCGTTTCAGCGGCCAGGCAGCGGATGCCTTCGCGGTTCATGGTCAGCTGCGCGGCGCGCGCGGTGGGAATGCAGGTGATCTTGCCCGCTTGTTCCAGCGCGGCCAGCGTGTCGGTGGCAATGGCTTCGATCTCGGGCACGATCAGGTCCGGCTGTTCCTGCTCGATCAGGGCAGCCAGCGCGGCGCCATCGGCCATGTTGATCACGTGGGCGCGGTGCGCCACCTGGTGGCCCGGCGCGTTCGGGTAGCGGTCGACCGCGATCACTTCCACGCCCAGGCGCTGCAGCGCGATGATCACTTCCTTGCCCAACTCGCCGGAGCCGAGCAGCATGACCTTGGTGGCCGAGGGGGAGAGTGGGGTGCCGAAAATGCGTGGAGTGGTCATGGGGTTATCCGGGTTGGTTGGGAGCGGAATGATAGCAAATAATGGGCTGATGGGCGGGGATGGCGTTCCTCAGAACGAATAGACCAGCGTGACCGAGGTTTGCGTGTCGGTGTTCTTCTTGTCGGCCGGGACGTCGGTGTCGTTGCGCACACTGAAGGCGGCCTTCATCTGCATGGTGCTGTTGATCTTGGTGCGCAGCGCCGATTCGGCCAGCGAGTGCACGTTGGACGTACCCCGCTCCACGCTCAGGTTCTGGGTAAACACGGCGGCATCGCTGACCTGCCACTTGAGCGCGGCCGCACCCCGGATGGTGAAGCCCTGTTCGATTTCGCCGCCGGCGCGCCGTCCGCTGAAGTAGCCGGGACCGATCTCCACGTCCACTGACTTGTCCTCGTCCGTGTACCAGCGCGAGCCGTGGCCGACGCCGAGGGTCGAATAGCTGCTGTAGGCGCCGAAGCGGTCGCCCACGTGGGAACCCAGCACGAACATCTTTTCGCCTTCTTCCAGCAACTTGTAGGCCGCCTTGGCCGACAGCGAATAGCGTTCGGCCGAACGCTCGCGCACGGTCTGGCCGGCGGCGTTATGGGTCTCGTCTTCCTTGAAGTAGGCGCTGGCGACGTATTCATTGCTCCAGTCTTCCAGTTCCTGCCTGGCGTCGATCTTGCCGGTGATGGAGGCGCCGACGGTGTTGCCCGAGGTGGCGATGGCGCCCAGTTCGGCGGAGGTGTTCCAGGTGCGTTCGGGCGCGGTGCGGGCCAGGGCGCCGCCGTGGGCGATGGCCAATGCTAGCGCCAGCGCGGAGAGAGGAATAGCTTTCATGGTCGATTCTGCGGCCCCGCAAGCGCGGCTTGGCACTTGCCGGCGGTCCGGTAGTGGATGCTGAGGAGGCGGCATTGTAACCGCAGGCGGCGGCGCATGGCGCCCCGGATGCGGTATGGCGGCGCCAATTAAGGTTCTGCTAAGTTTTAAAGTGCTCCTTGGGGTGCTCCCCGAGGTGATCCCTGAGGTGATTCCACAACGCGCGTGCGACCGGGCCGTGCGCCGTGTCGCGCCGGCGGGTAGCGTAGTGTTCCAGCGTCGTGGCGGGAAGATGTTCGCTTTCCAGCGACAGCAGGCGGCCGGCCGCGAGGTCGTTGCCCACGAGATGCAGCGGCATGTGACCCCACGCCATGCCTTGCACGATCAGCTCCCGCTTCATCGCCTGGTCCGGCACGCTGCAAGTGCGCGCGCCGTCGAGCAGGTGGTAGTTCGCGTCGTCCGGCCGGGAGCTGGAATCGCGGATGACGCATTGCATCGCGCCCCGCAATTGCTGCGGCCCTGACGCTGCGCCACCTAAGCCCTGGAAAAATGCCGGCGCTGCCACCGGCACCAGGTGGACCGCGTAAAGCGGCAGCGATTCGTAGCGTGGCGAAGGCTGGTTGCGGTGATGCAGTATCAGGTCGCATTCGCCCCGTGCGAGGCGTTCCCATGGCCCGCTGATGGCCTCCGCGTACAGCGTCAGCCGGGTGGCGGGACGTGCCGCGAAGAAGGGCGCCAGCAGCGCCATGGTGGCCGGCAGCGGGCACAAGTCGCCGATGACGATGCGCAGTTCCGGTTCCTCGCCATTGGCCAGTTGAAGCGCACCGCGCCGCAGTTCGGCGTATTCGCGCAGGAACAGCTGGGCGCGGGGAAGAAAGCTGGTCCCTTCCGCCGTCAATGCCACGCGATAGCCGCCACGATCCAGCAGTAGCAGTCCCAGTTGCTGTTCCAGCGCCTTCACGGCCGCGTGGACGGTGGGATGGGTGCGGTGCAAGCGCTCGGCGGCGGCCGCAAAGCTACCTTGTTCGGCCAGGGCGACAAAGCATTGCAGTTGCAGGATGGTGGGTTCGGACATGCTGGTCGCCGGGATAGTCACAAATTAGGGTAAGTCTACAATGATTGTCGAATTTTCGTGATTTTTATTTCAACTTTTCCGCTCTAAGCTGATGGCTCGTTCAACAACTGTGGGAGCAAAGGCGATGAAAGCGATAGTGCGCAAAGCGTATGGCGGGCCAGAAGTGCTGGTGCTGCGCGAGGTAGATGACCCCGTTCCCGGTCCCGGTGACGTCCTGATCGAAGTGCGCGCGTTTGGCCTGAATCGGGCCGAACTGTATATGCGACGGGGTGAATGGGGTGACGCGGCTGCGATCAGTGGCATCGAATGCGTGGGCGTGGTGAAGCAAGACCCCAGCGGGGCGCTGGCGCCGGGGCAGACGGTGATGGCGTGCATGGGTGGCATGGGGCGGACTGTCAATGGCAGCTATGCCGAGTATGTCGCGGTTCGTCGCGAGAATGTCGTTCCGGTCGACAGTGTGCTGGGTTGGGCAGCCTTGGCGCTGTTGCCGGAATCCTATTCCGTGGCGTGGAGCTGCCTGCACGGGAACCTGGCGCTGCGGCCGGGCCAACGACTGCTGGTGCGGGGCGGTACGTCCAGCCTGGGTGCGGCCGCCATCGATCTGGCACTGCAAATGGGGGCACGCGTCAGCGCGACGACGCGCCAGTCGCCGCGCGTGGCGCAACTTCAGGCACTGGGCGTGGAGCAGGCGATCGTCGCGGAAGGCGCGCTCGGCGACTCCACCTGGGATGGCATGCCGTTCGATGCGGTGCTTGATCTGGCCGGGAACAGCACCGTGCTCGATTCGATGCGTGCCACACGTCCAGGAGGTCGGGTGTGCCTGGCTGGCTTCCTGGGTGGCATGGCGCCGATAGACGCCTTCAACCCGCTGAGCCAGATGCCCAGTGGCGTCCAATTGAGCTTCTTTGGCAGCTTCGAGTTCGGTGGCCCCAACTATCCGCTCGGCGCGGTGCCGATGCAAGCGCTGGTACGAATGGTGGAGGCGGGACGCCTGCGTCCGCGCGCGGGAAAGGTGTTCGGGCTGGCGCAGTTACCGGAGGCGCACGCGCTCATGGAACGCAATGCCGCCTGCGGCAAGCTGGTCGTGGTGATGTGATCAGGAGCGGATATAGGCGTAGCCTTCGGCCTGGCGTCGGACGATTTCACCGACGCCGGCCGGAACGTAGCCGACGCGCGCCTGCATGTCTTCCGGCGTCAGGTGGGCGCCGCGCATGGTGTTTTGGCACACGAGGACCGCCACTTTGGCGTCGATCACCTCCTGCACGCGGTTGCCCACCTCGGACTCGATCTTCACCATGCCGATGCCGGGGCCGAAGATGACAACCTCGATGGTCACGTTGGCCGCGCCCAGATCCTGCTGCAGGTTCTTGATGTTATTGAGGGTCTGGTTCCACTTCCTGGGATCGTCGTCACTGACCTGGAACAGCGCCTTGTACGCGGTCGGCTTGGCCGGGGCGGGTGCGGCCGCCGTGGCGCTGCTTGCGAGGGCGCCCGCTGCGGCCGCCAGCGAACCCGCCAGCATGGCGCGGCGCGACCCGGTTATTTTTTTCATATCTATCTCCGTGATTCTTGAATGATGGCTTGCCTGCGAGAATGGCATCCACGTGTGAGACTACTTCGCTTTGCAAGTCACCGCAAGGGGCGAGCAGCACCAACTGGTGTCCCAACCGGTGTCAGGTCTGTCATTTGGACAGTCACCGCGCACTGTTGACTTTTCTCATAACGCCGCCCCAGGAAAGTCACAACAGAAACGATAAGCGACCAGCTACCATATTTGGTCGCTGTACCGTTTGAGTAAACTCAATGGTGCTCATTAGGTGTCCAAATGACAGACCTGACACCGGTTTCTGTTGCTACTTTAGCCAGTAATCGGGGCGCGCGTAGACTTCTTTGAGCATGTCGATGAAGAACCGTACCTTGGCCGGCAGGTGGCGCTGCTGCGGGTAGACGGCCATGATGTCGTATTGGGGCAGGGCGTAGTCGTCCAGTACCGTGATCAGTTCACCCGAGGCCAGTTGGGCCTGGATTTCCCATGACGAGCGCCACGCCAGCCCCAGCCCTTCGGTGGCCCAGCGGTGCAGCAGTTCGCCGTCGTTGCAGTTCAGGTTGCCGTCCGCACGGACCGTGACCTGCTTGCCCTGGTCCTGGAAGTACCAGCCCCGTTGCTGGCCGCCCTGCAGGTTGAAGGCCAGGCAGTTGTGGTTGGCCAGGTCGTCCAGCGTGCGGGGAATGCCGTGGCGCTCGAAGTACTCGGGTGTGCCGCATACCACGCGGCGGTTGCTGGCCAGCTTGACGGCGACGAAGCTGGGATCGATCACGCCACCAATACGGATGCCGACGTCATAACCATCGCGCACCAGGTCCACCACGCGGTCCGTCAGGTTGAACGAAATCTGCACGTCCGGGTGGGCGCGCACGAAGCCGGCCGCGTGCGGCGCCACGTGCTTGCGCCCGAATGCGGCCGGCGCGGATACGGTCAGGTGGCCGGTGGCGCGATGGCGGCCTTCGGACACCATGCGGTCCGCGTGCCCCAGGTCCGCCAGCAGCTTGCGGCAATGATCGAGATACAGCGTGCCTTGTTCGGTCAGCGTCAGGTGCCGTGTGGTGCGGTGCATCAGCTTCACGCCCAAGCGCTTTTCCAGCGCGTCGATGCGGCGGCCCAGCATCACGGGCGTGATGTGCTGGCCCAGCGCGGCGCGTACCAGGCTGCCCTTTTCGGCCACTTCCACGAAGGCTTCGATTTGGGTGAGTTTGTCCATATCCACATTATTCCACAGTTATTCGATATTTCCAGTATCGAATAAAGCGAGAGTTTGTCTTCTTATCAGCGCCGTCTTTTGCCGGTAGCATCCATTCATCAGTCAATCCTTACACATACAAGGGAGTACAGCATGGCACGCATGACGGCAGCGCAGGCAGCAGCAATCGTTTTGGAAAAGGAGGGCGTGAACCAGGTATTCGGCGTACCGGGTGCCGCGATCAACCCATTCTACGCGGCGTTGAAGAAGCAGGGCAGTGCGAAGCACATCCTGGCGCGCCACGTGGAAGGCGCTTCGCACATGGCCGAGGGCTACACCCGCGCCAAGGCGGGGAACATCGGCGTGTGCATCGGCACCTCCGGCCCGGCCGGTACGGACATGATCACGGGCCTGTATTCGGCGCAAGCCGATTCCATACCCATCCTCTGCATTACGGGCCAGGCGCCGCGCGCCCGGCTGTACAAGGAGGATTTCCAGGCCGTCGATATCGAATCGATCGCCAAGCCGGTGACCAAGTGGGCCGTGACGGTGCGCGAGCCGGCGCTGGTGCCCATGGTATTCCAGCAGGCCTTCCACATCATGCGTTCCGGCCGCCCCGGCCCCGTGCTGATCGACCTCCCGTTTGACGTGCAGATGGCCGAGATCGAATTCGATCCGGACACCTACCAGTCGCTGGAAGCCTACAAGCCCAAGGCCACCCGTGCCCAGATCGAAAAAGCGCTGGCCATGCTGAATGAGGCGGATTGCCCGCTGATTACGGCCGGCGGTGGCGTCATTAACGCCAACGCCTCCGACCTGCTGGTGCAGTTTGCCGAGCTGACGGGCATTCCCGTGATCCCGACCCTGATGGCCTGGGGCGCCATTCCCGACGACCACCGCCTGATGGTGGGCATGGTCGGCCTGCAAACCAGCCACCGCTACGGCAACGCCACCTTGCTGGCGTCCGACTTCGTGTTCGGCATCGGCAATCGCTGGGCCAACCGCCACACGGGCTCGATCGAGGTCTATACCAAGGACCGCAAATTCGTCCACATCGATATCGAACCGACCCAGATCGGCCGCGTGTTCGGCCCGGATTTCGGCATCGTGTCCGACGCCGGCGCCGCGCTCAAGCTGATGATCGAGGTGGCGACGGAATGGAAGGCCGCCGGCAAGCTGAAAGACCGCTCCGCCTGGGTGGCCCAGTGCCAGGACCGCAAGCGCACGATGCAGCGCAAGACCCACTTCGAACAGGTGCCGGTCAAGCCCCAGCGTGTGTACGAGGAGATGAACCGGGCCTTTGGCCGCGACACCTGCTACGTCAGCACCATCGGCTTGTCGCAGATCGCCGCCGCCCAGTTCCTGCACGTGTATAACGCGCGCCACTGGATCAACTGCGGTCAGGCCGGTCCGCTGGGCTGGACGATTCCCGCCGCGCTGGGCGTGGCTGCGGCCGACCCGCAGCGCAAGGTGGTGGCCATCTCGGGCGACTATGACTTCCAGTTCATGATCGAGGAACTGGCCGTGGGTGCGCAATTCAAGCTGCCTTACCTGCATGTGGTGGTGAATAACTCCTACCTGGGCCTGATCCGCCAGTCGCAGCGCGGCTTCGACATGGATTACTGCGTGCAGCTGGCGTTCGAGAACATCAACTCGCCGGAACTGAACGGCTACGGCGTCGACCACGTGGCGGTGGTGGAAGGCCTGGGCTGCAAGGCGATCCGCGTCACCAACGCAGACGACCTGCCGGCCGCGTTCACCCAGGCCCGCGACTGGATGGAGGAGTTCAAGGTGCCGGTGGTGGTGGAAGTGATCCTGGAGCGCGTGACCAACATCGCCATGGGCGTCGACATCAACAACATCAACGAATTCGAGGAGCTGGCGCTGAAAGCCTCCGATGCGCCGACCGCCATCGCGCTGCTCGACTGAGCCGCCGCATACCTGATACGAAAGGAAGTGAAATGACCAAACTGGCCGCCAACCTGACCATGTTGTTTAACGAAGTCCGGTTCCTGGACCGCTTTGAAGCGGCTGCCAAGGCTGGCTTTGAAGGCGTGGAATTCCTGTTCCCGTATGCCTTCGAGGCCAGCGACCTGGCGCAGCGCCTGAAAGACAACCAGCTGGAACTGGTACTGCACAACCTCCCGGCCGGTAACTGGGAAGCCGGCGAGCGCGGCATCGCCTGCCACCCGGACCGGGTGGAAGAATTCCGGGCCGGCGTGCGCACCGCCATCAGCTACGCCAAACAACTGGGGGTCAAGCAGCTCAACTGCCTGGTCGGTATCGTTCCGCCCGGCGTGAGCCAGGATACGGCCCACCGCACGGTGGTGGCCAACCTCGCGTTCGCGGCCGCTGCGCTGAAAGCCGAGGGCATCCGTCTGCTGATCGAGCCGATCAACACCTTCGATATTCCCGGCTTCTTCCTGGCGCACACCAGCCAGGCCGCGGACATCATCGCGGAAACGGGGTCGGACAACCTGTTCATCCAGTACGACATCTACCACATGCAGCGCATGGAAGGCGAGCTGGCGAACACCATCAAGGCCCACCTGCCATTGATCCGCCACGTGCAGCTGGCCGACAACCCCGGCCGCAACGAGCCGGGTACGGGTGAGATCAACTACCGCTTCCTGTTCGACCACCTGTCCGCGCTCGGCTACGACGGCTGGATCGGTTGCGAATACAAGCCGCGCACCACGACCACAGAAGGATTGGGCTGGCGCGCCGCGCATGGCCTGTAACGGAACGTCCCACACATCACACAAGCAAAGGAAAACATCATGTCTCGAGTTGGATTTATCGGTCTGGGTATCATGGGCGCACCAATGGCGCAGCATCTGCTGAACGGCGGCCACAAGCTGTTCCTGCACGATATCAAGAACCCGCCGTTCGCCCTGATCGAAGGTGGCGCCACGGTCTGCACCTCGGCCGCCGAAGTGGCCATGCGGTCGGACATCATCATCATCATGGTGCCGGACACGCCCCACGTGGAAGCGGCCCTGTTCGGCGAAAAAGGGGTGGCCGAAGGCCTGCGCCCGCGCACCATCGTGGTCGATATGAGCTCGATCTCGCCCATCGAAACCAAGAAGTTCGCCAAGAAGATCAACGCGCTCGATTGCGAATACCTCGATGCGCCCGTCTCTGGCGGCGAAGTGGGCGCCAAGGCCGCCTCGCTGACGATCATGGTGGGCGGTTCCGAAGCAGCGTTCCAGACTGTGAAGCCCCTGTTTGAACTGATGGGCAAGAACATCACGCTGGTGGGCGGCAATGGCGACGGCCAGACCACCAAGGTGGCCAACCAGATTATCGTGGCGCTCAACATCCAGGCCGTGGCCGAAGCGCTGCTGTTCGCCTCCAAGGCCGGTGCCGATCCTGCCAAGGTACGCCAGGCACTGATGGGCGGCTTCGCCAACTCGCGCATCCTGGAAGTGCACGGCGAGCGCATGGTCAAGCGCACCTTCAACCCCGGCTTCCGCATCGAATTGCACCAGAAGGATCTGAACCTGGCATTGCAGGGCGCGAAGACGATGGGCGTATCGCTGCCCAATACCGCCATGGCCCAGGAGCTGATGAATGCCTGCGCCGCCAACGGCTTGGGCGGCATGGACCACTCGGCCCTGTGCCGTGCCATCGAGATCATGTCCAACCACCAGATCGCGGAAGCCTGATCGCCACTGTTCCTGTTCACTTGCATGCGGCGGCCCGCAACTCCCTGCGCCAGACGGCCGCCGCATTTTTTTAGAAAGCACACCGGATGAGTACCTTGAATCCACGTCAATTCCTCCTGGACCTGTATGGCAGCGCGGTGGACGCTGTGAGCGCGGCCAAGTGCCTGCCGGCCTATCTGCCGGAGCCGCCCGTCAACGGCCGCACGCTGGTGATCGGCGCCGGCAAGGGCGCGGCCGCCATGGCGCGCGCCGTCGAGCAGCACTGGAAGGGTGACCTTTCCGGCCTGGTCGTCACACGCTACGAGCATGGAGTCGATTGCCAGCGCATTGAAGTGATCGAGGCGGCCCATCCGGTGCCCGACGAGGCGGGACGGCGCGCTGCCGGCCGCATGATGGAGATGGTCAAGGGCCTGAGCGAAAACGACCTGGTGCTGTGCCTGATCTCGGGCGGCGGCTCGTCGCTGCTGGCCTTGCCCGCACCCGGTATCACGCTGGAGCAGAAGCAGGCCGTCAACCGCGCGCTGCTCAAGAGCGGCGCCACGATTTCGGAAATGAACTGCGTGCGCAAGCACCTGTCGGCCATCAAGGGCGGACGGCTGGCGCTGGCCTGCGCGCCCGCGCGCGTGGTCACGCTGCTGATCTCGGACGTGCCGGGCGACGACCCCGGCGTGATCGCCAGCGGTCCCACCTTGCCCGATCCGACCACCTGCGCCGACGCGCTGGCTGTGCTGCGCAAGTACGGCATCGAAATTCCCGGCAGCGTGCGCGAGCACCTGGAGACGGGCGCTGGCGAAACGCCCAAGCCGGATGATCCCCGTTTCGCCCGCAATGAGCACCATGTGATCGCCATCGCCCAGGACGCGCTGGAAGCGGCGGCCGGACACGCGCGCGCGGCCGGCATCACGCCCTACATCCTGTCCGACGGCATCGAAGGCGAGGCGCGCGACGTGGCCATCGTCCACGCGGCCATGGCCAGACAGGTGGCCACGCGCGGCCAGCCGTTCCAGCGTCCTTGCGTGATCATTTCCGGCGGCGAGACGACGGTGACGGTGCGCGGCTCCGGACGCGGCGGGCGCAACGCGGAGTTCCTGCTCAGCCTCGCCGTGGCGCTCGATGGCCATCCCGGCATCCACGCCGTGGCCTGCGACACGGATGGTATCGATGGCTCGGAAGACAACGCCGGCGCCCTGTACGCACCGGATTCGCTGGCAAGGGCCGCCGACAAGGGCCTGCGCGCCCGCACCCTGTTGGAGAACAACGACGGCTACGGCTTCTTCAGCGCGCTGGACGACCTGGTGGTAAGCGGCCCGACCCGCACCAACGTCAACGACTTCCGCGCGGTGCTGGTGCTGTAAGCCCGGCCGCGACCACAACACAATAAACAACGGAGACAACATGCGACGTCAACGCCAGGCCAAGATCGTGGCCACGCTCGGCCCAGCCACCAGTAGCAAAGAAGCGATCCAGGCCCTGTTCGACGCGGGAGCGGACGTTTTTCGCTTCAATTTCAGCCACGGCAGCCATGCCGACCATCAGGCCCGCTGCGACATCGTGCGCCAGGTCGAGCGCGAAGCAGGGCGGCCGATCGCCATCCTGGCCGACCTGCAAGGCCCCAAGCTGCGCGTGGGCCAGTTCGCGGCAGGCAAGGTGACCCTGGCCGAAGGCGCGGAATTCACGCTCGACCGCGATCCAACGCCCGGCGACGCCACGCGGGTCTGCTTGCCGCACCCGGAACTGTTCGAGGTGATCGACGCCGGCCAGTCGTTATTACTGGACGATGGCAAGCTGCGGCTGGCGGTGCTTGGCCGCAGCGCCGACCGGCGCGCCATCCGCACCCGCGTGGTGACGGGCGGCGTGCTGTCGGACCGCAAGGGCGTCAACGTACCCGACGTGGTGCTGCCCATCCCCGCGCTGACAGAAAAGGACTTGCGCGACCTGGACTTCGCGCTGGACATGGGCGCGGACTGGGTGGCGCTGTCATTCGTGCAGCGGCCGGAAGACCTGCACCAGGCGCGCGCCATCATCGGCAATCGTGCCGCCTTGCTGGCCAAGCTGGAAAAGCCGGCGGCGCTGGACGGGCTCGATGCCATCGTGGCTGCCTCGGATGCCGTGATGGTGGCGCGCGGTGACCTCGGGGTGGAGCTGCCTCCCGAGCGCGTGCCGGGCGTGCAGAAGCGCATCCTGCGCACCTGCCGCCAGCACGGCAAGCCGATTGTCATTGCGACCCAGATGCTGGAATCGATGATTTCCTCGCCCGTACCCACTCGCGCCGAGGCCTCCGACGTGGCCAGCGCCATCTACGACGGCGCCGATGCCGTGATGCTGTCCGCCGAATCGGCCAGCGGCGCCTATCCGACGGCGGCCGTCAGCATCATGGACCGCATCATCCGCGAAGTGGAGAAGGACCCGCTGTACCGCCAGATGATCGCGGCGCAGAACCAGGCGCCGCTGCCCAACAGCGGCGATGCAATCTGCTCGGCGCTGCGCGACGTGACCGGCATCCTGGGCGCTGTGGCCACGGTGACTTACACCAGCTCCGGCCACACCAGCCTGCGCGCGGCGCGCGAGCGGCCCATGGCGCCCATTCTCAGCATCACGCCCAACCTGTCCACGGCGCGCCGGCTGGCACTGGCGTGGGGCGTGCACACCACCGTCAGCCCGGACGTGCGCAACGAGGCCCGCATGGTGGCGGCGGCGTGCCAGGCCGCGCTGTCGGAAGGCTTCGCCAAGCCGGGCGACCAGATCGCCATCACGGCCGGGGTACCATTCGGCCAGCCGGGCAGCACCAACCTGCTGCGCATCGCCCGGATCTGGCCCACCCAGGACGCGGCTGCCGCTTGATGCGCACACCGCTCGCCGGCATTGGCCAGATCTACTTCCAGTCCTCACCGCTGTTCGGCGCACTGCTGCTGGCTTGCCTGTACCTGACGGCACCGGCCCTGGCGGCCGGTTGCCTGCTGGGCGTGGGCGCCGCCAGCAGCACCGCGTGGGCGCTGGACTTCCCGCGGGCCGAGCGCGAGGCCGGCACGTATGGCTTCAATGGCGCCTTGGGCGGGGCGGGTTTGTGCGTCTTCTGGCAGTGCAATGTGGCGCTGCTGTGCTGGGTCGCGTTGACGGGCGTCGTGACGGCTTTGCTGTCCCGCGCCATGACGCGCCGGGGCTGGCCGCCGCTGACCTTCCCGTTCGTGCTCGTGATGTGGCTGTCCGGCGCCAGTGGGCCAGCGCTTGGCCTGCTGCCGCAGGGGACAAGAGCGGCGGCGGGTTGCGGCATGGCGCCGCTCGCGTATGTGTTCTGCGCGATCGGACAAGCCAGCTTCGTCAGCCTGGCGGCGCTGGGGATGCTGTTGTGCGCGGCGCTGGCGCGCGGACGTTGGCAGCTTGGCGCGTGGAGCCTGGGCGGTGCGGCGTTGGCGTGGGGCGCCATGTCGCTCGCGCCGCTGGTGGCGGCGGTGATGCCGCCTGCGGCCGTGACGACCGGCGCGGGCATCAACAGCGCCATGGCCCTGCTGGGATTGTCGGTCCATGAACGGCATTGGCGCTGGCGCTGCGCGGGCGGCGTGGCCAGTATCGGGCTGTGTGCCGCCTGTGCTGCCTTGGGCGTGGACTTTTACACGCTGCCATTCGTGTTGTCCGTGTGGCTGGTGCTGGTCCTCACGGCGCAAAAGGATGTTGCTTAATTAATGTTGACATGACAATATGATCAGGCCCCGGTTCGGGCCCCATCAACCTGATCGAAAGGATAGTCATGTGGACGCATGAAGTGAGCATGGAAACCACCGCAAGCCCGGCCCAGGTGTGGACATTGTTTGCCGACGTGCCGGGCTGGAAGCAGTGGAACGCCGGCATCGAACGCATTGCCATCCACGGGCCATTCGCGCAGGGCACCACATTCGATATGCAGCCGCCCGGTTCCGAGCCGTTCACGAGCACCTTGCTGACCGTGGAGGAGAACGTGGAATTCACGGACGAAACGGTCGTCGATGGCACGCGGGTGGTGGTCCATCACCGGATCGCCGCCGTGGCGCCGGGCCGTACGCGGGTTTCGTACAGCACCGAGATCACGGGGCCGGCGGCGGCCGAATTCGGCCCCATGGTCACGGGTGACTTTGCCGATGTGCTGCTGGCATTGAAGCGCCGCCTGGAGCAGGGCGCATAAGGGCAGGCGCTTGATCTGGTGCTGTTGCTTTGGCAATTTTTTCGTGGCAGCATGAGCATATAGCCGCGCATCAGCGGCAGTCATGCGCCGTGGTCATGCCGACCCCGGCCGGAGGAGCGAACACCCATGAACGCCACGCCCACCAAGACGCTGCTTGACTACGCCTACGAGCATGAGCAGTCCACACCGGACAAGGTCTATCTGACCCAACCCATAGGCGGTGGCCAGGTGATCGACTACACGTGGGCGCAATGCATGGATCAGGCGCGGCGCATGGCCGCCCACCTGCGCGCCTCGGGACTGGCGGCGGGCAGCCACATCGCCATCCTGTCGAAGAACTGCGCCCACAGTTTTATGGCTGAACTGGCGATCTGGATGGCCGGTTGCGCCACCGTGGCGATCTTTCCCACCGAGGAGCCGGACACGATACGTTTCGTGCTCGAACACAGCGAGAGTAAGCTGATCTTCGTCGGCAAGCTCGATAACTGGGCACACCAGGCCGAAGGCGTGCCCGCTTCGCTGCCGCGCATCGCCTTCCCACTGGCGCCGGAGCATGCGGGCGCCAGTTGGGATGCGGCTGTCGCGGCCCAGTCGCCGCTGGCGGGCAAGGTGGCGCGCGGCGGGGATGAATTGGCCATGCTGGTGTACACTTCCGGTTCCACGGGCCAACCCAAGGGGGTGATGCACTGCTTCGCCAATGTGACGCGGGCGGCCGAAATCATGAAGCAGACCATCGATTGCGGCCCGGATGACCGTTACCTGTCCTACCTGCCGCTGGCACACGTGGTCGAGCGCTCGTATATCGAGTGCTGCAGCATGGTGGCCGGTTGCCGTGTCTTCTTCGCCGAGAGCCTGAGCACCTTTGTCGATGACATCAAGCGTGCCCGCCCCACCATGTTCCTGTCCGTGCCACGGCTGTGGCTCAAATTCCAGCTAGGTGTGTTCGAGAAGATTCCGCCCAAGGTGCTGGATTTCCTGCTGGGTATTCCGCTGGTGGGCAAACTGGTTGGCCATAAGGTGCTGGCCGGACTGGGGCTGGGCCATGTGCGGCTGGCCGGCAGCGGTTCGGCGCCCACGCCGCCGGAGCTGATCGCGTGGTATCGCCGGCTTGGCCTGAACCTGATGGAAGGGTATGGCATGAGCGAGGATTTCGCGCTGTCGCATATCTCCACGGCCGAACATAACGCGCCAGGCTACGTGGGCATTCCGTTCGAGGGCGTGGAAGTTCGCATCAGCGACGACCATGAAGTGCTGATCAAGTCACCCGGCCGCATGGTCGGCTACTACAAGCGGCCCGACCTGGACGCCGAGAGCTTTACCGCTGACGGCTTTTTCCGCACTGGCGACCAGGGCGAACGGCGTGAGGACGGCTTGCTGAAGCTGACGGGCCGGCTCAAGGAAGTGTTCAAGACCGCCAAGGGCAAGTACGTGGCGCCGGCGCCGATCGAAAACCTGATCAACGCCCATCCAATGGTGGAACAATCGATGGTGACCGGGGTGGGGCAGCCGGCTGCCTACGCGCTGGTGGTGCTGGCCGAGCATTTACGCAGCCAGTTGGGCGATCCCGCCGAGCGCATGCGCATGGAGGAAGAGCTGCAGTTGATGCTCAAGGACGTCAACGCGCAGTTGCCCAGCTATGAGCGCCTGCAGATGCTGGTGGTGGCGCATGATCCATGGTCGATCGAAAATGGCTGCCTCACGCCGACCTTGAAGATCAAGCGGCGCCAGATCGAGGCGCAGGCCGCGGAGCGCATGGCTGGCTGGTATGGCGAACAGCGCGCGGTGGTGTGGGGCTGAGCTGGCGGCTGCCCCGGCCGGACTTACAGCAGATCGATGCCGAACCGGCGCATGATGAACGCGAACGCACCAAAGCACGCGATCGTGATGGCGGCGCAGGCGAGCAGCGTGGGCCAGAACCCGATGCGCGGCAGCAGGGCGGGGAACACCAGGAACATCGGCAGCGTGGGGACCACGTACCAGAAGGTGTACCAGGCGTGGTTGGCGATCTTCTGTTCCGGCTGATGTTCGACGTGCAGCCAGATCAGGGCGAGAAAGGTCACCATCGGCAGTGCGGCCACCAGCCCGCCCAGCTTATCGCTGCGTTTGGCGAACTCGGAGACGGCCACCACCACGGCCGACGTCATCAGGTATTTAAAAACCAGCCAGGTCATTTCCATCCTCGTTAATTTTCGCCGAAGCGAGATTATAGACCCGGCCGGATCAGGTGATGCGCTCAGTCGCGGTCTGACCACAGGCGGCCGGCGGTGGCCCAGTCTTCTTTCTTCAGCTCGTGGATGATGATGTCGACCGATTCAGGCGTGGCGCCCAGCGTTCGCACGGTCGCTTCCGTCACGGCCTTGACGAATGCACGTTTCTGCTCCAGCGTGCGGCCTTCGAAAACCTGGACGTTAATGGTAGGCATGGTGTCTCCTCTTGTGATGTGGGTTCAGCCACGGTATCCGGGGCTCAGTTGATCGAGTTTGCGCAGCAGCGCAGGCCATTCCAGGGCGCCTTCCAGCGCGCCGCCCGCCTCCAGGTCGCGTTGGGCCTGTACGCAAATGTCGTGCGGCGGGGTGTGCAACGGCACGCCGCCCGACTGGGCCTTGAGCTGGAAGCCGCAAGCCTTGTCCAGCGTCTCCATCCGGACGAATGCCTCGGCCACCGTGCGACCGCACACGAGTGTGCCGTGGTTACGCAGCATCAGTGCGGGATAGGCGCCCAACCGTTCCACCAGCCGGCCCGCTTCTGCTGGGGTCAGGGCCAGGGCTTCGTAGTCGTGGTAGCCCAGTTGCTGGTAGAAGCGCAGCGCGTGCGACGACAGCGGTAGCAAGCCTTCCTGCTGCGCGCCCACGGCGATGGCATTGGCGTTATGCAGATGCATGACGCAGCCCAGGTCCGGCCGCGCGCCATGCACTGCCGCATGCAGCGCGAAACCGGCGCGGTTGATGGGGTGTCCCGAGCCGCAGACGATATCGCCCGTCCCATCAACCTTGACCAGGTTGGAGGCTCGCACCTCATCGAAGCGCAGGCCGAACGGATTGATCAGGTAATGGCCCGGCTGATCCGGCACGGCGGCCGTGATGTGGGTGTAGATCACATCATCCCAGCCGTACAGGGCGCACAGGCGGTAGCAGGCGGCCAGGTCGATCCGGGTTTGCCATTCGGCCGCGCTGGCCGCGCCGGCCGGCGCCACGGCGTCCCGGCCTTTGTTGGAAAGTCGGTCCATAGTCAGTGCTGGCGCTGGTGCACGGCCTTGCCGGCCGCGTAGGTGGCGGCCACGGTGCGGTCGTCGCCCAGCAGCGCGATGGCGAACAGCAGTTCTTCCAGGGTGTCCGTGCGTTCCGTGCGGCGCGCCAGCAGGGGCGTCGCCTTCGGATCGAGCACCACGAAATCCGCTTCCGTGCCCGGCGCGAAATTGCCGATCGTGCCTTCCAGCTGCATGCTGCGCGCACCGCCCAGCGTGGCCAGGTAGAACATGCGCATCGCCTGCAAATAGGTGCCGCCCATGCGCGCCACCTTGTAGGCTTCGTTCATCGTTTGCAGCATGGAGAACGAGGTACCGCCGCCCACGTCCGTGGCCAGCGAGAGCGGCACTTGCGCCGCGTCCGCGCGTTCGAAGTCGAACAGGCCGCTGCCGAGGAACAGGTTGGAAGTGGGGCAGATCGAGATCGCCGATTGGGTGGCGGCCATGCGGGCGCGGTCGGCGTCGTCGAGCCAGATGCAGTGGGCGTACATGGACCGGGGGCGCAGCATGCCGTAGTGGTCATACACGTCCATGTAGCTGCGCGCGTTGGGGAACAGCGATTTGACCCAGGCCACTTCGTCCGTGTTTTCGGCCACATGGGTTTGCAGGAAGGTGTCCGGGTAGGCCTTGGCCAGCGCGCCGGCCAGTTCCAGCTGGGCTTCCGTGGAGGTGGGCGCGAAGCGTGGCGTGATGGCGTACAGCTGGCGGCCCCGCTTGTGCCAGCGCTTGATCAGCTCCTCGCTCTGGCGCACGCCCGATTCGGCCGTGTCCTGCAGGAAGTCGGGGCAATGGCGGTCCATCAGCACCTTGCCGGCCACCATGCGCAGGTTGCGTTTCTCACTCTCGCCGAAGAAGGCGTCCACCGATTGCGGGTGCACGGTGCAGTAGACCATGGCCGTGGTGGTGCCGCAGCGGGTCAGTTCATCGAGGAAGAAGCTGGCCACGTTGGTCGCGTGGGCCGGATCGGCGAACTTGCGTTCGGTGGGGAAGGTGTATTTTTCCAGCCAGGGCAGCAGGCCCGGTGCAGGCGAGGCGATCATGTCCGTCTGCGGGTAGTGCACGTGGGTGTCGATGAAGCCGGGGGTGATCAGCTTGCCCTGATAATCGTGCACGGGCGTGCCCTCGGGCAGCAGGTGCACCAGCTGGGCGTAGTCGCCCGCCATGTGGACCTTGCCGTCGTTGACGACCAACAGGCCGTCCTCGTGCCAGTGGTGGGCGTTGGCATGGTAGGCCGGGTCGTCGTTAAAGTGCAGCAGGCTGGCGCGGTAGGCCTGGAAGGTGTTTGCCATGATGGTTCCAAATATCGTGTATGCGTGGTGCAGGTGGTCGCTGACGGCCATCGCGCGTACGCGCGGGCCATCGGTCCTCGTTGGTGTTGAAGCTAGCGCGGCGGCTAGTGGGATGTACAGCGATGCGGCGCTCCCGCCCCGGCGCTGCCGGAGAGTGAGGCCGCCTGCGGGGCGTGCGAATTCGAGGAAATCAGGCGATGCATGTGTGGTCCTGGGCTGGCGTGTCGGCCGGTACGCTATTCGTTTGTGCTGGCGAGGCAAGTGCGGCCGCTTCCCACACCTGCATCAGCTGCGCGGCCACCGATACGGCGATGACGGCGGGCGCCTTGTCGCGGATGCCGGGCAGGCCGATCGGGCATGTCATGTCCGCCATGCGCTCGGCCGGGATGCCCCGCTCGCGCAGGCGTCGTTCGAATTGTACACGCTTGGTGGCCGATCCGATCAGGCCGAACCATGTGAAATCGGTGCGGCGCAGGATATGTTCTGACAGGTGCTGGTCCAGCGCGTGGCTGTGGGTCAGCACGAGGAAGCTGGCGCCGGGCGGCGCTTCCGCGATGACGGCTTCCGGCGTGTCGGTGGCTTCGATACGCGCGTTGGCGGGCAGCGCGGACGGGAACATGTCCTCGCGCTCGTCGATCCACACCACCTGGCACGGGAGTTCCGCGAGCGCGCGCACGATGGCGGCGCCCACGTGGCCGGCGCCGAACAGGTACAGGCGCGGGCGGTACGGCAGGTAGGAATCGAGCAGCCACTGGCGGCCATCGTCGTCCAGCCGCAGCTTGCATTCGACGCCGGGGCCGGGCAGCGGCAGCAGCGCGGGGCCGTTGCCGGACAGGCGCAGCCCGGCCGCGTCGTAGGTGCTGGCCGCCTCCGTCGAGTCGAGCGGCAGCAGGCGCCAGCTATCCAGTCCTTCACCCTTGCGCTGGACCAGCGTGGCGAAATGCGTGTCCGTCTCCGGCAAGATGCGTTCAAACGCCAGCTGCACGACGCCACCGCAGCACTGCCCGAGGCTGGGGCCAAGCGGGAAGCGTTCCAGCCGCCGCTGCGCCGCCAGCGCGCCGGCTGGCATGGCCAGCATCTCGCGGGCGATGTCGGTGGCGCGCATTTCCAGGTGGCCGCCGCCGATCGTGTCGTAGGCGCCATCCTGGGTGATGAGCATCTTGGCGCCCGGTTCGCGCGGCGCCGAACCGGCCACCTGCGCCACCGTCACCAGCACGCGCGGTTCGGCCAGCGCCGCCGCGGCCACCAGGGCGTTGGTTGGTGAGGACAGATCGTTCGCCATGTCGTTCAGCCTTGCGCCAGTTTCTGCACGGCGCTGATGGCGTTCAGGATCGCTTCGCTGGTCGCGGGCGCGCGCAGTGGCGGGTTGAACTTGTGGTTCGCCACGCTGGAGCAGGCATCGCGGATGGCCAGGAACACGGAGAACGGCAGCAGCAGCGGCGGTTCGCCGACCGCCTTGGAGCGGTGGATGCTGTCGGTTACGTTGCGGTTCTTGAACAGGCGGATATCGAAGTTCTCCGGGCAGTCCGACACGCCGGGGATCTTGTAGGTCGATGGCGCGTGCGTCATCAGCTTGCCGCTCGCGTTCCACCACAATTCCTCGGTGGTCAGCCAGCCCATACCCTGTACGAAGGCGCCTTCGACCTGGCCCACGTCGAGGGCAGGATTCAGCGACTGGCCAGCGTCGTACAGCGCGTTCACCTTCAACAGCTTCCATTCACCCGTCAGCGTATCGACCACCACTTCCGACACCGAAGCGCCGTAGGCATAGTACGAGAACGGGTTGCCGCTCATCGTTCTCGGGTCCCAATGCAGGCCGGGTGTGGCGTAGAAGCCGTCCGACCAAAGCTGGACGCGCGCCATGTAGGCCTTCTGCACCAGCTCAGGAAAGGGCACGGCGCCGCCGTTTACGATAATCTGGCCAGCCTCGAAGCGCACGTCCTCCACTGCGCCGCCATGCAGCTTGACGGCGAATTCGGCCAGCCGCTTGCGGATCGTGTGGGCAGCGTCCTGGGCGGCCTTGCCGTTCAGGTCCGCGCCCGTCGATGCGGCCGTGGCGGAGGTATTGGCCACCTTGCTGGTATTGGTGGCGCTGGCGCGCACCATGTCCAGTGGGATGCCCAGTTCATGCGCCACCACCTGGCACACCTTGGTGTTGATGCCCTGGCCCATCTCGGTGCCGCCGTGGTTGACCAGCACCGAGCCATCCGTGTACACGTGCACCAGCGCGCCGGCCTGGTTGAAGTGGGTGACGTTGAACGCGATGCCGAACTTGACCGGCGTGAGCGCCAGGCCGCGCTTGAGCACGGGGCTGGTGGCGTTGAAGGCGTTGATCTCCTCGCGGCGCTTGCGGTAGTCGCTCTCGCTGACCAGTTGTTCGACCAGTTCGTGGATCACGTTGTCGACGATCTTCTGGCCGTACTGGGTGACGTTGCGGCCTTCCTCGTCGTTGCGGCCGTAGAAGTTGATCTTGCGAACATCCAGCGCATCCATGCCCAGGTTGCGTGCGATCTCGTCGACGATATATTCGATGGCGATGGCGCCCTGCGGGCCGCCGAAACCACGGAACGCCGTGTTGGACTGGGTGTTGGTCTTGCCGCACATGGCGCGGATATCGACGTCGCCCAGGTAGTAGGTGTTGTCGAAGTGGCAGACGGCGCGGGTCGCCACCGGGGCCGACAGGTCGGCGGAGAAGCCGGCGCGCGACACCATCTGCACCTTGGCGGCCGTGATGCGGCCATCGTCGCCATAGCCGATCTCGTACTCGTACCAGAAGCAGTGGCGCTTGCCAGTCACCATCATGTCGTCGTCGCGGTCGGCGCGCAGCTTGACGGGGCGCTTCAGGCGCGCGGCCGAGATGGCGGCGCAGGCGGCCCACAATGCCGATTGCGATTCCTTGCCGCCGAATGCGCCGCCCATGCGGCGGCACTCGACCACGATGTCGTGCGAATGGCGGTGCAGGGCGTGCGCCACCACGTGCTGCATCTCGGTCGGGTGCTGGGTCGAGCAGTAGACGTGCATGCCATCGCCTTCCTTGGGCACGGCATAGGCAATCTGGCCCTCCAGGTAGAACTGCTCCTGGCCGCCCACCTGCAGTTCACCCTTGAGCCGGTGCTTCGAACGCTCGAACGCGGCCTGCGCATCGCCGCGTGCCAAATGCATGGGCGGCACGACGAACGATTGCGCATCGCGTGCCGCTTGCGGCGTCAGGATGGCTGGGAGCTCTTCATATTCGATCACGGCCTTGCGGGCAGCGCGGCGCGCCTGCTCGTGGCTCTTGGCGACGACGATGAAGATCGGCTGGCCGATGTACTGCACCAGTCCCGGCGACAGGATAGGGTCGTCGTGGATGATGGGGCCGCAGTCGTTGGTGCCGGGGATATCCTTGTGGGTGTAGACGGCCACCACGCCGGGCATGCGGCGCACCGGTTCCAGGTCCATGGACAGGATGTTGGCGTGCGCCTTGGACGACAGGCCCAGCGCGGCGTGCAGCGTGCCTTGCGCTTCGGCGATATCGTCGGTGTAAGTGGCTTCGCCCAGCACATGCAGCACGGCCGATTCATGCTTGTGGGACTTGCCCACTTCGGCCCAGGCCATCGGGACTTGTTGGGTCAGGAAAGCTTCCGTTTTGCTGTTCATGCTGCGGCGCCTCCTTCAGCGTAGTTGAATGCGTTGATAGACTGGATGGGCATGGCGCCGTCCGGGCGCGTCTCCAGCCAGAAGCGGCGCAGCAGGTTCTGGGCCGTCGTCATGCGGTAGCCGGCGCTGGCGCGCATGTCCGTCAGCGGCGTGTAATCTTTCGCCAGGGCGGCCATCGCCAGTTGCAGGTTTTCTTCGCTCCACGGCTTGCCGTTCAGGGCCGCTTCGGCCAACGGCGCGCGGCGCGAGGTTGCGGCCATGCCGCCGTAGGCAATGTGGGCGTCGCTGACGATGCCGGCAGCGTCCAGCGTGATGGCGTAGGCACCACACACGGCGGAGATATCCTGATCATAGCGCTTGGCCAGCTTGTAGGTGCGGAACTGAACACCTGCACGCGGCAGTGGAATGCGCACGGCCTCCACGAACTCGCCGGGCTGCCAGTCCTTCTTCATGTAATCGAGGTAGAACTTCTCCAGCGGCAGCACGCGCTGGCCCTGCGCGCTGCGCAGCACGATTTCCGCGCCGAGCGCGATCATCCACGGTGCGGAATCACCGATGGGCGAGCCGTTGGCGACGCTGCCGCCCAGCGTGCCCGTGTTGCGGATGGGCTGGGACGCGAAGCGCTGCCACATCTCCGTCAGCTGGTCCTTGTAGTGTTCGCAGACGGCGCCGTAGGCATCGTTCAGGTTGACGGCGGCGCCGATGTGCAGCATGCCGTCGCGGGTGTCGATCTGGTGCAGCTCCTTGACCATACGGACGTAGATCATGTCGCCCAGGTCGCGCATCTGCTTGGTCACCCACAGGCCCACGTCGGTGGAGCCGGCCACGATGGTGGCATTGGGTTTTTCGGCCCGCAGCGTGGCCAGTTCGGCCAGCGTGCGCGGGGCGTAGAAGGTCTGGCCGTCGTGGCTGTAGCTGAACATGGCGTCGCGCTGGAGGGCTTGCAGCGCCGTCTTGAGCGACGCGCGGTCGAACTGCACCGCGGGCAGTTCGCCCATGCGGCGCGCGGCGTCGATGATGGGGCGGTAGCCGGTGCAGCGGCACAGGTTACCGGACAGGGTTTCGTCGATGGTCTTGCGGCAGGGCGCCTCGGCCTTGCCTTCCTGCTTCAGATACAGGCTCCACAGGGACATGGCGAAGCCGGGGGTGCAGAAGCCGCATTGGGAGCCGTGGCACTCGACCAGTGCTTCCTGCACCGGGTGCAGGGCGCCGTCGGCCTGCTGCAGGTCTTCCACGGTGAACACGGCCTTGCCGTCCAGCGTGGGGACGAACTGGATGCAGGAGTTCACCGACTGCATAGCCACTTCGCCGTTGGGCTGAAGCTCGGCCACCACCACGGTGCAGGCGCCGCAATCGCCTTCGGCGCAGCCTTCCTTGGTGCCGGTGCAGTGCAGGTCTTCCCGCAGGTGCTGGAGCAGGGTACGGGTCGGTGCGCCTTGCGCGACGGTGTGGACTTCGCCGCGATAGAAAAATCGGATAGGTTCTGACATGGATGCTCCGCGCTGTTGAACTGATGCTGTTTGCACAGGTTAGCAGCCAGCGGCCCCCTGACCAATATCGGGGCCGCCATGGCTACTATGTTCAATTAATTATAGAAATCTGCTTACGTATCGTTTGCGTCTGATAATGCGATCAGGATTTCGGCTCGAAGTAACGCAGGAAGTCCAGGAAGATCTGGGCCGACACCTCGGCATCGTCAGCCGTCATGGTTTCCAACGGGTTGTGGCTGATGCCGCCGTTGCCGCAGCGGGTGAACAGCATGGCCACGTCGGTCATGCGGGCCAGCGCCATCGCGTCGTGGCCGGCTCCGGACGGCAGCTCGAACACTTCCACCCCGGCCCGTTCGGTGGCGGCGGCGAACTGGCGGACCAGCCACGGCGCGCACGGCGCAGCCGGCGCGGACATGATCCTGGTGACCTTGATTTCCACCTGGCGGCGGGCGCAGATGGCCTCGGCCTGGTTCAGGATGTCGGCCACCGCCGCATCGCGGGTCGCATCGTCGGCGGCGCGGATGTCGAGCGACAGCTTGCAGGCGCCGGGAATCACGTTGACGGAACCATCGGGCACCTGCAGCTGGCCCACGGTGCCCACCAGCGATGGTGCCTGGCTGGCGCGCTGCTCGACGAACAGCACGATTTCGGCGGCGGCGGCGGCGGCGTCTTTGCGCATGGTCATGGGCGTGGTGCCCGCGTGGCTGGCCAGGCCGGTCAGCTCGACCTGGTAGCGGCAACTGCCGGCGATGGAACTGACCACGCCCACGGGCAGGTCACGGTTCAGCAGCACCGGGCCTTGCTCGATATGGACTTCGACGAAACCCAGCACATCTTCCGGCTTGCGGCCGATGGCGGGGATCTTCGTCACATCGTGGCCGGCCTCGATCAGTGCCTCGCGCATGGTGATGCCTTGGGCGTCCGCTTTGTCCAGCAGCGCCATGTCGAACTGGCCGATGATGGCATTACTACCCAGGAAGGTGCTTTGATAGCGCACGCCTTCTTCTTCCGAAAAGCCGATGATCTCCAGGTGGAACGGCAGCCGCTCGCCGCGTTCGTGCATATATTTGACGACGGCGATGGGGAGCAGGATGCCCTCGCGGCCATCGTATTTGCCGCCGTTGCGTACCGTGTCGTAGTGCGAGCCGGTCATCAGGGTCTTGGCGTCGGGACGCGCCGACAGGTAGCGGCCCACCACGTTGCCGACCGGGTCGATATGCACTTCCATGCCCGCTTCCGTCATCCACTCGGCCAGTTGGGCGGCCGTCTTGCGATGGGCGGGCGTCATGTAGGCGCAGGTCAGGTTGTCTGGGTCGTCGCTCCATGCACCGATGATCTCGGACCAGGCCATGATGGTGGGGCCGAAATGGAACGACAGATCCATCAACTGGTTGAGGCGCATGGCGGCGATACGGCCGATCTGGCGCAGGCATTCGGCCAGCTCGTCGTCGCGCTGGGCGCGCAGGCGGCGCGTGAAGTGGGCGATGATCTCCTGCCGCGTAAGGCCGTTGCCGGTCGGGCCTTTGACGGCCAGGATGAAGGGGAAGCCGAAGCGGGCGTTGTATTCCGCGTTCAGGCGGTGCAGGGTCGCCAGTTCTTCCGGACTGCATTGGGTCAGGCCGGCCTTGGCCTGTTCGCCGGTCGATTCGGCCGTGAGGGTGCCGGCCAGCGCGGCCTTGCCAGCCAGTTCGGGGTGGGCGCGCACCAGGCCCAGTTGTTCGTCCACGGTGGCCTGGCGTACCACCCGCTCCAGCGCCTGTTTGAGGGCGGTGACGGTGGCATAGGGACGGCCGGCGGCGGCGCGTTCGGGTATCCAGGGCGAATGTTCGTACAGGCCATGCAGCAGCCGGGTGAATTCCTCGGCGCTGCACTGGTTCAGGTGTTCGAGAGTGATCGTCATTGTTGTGCAGGCGGCCCCACCAGCCTGTCTCCTCAGCTATCGTGACCGGCGCATGGGACCTGGCGCCGGCCTTGGTATATGAAGAATAGTATAGGCACGGCGGGGCTGATATATAAGCGACTGAACATAGGGAGGTTCAGCATGCGGATATGGCAAGTGTTGCCCGCCTGCCACGGGGCGCGGTTTCAGGGTCAGACCTTGGGGTCTGCCCCTTGGCGTGTGCGGTGCGTTGTCAGGCCGTGGAACCGCAACGGCGGCACCCCAGGGTCAGACCCTGGGGTCTGACCCTTTGGTCGCGCTCAGGGCGGCCGCGGCCTGGGTGATCTGGTCGCGCAGCCATTTGTGCTCGGGCGCCTGGTGTACCCGTTCATGCCACAGCTGGTAGAAGCGCATCGGCGGGAAGCGCAGCGGCACCGTGTAGACCTTGATCGGCAGGTTGCGTTCGTAGAAGCGCAGGTATTGGCGGCCCGTCGTCAGTACCAGGTCCGTTTGCGTGAGCATGTGCGGGATCAGGCTGAAATAGGCCGACTCCACCATCACGTTGCGCTCCAGCCCATGCTCGGCCAGGAAGCTGTCGATCACGCCGTGGAAGCCGGGCAGGGTGGGCGAGGGCGCCACGTGGGGCAGGTTCAGGTAGTCGTCCACCGTCATCTCGTTGGCGTCGGTGCGCTTGGCATAGGGCGAATCGGCGCGCATCGCGCAGACGATGGGGTCTTCGAACAGGCGTGACAGGTGCAGATGCTCGGGCGGCTCCTGCCAGTTGCCGATGATGAGGTCCAGGTCACCATCGGACAGCATGCGGATCGAGTCCACTTCCGCGCCCAGGCTCTGGATGATGATGCGGCTTTTGGGCGATTCGCGTCGCAACCGCGCCACAACCGTCGGCAAAAATTGGATGTCGAGGTAGTCCGGCGCGCCGATGCGGAAGGTGCGGCTTTCCTCCATCGAGACGAACGGCGTTTTCTGCAAAAACAGCTGTCCCACTTCGTCCAGGATGCGCTTGGCGGGCTTTTTCAAACTCTCGCCGTGCTGGGTGGGCACCATGCCCCGTCCACCCCGCACCAGCAGCGGATCGCCCGTCAATTCACGCAGTTTGCGCAACGAGGCGGAGATGGAAGGCTGCGGCTGGTCCAGCTTGAGCGCCACGCGCGAGACGTTCTTTTCGCACAGCAGCAGGTACAGGATGCGGATCAGGTGCAGGTCTAAATGATCGGGTAATTGGGCCATGACTTTATCTGTGTATAACTTCGTTCCTATTTTTAATATACGTCGATTCCAATGTGAAAGGCCAGAATTAGTTTTATCGTTCAGTCCATACCGCGCACCGCAGTGCGTGGTCTTCAAACCGGTCGCAGCGGAGCTCTCAACAGTTCGCGGCCAACAGGGACCAAGTCCCAATCGTCTGGAGCGCCCGCGGTGGCAGACGAGCTCAAATCCAATCAAGAGGAAGACATGGAACTGCTCGCATATGGCGTGGACTGGCTCAATCTATTGGTGCGTTGGCTGCACCTGATCACGGGGATCGCCTGGATAGGCGCGTCCTTCTATTTCGTCTGGCTCGATAACAGCATCCGTCCGCCCAAACCCGGTTCCGACCTGGCGAAGAAGGGCGTGTCGGGCGAGCTGTGGGCCGTGCACGGCGGCGGTTTCTACAACCCGCAGAAGTACCTGGTGTCGCCGGCCGAGCTGCCGTCGGACCTGCACTGGTTCAAGTGGGAAGCGTATGCCACCTGGCTGTCGGGCTTCTCGCTGCTGTTCATCGTCTACTACTTCAACGCTTCGGCCATGATGATCGATAAGTCGGTGGCCGACCTGAGCCAGGGCCAGGCCATCGCCGTCGGCCTGGGCAGCCTGCTGTTCGGCTGGATCGTGTACGACGCCCTGTGCCGCTCGCCGCTGGGCAAGCGCGAAGGCTTGCTGGCCATCGTCATGTACGTATTCATCGTCGCCATGGCCTATGTGCTGACCCACTTCCTGAGCGGCCGCGCGGCTTACATCCACGTCGGCGCCATGATCGGCACCATGATGGTCGGGAACGTGCTGATGCTGATCATTCCGGGCCAGCGCAAGCTGGTGCAGGCCATGGAGCGCGGCGAGTCGCCCGATCCCATCCACGGCAAGAAGGCCAAGCAGCGCTCGGTCCACAACAACTACTTCACGCTGCCGGTGTTGCTCATCATGATCAGCAACCACTACGCCATGACCTACAGCCACGCCTACAGCTGGGCGCTGCTGGGCGCCATCATCGCCGCCGGTGTATTGATCCGCCACTTCTTCAACCTGCGCCACCATGGCCGCACGGCCTGGGGCTTCCCGGCCGCCGGCTGCGCCATCCTGCTGGCCGTGGCCATCGTGATCGCACCACGGCCAGCGGCGCACGCCGCGCAAATCGCACAGGGTGGCGTGAGCGGCGATGAACACGCCGCCGCCGTGGCCGCGCCGGAGTTCGGCCGCGTGCAAGCCATCATCAACCAGCGTTGCGTGAGCTGCCACTCGGCCACCCCGACCCAGCCCGGTTTCGCCACCGCACCGGCCGGCATCATGCTCAACACCCCCGAGCAGATCCACCAGAACGCGGCCAAGGTCAACCAGCAGGCCGTCGTGCTGAAGGCTATGCCGATCGGGAATATGACCAACATCACGCCGGAAGAGCGCGCCGAAATCGGCGCCTGGTTCGCGGCCGGCGCCAACTGAGCGCCCACATAACTGATAAGAGAGCAATCATGACGACGACAACCATCAACGGTTTCAACCTGACGGCGGCCCAAGTGGTGGCCGTGGCGCGCGACCACAGCATCGAAGTGAATCTGGCCGCGTCCTCGCGCGCGGCCCTGAAGGAAAGCCGCGACTACATCGAATCGACCTGGATGCACGATGAGGCGCCCATGATGTACAGCTTTAACACCGGCGTGGGCATGCTCAAGGATACCCGCGTCAAGGTGCAGGACATCAACCTGTTCCAGACCCAGTTGATCAAGGCGCACGCGGCCGGCATGGGCGAACCGTTCCCCGAGGAGGTGAGCCGTGCCACCATGCTGTTGCGCGCCAACGCCTTCGCCAGCAACTACTCGGCGCCGCGCGTGGAGGTGGTGGACCGCCTGCTGGCCTTCGTCAACGCCGGCATCCACCCCATCATGCCGCAGAAGGGCTCCGTGGGCGCCTCGGGCGACCTGGCGCCGCTGTCCTACCTGGCCGCCGCCATCTGCGGCTTCGAACAGGCCGAGGTGATGTACCGTGGCCAGCGCATGTCGGCGCCGGAAGCCATCCGCGCCTCGGGCGTGGGGCCGGTGGAATTCGAACTGAAGGCCAAGGATGCTTCGGCGCTGATCAACGGCTGCACCGTGTCGCTGGCCGTGGCCCTGCTGGCTGCCGAGGATGCGCGCAACCTGCTGTCGGACGCCTGCCTGTCGCTGGGCCTGACGCTGGAAGCGATGCGGGCCGAGATGTCGGCCTTCGACCCGCGCATCCACACCGCCCGTCCGCACGCGGGCCAGATCAAGACGGCGGCCATCGTGCGCAACCTGCTGGAAGGATCGACGCGCACCACCCACGCAGCGCGCGCCGTGCAGTTCCCGGAAGAGCTGCGCCGCACCGATATTCCGTACACGGCCCGCATCCAGGACGTGTACTCGCTGCGCTGCGCGCCGCAGGTGTACGGCCCCGTGTTCGATGCGCTGGACTACATCGACACCATCATCGATAAGGAAGTCAACTCGGCCACCGACAACCCGCTCATCTTCAGCAAGGACGA
The DNA here is from genome assembly GCA_035254005.1 of Burkholderiaceae bacterium. Classification (GTDB taxonomy): domain Bacteria; phylum Pseudomonadota; class Gammaproteobacteria; order Burkholderiales; family Burkholderiaceae_D; genus Rugamonas. Next base: position 170,301 of record DATFBD010000148.1, on the reverse strand, counting down.
AGGCGGCTTCGAGATTATCTCGGGCGGTAACTTCCACGGCCAGTACCTGGCGCAGGCGATGGACTTGCTGGCCATGGCCGTGGCGGACCTGGGCAGCATCGTCGAACGCCGTGTGGCGCGCCTGATCGACCCGACGCTGTCGTGGGGCCTGCCGCGCAACCTGATGTCCGGCGTGCGCGGTGTGAACACGGGCTATCCGGTGGTGCAGTGCTCACTGAGTTCGCTGGTGATGGAGAACCGCACCCTGTGCATGCCCGGCAGCGTCGATTCCATCCCGGCCAAGGGCAACAGCGAAGACCACGTGTCCAACTCCACCTGGTGCGCGCGCAAGGCCGCCGTTGTGGTGTCGAACACACAGTACATCGTCGGCGTGGAGATGTTGTTGGCCGCCCAGGCGCTGACCATGACGGAACAGCTGCTGCCCGGATTCGTGCTGGGCAAAGGCACAGCCGCCGCCTACGCCTCGGTGCGCAGCCAGATTCCGGCCTGCCTCGATGGCGACCGCTGGTTCCACGACGACATTGACATGGCGCGTTCCTTCGTCACCACAGGCTCGGTGCGCAAGGCCGTCGAAGCACAGATCGGGCAATTCGTATAAACCGGCAGGCTAACCAATCAAAGGAGGGCAGGTAGGGGCGGGCGCCGCACACCATGCGGCGTGCCCCGGCTGTTATGGGAAATAGCAGATAGCAAGTATGTCGCCACCCATACATGGCGTGGCGGCGGCTGGGATAAGGTCACACCAGATCATCGCCGATTGTTCCCTTGTTTAATCGGCGCATGGCTAAAGCAGTACTAAAACAGAACATGGAGACAAAAATGTTGTTACTCGAGAAATTCTTCAAACTGAAGGAAAACGGAACGGACGTGCGCACGGAACTGGTCGCCGGCCTCACCACTTTCCTCACCATGGCGTATATCATCTTCGTCAATCCCTCCATCCTCGGCGACGCCGGCATGCCCAAGGGCGCCGTGTTTGTCGCCACCTGTGTCGCGGCCGCACTGGGCTGCCTGGTCATGGGCCTGTATGCGAACTATCCGATCGCGCTGGCGCCAGGGATGGGGCTGAACGCTTACTTCGCCTATGTCGTCGTCAAGGGCATGGGCATGCCGTGGCAAATGGCGCTGGGCGCCGTGTTCATCTCGGGCTGTTTGTTCCTGTTCGTGAGCGTGTTCAAGCTGCGCGAAATGATCGTGAACGGGATACCGCATTCGATTCGCACCGCCATCACGGTCGGCATCGGCCTGTTCCTGGGCCTGATCTCGCTGAAGAGTGCTGGCATCGTGGTCGCCAATCCCGCCACCCTGGTGGGCGTGGGCAACCTGCACTCGGCGCCCGTGATTCTGGCCATCTTCGGCTTCTTCCTGATCGTGGCGCTGGACAAGCTGCAAGTGAAAGGCGCCATCCTGATCGGCATCCTGGCCGTGACGGTGCTGAGCTTCTTCTTCGCCGGTAACCAGTTCAACGGCGTCGTCTCGGCCCCGCCCACGCTGGAGCCGACCTTTTTCAAGCTGGACGTGATGGGCGCTGTCTCGGTGGGCCTGCTGAACGTGGTGCTGGTGTTCTTCCTGGTTGAACTGTTCGATGCCACCGGCACGCTGATGGGCGTGGCCAACCGCGCCGGCCTGCTGGTGAACGGCAAAATGGAACGCCTGAACAAGGCACTGCTGGCCGACAGCTGCGCCATCGTGGCCGGCTCCATGCTGGGCACCTCCAGCACCACGGCTTACATTGAAAGCGCGGCCGGCGTGCAAGCCGGCGGCCGCACGGGCCTGACGGCCGTCGCCGTGGCCGTGCTGTTCCTGGCTGCCCTGTTCATTTCGCCACTGGCCGGCGTGGTGCCGGCCTACGCCACCGCGCCAGCGCTGCTGTACGTGGCTTGCCTGATGCTGCGCGAGCTGGTCGACATCGACTGGAGCGACACCACTGAAAGCGTGCCAGCGGCCATCGCGGCGCTGACCATGCCGTTCACGTACTCGATCGCCCTGGGCGTGGCCTTCGGCTTCATCTCCTACGCGATCCTGAAGCTGCTGACGGGCCGCGTGCGCGAAGTGCGTCCCGTGATCTGGGCCATCGCCTGCGTGTTCACCTTCAAGTTCGTCTACCTCGGCGCGGGCTGAGGCGGCACAACGACTTTTCCCCCTGCGGTACAGCCGTGCCGGCGCCAGCGATGGCGCCGGCGGGGCGAGCCGCGTCCATCGCAACCCTAGCAAATGAAAACAACGACAATGAGACAGCTGCCACAATTGATTTCCATCGCCTGCCTGTGCCTGGCCGGCACCGCCGCCCACGCCGCCAACTGGAGCGACACGTCCATCAGCTGGCGCACCGGTAACGACTACCGCGAACCGTTCAACCCCAAAGACATCAAGAAGAACATCTTCGCGCTGACCAGCGTCAGCGGCTACAACTACGGCACCAATTTCTTCAACGTGGATGTACTGCTGTCGGACAAGAACGATCCGGCCTCGCTGACCCAGACCTCGGGCGCGCAGGAAGCCTACGTGGTGTATCGCCATACGCTGGACCTGGCCAAGGTGAGCGGCACCAGCATGAAGTTCGGCCCCGTCAACAGCGTGGGCCTGACGGCCGGCTTCGACGTCAACACCAAGAACGACGTTGGCTACAATTCGCGCAAGCGCATGCTGGTGCTGGGCCCCACGCTGATGTGGGACGTGCCGGGCCACCTGAATACCAGCCTGTTGCTGCTCAACGAAAGCAATGCGCCCAGCGGCGCCTTCCCGCCGATCTCCACCGTCACCGGCCGCTACACCTACAAGACGCACGCCATGCTGACAGCCGACTGGGGCATTCCGGTGACTTCGCTGGTATCGTTCGAAGGTTACGCCAACTTCATCGCCGCCAAGGGCAAGGATGAAGTGGGCAATGACACGGGCGCCGAAACCAACATCGACATGCAGCTGATGCTGGACGCCGGCGCTGCCATGGGCCACGCCAAGAACGTGTTCAAGGTCGGCATTGAATACCAGTACTGGCGCAACAAGTTCGGCAACACCTCCGCCACCACGGGCGGCCAGGGTTACGTCGCCAAGACGCCAATGCTGCGCGCCGAGTACCACTTCTAAGGCCGCAATAACAAACCGGGGTCAGGTCATGCCTTGCGGCAAGATGTTCGCATCTTGCCTCAAGGCATGACCTGACCCCGGTTTTTTGGGGCGGTGATGCGCTCAGGCCATCAGGCTCAGCTTGACGAACACGCACAGCAGCGTCCACACCAGGGCGCCGACGGCGTAGGCCTGGGAGCAGACTTCCTGCGCTTCCATTTCATTCGAGATCTTCAGGATGGTAGTGCTGCCCTGGAACAGCAGCATCAGCGCGGCCAGCAGGCCAAGCACCAGCAGCGATACCGTCAGCAACAGGCTGGGGATGGCCAGCGCCAGCGCGGACAGCCACATGGGCACGGCCGAGATGGCCGACAGCATCAGCGTATCGCGAAACTCCACGCGCACCTGGTGCGCTTCGGCGATGGTCTTGATGGCTTGGGCCATCAGCGGTACGGTGCACAGTTCGGCCACCAGGAACAGCGCGGCGATCATCTGGAAACGCTGCGGCGTGGCCGACATCCAATACACTTCCGGATGGTGGGCGCCGGCGTACATCAGCATGGCGGGCGGAATCAGCGACAGCGGTAGCACCAGCGACAACAGCGTCTTCCACACGGCGGGATGGACCGTGCTTAACTTGTCCCATGCACCATGCGCCGAGAATGGCATCTTCAAATAGTCTAACGTGCTCATATCGCATCTCCTCGAGTTGATTTGGCTTGTGACCGGCAGGGATGATGGTACTACCCCTGTTGAGAGAAACTATATCACGTTGTGAGGTATTTGAAAGCCATCTACCATCGCCGGGTCAAGTTTGGTGCGGATGCGTGGCAAGCTCAACCATTGTCAGATCAAGCCTGTCATGCTTGCCGGCCCGGGCCGCTGGTCCTGGAACCGGAGCGCGTCGATCACCAGCGCCAAGGCACGCGAGCTGTTGCGGCGGCTGGGATAGTAGGCGTGCAGCGGTTCGAACGCGGGGCACCAGTCGCGCATCACGCTGAGCAGGCGGCCGGCGCGCAGGTCCTCGGCCACCAGACTCTCGGGCAGGAAAGCCAGGCCGATGCCGTCCAGCGCGGCGTCGCGCATGGGGTAGACGCTGGTGAACATGGCCTGGCCCCGCACCCGCGCTTCGACCGGCCGCCCCTGGTCGAGCAGCTCCCAGGCGTAGACGGCGCCGCTGGTGGGCATGCGCAGCACGATGCAGTTGTGGCGCATCAGGTCGTGCAGCGAGGCCGGCGCCGGGCGGTGCGCGAAATAGGCCGGGGCGCCGACGATCACCATCGGCACCTCGGCGGTCAGGCGCACGGCGATCATGTCCTTGTCCACCTGGTCGCCATGGCGCACGCCGATGTCATACCGTTCGGCGGCGATGTCGACCAGCCGGTAGTCGGCGCTGATCTCCACCTGCAGATCCGGATAGTCGCGCAGCAGCGGTGCGATGCGCGGCCACAGCACGGTGTCGGCCACATAGTCGATGGCGGTGATGCGCACGGTGCCGGCCGGCTTGTCGCCCAGGTCGCTGACGGCGGCGATCTCCGCTTCGATCTCCTCGATCCTGGGCGCGACATTTTGCAGCAGCCGCTCGCCCGCCTCGGTGGGCGAAACGCTGCGCGTGGTACGCGTCAGCAGGCGCACGCCGAGCCGGGTTTCCAGCGAGCGGATGATATGGCTGAGGGCCGACTGAGTCAGTCCCAGTTTGGCGGCGGCGCGGGTGAAGCTGCGTTCCCGGGCCACGGCCAGGAACACCAGTATGTCGTTGATATTGTCGCGCGCCATGTCAGCCTATCCTCCTGTGGGGCTGGCGGCGATGGGGCGGCCGCGGCGCGTCTCACCCCGTCACCGCCGGTGATCAGGGGATCGATGATACAGGTTCTGGCCGCTCACGCCAGCCGGCGCTGCTCCCGTTCCCGTTCCCGTTCCCGTGCCCGGGCCGGCGCGCGCGCCGCGGTGCGTGTGGCCGTATCGGCCATGGGGTGGCGTGCCGTGTGGTGTCCGGCTTCGCCCGGCAGCTTGAAGATGCTCACCAGTTCCGCCAGCTGGCTGGCCTGATCCTGCATCGAGGCCGCTGCCGCCGCGGCCTGTTCCACCAGCGCCGCGTTCTGCTGGGTGACGCCGTCGATGTCCATGATGGCCGAGTTGACCTGCTCGATGCCCGAGGTTTGCTCCTGGCTGGCGGCCATGATCTCGCCCATGATATCGGTCACATGCCGGACGCTGTCGACGATGGCCGTCATGGTCACGCCGGCGTCGGCCACCAGCGTGCTGCCCAGCTGGACCTGGGCCACGGAGTCGTTGATCAGGGCCTTGATCTCGTGCGCGGCCGAGGCGCTGCGCTGCGCCAGGCTGCGCACCTCGGAGGCCACCACGGCGAAGCCGCGGCCCTGTTCGCCGGCGCGCGCCGCTTCCACGGCTGCGTTCAGCGCCAGGATATTGGTCTGGAACGCGATGCCGTCGATCACGCCGATGATGTCGCTGATCTTGGCCGAGGCGGCGTTAATGGCGGTCATGGTTTGCACCACGCGGCCCACCACGGCGCCGCCTTCGGTGGCCACGCTCGACGCCTTGATGGCCAGCTCGTTGGCCGTGTGGGCGTTGTCGGCGTTCTGCTTGACGGTGCCCGTCAGTTCCTCGATCGAGGCGGCGGTTTCCTCCAGCGCGCCGGCCTGCTGCTCCGTGCGGTGCGACAGTTCCTGGTTGCCACCGGCGATTTCGGCGGAACTGGTGGCGATCTGCTCGGTGCCGTTGCGCACCTGGCTCACCAGGGCGGCCAGTTTGTCGCGCATGGTTTCGAGCGCGGACAGCAGGCTGTCGCCGGCATGGGCGCGATGGTCGATCCGCACCGACAGGTCGCCATCGGCGATGCTGGCCGCAATGCGGCTGGCCTCGCGCGGTTCGCAGCCCAGTTCCCGCAGCAAGCCGCGCACCAGCAGCCAGGCGCCGATGCTGCCCAGGCCCAGCGCGGCCACGCCCAGCAACAGCAACTGGCCGCGGGCATCGGCATAGGCCGCGTTGGACAGCGCCGATTCCTGCGCCATGTGCTCCGATTGCAGCTTGACCAGCGTTTGCAGCGCCTGCACGAATTCCTGCTCGGACAGGCGGATGGTGGCGTTGAGCAGACTCCGGGCTTCCGTCAGGCTGCCCGCGTTTAGCAGCTGGAACAGTTCCTTCTGGTTGGCCTGGTCGGCCTGGCTGGCCTTGACGATGTCGTCCAGCGCGCGCTTGTCGGCCGGGGCGTGCAGGCTGGCCTGGAAGCCGGTCAGCAGCGCGGCGTTGCGTTCGCGGATGGGGCGGATCTGGGCTGCCACGGCGTTCTCGCCCTGGTATTCGGCGGCGATGATGGCGCTGCGCAGCAGTTGGTGGATCAGGGCCACGTTGTATTTGACCTCGTTCGCCTGGGTCACGTTGCGGTACTGGTCCTGCAGGATGTTGTCCACACGCCGCTGCATGCCGGCCATGGCCAGCAGGGCAACGCCGATCATGGCCACCAGCAGCACCATGGTCAGGGCGAAGCCCATCGTCAGTCGCAATCCTATGTTGAGCTTACCTATCGCTGCGGCGCAGCGCAGGTAGAAATCCTTGGCCATGCGTGTGTCTCCCCGGTGGAACGGTCTGTGCCGTGTTGAAATCCATGTTTCCTGGAATTCATTTTGTTCCAGCGGCGATGTTGGCTGCTTGTCATTTACTGACAATCATTTATCATTTGGCGACGCCAGGCCTGTACGGGCTGAGGGTGTTGTATGGCCGCGCCACCGCATTCAGGGAACGACAGAATAGCTGCGCTTCAGGCAGCGCAGCACGAAGGTCGAGCGGCTGTGGCGCAGGCCGGGCAGCTTGTATAGTTTGCGGCGCAGGAATTCCTCGTAGCCGGCCGTGCCAGCCACGGCCACCTTGATCAGGTAGTCGTATTCGCCCGTCAGCAGATAGGCTTCCATCACTTCCGGCAGATCGGCCAGGGCCTGGCCAAACTTCTCGAAAATCTCATCGTCGTGGCGGTCCAGCGTCACTTCGATGATGACGGTATCGGGATAGCCCAGCGATTGCTGGCTGAGCAGGGCGGTATAGCCTTCGATGACGCCATGTTCCTCCAGCGCCCGCACCCGGTTCCAGCACGGCGTGGTGGACAGGCCGACCTTCTCGGCCAGCTTGGTGTTGCTCAGGCGCCCGTCCAGGCGCAGCTCGCGCAGGATGCGGCGATCGATTTCGTCGAGTTCGTGATGGTGTTCCATATGCCATGCCTCGTGAAGATAAATGTTCTTGCGAATTATAACTTTATGGAAGAATCATCTTCTAAAGAGCGGAAATGCAGCAAGCAATGGAAGCCTATTTCCCGCCAGGCTGGGTATAGTTCTTCCATGACGACCGACACCGAACACCACCAAAAAACCTTCCGTTTCTGTATCGAGGCCGAGGGCGCCATCGGCACGCTGGAGTGCGCGCTGGCCATCGTGCGGCGCCTGGGCCTGGAGTTGCGCAGCCTGCGCACGACGGGTGGACTGGCGGGACTGGAAGTATCGATGCGGCTCGCATCGGCGGAGGAGGACGCGCTGGTGCTGTGCCGCCAGCGCCTGCATAACGTGATCGGCGTTCTGCCGATCCGCGAGTCGCCGGTATTGCTGGCTGTGGACCAGGCGTGCCGGCCCAGGCGGCACGCCTGAGCCGGGCGACGGCGACGCCTTATGCTTTGAGGTAGGCGTACTTGAACAGGAAAACAGCGGCGATCAGCCACACGATGGGCTTGACCTTGCGCGCCTGGCCCGTGGCCAGCTTGAGTGCTGCATAGGTGATGAAACCGAACGCGATGCCGTGCGCGATCGAGTAGGTGAACGGGATCAGCAAGGCCGTGATGGCGGCCGGCACGCTCTCGGTGCTGTCGCTCCAGTCCACCTCCGTCAGGTCGCGCAGCATCAGACAGGCCACGTACAGCAGGGCCGGCGCGGTGGCGTAGGCCGGCACCACGCCGGCGATGGGGGCGATGAACAGGCTGGCCAGGAACAGGGCCGCCACCACCAGCGCCGTCAGGCCGGTGCGGCCGCCCGCCTGCACCCCGGACGCGCTTTCAATGTAGGCCGTGGTGCTCGACGTGCCCAGCACGGAACCGGCCACGATGGCACAGCTGTCGGCCAGCAGCGCCTTGTTCAGGCGTTCCATCTTGCCGCCCACCAGCAGGCCGGCGCGGCTGGCGACGCCCATCAGGGTGCCGGTGGCGTCGAACAGTTCAACCAGGAAGAACACCAGCACCACGTTGAGCAGGCCGACCGAGAACGCGCCCTGCAGGTCCAGCTTCAGCAGCGTGGGCGCGATGGAAGGCGGCATGGAGACCAGGCCGTGGAAGGTATTCCCGCCGAAGAAGAAGCTCATCACCGTCACCGCCACGATGCCGATCAGGATGGCGCCCGTCACTTTCAGTCGGTCCAGCGTGACGATCAGCATGAAGCCGCAGATCGCCATGATGGTCGACGGCTGGTGCAGGTCGCCCACGCCCACCAGCGTGGCCGGATTGGCCACCACGATGCCCGCGCTCTTCAACGCGATCAGCGCCAGGAACAGGCCCAGGCCGACCGTGATGGCGGTGCGCAGCGAATGTGGAATGCCGTTGACGATCTGTTCCCGTATCCCCAGCAGGCTGACCAGCACGAACAGGCAGCCGGAAATGAACACGGCGCCCAGCGCCGCCTGCCACGAGATGCCCATGCCCAGCACCACCGCGTAGGCGAAATAAGCGTTCAGGCCCATGCCCGGCGCCATGGCGATCGGGTAGTTGGCGTACAGGCCCATGATGATGGTCCCCAGCGCCGCGGCGAAGCAGGTGGCCACGAACACGGCTTCCCTGGGGACGCCGGCGTCACCCAGGATGGAGGGATTGACGAAGATGATGTAGGCCATGGTGAGGAAGGTCGTGACGCCGGCCACCAGTTCGGTGCGCACGCTGGTGCCGCTCTCTTTCAGCCTGAAATAACTTTGCAGGAAATGCACAATATTCTCCGTGTCTTGATCGGTCGGGGCCGGGCCTGGCCGGGCGGGGCGAGAGCATAGCACGTTGAGGCTGCGTCAAAAATGGCTGATTGACAAGCATATGATGGCACCGGAGGTGTCGCGCTGTCGAATCGCTGGCCGTGCGACCCCGGCTTTTGCTACACTTTCCTCAGCGCGGACGAGGCACGTGCACCTGCATGTGTCCGCTACCTGCGGGTGGAACGATGATGAAGCAACAGGGGCAGGCACAGGCAGGTTGGCCAGGGGGCGCGGCATGAAGGCGCGGATCTGGGGTGCGCGCGGTTCGCTGCCGGTGGCGCTCAATCATGCCCAGGTACGCGCCAAGCTGGTGGCCGCGCTGGAGGGCGCCATTGGCCGCGGACTCGACACGCCGGCGAAAATCGCCGCCTACGTCGACCATGAATTGCCGTTCGACGTGTGCGGCACCTACGGCGGCAATTCCAGCTGCGTGGAAGTCGAAGTGTGGGACCCGGATACCAGCCGCCAGCACGTGATCCTGGACCTGGGCTCGGGCGCGCGCGCGCTGGCCGGCGCCAAGCTGGCGCGCTACGGGCGCGACCATCCGCAGACCTATCACGTGTTCATGTCCCATCTGCACTGGGACCATATCATGGGCTTCCCGTTCTTCACGCCCGCCTACATCCCCGGCAACCGCATCATCATCCACGGCTGCCATGCCGCGCTGGAGCAAGCGTTCCGGCGCCAGCAGGAACCGATCAGCTTCCCGGTGCGCATGGAGCAGATGGCGGCCCATATCGAATTCCGTACCATGATCCCCGGTGTTCCCGTCGAGATCGACGGCCTGCGGGTGACGGCCATGCTGCAGCTGCATGGCGGCGATTCCTATGGCTACCGTCTGGAGCATGGCGGCCGGGCGCTGGTCTACAGCACCGATTCCGAACACCGGCTGGACGACATGGCCCAGCGGCTGGCCTTCGTGGAGTTCTTTCGCGACGCCGACCTGGTGATCTTCGACGCCATGTATTCGCTGGCGGAAGCCATTTCCGTCAAGGCCGACTGGGGCCATTCCAGCAACGTGGTGGGCGTGGAGCTGTGCCAGCTGGCCGGGGTGCACAAGCTGTGCCTGTTCCATCATGAACCGGTGCAGGGCGACACCCAGATCGCCCGGGTGCTGGAAGAGACGCGGCGCTACGCCGAAGTGACTGGCGAAGCGCCGCTGGAGGTGGTGTCGGCTTACGACGGCATGGAAATCGAACTGTGATCAGGCGGTGCGACGGACCACGGGGGCGCCCAGGCGGGCATCCAGGCTGAAGTTGCCGGCGCCGAAGGCGGCGATCTGCAGCAGGCCACCGGCCATGGCGATATTTTTCAGCAGGTGGATCAGCTGGTTCTGGTCACCGATGGCATGGTGGAAGATCAGGCCCGTCACCAGCGAGAACCCGGCCAGCACCAGCGCGGTGGCGCGGGTTTGCAGGCCGGCCACCAGCAGCAGGCCGCCCACCACTTCTACCGCGATCGCGCCGATCAGTCCCAGGAAGGGGAAAGGCAGGCCCATGGCAGCGATATAGCCCATGGTGGCGGCCGGTGCGGCGATCTTGCCGACCCCGCTGAAGAGGAAAATGGTGGCCATCAGCAGGCGGCCGATCAGGGGCAGGGTGGTGGTGTTGGCGTTGGCGTTGTTCATGGCGATCTCCTTGGTGGTTTCCGGTTGTGGAGCGCGATGTGCGATCCGATGACTGCATGGTAGGCGCTGGACGGGTATCGCGGAAGTCTATATATTTAGATGGAATCCATCTACCGGAGCGATACATGCTGGACGCCATGTCCCTCGATCAACTGCGCACCTTCATCGCCGCCGCCGACGAAGGCAGCTTTTCCGCCGCCGGGCGCAAGCTGCGGCGCGCCCAATCCGTCGTCAGCCAGACGCTGGCCAACCTGGAACAGCAGGTCGGTTTCCCCCTGTTCGACCGCAGCGGCCGCTATCCGCGCCTGACGGAGGCGGGCCGCGCGCTGCTGGACGACGCGCGCGCCACGGCCAGCAGCATGGACAGCTTCAAGGCCCGCGCCCGCACGCTGGCCGAAGGGCTGGAACCGGAACTGGCGGTGGCGGTCGATGTGATGTTCCCCATCGCCGCGCTGACGGCGGCCGTCGGCTCGTTCCACCAGCAGTTCCCGCGCACGCCGCTGCGGCTGTACGTGGAGGCGCTGGGCGCCGTGGTGCAGCCGGTGCTGGACGGCCGCTGCCGGCTCGGCATCGTCGGCTCCTTCCCCGACGTGCCGTCCGAATGCGCGACCGAATACCTGCTCGACGTGCCAGCGCTGCTGGTGGCCGCGCCCGGCCATGCGCTGGCGCACTACGCCGGCGCGGTGCCGGTGGAGCAGGCGGCGCGCCACGTACAACTGGTGCTGACCGACCGCTCCAGCCTCACGCAGGGGCGCGACTTCAACGTGATGTCGCCGCAGGTGTGGCGGCTGGCCGACCTGGGCGCCAAGCTGGCCTTCCTGCGTGCGGGGCTCGGATGGGGCAGCATGCCGCGCCACATGGTGGAGGACGACCTGGCGCGCGGCACGCTCAAGCCGGTGGAAGTGGAGGGCGGTCCGGCGTTCGGCGCGGCGTTCTCGATGCGCGCCCTGTACCGCAAGGACGCGCCGCCCGGCCCGGCCGGCCGCTGGTTCCTGGAGCGGTTGCGGCAATGAGGGCATGCTTGCTCTACAATAGTCTGCACCGACCGGACAACCATCTGAAAGGCATGAGGCATGAGTGAATTTTCGCAGGATATCTACACCGAACCCGCCAACATCGACATCCGCACGCTGGAGAACCTGGGGCCGCTGCGACCCATGGCCGGCGTGTGGGAAGGCAAGCGGGGGCTGGACATCAAACCCAAGGCCGATGGCCCGCGCAAGCAGGCCTTCGTCGAACGCATCGAGTTGCAGCCCATCGATCCGGTCACCAACGGGCCGCAGCTGTTCTACGGCTTGCGCTACCTGATCCTGATCACCAAGCCGGAACAGGTCAAGACTTACCACGAGCAGGTCGGCTACTGGCTGTGGGAGCCGGCCACCGGCACCGTGATCCAGACGCTGGCCATCCCGCGCGGCCAGATCGCCATGGCTTCCGGCCAGGCGGCGCCCGATGCGAAGAGCTTTGAACTGGTGGCGCGCCGCGAACAGGACAGCTACGGCATCTGCTCCAATCCCTTCCTCGAATATGGCTTCAAGACGACGGAATACCGCATCAAGGTCACCATCCACGACGACGGTACCTGGGGCTACGAGGAGGACACGGTGATGCAGATTCGCGGCCAGGAAGAACCGTTCCACCACATGGACAAGAACCTGCTGGTCAAAGTCGCGGAGCCGACCCCCAATCCGCTGGCGCGCTAACGCCAGTCGCGCTAGGCCGGCTGGGCCACCACGTGGCAGTCGCGCCCGCGCCGCTTGGCCGCGTACAGCGCGCCGTCGGCGCGGGCCACCAGTTCGGCCGGGGTCTGCTCGCCGCCAAGGTGCAGCGCCACGCCCACGCTGGTGGTCACGGCCAGCGGCTGTCCGGCCACGGTGAAGTCGGCCCGGATCGCCTCGACGATCTTGGCCGCCAGCCGGCCCGCCTCATCGGGGTCGTTGACCTGTTCGAAGATGATGACGAATTCGTCGCCGGCCAGCCGCGCCACGGTGTCGGTGGCGCGCACATTGCCCACTAGCCGGGCGGCGAATTCCTTGAGCACGGCGTCGCCGCCGCCGTGTCCCATGCTGTCGTTGATGGCCTTGAAGTTGTCCACGTCCAGGTAGGCCAGCGCCATCGCCTGGCGGTTGCGGCGCGCGCGGCCGATGGCCAGTTGCAGCAGTTCCTCGAACATCAGCCGGTTGGGGATGCCGGTCAGGGTGTCGATGCGGGCCAGGTGGATCAGCCGTTCCTCGATCTCCTTCATGCGCGTGGTGTCGTGCGTGAGCGAGTACACGCCGGCCACGCTGCCGTCGGCCAGCACTTCCGGCACGAAGGTCGTTTCCAGGGTGTGCATGCTGCCCTTGATGCGGGCCTTCAGTTCATACGTGACGTGATGGCCCTGGTAGGCCCGTTCCAGGTGCTCCTCGGCGTTGCGGTAATGTTCGCGGCCGATGATTTCGGCCAGCGGGCTGCCTAGTTTGCTGGCCGGGTCGATGCCGAACCAGTCGAGGAAGGTCGCGTTCAGGAACTGCACGCGGCGCTCGCGGTCGGCGTAGGAAATCAGCACGGGCAGGTTGTCGGTCAACAGCTTGAGGCGCTTTTCGCTGGCGGCCTGGGTCAGTTCCGCGTTCTTGCGTTCGGTGATGTCAAGCGCCATCAGGTAGAAGCCGGCCACGCTGCCATCGGCGCGCAGGTCCGGAATCATGTCGACCATGAGCTGGATGGCGCGGCCGGTCTCGGTTCCTTCGCGCTCGTAGTGCACGCGCTCGCCGCGCAGGGCCGCCTCGTAATAGGGCCGCAGCCGCTCGCGGAATGCCTCGCCGAAGGTGTCGCCGAAGGTGCGGCCCAGCAGCGCGTTCGGGTCGATGCCCATCAGGTGCCGGAAATGCTCGTTGGTGAAGCGGTAGCGCAGCTTGTCGTCCACGTAGGCGATCATGGCCGGCATGTTATCGGCGATCATGCGCGAGCGTTTTTCGCTGGCGGCGATCTGCTGCTCGTACAACAGGCGCTCCGTGATGTCATGCAGGAAGGCGGTGGCATAGTAATCGCTGCCGTGGCGCAGCGCCCGCACCGACAGCTCGACCGGCACGTCGTGCCCGCCGCGGTGGCGCGCCGCAAGCCGCACCCGCGAGTTGAGCACCGGCCCGGTGCCGCCCTGGGCGAAGCGCGCCATGCCGGCCCGATGTTCGGCCCGCAAGGCCGGCGGGATGATCAGTTCCGCCACGTCCTGTCCTACGGCCTCGGTGCGGCTCCAGCCAAAACTCTTTTCGGCCTGCGCGTTCCACTCCGTGACGATGCCGTTGGCGTCGCAGCTGATGAAGGCATCCGGCGCCTGCTCCAGGATATTGCGGATCAGCGATTCGCTCTCGCGCGTGGAATCGAGCGCCGCTTCGCGCTCGGCCATGAGCACATGGAAGGCGGAACTGAGCTCGCCGATCTCGTCGCGCCGGCGCCGCTGCAGCACGTCGATGCCGGCCTTGCCGCTGCGGATATCGGCCACGTGGCGGCGCAGCCGGCCCAGGGGCCGCAGCAGCACCAGGATGGCGACCCAGCCGATGGCGCCGGCCAGCGCGGCGAACAGGGTCGATGCCAGCAGCGCGTGGCGCTGCATCACGATCATGGGGGCGAACGCTTCCTCGGTGGGGAAGCGGGCGCCCAGGATCCAGTCGGCCGCCGGGATGCGCTTGTACGAATAGATACCTGCGCTGCCATCCTTGTTGGCGGCGTTGGTCCAGCCCTCAAAGCCTTGCAGCGCCATTTGCGTGGCGCGGTTGACGCCGGGACGGGCGTTGATGTGCTGCAGCAGGCGTGACCGATTGGGGTGGTTGACCAGGATGCCCTTGCTGGTCATGATGTACATGAAGCCGGTCTTGCCGGGCCGCTGCGCGCTGACCGGCGCCAGGAAGGAGGCATTGGCCAGGTCGATACTGCCGGCCAGCACCATGGCCACGGCGCCCGTTTCGTCCAGCACGGGCTGGGTGATGAGCACCACGGGCAGGTCGGTCACCGAGCTTTTGAACGGCTCGGAAATAATGCTGCCGCGCGAGCCCAGCGCCTGCTCGAAGAAGCGCTTGGCCGTATCGGTCAGCGGCAAGGTGGCGATGCCGCTGCGCGCCGTGTGGCGCAACACGCCCTTGCGGTCGTAGGTGACCAGGTTCAGGAACGCGGCGCGCACCGTGGGATGCTGCTCAATGTACTGGCGCATGCGCTCGGGATGGTCGCTCAGGTCCGGCGGCATGGCGTCGGCCAGGCTGGCCAGCAGCGTGCGCTTGGCTTCCAGCTGGGAGTCGATATTGGCGGCGGCGGCCGACAGGAGGGCGAACTGCTGGTCGCCGATCACCGCTTCCATGTCGCGCTCGGCCAGCAGCAGCGCCAGCGAGGTGACGATGACCGTGGCCGCCAGCACAAGCGCCACCACCACAGCCGTCAGGCGGAACTTGAGGCTGCGGATGAGTGGGACGTTGGCGATCATGGGAGGCCGGTGGTGGTTTACAGCATGAGTATTGCACAGGCGGGCCCGCGCGTCCAAGCGGCGCGCCCGCGCCGTCGTTGACGCTGCTTAGAACTCCATCCACTGGTCCTCTTCGGCGCCGTTGGCCACCTTGCGGTTCGCGTGGCCCGGCACTTCCGGCGCTACAGGCACCGGCGCGGGGATGCGCTTGGGGCGCGGGCGGGGCATGGCGGTGACGCTGGCCGTGGCGGCGGCGCTGGCGGGGCGTAAATCAGCGCGCAAGCCGGGGCGGGCATCGGCG
Organism: Burkholderiaceae bacterium; assembly: GCA_035254005.1. Lineage (GTDB taxonomy): Bacteria > Pseudomonadota > Gammaproteobacteria > Burkholderiales > Burkholderiaceae_D > Rugamonas. Next base: position 154,863 of record DATFBD010000148.1, on the reverse strand, counting down.
CCGTCGAGGCGGAACCGGTCCACGGCATGCGACAGGTGCAGCGCCCGTTCCTGCATGGTGGCGGCGGCCGCCGAGGCTTGTTCCACCAGCGCCGCGTTCTGCTGCGTGCCCTGATCCATCTGGCTCACGGCCGCGTTGATATGCTCGATGCCGGCCAGTTGTTCCTGGCTGCCGCTGGCGATGTCGCCCATGATGTCCGTCACGCGGCGCACGCTGGCCACGATTTCGCCCATGGTGTGGCCGGCCGTATCGACCAGGCGGGCGCCGGCGTCCACCTGGTCCACCGAGTCGCCGATCAGGGTCTTGATCTCGCGCGCGGCCGCCGCCGAGCGCTGCGCCAGGTTGCGTACCTCGTTGGCCACGACGGCGAAACCGCGCCCTTGTTCGCCGGCGCGGGCCGCTTCCACGGCCGCGTTCAGGGCCAGGATATTGGTCTGGAAGGCGATGCTGTCGATCACGGCGATGATATCGACGATCTTGCGCGCTGACGCGTTGATGGAGGCCATGGTATCGACCACCTGCGCCACCACGGCGCCGCCCTGGCCGGCCACCGCCGAGGCCGACTGGGCCAGCGTGTTGGCTTGCTGCGCATGGTCGGCGTTGCGCTTGACGGTGGAGGTCAGTTGCTCCATGGCCGATGCCGTCTCCTCCAGCGCGCCGGCCTGGCGCTCCGTGCGCTCGGACAGGTCGAGGTTGCCGGCCGCGATTTCGGCCGAGGCGGTGGCGATGGCGTCCGTGCCGCCCCGCACTTCGCGCACGATGCCGATCAGGCTGGCGTTCATGTCCTTGAGGGCGGCCGACAACTGGCCGATCTCGTCGGCGCTGCGGATCTCGATACGCGAGCTGAGGTCGCCGCCGGCCACCGTGCGCGCCACCTTGACGGCATGGTTGATCGGGCCCACGATGCCGCGCGTGATGATCCAGGCCGTCAGCAGGCTCAGTACGCCGCCGGCGATACCCAGCACGATCATGACGGTGCTGGCCAGGCGTGCGCTGTGCGCGGCGTCGCGGGTGGCGGCGTCGGCCTGGCTGGCCGCCTCGGCCTGCAGCAATGCGTTCAGCACGCGTCCCTGGCGCGCCGCGTCGCTGCTGGCCTGTTGCAGCTGGGCGATCTGGCCGGCGCGCTCATTGGCGCTGCGGTCGATCTCGGCCGCCGTGCTGCGCAGGGCCGCCGCGCCCAGCGTGACCACCACCGCCAGCATGACGGTGGTGAGGAAAAAGGCGATCGTCAGCCGATGGCCAATCTTGAGGTTTGCGATGGGGTTTGCGAGTTTCATGTGCCGTCTTTTTCTTCTCTGTGCCCGGCGCGTGCTGCGATCGCGCGTCCGGGGTCGGTTGATCGGGCCCGGCGTCTCCTCCGGGTTGCGGGCAGTGTAGCAGCGTGTGCCTTGCGAATCGAGAAATATTTCTTATTAGAATTGCTGCACTAAAAAATAGAAAAACAACATATCTGGCGGGAATGAAATGTTGCTGATTGTTTCACTGGCATGTACACTCGACGCGCAATGCACGGCAGTGCGTGCCCAGGATGCGTGCAAGGGACGTGTGCAAAAAAGAGCGGCGGGTGGCCGGTGGCGTTGCCGGTGCCGGCCTGGCTTTAACCCCCACCGGTATGCCGTCGCGGCCCGCCGGCCATTTGAAGACGCCGAATCGTGTATTCACAATCGCAAATCGATCCTTTGGTCAGTTTCCGCAATGCGCAGGGTGAGGCCGTGCGGGGCACGCTGATCAACGTGCAGCGCATGGCGCTGGTGATGGAAATCTACAATCCAGATTTCATCATGCAAGTTAGTGAGGTGCTGTCCGAACTCACCGTGCGTATTGGCACCCGGGTCGCTTATTGCGGCCGGGCGCTGGTGGTCAGCGTGGTCAACACGGGCCTGACGGCCGTGGTGTCGCTGACCCTGGTGGACGAGTGGTGCGAGCTGGGCGACCTGACGCTGGTGCCGGGCGCCGTGGGCGCGGAGGCGGCCGGCTTCGTGCGCGAGTGGAGCGATCGCTACCGCATCGGCCGCGACTACCAGGCGGTGGTCAATGAAATGCGCGCCTTCCTGTCGGACGTGTCGCGCTGGGTCGACCAGGTGGACCTGGCCGGCAACCTGCCCAAGGTCGATGGCATGCTGCGCGAAGACTTGTTCTACGAACTGGCCAGCCCGTTCATGGACAAGACCCTGTCCTACCTGGAGCGGCTGGAGAACGAGGCGGCCATCATCGAGCCGGAACTGGCGCCGGCCCACAGGGCGTTCTGCCAGTCGGCGCTGCACCCGCTGATCCTGCGCGCGCCGTTCGTGTTCCGCACCTACACCAAGCCGCTCGGCTACGCGGGCGACTACCAGATGGTGAACCAGATCCTCGACGATCCGCGCCAGGGCCCGAACACCTACTTCCAGATCGTCAACACGGCCTTCCTGCAGGCCGCCGTGGCGGCGGCCCACCGCAACCGCATCGATATCCTGGTCGGTTTCCTCAAGGGACTGGCTGACGAGGCGCGCCAGCTGGGGCGGCCGCTGCGCATCCTCAACATCGGCTGCGGTCCGGCCGTGGAGATCCAGCGCTTCCTCGACAGCTATCCGGAGCCGCACCTGCTGCAGTTCGAACTGCTCGATTTCAGCGCCGAGACGCTGGACTGGACCCGCAGCCAGTTGTCCAGGCGGGCGGCCCGCAGCGCGCGGCCGGTGGACATCCACTACGTGCAGGATTCCGTGCACAACCTGCTCAAGCGCCGGGCCGGCCCGGCCACCGAGCGCACCGGCGAATTCGACGCCGTCTATTGCGCCGGCCTGTTCGACTACCTGTCCGACAAGGTGTGCGCGCGCCTGATGGCGCACTTCGCCAGCCGTCTGCGGCCCGGTGGCAAGCTGCTGGTGACCAATGTGCACTCCGATAATCCCGGCAAGTTCGGCATGGAGCATTTGCTGGAATGGCATCTGATCTACCGCGACGAAGCGGGGCTGGAAAAGCTGCTGCCGCCGCAATCGCGCGAGCGCAAGATTTACGTGGATGCCACCGGCGTCAACCTGTTCGCGGAAGTGCGCATCGCATGACGGCCCGCATGCCGGACGGAGTGGTGCTGGCGCCCGAGGAGAGCTACGAGACAGCCTTGCGCCATTTTCGGCTGGAGTTCAGCCGCGCTGGCCTGTGCACGGGCATTGCCTTGGTGTTGCTGGGCGTCGGACTGGATCACGCCATGTACCCGGAATGGCAAGCCGCTTTCGCTGGCTGGCGCCTGCTGGCCTCGGCGCTGATGGCCGCGATCCTGTGCGCCATGCGCACCGACTGGGGCAAGCACAATATCCAGTGGCTCACGTTCGGGTGGTTGCTGATACCGCAGATCATGATCGCCGCCATGATCGCCGCCACCGAAGGCGCCGCCTCGATTTACTACGCGGGCCTGACGCTGGCCATTTATTCGTCGGGCATCGTGCTGGCGTTCGGGCTGTGGCAGAACATCGTGTTCGGCGGCGTCAGCTACCTGCTGTACGCGGCCGCCTGCGCGCGCCATCCCGTCAGTTTCGAATTGCACGGGCCGTTCGTCGTCAATTCCATGTTCCTGCTGATGTCAGCCACCATCAGCGCTGTGTTCACGGTCTATAACGAGCGTGCGCGCTACCTGCTGTTCAAGCTCAAGGCCCAGGTGGCGCAGAAGAACCGCGAACTGGAACTGACCAACAAGAGCCTGGCCGAGATCAAGGGCCAGATGCTGCAGCAGGAAAAAATGGCGGCGCTCGGTACGCTGGCGGCCGGCCTGATGCACGAGGTGAACAACCCGGTCAACTTCTGCCTGATGGCGATCGACCTGGCCGCCGAGGACCCGGTCTCGCGCAGCAGCCCGTTGTTGACGGAATGCCTGGCCGACGCCAAGCAGGGCATGCAGCGCGTGCAGCACATCGTGTCGGACCTGAAGACGTTCGCTTATCGCAAGAACGGCGACAACCTGCTGAGTGCCCATTTCCTGTTCGAGCGGGCGCTGGGCGCGGCGATCCGGCTGATCGGCCACGAGCTCAAGGACATCAAGGTGGTCCGCGAACTGCCGGCCGATACCCTGGTGCGCGGCGACGAGGCGGCCATCATCGGCGTGCTGATCAACCTGTTCAGCAATGCCGTGATGGCCATGCGCAAGGCTGGCAAGCGCCCGCACGAACTGGCCATTACCGCCGTGTGGGACGGCCCGCGCCTGCTGGTGACCGTGCGCGACAATGGCCCCGGCATCCCGGATGAACAACTGGCGCGCGTGTTCGAGCCGTTCTTCACCACGCGCGAAGTGGGGCAGGGGCTGGGCCTGGGCCTGAGCATCAGCTACCGGGTGATCGAACGGCACGGCGGGGTGCTGCTGGCCGAAAGCGTGGTGGGCGAGTGGACCAAGATGATCTTCGACCTGCCACGCGCGGAAACGGAGAAACGATGATGCGTACTGCGCCCCATCCGGCCGCCGCCATCCTGTATGTGGACGACGAGGAGCTGGCCTGCAAGTATTTCGAGCGCGCCATGGCCGACGATTACGAGGTGGTCACTGCCGGTGGCGTGGACCAGGCCATGGCCATCCTGGCCACGCCCGGCCACGGCATCGGCGTGCTGGTGACGGATTACCGCATGCCAGGGCGGGTCGGCAGCATTTTGCTGCGCTATGTGAACCAGCATTTCCCGCACATGGTGTGCCTGATGGTGACGGCCTACGCCGACAAGGAAGTGCTGCTCGACAGTATCAACGGCGCCGAGGTGTTCCGCGTGCTGGAAAAGCCGCTCGACCTGTACCAGCTGCGGCTGGCCTTGCGCCAGGCCAGCGAGCGCGCGCGCGAACGGCAGTCGCGGCGCGACAACCTGCTGGCCATCGAAGAAACGCTGGCCTTCCTGGCCCATGAGCTGAACACGCCGCTGGCCACGATAGGCAATTTCGCGCGCGGCATCGCACGCCGCGCTTCCGGCGACGACACGGCCCGGCAGCTGGAAGAGATCGGCCAGGCGGCCGCGCTGATGCAGGATAACGCCCGCTATTGCCTGTCCGTGCTGAGCAGTTTTGTCGAATCGGTCAAGCTGGCCAATGGTTCGCTGCCGGAGGCCGCGCCGCGCAGTGGACAGGGCGCCGCGCAGCTGTTATCGACCCTGCTCGACGCCTACCCGCTGACGGCCGCGCAGCGCCAGATGATACGCACCGAGGTGCAGCAGGACTTCATCGTCAAGGCGCTGCCCAATTGCGTGGCGCTGGTACTGTCGTCCATCCTGAGCAACGCCTTGCGCGCGCTCGATGGCCAGGCCGACGCGGCGCTGCGTTTCACGGTGCTGGTCGATGGCACGCCACAGATCAGCATCAGCGACAACGGCCCCGGCATCCCGCCCGACATCCTGGCGCGGCTGCTGGTCGATCCCGTCACCACCCATGCCCACAACGGCGGCAATGGCTGGGGTTTGATATTCTGCCAGCGCATCATGCAATCGTTCGGCGGCAATATCATGGTGCAGTCCAAGCCAGGACGCTACACCACCGTCACTTTGAATTTCCCAGCAATCGAAAAGGAACTTGTATGAGCGATCCCGCAGCGCAGGCACCGACCATTCTGTATGTCGACGATGAAGCGACCGCCCTCAAATATTTCCAGCGTGCCCTGGGCGCGCTGGCCAATGTCATCACGGCCGAATCGGTCGAGGAGGGCAAGCGCCTGCTCGACGCCCATTCCGACACGCTGGCCGTGCTGGTGTCCGACCAGCGCATGCCCGGCGCCAACGGCAACGAACTGCTGTTCTACGCCTGGGACAAGCATCCCCACGTGGTGCGCATCCTGACCACCGCCTATTCGGAGCTGGAGCAGACGGTGGAGGCTGTCAACCAGGGCCAGATCCACCGCTACATCCAGAAACCGTGGGATATCTCGGCGCTGCGCATGGAGCTCAAGCAGGCGCTGGACATGGCGCAACTGCGCAAGGACCACAACCAGCTGCTGCGGGAAAAGCTGCTGGTGCGGCAGCGGCAGACGCTGGCCAACCGGGTCGCGATGCTGTACACGCTGTGCGCCGGCCTGAGCGACCGGGGCGCGCACGTGGCCGTGGAAGCGAGCCTGGCGGCCGCCATGTGCGCCGGACTGGAAGGCATGGAGCCGGACTGGCTGATGTTCGATTTTTCCGACCTGACGGGATCGGAAGTGATGCGTTGCGCCGCGCTGGGCGACGTCGTGCGTGCCCAGCTGGCGCGCATCGAACAACGCTGCCCGGGCGCCGAGCCGGAGCAGGTCTTGTTGCTGCTGGCTGAATTCTTCGGCCCCACTTTCGAACCCACCGGCCCGTCGCGCGGCATGTTCGTGCAGCCGGCCACGCTGATGGAATTCCTGGCGCTGCCGACCCAGGCCGCGCCATCGGCGACCCACGCGGCCTGGCTGGCTTGCCTGCTGTGGCTGGGCCGCCGCGGCCACGCCATGCAGCTGACGGCCGACGGCGCCGTGCTGCGTTGCCAGGTCGTCCCGGCCGATCCCACCTTCGGCGCAGCGCAGCTGGCGGCCTGGATCGACCAGCTGTGATGGCTGCGCCGGCGCGCCCTCCGGTGCGCCGGCCCGCGAGACGATCGCTTAGCATGGTGGCTTCCCGGTACATTGCGAGGGAGGTGCATCATGCCCAAAGGTGCGAATGCCAAGCGGGAACGCGAATACAAGGAGCTGGAGCACAAGTTCCGGCAGGAAGGCCGCTACGCGGGACGCGAGGATGAAGTGGCGGCCCGCATCGTCAACAAGCAGCGCGCCGCGTCCGGCGAAACGGAAGCGGAACAGGCGCACCGCGCGACGGCGCCTGAGCGCAGCCTGCCGATCGCCAATTACGAAGAACTGACGGCCGAGCAGGTACAGCGGCAGCTCGATGGCCTGTCCCAGTCCGAGCTGCGGCGCGTGCGCACGCACGAGGCCCGGCACAAGAAACGCAAGGGCGTGCTGGAAGAACTGGACAGCAGGTTGGCTTGACGGCGACGGGGGCGGTGTTGGCCGCGCCCCGTCGCTACCGCATCAGACGCCGCAGTAGGTGGTCTTGACGGTGGTGAAGAACTCGGCGGCATAGGTGCCCTGTTCGCGCGAACCGTAGCTCGACCCCTTGGTGCCACCGAACGGCACGTGGTAGTCCACGCCCGCCGTCGGCACGTTCAGCATCACCATGCCGGCTTGCGCGTGGCGCTTGAAGTGGGTGGCGTACTTGAGCGAGGTGGTGCAGATGCCGCTCGACAGGCCGAATTCCGTGTCGTTGGCCAGGGCCAGCGCGTGCTCGTAGCTGTCGGCCGGGATCACGCTGGCGACCGGGCCGAAGATTTCCTCGCGGCTGATGCGCATGTCGTTGCTGCAATCGGTGAACAGCGCGGGGCGCAGGAAGAAGCCCGGCGTGGCACACGTCACGCGCTCGCCGCCAAAGGCCAAGGTGGCGCCTTCATCCTGGCCGATGCGGATGTAGTCGAGGTCCTGTTCGAGCTGGCTGGCGTCCACCACGGGGCCGATGTCGGTGCCGGCGGCCAGCGCGTCGCCGATGGTCAGCGCGGCCAGTTTTTCCTTCACGGCGGCGACAAAGGCCGGGTATATGCCTTTCTCCACGATCAGGCGGCTGGACGCGGTGCAACGCTGGCCGGTCGAGTAGAACGAGCCCTGCACGGCGCAGTTGACGGCCGTGGCCAGGTCGGCGTCGTTCAGTACCACCAGCGGGTTCTTGCCGCCCATTTCAATCTGCACCTTGGCCATGCGCGTCATGGCCGCCTGCGCCACTTTGCCGCCGGTGGCCACGGAGCCGGTGAAGCTGATCGCGTTCACGCGGCGGTCATTCAGGAAGGCCTGGCCGACCACGCTGCCGCGCCCCATCACGAGGTTGAACACGCCCGGCGGCAGGCCGGCGCGGCTGATGATCTCGGCCAGTGCCCAGGCGCTGCCCGGCACCAGTTCGGCCGGCTTGAGCAGCACGCAGTTGCCGTAGGCCAGCGCCGGGGCGATCTTCCAGGCCGGGATGGCGATCGGGAAGTTCCACGGGGCGATGATGCCGACCACGCCGACCGGCTCGCGGGTGATTTCCACCTCCAGGTTGGGCCGCACGGAAGGCAGCTTGTCGCCGCGCAGGCGCAGGCATTCCTGGGCGAAGAACTTGAAGATGGCGCCGGCGCGGGCCGCTTCGCCTATGCCTTCGGGCCTGGTCTTGCCTTCCTCGCGCGACAGCAGGGTGCCCAGTTCTTCCTTGCGGGCCAGGATCTCGCTGCCGATCCTGTCGAGCGCGTCGGCGCGCAGCTGGACGTTGGACAAGGCCCAGCCCGGCGCGGCGGCGGCAGCGGCCGCGATGGCCAGTTGCGCCTGCTGCGCGTCGGCCTGCGCGTAGTGGCCGATCACGTCGTCCGTGTTGGAGGGATTGATGTTGGCGGCAGAGCTTGCTCCTTCGACCCATGCGCCGTTGATATAGTTGTGTTTCATGGTACTCCGCTTGTGGTGAATAAAGTGGGGGTGCCCGCATTATCCTCTTTTCTTGCCGTTGTGCCACAAACAAGATTGCTTGTGTTTGGCGCGGGCGGGGATGGCTGACTGTTGTTGTTTGGAACAAAGCGAGAGATTTCGTGACAGTTCCGGCCAAAAGCGCGCTACACTGAGCGCTATTCTCTTGCCATCTCGCCAATATGGCTTTCTTAATTGCAACCTGGAAAGTCGGGTGAGGAAGTCAGGTATCGCATAACAAGAAAAACAAAGGTTGACCCGGCTCCCGTGGCCGGCGTCACCTGCACTCCCAATAATAAAAAGAGTATGGGCCGGCCGCGAGTCTTCGCGTCCGGCCCTTTTTTATGGTCCGGCGACGGGCTCAGGCCATGCGCCAGGCCTGGTAGCCGCTCAATATGGCGGTGGACAGCAGCAGCATGCCCATGGCGCGCGCCACCAGTACCGCCGCGCCAGGATGGCGCTCGAACCAGCCACTGGCGCCGCTGGCGGCGAAGGCGAGGGCGCCGTACACCCCCGCCTGGGTCAGCGCCGTGATCGCGCCCAGCACGCCGGACTGGACCCAGAGCGGCCCCTGGCCCGGCCGCAGGAACTGCGGGAAGATGGCCAGCATGAACAGGTAGGCCTTGGGATTGAGCAGGCTGGTGACCATGGCGCGGCGGAAAATCCTCGCTTCTGAGCTGCGCTGCTGGTCGGGCGCGGGCAGCAGGACGCTATTGGCACCCAATAAAGTCCACCCCAGCCACGCGATGTACAGCGCGCCGCCCATCAGCATGGCGCGGAACAGGCCTGGCCACCATTGCAGCACCACAGCGGCGCCCAGTGCGCCCATGCACAAGTGGCAGAATCCGCCCGCGATGATGCCGCCAACCGCCGCCATGCCGCTGCGGCGGCCGCCCAGCAGCGAACTGCCCATGACGAACGCCATGTCCAGTCCCGGTAGCAGTACGACACCGAAGACCACCAGAAAATACAGCCACAGCGTATTGGTTTGCGTCATTTCCAGACTCCCGACAGATAGGCCGTTCAATGCGGCGATACGGCACTGTACTGTCCATATAGGACAGATTACGCCCTGATAATCTGTTATCTTTGCAAGATGTACCATCCAACCACCCGCGTATTGGCAGTGCTGGAACTGCTGCAAACCCATGGCCGCCTGAGCGGCGCCGAGATGGCGCGCCGGCTGGAAATTGACGCGCGCACGCTGCGCCGCTACATCGTGATGCTGGAACAGATCGGCATCCCGATCACGAGCGAGCGGGGCCGCCATGGCGGCTACGCGCTGATGGCCGGCTTCAAGTTGCCGCCCATGATGTTCACCAATGACGAGGCACTGGCCCTGTCGCTGGGCTTGCTCGCTGCCCGCAGCCTGGGCCTGGCGGAGGCGGCGCCGGCCGTGGCCAGCGCCCAGGCCAAATTGGCGCGCATCATGCCGGACGGGCTGAAGCAGCGCGTGAACGCCCTGGATGAGACGGTGCGGCTGGACCTGGCGGCCGGCCGGGCGCCGCGCGACAACGATGCGCTGGTGCTGTTGAGCGGCGCCGCCCAGCGTGGCCAGCGCGTGCATCTGCGCTACCGCTCAGGCGGCGTGGATACGGCGCGCGATGTCGATCCCTACGGCCTGGCGTACTACCTCGGCGGCTGGTATGCCGTGGGCTGGTGCCATTTGCGCGGCGCAACGCGCACCTTCAGGCTGGATCGCATCGTGGACGCGGCACTGATCCCGGCGCAGTTTGAACGGCCCGCCGAATTCGATGCCTTGGCCCACCTGCGGCAATCGGTGGCAACGCTGCCGCGCGCCTTTTCGGCCACGGTGCGCTTGAAGACCGACGTGGCAACGGCACGCCGGGCATTAATGGACACCATCGGTGTGTTCGAACAGTGCGCCGATGGCGTGCTGCTGCACAACCAGTCCGACGATCTGGCCTGGCTGGCGCGCCAGCTGGCCGCCGTGCCGTTTGAACTGGAGATCCTCGATCCACCCCAGCTGCGCGCCGAAATGGCCGCGCACGCCAGGCGTTTGTTGCAAATGGCGACAGTCTGATAGAGTGCGGCACTGAACTTTTTTGCCCATTCCAGAAAGAACCATGCAACACCCTAGCTTGATCCAGAAAACCCTGTCCGCCGCCATTGTCGCCTGCGGCACCCTGGTCTCCACCCTGGCCCTGGCCGGCGCCTGTCCGGCCCATTACGTCGATGGCCGCATGCCGGAAATCCGCAACGAGAAAATGAACGCGGCCACGCGCGAGCTGTGCTACGGCGTGTTCGGCGTCATGCATTCTGGCCTGACGCGCACGCCGCTGTGGTCGGCCGAGCATTTGACGGCCGATAACATCTCGGCCGCCCAAAGCCTGTCGCGCGAGAATACCTTCCATGCGGAGCCGCAACTGCCGGCCAGCCAGCGGGCCGAGCTGTCCGACTATGCGCGCAGCGGCTTCGACCGGGGCCATATGTCGCCCAACGGCGACATGCCCGACCGCGACACTCAGCACGAGAGCTTCACGCTGGCCAACATGGTGCCGCAAAACGGCGACAACAACCGCCATATCTGGGCCGGCATCGAAGGCGCCGTGCGCAAGATGGCGAAGAAGGAGGGCGACCTGTACGTGATCACCGGGCCGGCCTTCCTCGGTGGTAATCTGCAAAAGATCGGCAATGTGCTGGTGCCCAGCCACTTGTACAAGCTGGTGTACAGCCCGCGCCAGCGCGCCGGCGCCGCCTATTTCATCGCCAACGAATCCACCAGCGACTATGAGACGCTGAGTATCGCGGAACTGGAGCGCCGGGTGGGGATCAATCTGCTGCCCTCGCTGTCGGCTGGCGAGAAGGAAAACATGCTGCGGCTGCCCAAGGTGAAGCCGCGCAAGAATAAACGTGACGACTGGAGTATGTGATGGCGAAATTTGTTCCCTACGCTAACGAGGCCGACGTGCTGCACATCGGCCACCTGTGTATCGAAAACCGGCTGGACCGCATCACCGTCAGTGGCGACGTGGACCTGACGGCCGACCAGGCCGGCCTGCGCGACGCGCGCGCCTTGCTCAAGGTGCTGACCGACGTGGTGGCGAAGCTGGAGGCGCAAGACTTGCCCGCCTCCCTGCCGCCGCCCGCTGTGAAAACGGTGGCCAACCCGTTCGGCTGATCAGGCCCGGCTCGCGGCCGGGTCCGGTTCCTGCAACGGCAGGCTGATACGGTTGCGGCCCATGTGCTTGGCACGGTACAGCGCCGAGTCGGCCGTGGCCACCAGCTGGCTGGGGTCGGTGTCCACCGAGGGCAGGGCAGTGGCCGCGCCGATGCTGACCGTGACCACGTGGGCGTCGCTGCCCAGGTTGGGCAAGTGCAACTGCTCGACCCGGCAGCGGATGCGCTCGGCGACGATGGCCGCGCCCTTCAAGGCCTGGTTGGGCAGGATCACGGCGAATTCCTCGCCGCCGTAGCGGGCCACGAGGTCGTTGGCCCGCATTTCGCTGGCCACCGCGTTGGCGATGCGTTGCAGGCATTCGTCGCCGCCCAGGTGGCCGTAGGCGTCGTTGTATTGCTTGAAGTTGTCGACATCGACCATCAACAGCGACAGCGGCTGCTGCTGGCGCAGCGCCCGTTGCCACTCGGCGGCCAGGGTGTCGTCGAAGCAGCGGCGGTTGGCCAGGCTGGTCAGGCCATCGCGCGTGGCCAGTTGTTCCAGCGCCACCTGGGCCCGTTTTTCGTCCGTCATGTCGCGCAGCGTTTCGACCACCGCCACCAGCCGGCCTTCCGCATCGTAGATGGGGCTGGCGTCCACGGCCAGGTAGCGCCGCTTGCCCACCCGCGGCATCTCGCACCAGTTCTCCGCGCACAGGTTGTCGCCGCCTTCGCTGCGCTGGGCATGCTGGTCATACAGCGAGCGCACTTCGCCGGTACGGCCCTGGATCACCAGGTCGGCCAGCGTCGGCCGGCGCTCGCTGTAGAAACTGCGCCAATGGTCGGCCGTGCCCAGCACTTCGTAGGCCGGCACGCCCGTCAACCGTTCGCAGGCGCGGTTCCAAATCAGTACTTTGCCGCCGGCATCGATCACGAAGGTGGGGATGACCAGCAATTCCATCAGCTTGAGCGCGAAACCGTGCTGCGGTTCGGCTTGCGGCAATTCCATGACGTGCTGGATTTTCTGGAGGTTGTTCATGGGCGATCCTTGTGCGGGTAATGCCTGGAGTGTGGTCATGGCGGCCTGCTCGTCGAGAAGGGTTGTCATTTTGCTTCTGGTAGCGGGGATTCGGATGGCTGCGGCGCCCGGTCGAGCGGGAACGACATGGACAGGGCGGTGCCCTGGCCGGGCCGGCTGTTCACCTGGAACTGGCCGCCGGCGCGCGCCACCCGGTCGGCGATGCCGCTCAGGCCATTGCCGCCCCGGACGGGCCGCGCGGGCAGGCCGATGCCGTTGTCGCTCACGGTCAGCGTCAGGCTGCTGGGCTGGCGGCACAGTGCGACCTCGACCCGGGTGGCGTTGGCGTGGCGGGCGATGTTGCTGAGCGATTCCTGCAGCACACGGTACAGGGCCGCGTCCACTTTGGCGCCGGGGGCGGCGTTGTAGACCTGCTGGTCGGCGTCCAGCCGGCAGCAGATGCCGCTCAGGCGCGAGAACTGGGTGACCTGGCTTTCGACGGCGCTGCGCAGGCCGTGGGCCAGCGCTTCAGGCCGCAAGTCATGGATGATGGCGCGCAGCGAACGCAGGCTGGCGCTGATGTGGGCTTCGATCTGGTGCAACTGGGCCTGCAGGCGGGGCTGGCCGCGGCTGAGGATGGCCAGGTCCATCTTCAGGGCCAGCAGGTTCTGTCCCAGGTCGTCGTGGATGTCGCGCGCGATCCGCTGGCGTTCCGCTTCCAGCATGCCATCTTGCTGGGCCAGCAACTGGCCCACGCGGGTGCGCTGTTCCAGCGCAGCTTGCTCGGCCCTGGCCCGCGCGCCTTGTTCGGCCGCCAGCGCCAGCTGCAACTGCTGCACGGTGGTACGCAGACGGCGCTGGCGCCACAGCAGGGCCAGCGCGATGACGGACAGCATCAGCGCGCCGGCCGTGATCAGGTCTACATGCAGGGACGGTGCAGTGTATTTCATGGGTGCATTGCTCCATACGGATGTCACAGCGGGGATTTGGCTGGTGCACTGTGACAACATATCGCGGCTGCACTGGGCGGGCGTTGTGAAAAGTCAAATTCTTGCGGAAGGGAAAGCGAAAAGGGATGGCTGCGCCGGGAAATTCCTGCCCGGCCCCGGCCTCGCTTATAATGGAGGGTTGTCAACCGGAGTTTGCGCGCCATACGCAACCGGTCAGTCGAGGGAACGTTGTGACTTACAGCATCAAAGAAATGTTTTACACCCTGCAGGGCGAGGGCGCCCATGCGGGGCGGCCCGCCGTCTTCTGCCGCTTTTCGGGCTGCAACCTGTGGACCGGCCGCGAGAGCGACCGCGCCAGCGCCATCTGCCAGTTCTGCGACACGGATTTCGTGGGCACGGACGGCGAGGGCGGCGGCAAGTTCGCCACGGCGGCGGAACTGGCCGCGGCCATCGATGCACACTGGCCGGCCGACTATCCGGCCCATCAATACGTGGTGTTCACGGGCGGCGAGCCCTTGCTGCAACTGGATCAGCCGCTGATCGCCGCCATGCATGCGCTGCACTTCGAGATCGCCATCGAAACCAACGGCACGATTCCGGTGCCGGCGGGCGTGGACTGGATCTGCGTGAGCCCCAAGATGGGCTCGCAACTGGCGGTCGAACGCGGCAACGAAATCAAGGTGGTGATACCGCAGACGGACCAGGACCTGGCCGCCTACGAAGGACTGGCGTTCGACCATTTCTTCGTGCAGCCCATGGATGGCCCGCTGGCCGAGTTCAACACCAAGCTCGCGATCGACACCTGCAAGCGCCGCCCCAAGTGGAAACTGAGCCTGCAAACCCATAAACTCTTACAAATACCATAACAATGCTGACTATTACCCGCAAGCTCGAATTCGACGCCGGCCACCGTATCCCCGACCACAAGAGCCAGTGCCGCAACCTGCACGGCCACCGCTACACGTTGGAAATCACCCTGACGGGCCAGGTCATTTCCGTGGAAGGCAATTCCGACAACGGCATGATCATGGACTTCTCGGACATCAAGGCGCTGGCCAAGGAACACCTGGTCGACGTGTGGGACCATTCCTTCCTCGTGTACGAGAAGGACACGGCGGTGCGTGAATTCCTGGCCACGCTGCCCAACCACAAGACAGTGGTGATCGACCGCATTCCCACGGTGGAGAATCTGGCCCAGGTGGCGTTCGATATCCTCAAGGCGGCCTACAAGGATCGTTTCGGCACCGGCCTGCACCTGCACAAGCTGGTGCTGCACGAAACCCCGAACTGCTGGGCAGAGATCACCGATGCCTGAAACAACGGCAGCCGTGGCGCATCAGGCCACGCCCGAGGAACTGGAGTTCATGCGCCAGGCACTCGCTCAAGCCCGGTTCGCGTGGGATGAGGGCGAGGTGCCGGTGGGCGCCGTGGTGGTCAAGGATGGCGTGGTGATCGCGCGCGGCTACAACCGCCCGATCGGACGGCACGACCCGACGGCGCATGCGGAAATTGTCGCCTTGCGGGCCGCCGCCGAGGCGCTCGGCAATTACCGCCTGCCCGGTTGCGAACTGTACGTGACGCTGGAGCCGTGCGTGATGTGTTCGGGCGCCATGATGCATGCGCGGCTGGCGCGCGTGGTGTACGGCGCGGCCGACCCCAAGACGGGGGCCGGCGGCTCTGTCGTCAACTTGTACGAGCAGGCCCAGCTCAACCATCACACCGGCATCGTGGGCGGTGTGCTGGCCGACGAATGCGGCGCCATGCTCAAGGGCTTCTTCGCCGCGCGCCGGGCCGCCGCGGCCGAGGCGCGCAAAACGGCCAGCCTCGAGGCGAACTGCAAGGCTAAGCCCGTTGCGGTACCCGGTGCGATTCCCGATGCCAGCGCCGGCGCCAGCGCCGACGCCGGCTGAGTTGCCGCCAGTCTTGGTGCGCGCCATTCAACGGTGCGCCATTTCATGCTCCCAGTAAAAATGGTATGCTCAAATCATATCGCCGGGAGTACAGATGGGACACCGCAAGACCGCACCGCAAGCTTTGGAAATCGACAACGCACCGGGCATGTTGAGGATGGCGCTGGAGATGCGTGCGCCTTGGGAACTGGGCGCCGCGCTGGCCGCCTATCCGTTCATGCGCATGGCGCCCCAGGGCGACGGCCATCCTGTCATGGTCTTTCCGGGCCTGGCCGCCGGCGATTTCACCACGCTCGTCATTCGCCATTTCCTCACCGATCGCGGCTTCTCGGTCCACGCGTGGGAGCAGGGGCTGAATTTCGGCCCCCGTCCCGGCGTGCTGGAAGCTTGCGTGGAAAAAATCCGTCAGTTGCGGGCCGACACCGGCCGCACCGTCAGCCTGGTGGGCTGGAGCCTGGGCGGCGTGTACGCGCGCGAGCTGGCCAAGATGCTGCCCGATGACGTGCGTACCGTTGTCACGCTGGGTTCGCCGTTCACCGGCAGCCACAAGGCCACCAATGCCTGGCGCGTGTATCAGCTGGTCTCGGGCGAAAAAGAGATCGACGCCGAGCGCTTCGCCGCGCTGCGCGAACGCCCGCCGATGCCGACCACTTCCATCTTCAGCCGCACCGACGGGGTGGTGGCATGGCATTGCAGCATGGAAGAGGAAACGGCCAGTTCCGAAAACATCGAAGTGCATGCCAGCCATGTGGGCATGGGCGCCAACCCGTCGGCCTTGTACGCCATCGCCGACCGCCTGGCGCAGCCCGAAGGTGAATGGAAACGCTTCGACCATGCAGGCCACACCGGCCTGAAGAAGTTGTTGTACCTGGACCCGCAGCGCACACCGCTGTTCCAGTCCCTGTTTGGCCTATATTGAATCGAAGGAGGCGCCGTGGCTACCGCGCTCGCAAACGGCATCACCATCGCCTACGAAACGCATGGCGACCCGCACGATCCCCCCGTGCTGCTGGTGATGGGACTGGGCATGCAGCTTACCAGCTGGCCGCAGGATTTTGTCGAGGGGCTGGTGGAGCAGGGCTATTACGTGATCCGCTTCGACAACCGCGACAGCGGGCTGTCGAGCAAGCTGCGCCAGTACGGCGCGCCCAGCATGTTGCTGACCTGGCTCAAGACGCTGGTGCGCTGGCCCGTCAAGTCTCCCTACACGCTGCACGACATGGCCGATGACGCGCGCGGCCTGCTGGACTTCCTTGGCATCCCCAAGGCGCACGTAGTGGGGGCATCGATGGGCGGCATGATCGCCCAGATCTTCGCCGCCTGCCACGCCGAGCGCACCCTGAGCCTGACGTCCATCATGTCGAGCAGCGGCCGGCATGGCCTGCCGGGGCCCACGCCGGTGGCGCGCAAGGCCATCATGCGCATGCCCGCCAACCCGCGCGACCGCGCACAGGTGGTGGAACGGATGGTGCAGACGCTGCGCACCATCGGCAGCCCGGCCTATCCCACGCCGGAAAAACTGCTGCGCGCGAAAATCGAACAGGCGCTGGACCGCAACGTGTGCCCCGACGGCATCGCGCGGCAGATGCTGGCCATTGTCGCCTGCGGCGACCGCACGCCGCTGCTCGCATCGATCAACTGCCCGGCCATGGTGATCCACGGCGCGGCCGATCCGCTGGTGCCGCTGGCCTGCGGCGAGGACACGGCGATCGCCATCCCCAACGCTTCGATGCACGTCATCGAAGGCATGGGCCACGACCTGCCGCCACAGCTGATCGAACGGCTGATCGCCTTGATCGACGCCCACCTGCACGGTAAGATGGAGCCGAATGACAAGCTCCCGTCCACCCGGCGGGCCGGCAGCGACACCCACTACTGATCGAGACAATTTTTTGAGCACTAAGAACATCGGCATCGCCATCGCAGCGCCGGGCGGCTACGCGCCCGACGACGCCGCGCTGGAGATGGGCATCGCGCGCCTGCGCGCCCAAGGCATCACGGTCCATAACTACTACGATTCGTCGCGCAAGCACCTGCGCTTCGCCGACACCGACACCGGCCGGCTGGCGCAGCTCAACGCCGCCGCCGCCGATCCCGACGTGCAGATCGTGGTCGCCCTGCGCGGCCAGTACGGCATCAGCCGCATCCTGCCGCAAATCGATTTCCAGGCCATGGCCGGCAGCGGCAAACTGTTCGTCGGCTACAGCGACTTCACCGCCTTCCACATGAGCCTGTGGAAGCACACCGGCCGCGCCAGCTTCGCCGGCCCCATGATGTGCGACGATTTCATCCGCGCCGAGCCGGTCGGATACACGCTCAATCAGTTCTGGGATTGCGTGCGCGGACCGTCGCACCGGGTACGCGGCATGGCGCCGCACAATCCGAAGGTGGACGTGCGCGGACGCCTGTGGGGCGGCAACCTGGCCATGCTGGTCCATCTGCTCGGCACGCCGTTCTTCGCGCCCATCGCAGGCGGCATCGTCTTCCTGGAAGATATCAACGAGCACCCGTACCGGGTCGAGCGCATGGTGCTGCAGCTGCTGTACGCGGGCGCCTTCGAGGGACAGCAGGCGCTGGTGCTGGGCGACTTCTCCGGCTACAAGCTCAATCCCGCCGACAACGGCTACGACTTCGACACCATGCTCGCCTACCTGCGCGAGCGCCTGCCGATCCCGGTGCTGACCGGCCTGCCGTTCGGCCATATCAAGGAACGCTGCACGCTGCCGTATGGCGGCATGGGCCACCTGGTATCCGATGCGGAGGGCTTCGAGCTGGCCATCACCGACTATCCGACGCTGCCCCGTGACTGAGCGGCTCTCCGGGGAAAACTTCTACCGCGCCACGGCGGAGACGCCGGTCTGGCCTGCGCTGGCCGGCAGTACGTCCGCCGCCGTATGCGTGATCGGTGGCGGCTTCGCCGGATTGTCCACCGCCCTGTCGCTGCTGGAGCGGGGCGAGCAGCACGTTGTGGTGCTGGAAGCGGAAACCGTGGGCCACGGCGCGTCAGGCCGCAACGGCGGGTTTGTGTTCGGCGGCTACTCGCTTGGTGAACGCAGCCTGCTGAACGCCGCAGGCGACGGGCGCGGCGCCCAGCTGTACCGCCTGACGCTGGACGCTGTGGATCACATCCGGCGCCGCATCGAACGCTACCGCATCGATTGCGATGCCACGCACGGCGGCATCTACCTGGCCAACTGGTTCGACGACGCGCGCATTCTCGATGCGCAGCAGCGTTTCATGGCCGACAAGCTGGGCGTGGAATGGCAGCGTATCAGCCGCGCGGAGTTCGCGCAGCGCGCCCACAGCGAGCGCTATTTCGGCGCGCTGTACGAATCGAACGCCTTCCATTTTCATCCGCTCAAATACGCCCATGGCCTGGCACGGGCGCTGACGGACGGTGGCGCCCACGTCTACGAACAAAGCCGCGTGACGCGCATCGTGCGCGAAGGCGAGGGCTGGTCGGTGCGCACGGCGCACGGCGCGGTGCATGCGCGCGAAGTGGTGGTGTGCTGCGGCGGCTACATCGAACGGCTGTATCCAAGGCTGGCCAGCGCCATCCTGCCGATCGCCACCTACGTGATGGTGACGGAGCCGCTGGGCGAACGCATGAAGACGGCGCTGGAAACGAAAGCCGCCATCTACGACACGCGCTTCGCGTTCGACTACTACCGCCCGCTGGCCGACAGCCGGCTGCTGTGGGGCGGACGGATCTCGATCCGCGACCGGCGCGCGCCGGACGTGGCGCGGCTGCTGTACCGGGACATGCTCAAGGTCTATCCGCAACTGGCGGGCACGCAGGTCGATTACGCGTGGAGCGGCATGATGAGCTACGGCCGCCACAAGATGCCGCAGCTGGGACGTTTGCCGGAAGGGCTGTGGTACGGCATGGGCTTCGGCGGGCATGGCGTGGCGCCCACCACCTTGTCCGGCGAAGTGCTGGCGCGCGCCATCCTGGGCGACCGCGCCGACCTTGACCGCTTCAGCCCATGGGGCCTACCCACCACCGGCGGCCACGCCGGCTTGCTGGCCGCGCAGCTCACCTACTGGTACTACGAGCTGCGCGACTGGATGCGGCAATAAAGCATTCGGTGTCACATTCGGTGTCACATTCGGTGTCAGGTCTGTCATTTGGACACGGGATAGGCACCTTTGATCAATCTCAAGACATCTTTTTGATTCTTGGGCCTGCAACTGCTCGACTCATGGCGCTAACTTCGACCCGGACGTGCGCCGGGAGGAATTCCAATGTCGAAAGAATCGCAGACAGACTGATTTAGCTCAAAAGGTATTCGCCCGTGTCCAAATGACAGACCTGACACCGAATCTCGGTAATGAGGCCGCGCCAGGACGGCGCGGCGATCAGGTTTGCTTAGAACCAGGCTTCCACTTGCAGACCGGCGGAGGTGCCGCTGGTGTTGCTGCCAAATACGGGGCCGGAATTGTTGTTGGCGTTGACGGCGGCGCGGGCGGCGTCATTCCACTTGCCGTAGGTGATGAAGGCGCGCAGCTCCGGACGATCCCAATATCCCTTGCCAGCCGTGATGGTGGGCGCGAACGTCAGCTTGGTCAGGCGCAGCGTGTCGGCGCCGGGCTGGGTGACGCGGTGCGTGCCCAGTTCCATCTGCAGCTTGAAGTGGTTGTTGAGCGCGTAGGCGGGGCGGGCGCCCAGCGTGGTCCAGGTGGTCGAGCCGGTGGCGTCGGAGCGGTCGTGCTGGGCCAGGGCGACGAATTCCATGCTGAATTCCGGCGTCGCCTGTATCACCAGGTCGTCGAAGATACGGCTGCGCTTGACGTCGGAGTTGAGCAGGGTGCTGCCGGCCGCGCCCATGCGGTCGTTGCCCACGCCAATGCCGGTGCCGGCACCCACGCCGTACTGGACGCCGAAGGTGTTGCCGCCGCCGAGTACCTTGTCCTGCTTGTGCAGCACCGTCAGCTGCCAGCCGCCATGGCGGCCATCGCCCTGCGCCGTGATCAGCGAGGCGGCGATGTCGATCGTGCCATTGGGGTTGACGGGCAAGCCTTCGTAGATGAGGTTCTGGCGAATCGCGGCGTCGGTGCTGGTCACCAGGCCGGTCTGGGGATTGATGTTATTGCTGTCGTTATCCTTGAACACGGCGTAGCTGAATTTGCCGGGGCCGGCCTTGACACCGTCGATGCCGCCGCCGGTGCCGTTCAGGTTGATGTACTGCAGATCCAGCATGTGGATGTCGGGACGGTAGTAGTAGCGCTTGCCGATCCAGGCGACGCCGCCGCCCAGGAAGTCCAGGCCCTTCGCTTCCACGTAGGCCTTGGCCAGTTTCAGCTTGGCGTCGCCGAAGTCGGAACCGGAGTTGTATTCCGTGCCCCACAGCGTGGCGACAAAGCTCACGCCGTCGGCCGACTTGGCCACTTCCTTGGTGTAGCCGCCTTCGAAGTAGGCGTCGCACTCGTTGCCGAGGCGGTACTTCATGGTGTTGCCACCCAGGCCGTAGCACGCTTGCGGGCCGTGGCCGGAGCTGGTGCCGGCGCCGGCGCGCAGGTAGCCGTGGAAGCCTTCCTCGTCGTGGCCAGCATCGGCGCGGGCAGCGCCGGCGGCCATTGCGGCCGCGATGGCCAGTGGCAGCAGTTTCAACATCCGTTGGTTCATGCCTTATCTCCCTCTTTTAATGTTGTGGTGTGCAGCACCACGCTCTGTGAACCTGGTCGGTTCGAATCCGGGGTCTTGCGATGATGCGTGTCGTGCGGTGTGGCTATTACGATGGATGCACCTGATGGATGGCGCGTTCCCAGCTGTGCATGCGCTCCCGGGCCTGGGCCCTGTCCATGGACGGCTCGAATACGCGCTCGACGCGCCATTGCGCGGCCAGTTCCTCGCGGTTGCGATAGACACCGGTGGCCAATCCGGCCAGATAGGCCGCGCCCAGCGCCGTCGTTTCCGTCACTTGCGGCCGCAGCACGGGGATGCCCAGCAGGTCGGCCTGGAATTGCAACAGCAGGGAGTTGGCGCAGGCGCCGCCGTCCACGCGCAGTTCGGTGATGGGCGTGGCCGCGTCGCGCATCATGGCCTGCAGCAGGGCCGCGCTTTGGAAGGCGATACCTTCGAGCGCGGCGCGCGCGATGTGAGCCTGGGTGGTGCCGCGGCTCAGTCCCAGTATCGCACCTTTGGCCGACGGCACCCAGTACGGCGCGCCCAATCCGGTAAAGGATGGCACAAATACAACGCCGCCCGAATCGGGCACGGAACCAGCCAGTGCTTCCACTTCGGCCGTGCTGTTGATGGCCTTGAGGCCGTCGCGCAGCCATTGCACCACGGCGCCGCCGACGAAGACGCTGCCTTCGAGCGCATATTGGCGGGTGGCGTCCGACTGGCAGGCGGCCGTGCTGATCAGGCCATGCTGCGAATCGGCGCAATGGGAGCCCGTGTTGAGCAGCATGAAGCACCCGGTGCCGTAGGTGTTCTTGGCCATGCCGGGTTCAAAGCAGGCCTGGCCGAACAGGGCCGACTGCTGGTCGCCGGCGATGCCGGCGATGGGCACGGAGCCGCCCAGCCATTGCGCGTCCGTGGCGCCGTACTGGTGGCTCGATGGATGGACTTCGGGCAGCACGTCGGGCGGAATGTCGAGCCAGGCCAGCAGCTCCTGGTCCCAGCAGCCCTCGTGGATATTCCATAGCATGGTCCGGGCCGCGTTGCTCACGTCCGTCACGTGCAGGCGGCCGCCCGTGAGGTTCCAGGCCAGCCAGCTGTCCACCGTGCCGAATGCCAGTTCGCCACGGGCGGCGCGCGCGCGGGCGCCGTCGACGTGGCTCAGGATCCAGTTCAGTTTGGTGGCCGAAAAATACGGGTCCAGGATCAAGCCGGTTTTCTGGCGGATCGGCTCTGCCAGGCCATCGGCGCGCAGGCGGTCGCACAGCGCCTCGGTGCGGCGGTCCTGCCACACGATGGCGTTGAAGATGGGGCGGCCCGTGGCCCGTTCCCACACGACGGTGGTCTCGCGCTGGTTGGTGATGCCCAGCGCGGCGATGTCGGCGGCGTTGATGCCGGCCTTGGCCAGCGCGGCGCGCGCCGTGGCCAGCTGGCTGCTCCACAGTTCCTGCGCGTCGTGCTCGACCCATCCAGGCTGCGGAAAGTGTTGGGTGAATTCCTGCTGCGCGGCGGCGACGATTTCGCCGCTGTCGCGGAAGACGATGGTGCGCGAGCTTGAGGTGCCCTGGTCCAGTGCCAGCAAATAGGCCATGTTTGTTCTAGTCCTGCGAATGGTGATGTTAGGGTCAGACCCTTGGGGCTGACCCTGGTTTGCGGTCCGTGTACGCTAGCCGTCGCCCCCCACGGCGCACGGCGAGGGTCAGACCCTGGGGTCTGACCCTTGTGACGCATTTGACGCGAGCGCGGTTTAGCGCACGCGGCCTTCCTTCCACGCCTTCAGCAGCGTGTCATAGGCGATGGTTTCGCCCTTCGGCTTCTCGTTGGGCAGCTTGGCCCACGGTGCGCCGTTGTTGCTCAGCCAGGAGGCCGGGTCCTTCTTCTCGTTCAGCTTGGGCGTGCAGTTCTTCATCCCGGCGCGCTGCAGGCGGGCCATGATCTGGTCCATCTCGTCGGCCAGGCTATCCATCGCGCCTTGCGGGGTCTTCTCGGCCGAGATGGCGGTGGAGACGTTCTTCCACCACAGCTGCGCCATCTTCGGATAGTCCGACACGTTGTTGCCGGTCGGGGTCCACGCCACGCGGGCCGGGCTGCGGTAGAACTCGATCAGGCCGCCCAGCTTGGGCGCCATGTCCGTCATGGCCTTGGAGCGGATGTCCGAATCGCGGATGAAGGTCAGGCCGACCAGCGACTTTTTCAGCGACACGGTCTTGGACGTGACGAACTGGCCATACAGCCAGGCGGCGGCCATCTGGTCCGGCGGGGTGGATTTCAGGTAGGTCCACGAACCGACGTCCTGGTAGCCGTTCTGCATGCCTTCCTTCCAGTACGGGCCATGCGGGCCGGGCGCCATGCGCCACTTCGGCGTGCCATCCTTGTTCACCACGGGCAGGCCGGGCTTGGTCATGCCGGCCGTGAAGGCCGTGTACCAGAAGATCTGCTGCGCTACCTGGCCTTGTGCGGGCACCGGACCGGCTTCGGAGAAGGTCATGCCCAGCGCTTCAGGCGGTGCGTAGTGCTTCATCCAGTCCAGGTACTTGGTCAGCGCGTAGACAGCGGCCGGCGAGTTGGTCGCGCCGCCGCGGGCCACGGAGGCGCCCACCGGCGTGCACTTGTCGGCGGCCACGCGGATGCCCCATTCATCGACCGGCAGGCCGTTCGGGATGCCCTTGTCGGCGGTGCCGGCCATCGACAGCCAGGCGTCGGTGAAGCGCCAGCCCAGCGATGGATCCTTCTTGCCGTAGTCCATGTGGCCGAACACCTTCTTGCCGTCCAGGTCCTTCACGTCGTTGGTGAAGAAGGCGGCGATGTCCTCGTAGGCGGACCAGTTCTGCGGCACCCCCAGGTCATAGCCGTACTTGGCCTTGAACTTGGCCTGCAGGTCCTTGCGCGCGAACCAGTCGGCGCGGAACCAGTACAGGTTGGCGAACTGCTGGTCGGGCAGCTGGTACATCTTGCCGTCCGGCGCGGTGGTGAAGCTGGTGCCGATGAAGTCCTTCAGGTCCAGGCCCGGATTGGTGTATTCCTTGCCGGGGCCGGCCATGTAGTCGGACAACACCACGGTCTGGCCGTAGCGGTAGTGGGTGCCGATCAGGTCAGAGTCGTTGACCCAGCCGTCGTAGATCGACTTACCCGATTGCATGGAGGTCTGCATTTTTTCCACCAGGTCGCCTTCCTGGATCACGTCGTGGATCACCTTGATGCCGGTGATTTCCTCGAACGCCTTGGCCAGCGTCTTCGACTCGTAGACGTGGGTGTCCAGCGTCTCGGATACGACGTGGATTTCCTTTACGCCCTTGGCCTTCAGTTTGGCGGCGGCGTTGATGAACCAGTTCATCTCTTCGAGCTGCTGGGCGCGCGACAGGGTGCTGGGCTTGAACTCCGTGTCGATCCACTTTTCAGCCGACTTGCTGTCGGCCCAGGCGTTGCCGGACAGTGCCAGCACGGCCGCTGCCACGAGACTGAGCTTGAACGCCGCTTGAGTGCTTCTCTTCATGTCTTCTCCACTTGTAGTATTGCCTTCCCAGGGACTGCCGCAATGGAGACGGAAGGGTGTCTCTTCTTGCTTTCTTTTGCTTGTACTGCCAACCAGTCGAAACGCCAAGACTGGCAACTTGATAATGCGATCAACAAAAAAAATCAGGCTTTGGCCATGATCACGACCAGCGCCAGGAAGCCCAGGGCGGCCGCGATCCACTGGTTCATTTCGGTGAACGCGACCCACGCCAGGTTGATGTAGGCGGCCGTCAGCAGGCCGATGAACAGGCGGTCGCCGCGCGTGGTGCGCATGGGCAGGAAGCCCTTGCGCTCCACCGTGGGCGAGCGCAGCTCCCATACCGTCATCCCGGCCAGCATCAGCACGATGCCGGCGAAGAAAATGGCGATCGGCGTGGTCCACGCCATCCAGGCAAATGTCATTTCCATCTCAAACCCTCCCCATGGCGAAACCTTTGGCGATGTGATTGCGCACGAACCAGATCACCAGCATGCCGGGGATCAGGGTCAGCACGCCGGCGGCGGCCAGCACGCCCCAGTCCATGCCGGCGGCCGACACGGTGCGCGTCATGATGGCGCTGATCGGCTTGGCGTTGACGGAGGTGAGGGTGCGCGCCAGTAGCAGCTCCACCCAGCTGAACATGAAGCAGAAGAAGGCCGTCACGCCCACGCCGGCCTTGATCAGCGGCAGGAAGATACGCAGGAAGAAGCGCGGGAACGAGAAGCCGTCGATGTAGGCCGTCTCGTCGATCTCGCGCGAGATGCCGGACATGAAACCTTCCAGAATCCACACGGCCAGTGGCACGTTGAACAGCATGTGCGCCAGCGCCACGGCGATGTGGGTGTCCATCAGCCCGACGGTGGAGTAGAGCTGGAAGAACGGCAGCAGGAACACGGCCGGCGGCGTCATGCGGTTGGTCAGCAGCCAGAAGAACATGTGCTTGTCGCCCAGGAAGCGGTAGCGCGAGAAGCCGTAAGCGGCCGGCAGTGCGACCAGCAGCGACAACACCGTGTTCAACGCCACGTAGATGATGGAGTTGATGTAGCCGTTGTACCAGGACGGATCGGTGAAGATGGTCTTGTAGTTATCCCAGGTGAGCTGGTGCGGCCACAGGCTGAACACCGACAGGGTTTCCTCGTTGGTCTTGAGCGAGGTGTTGAGCATCCAGTACAGCGGAATCAGCGTGAAGCCCACGTACAGCATGAGCGTCAGCGCGCGCGGCAGGCGGTTGGCCTTATCCATGGGCGGTCTCCGAGGTGGTGGCGCTGTTGCCCGCGCCTTGCATCCAGTTGTAGAGCACAAAGCTGAACAGCAGGATGATGAGGAAGTAAATCAGCGAGAAGGCGGCCGCCGGTCCCAGGTCGAACTGGCCCACGGCTTTCTGGGTCAGGTACTGGCTCAGGAAGGTGGTCGAGTTGCCAGGCCCGCCGCCGGTCAGCACGAACGGTTCGGTGTAGATCATGAAGCTGTCCATGAAACGCAGCAGCACGGCGATCATCAGCACACCGCGCATCTTGGGCAGCTGGATGTGGCGGAACACCGCCCAGCGGCTGGCGCCATCGATCTGGGCGGCCTGGTAGTAGGCGTCCGGGATCGAGCGCAGGCCGGCGAAACCGAGCAGCGCGACCAGCGGCGTCCAGTGCCACACGTCCATCAGGAGCACGGTGAGCCAGGCGTCGCTGTTATGCGAAGCATAGTTGTAGTCCACGCCCAGCAGATTGAGCGCATAGCCACCGAGGCCGATGTCGGCGCGGCCGAAGATCTGCCAAATCGTGCCCACCACGTTCCAGGGGATCAGCAGCGGCATCGACAACACCACCAGTGCGGCCGACGATTTCCAGCCCTTGGACGGCATGGACAGGGCCAGCGCCACGCCCAGCGGAATCTGCACCAGCAGCACGCACAGCGAGAAGATCAACTGGCGCAGCAGCGCGCCGTGCAGGTCGGGGTCGCGCATGATGGCGCGGAACCACTCCAGGCCCACGAACACGCTCTGGGTCGGGCTGATGATGTCCTGCACCGAGTAGTTCACCACCGTCATCAGCGGCAGGATGGCGGAGAAGGCCACGCACAGGAATACCGGCAGGATGAAGAACCACGCCTTGTTGTGATAGGGTTTGTTCATCCCGCTATCCTTTCGTCGTTGCAGAAGAAGATGGTTTCCGGACGGGCCAGGCGCAGCCAGTGGCGGCCGGCCTGCACGTGGACCGCGCTATCGAGTTTGGCCTTGAGCGGATGGCCGGCCACCGTGCCCGTCACCAGCTGGCAGGTGCCCAGTTGCTGCACTTGCCAGATGTCGGCCTCCAGCGCGCCGGCGCTGCCGGGCGCCGCCAGTTGCACGAACTCGGGACGGATGCCCAGGCTCACTTTGCCGTTCGCGCCCTTCAAGGCGGCCACGGTGGCCGGGTCCACGGCCAGCCGGTGCTGGCCGATGTGGACCGCGTCCGCCTCGCCATTCAGGCTGACGGGATAGAAGTTCATGCCGGGGCTGCCGATGAAATAGCCGACGAAGGTGTGGTCGGGCCGTTCGAACAGCGCGTCCGGCGTGCCTTTCTGGACGATTTTCCCGTTCGTCATCACCACCACCTCGTCGGCGAAGGTCAGCGCCTCGACCTGGTCGTGGGTGACATAGATCAGCGTCAGCTTGAGCTGCTGGTGGATCTGCTTGAGCTGGCGGCGCAGCTGCCACTTCAGATGCGGGTCGATCACGGTCAGCGGTTCATCGAACAGGATGGCGGCGACGTCTTTGCGCACCAGGCCACGGCCCAGCGAGATCTTCTGCTTGGCGTCGGCCGACATGCCGGCGGCGCGCACTTTCAGTTCGTGCGTCATGCCGAGGATTTCGGCCACTTCATGGACGCGCTGGTGCACTTCCTTCTCTGGCACCTTGCGGTTACGCAGCGGGAAAGCGAGGTTGTCATAGACGCTCATGGTGTCGTACAAGACGGGGAACTGGAACACCTGCGCGATGTTGCGGCCGCGCGTGGGTACCTGCGTCATGTCCTTGCCGTCAAACAGCACCTGGCCGTGCGATGGCACCAGCAGGCCGGAAATGATGTTCAGCAGGGTGGACTTGCCGCAGCCCGATGGGCCCAGCAGCGCGTAGGCGCCGCCGTCTTCCCACACCATGTTCATCGGCTGCAGCGCGAAATCCTGCGGGCTGCTCGGGTTGGCGCCGTAGGCGTGGCCCAGGTTGCGGAATTCAATGCGCGCCATGGGCGGCCTCCTTGGGTGCGCGCAGCAGCGCGCCGTCTGCGTCGAAGATGAACAAATGATCGGGGCTGACGCTGGCCTGGACGGCCGCGTCCATGCTGGCCGCGTACACACCCGGCACTTGCGCCACCAGGCTGGTGGCGCCATGGTGCAGGTGGACGTAGGTTTCCGAGCCGCTCAATTCGGCCAGCTCCACCGTGCAATCGATGCGGTTGGCGTGGCTGGCGTCATCGGCCAGGCGCACGTGGTGGCAGCGCACGCCGATCTTGCACGGCTGCGCGGCCGGCAGCTCCAGCGCCGGCGCGGCCACGGACAGGGTGGGGCCGTTGGCCAGGCGCACGCTGTTGTCACTCTCGATGTGGCCATCGAAAATGTTCATGGGCGGATCGTTGAAGATGGCGGCGGCGCGGATCGAGGCCGGGCGTTGGTAGACGGCCAGCGTGGGGCCGGTCTGCAGGATGCGCCCGGCGTCCATCAGCACGGTGTGGCCACCCAGCAGCAGTGCTTCCTGCGGTTCGGTGGTGGCATAGACCACCGTGGTCTGGCCGTCGGCGAACAGCGACGCCAGCTCCATGCGCAGTTCCTCGCGCAGCTTGTAGTCGAGGTTGACGAGCGGTTCGTCCAGCAGCACCAGCGGGGCGCGTTTGACCAGCGCCCGCGCCAGCGCGCAGCGTTGCTGCTGTCCGCCGGACAGGGCGCCGGGCAGCCGTTGCAGCAGGTGGTCGATATGCAGCTTGGTGGCGATCTCGCGCACGCGCTGGTCGATCTCCGCCGCCGGGCAGCGCTGCAGGCGCAGCGGCGCGGCGATGTTCTCGTACACCGTCATGGCCGGATAGTTGACGAACTGCTGGTACACCATCGCCAGGTTGCGGTCCCGGACGCTCACGCCCGTCACGTCCTTGCCATCGACCAGCACACGGCCTTCGGTGGGGCGATCGAGTCCGGCGATCACCCGCATCAGCGAGGTCTTGCCGGCCTGGGTGGGGCCCAGCAAGACGTTGATGGTGCCTGGGACCAGTTTCAAGTCCATCGGGTAAAGATACGTTTCCGGTCCAACTCTCAGGCTTATGTCTTTAAGCTCTAATATCACTGCACGTCTCCTCGCGTTGATCGTTTATGCCGGCTGGCTCGCTCGCTCATGGTCGAGCCACTGCGCCAGGCGGACATGGTGTTGTGGTTGCGCGTACAGGCCGCATTTGGTCCGGCGCCACAGGATGTCGTCGGCGCTGCGTGCCCATTCGACGTCCACCAGGTAGCGTGCTTCGCGTTCGTACAGGCCCGGCGCCAGTTCCTCGCCCAGGTCGGCCAGTTTCGCGGCGTCGCCCAGCATCCGGTACAGGCGCGTGCCGTAGCAGCGCGCGTAGCGTTTTGCCAGCTTGGCCGGCAGCCAGGGGTGGGATTGACCGAGGCGCGCCATGAACTCGTCGAACGCGCCCTTGCGCACCAGTGCGCCGGGCTGCTGCAGGTCGCCACCGGGCAGCGGTTGTCCGGCGGTCCAATCGGGCACGGAAGTGCCAAGCCGTTGTTGCAGCATGTCCAGCGCTTCTTCGGCCAGTTTGCGGTAGGTGGTGATCTTGCCGCCCCAGACGTTGAGGAAGGGCGGCGCATGCGGATCGCATTCGAGCAGGTAGTCGCGGGTGACGGCGGACGCCGACTGCGACGCGTCGTCCAGCAGCGGACGCACGCCGGAATAGGTAGCCACCACGTCAGCCGCGCTGATTTGCTTGCTGAAATAGCGGTTGGCCATCTGGCACAGGTAATCGATTTCGCTGGCGTCGATACGTACTTCGCCCGGTTCGCCCGTGTATTCGAGGTCGGTGGTGCCGATCAGCGTGAATTCATCCTGGTAGGGGATGGCGAAGATGATGCGCTTATCGGGATTCTGGAAGATGTAGGCATACGGATGGCTGAACAGGCGCGGCACGATGATGTGGCTGCCCTTGATCAGGCGCAGGCCGTGGCCTTTGCCGCCGCCGGCCGCGTTGGCCATCTGTCCGGCCCACGGCCCGGCCGCGTTGACGATGGCGCGCGCGTGGATCTCGATGCGGCCATGGTCTGCGCTGTCAAGCGTCGCGTTCCAGCCCCGTCCTTGCTGCGCGATGGCGGTGCATTTGGTGCGGGTGAGGATGGTGGCGCCACGTTCTTTCGCGTCCAGCGCGTTCAGCACCACCAGCCGGGCGTCGTCCACCCAGCCGTCCGAATACACGAAGCCCTTGCGGTAGCTGCCCTTGAGCGGCGTGCCCGCCTCATGGCTGCGCAGCGAGATGCCGTTCGACGCCGGCAGGAACTTGCGGTGCGCCAGGTGATCGTACAGGAACAGGCCGGCCCGTATCATCCATGCCGGACGCTGGCTGGCGTCGTGCGGCATCACGAAACGCAGCGGATGCATGATGTGGGGCGCGGCGCGCAGCAGCACTTCACGTTCCTGCAGCGCCTTGCGCACCAGTTTGAACTCGTAGTATTCCAGGTAGCGCAGGCCGCCGTGTATCAGCTTGGTGCTGGCCGACGAGGTGTGCTGGGCCAGGTCGTGCTGTTCGCACAGGACCACGCTCAGGCCGCGGCCGATTGCGTCGCGGGCGATGCCGGCGCCGTTGATACCGCCGCCGATGATCAGCAGGTCGCAGCTGCGCTGGGCCTTGGGCAGGTCGTTCGTCGTGTTCATGGACGGCCTGCCATCATGTGGCCGACGCGTGCGGAAGAGGGCGGCGGCTGTTGGTATCGGTTCATTTACTCGTTCCTCATGTTGAATCCGGCGGAGCTGACCACCGTTTCCCTGCGTGCGCTTGATTCAGCGACAAGATTTTGTTAGTTTTATTAGCAAGTCTGCATTGCTGGAATGGCCATTGTACGCAAACTCGAAAAAACTACAACAGTTTTTTGTTCATTTTTTTGTTCGTTAGTGTTCATGTGAACATTTGTTTCCGACCGCCCGGGCAGGCGGGATTGGGCGGGCAATTGCGTCATGCCAGCGCGAAGCGCGGACTACGGACAGGTGGTTCTGCGAAAAAATGTGGTTCCAAAAACAACCGCAACGAACAAGAATGAAAATTTTTTCAACGTAAGACGTGCAACGCGGGTATCATGGCGGACGAGTAAAGATCCGTTCATTTCTGTTCATTAGAAAACCATGACGCCACGCCACCGCCGATTGCTGGACCATATCCGCGCCCACGGGGATACCTCCGTCGAAGAGCTCGCGAAACTGCTGGGAGTGACCACGCAGACCATCCGCCGCGACATCCGCGAGCTGGAAGACGCCCGCCTGCTGGCGCGCTATCACGGCGGCGTGGGGATCCCGTCCACGGTGGAGAACATCGATTACGACCGCCGCCGCGTGATGGATACGGATGCCAAGCGCCGCATCGGCCAGATGGCGGCGGCCCAGGTCGAGCCGGGGCGCTCGCTGATCATCAACATCGGCACCACCACCGAGGAAGTCGCCAAGGCGCTGCAACAGCACAAGGGCATACGGGTGGTGACGAACAACCTGAACGTGGCCTCCCTGCTGTCCGGCAGTGGCGAGGTGGAAGTGATCGTGGCCGGTGGACTGGTGCGCAAGCGCGACCGCGGCATCGTGGGCGAGGCCACCATCGACTTCATGCGCCAGTTCAAGGTCGATATCGGCATCATCGGCGTGTCCGGCATCGAGAACGATGGCACGCTGCTCGATTACGACTACCGCGAGGTGCGCGTGACCCAGGCCATCATCGAACAGTCGCGCGAAGTGTGGCTGGTGGCGGATCACACCAAGTTCGGCCGCCATGCGCTGGTCCGGCTGGGGAATATCGCGCAGATCGACAAGTTCATCACCGATCTGCCGGTGCCGCCCGAGGCAATGGCCGCCTTCGATGCGGCCGGAGTGGAAGTGCTGGTGGCGCCCGCCGTTTAAGGCCGGAGCCAGGGCCGGGGCCGGGCCGGCCGGCGCTTACTGCTTGTCGCCGGACTTGTTACGCAGCTGGCGCAAGTAGCCTGGCAGGTCGCCCAGCCGCATTCCTTCCGGAATCTGGCGGTGGTGCTTGGCCTGGGCCACGCGTTGCGCGCGGTAGATGCCGGTGTGGCCCGAGAACAGATAGCTGACCGCGCAGGCGAGGCCCGCGTAAGGCGCGATATCCGCACCAAACAGCTCGATCGCCATCACCGTGGAGGCGATGGGGGTGTTGGCGGCGCCGGCGAACACGGCGACGAAACCGATCGCCGCCAGCGTGGCGAACGGCATCTGCAGCAGCGGCGCCAGCGCATTGCCCAGCGTCGCGCCGATGTAGAACAATGGCGTCACTTCGCCGCCCTTGAAGCCGGTGCCCAGCGAGCCGACGGTGAACGCGAGCTTGCCGAGGAAGTCCGTGGCCGGCAACTGGTGGGCGAATGATTCGACGATGACGGGAATGCCCAGGCCTATGTAGCGCTGGGTGCCGATGGCCCAGACGGCCGTCGCGACCACGGTGCCGCCGATCAGGGGCCGCAGCGGCGCGTAGGCGATCCGCTTCTTCATGAAATCAGCCAGCCCGTGGGCTGCGTTGGCGAACAGCATGCCGGCCAACCCGAACAGCATGCCGGCGGCCAGCGTGGCCGCCAGCGTCCACAGCGTGATATGCGGGATCGCCCCGGCCAGGTAGTGGGTATGGTGGATGCCCCACGCCAGGCCCACCTGGTCGGCCACGATGGCCGCCAGCATGCAGGGCATGATCGCGTCGTAGCGCATGCGGCCGATGGCCAGCACCTCCAGCCCGAAGATGGCGCCCGCCAGCGGCGTGCCGAACACGGAGGCGAAACCGGCGCTGATGCCGGCCATGATCAGCAATCGCCGGTGCGACGGGTCCATGCGGAACACGTGGGTCAGTTGGTCGGCCAGCGCGCCGCCCATCTGCACGGCCGTGCCTTCGCGGCCGACGGAGGCGCCAAACAGGTGGGAAATGATGGTGCCGCCCAGCACCAGCGGCGCCATGCGCAGCGGGATCACCTTTTTCGGATCGTGGATCTCGTCGATCAGCAAGTTGTTGCCCGCCTCGACGGACTTGCCCAGCCGCAGATAGATCCAGCCCACGGCAAAACCGGCCAGCGGCAGCAGCCAGATAATCCAGCCGTGCGCCTCCCGCCACGTCGTGACGACATCGAGCGCGCACAGGAAGGCGGCGGACGCACTGCCGGCCAGGATGGCGACGATGACCGCAAGCGCGGCCCATTTGGCCATGTAGGGCAGTAAATCGATCGGTTCGGGATGTTTTGCGTTTTTCATATGAGCCAGGCCACAACTTCAATAACCTGGTCTATCGTCAACGCAGCGCGAACGCCTACAGATCCCTCAGACCAGGAACGACTGTAGGCATCATCAGCCACCGGCGAATGCGGTGGCGGTTAAGGGAGGAATGCCATCTCCAGCAAGCGGCAGTGATCATAGCAATTTTTGCGGAACGGCACAAATATTTACTTGACCACTCAAGTGGTTATGGGGTGCGGTGATGCAGCGCCGCCTTGGCCGCCTCCAGCTCCTTGCTCATCCGGCTCAATTCATTGATGACGACGGCGTAGCTGCCCAGCATGGCGGTGATGGTGTACAGCACCTCGCCGGGTTTGGCGGTGCCCATTTGCAAATCGCTGGCCGTCTTCATCATCTGCGCGCCATTGAACATGGAAACGCTCATATTCGTCACCGGCGCCGTGTCGCGAAACAGTGCGTAGGTGCGGGAATAGAGCTGCAACTCAGCCGGTTCCAGCCAACTGGCCGATTGATTGGCGACCGCGACGTCCCAGGCATCATGGCTGCTGGTCGGGGAGTTGAGGGAAAAGCCGAGATTGCCCTTGCTGCTGCTGGTCAGGTGGGCGATCGCCTGCGCATCCGGCACCTTGGCCTTGATATCTTTGAGCAAGCCGGCGTGCAGTGTGGCCAGCGCCTGCATTTCTGCCTTGTCGTGTTCGAGATCCTTGAGGATTTGCTGGGTATTCTGCTGTATCTCCACATCCATGCGCTGACGCGCTTCCTCGGCCAAATGGTGGTGGTGCCAGCTCTGTACCGCATGTTCGAGCGCCAAAGCGGTTCCGATGCTGATCACGATCATCAGGTATTCGCCGGCAAATTCCCGTATCGAGGAAAACTTCGGCTTGGGCACTTCAACATGCATGGTGGAGATTCCTGTCTGGCAAAATTGCTAATTTTACCTTGCTTTGCCATATTTGCAATATCGCTTGATCTGGCGAATGCCGTTGCCGCCCACGTTGCCGCCCAGTGCGGGACGAGTAATGGTAAAATGCCCGGTTATCCAAATTCACCGCTTTAAGGGCTTTACTCGTGCTATCTACAGCAAACATCACCATGCAGTTCGGCGCCAAGCCGTTGTTTGAAAACATCTCCGTCAAATTCGGCGATGGCAACCGCTACGGCCTGATCGGCGCCAACGGCTGCGGCAAGTCCACCTTCATGAAGATCCTCGGTGGCGACCTGGAACCGTCGGCCGGCACGGTGATGCTGGACGTGAACGAGCGGCTGGGCAAATTGCGCCAGGACCAGTTCGCGTATGAGGAAATGCGCGTGCTGGACGTGGTCATGATGGGCCACACGGAAATGTGGGCCGCCATGCAGCAGCGCGACGCCATCTACGCCAACCCCGAGGCGACCGACGACGACTACATGCACGCGGCCGAACTGGAAGGCAAAGTGGCCGAGTACGACGGCTACACGGCCGAAGCGCGCGCCGGCGAACTGTTGCTGGGCGCGGGCGTGGCCATCGACCTGCACCAGGGCCCGATGAGCGCCGTGGCGCCGGGCTGGAAGTTGCGCGTGCTGCTGGCCCAGGCCCTGTTCTCGAACCCGGACATCCTGCTGCTGGACGAGCCGACCAACAACCTGGACATCAACACCATCCGCTGGCTGGAAGAAGTGCTCAACGAGCGCAACTCCACCATGATCATCATTTCCCACGATCGCCACTTCCTGAACCAGGTCTGCACCCACGTGGCCGACATGGACTACGGCACGCTGAAGATCTACCCCGGCAACTACGACGACTACATGCTGGCCTCGACCCAGGCCCGTAACCAGCAGCTGGCCAACAACGCCAAGGCGAAAGAGAAGGTCGCCGAGCTGCAGGAATTCGTGCGCCGCTTCGCCGCCAACAAGTCCAAGGCCCGCCAGGCCACCTCGCGCGCCAAGCAGATCGAGAAGATCAAGGTCGACGACATCAAGCCATCCTCGCGCGCCTATCCGTTCGTGCGTTTCGAAGGCGAGAAGAAGTTGCACCGCCTGGCCGTGGAAGTGGAAGGCATCTCCAAGAAGTACGACCGCCAGCTGTTCAAGGACTTCAGCATGATGGTGGAAGCCGGTGAGCGCATCGCCATCATCGGCGCCAACGGCGCCGGTAAGACCACCATGCTGCGCTGCATCGCCGGCGAGATCGCCCACCTGCAGCCGGACACGGGCCGCGTCAAGTGGGCCGAAAACGCCAACGTCGGCTACATGCCGCAAGATCCGACCGAGGACTTCGCCACCGACATGACGCTGACCGACTGGATGGGCCAGTGGACCAAGGAAGGCGACGACGACCAGGCCGTGCGCTCCATCCTGGGCCGCCTGCTGTTCGGCGGCGACGAAGTGAAAAAGTCCGTGCGCGTGCTGTCGGGCGGTGAAAAGGGCCGCATGATGTACGGCAAGCTGATGCTGGGCCGCCACAACGTGCTGCTGCTGGACGAACCGACCAACCACATGGACATGGAATCGATCGAATCGCTCAACGTGGCACTTGATAAGTACGCCGGCACCCTGATCTTCGTGTCGCACGACCGCGAATTCGTGTCGTCGCTGGCCAACCGCGTCATCGAGATCAAGGAAAACGAAGTGGTCGACTTCCACGGCAACTACGAGGACTACCTGACCAGCCAGGGCATCGCTTAATTCCCCCCGGGCGCCTGCTCCTGCCTTGGGCGGGAGCGCGCCCTGCACGACGCGCCGCAATATGCGATAGTGTCGTTTCACGTTTTACGTCACCGAACACCATGCAAACTTTACCGATCAAGTCAGTCGAGTATGAACATCCCCAGGATGGCGCCAGCTGCACGGCGCGCGCCTGGGCCCGCACCCCGGCCACGCCGACGCCGGCCGAGCGCACCGCACTGCGCGAGCGCATCAAGCGCCTGCTCAAGGAGCGCGAAGCCGTGCTGGTGGCCCATTACTACGTGGACGCCGACCTGCAGGACCTGGCCGAGGAAACCGGCGGCTGCGTGTCCGATTCGCTGGAAATGGCCCGCTTCGGGCGCGACCATCCGGCCAAGACGCTGGTGGTGGCCGGCGTGCGCTTCATGGGCGAAACGGCCAAAATCCTGAGCCCGGAAAAACGCATCCTGATGCCGGACCTGGACGCCACCTGCTCGCTGGACCTGGGCTGCCCGGCCGACGAGTTCACGGCCTTCTGCGACGCCCATCCGGACCGCACCGTGGTCGTCTACGCCAACACCAGCGCCGCCGTGAAGGCGCGCGCCGACTGGATGGTGACCTCCTCGATCGGCCTTGACATCGTGGCCCACCTGCATGCGCAGGGCAAGAAGATCCTGTGGGCGCCGGACAAGCACCTGGGTTCCTACATCCAGAAGCAGACCGGCGCCGACATGCTGCTGTGGCAGGGTTCCTGCCTGGTGCACGACGAATTCAAGGGCATCGAACTGGACCTGCTCAAGGCCGAGCACCCGAACGCCAAGGTGCTGGTGCACCCCGAGTCGCCCGCCAACGTGGTGGCGCTGGCCGACGTGGTGGGCTCGACCTCGCAGATGATTCAGGCCGCCGTGGAATCGGATTGCGATACGTTCATCGTCGCCACCGACAACGGCATCCTGCACAAGATGCGCGCCGCCGCGCCGGGCAAGACCTTCATCGAAGCGCCCACCGCCGGCAACAGCGCCACCTGCAAGAGCTGCGCCCACTGCCCATGGATGGCCATGAACGGCCTGCAGAATCTGGCCGATGTGCTGGAAAACATGGGTAATGAAATCCACGTCGATCCGGCCGTGGGCCAGGCCGCCGTCAAGTCGATCAACCGCATGCTCGATTTCGCCGCCGCGAAAAAAGCCAAGGTCCAGCCCAGCGCCGACCTGGCCAAGGAAGCTGCACTGTTTTCCGGAGTCGGTCCAGCATGAGTACCCTGGTCAATCGTTTTGCCCCGTTCGACGCGCCGCTCAAGGCGGCATTTGAAGCCAACCTGCTGGCCGCGCTGCTGGAAGACGTTGGCACCGGCGACCTCACGGGCGAACTGGTGCCCGCCGGCGGCCGCGCCACCGCGCGCGTGATCGTGCGCGAGCACGCCGTGCTGTGCGGCGCGCCGTGGTTCGAAGGCATCATGAACTGCCTCGATCCAAGCATCGAGATCGACTGGCAGTATGCCGAGGGCGACCTGATGACGGCCGACAGCCTGGTGTGCACCATACAAGGGCCAGCGCGCGCCTTGCTGACGGCCGAGCGCAGCGCGCTCAACTTCCTGCAACTGCTGTCGGGCGTGGCCACCGTCACGCGCCGCTACGTGGATGTGGTGGAAGGTACTTCGGCCGCCATCCTTGATACCCGCAAGACCTTGCCCGGCCTGCGCCTGGCGCAGAAATATGCGGTGCGCGTGGGCGGCGGCAAGAACCAGCGCCTGGCGCTGTATGACGGCATCCTGATCAAGGAAAACCACATCGCGGCGGCGGGCGGCATCACGGCCGCCATCGCCGCCGCCATGCGGCTGGAGAAGGGCGTATCGATCCAGGTCGAAGTGGAAAGCCTGGACGAACTGGAAGAAGCGCTGACGGCCGGCGCCACCTCCATCCTGCTCGATAACTTCAGCCTGGAGATGATGCGCGAAGCCGTGGGCCGCAACGCGGGCCGCGCGCTGCTGGAGGCGTCCGGTGGCATCAACTTCGACACCGTGCGCGCCATCGCCGAAACGGGCGTGGACCGCATCTCCATCGGCAGCCTGACCAAGGACGTGCGCGCCACCGATTATTCGATGCGCATCGTCGGCTGACCGTCGGCTGATTCCAGCCAGCTGGCCGCCGCGCCAGGCGGCGCGGGCCACGCGTCATCCTGGCGGGACGGCGCGTGGCGCGGACAGCATCGGGCTCAGTAGGTCGCCGTGACGGCGGCGTAGGAGCTGCGGCCCTTGCCGGGAACGGCGATGCCGTAAGGTGTGCCCATCTGCGACATGGTCTTGCCCTGGCCGACGTAGGCACCGCCGAGTGGCAGGGCGTAGGCCCGGTCCAGCGCATTTTCCACCCCCACTTCAAGCTGCGTGGCCTGCCACGCATAGCGCGTGCGCAGGTGCAGCAGGCCATATCCGGCCGTCCTCAGCTCGTTGCGCACGGCCGATACGCGGTCCTTGGCGGCAGCCGCTTCCAGCTCCGCCGTGTTGCTCCAGCGGCCCAGCGACTGCGCCAGCGACAGCCGCGCGTTCAGCGGCATGATGTTGTACAGATTGTCGCCGGCGGCGGTGTTTTTGCCGCGCAGGTAGCTCAGCACCCCCGTCATGTTCAGGCGGCCGAACGCGCCGCCGCGTGCCAGCAGCAGCCGGCCCGACAGGTCGGCGCCGTACAGGCGCGCATCCTGGTTGGCCCAGCGCAGGAAGACAAAGCTGTTGGCGCGGCAGGTTTTCAGGCAGCGCGCGTCGATGTAATCGTCCACATAGGTGTAGTACGGGGCCAGCGTCAGGCTCCATGCTTCCTGCGCCGCATCATGCCATTCCGCGCTGGCACTGAGGGTATGCGCCACTTCCGGACGCAGGCCGATGTCGCCGACGTAGCCGTTGCCGTCGCCGGACAGGTTCACCATGTTCATCGACATGCCATCCGTGGCCCAGCCATAGCGTTCGTACAGGTTGGGGCTGCGGCTCTTGCGCGCCAGCCCGAGCGCATAGGCCGAGCTGGCATCGGGCGTATAGCGGGCCTGCGCGGTGAAGTCCAGATTGTGGTCGCGCCGCCCATGCGGGCGGCCGTTGAAGGCGGCCATGTCGGCCGCGCTCATGGCGTTATAACCCTGCACGGGACCGGCGTCGCTGCGCACGCGCTCGCCGCGCACGCCCAGCTGGGTGAACCACTGTGGGCTCCAGCGCGCATCCCATTCGGCATACAGACTGGCGCGGTCACGCTTGCCGTCGCGGATATTCCAGAAGGTGTCGGGCGCCATGCCGCCCCCGGACGGCGACCACCAGTCGTCCAGCCGGTAGCGCTGCCATTCGGTCCCCATGCGCACGGTGTCGCGCACGGAAACGCGTACCTCGGCGCGCGCGCTGGCGCCGCTGTTGTGGCCAGCTGTATCCATCGGCATGCCGGGAATGTCGCGGCGCGGGCCGTACCAGTATTGCTTGTCATCGCCGAACTGCATGGCGTGGCGCGTGTGCTCGTGGTACAGCCGGGTTTCAACGCTGCCCCAGCTGGTCTCGGCCAGGTGGCGCAGGTTGACCTGCTCGCTGTCGTTGCCCGTCAGGTCCATGCGCTGGTTGGGAAAGCCTTGGTAGGGCATGCGCTGCATGCCCAGCCGCAGTTCCAGCAACTGTTGGCCGGCACGCATCGCCACGGCCAGCGACTGGTTGTGCGCGCGGAATCCGCTCGATCCCACTTCGTCGGCGCCCAGTTGGTGCGGACGGCCGGTCGGCAGCGTGGCGGCTTTGAAATCACCGCCCGCCACATAGTTATCCGCTTGCGCCGTGGCGCCGTTGTAGTGCAGGCTCAGCGTGTCGGTGGCGTAGGTGGCGGCCACGTCGCCGCCGCGCGCATCGCCGTTGCTGCGCAGGTAGGCGCTGACTTGTCCTTCGGCCAGCGTACCCTGGCCATTGGCGGCAAAGCGCGGCTCGGCCGAGCGTACGCGGATGGTGCCGCCGATGCTGTCGCCGCCGGCGCTGACCGGCACCACCCCGTTCAGCACTTCCAGCGTGTCCACCTGGGCCGGCGCGAGGTAGGACAGAGGTGGATTCATATGGTTGGCGCAGGCCGACACCAGGTCCATGCCATCCACCTGGATGCGCAGGCGGTCGTCGCCTAGACCGTGGAGAATCGGCAGGCTGGACACGCCGCCTGCGCCGGCCAGGCCGACGCCGGCCACGCCACGCAGCAGGGCGGCCGTATCGGCGACGTGATGGTGCTGGGTGCCGCCGGTCGTCGCCGTGCTGTCGCGCGGGGCGCTGATCACTACTTCCGGCACGGCCGCCGCGTTCAGGTCCGCCGCATGGCCATGCAGGGGGACGGTAGCGGCGAGCGGCATCATCCACCACGGGTGGGTAAACTTCGGTTTCATCTTTATTCCTTTTGAATGTGTGTGAGACGCGCGCACGGGCGCGCACCCGGTCCGTGCGTCGGCGCGGGCCGGGGTGTCAGCTTTCAGGGACGGGAATCAGCCGAAGTGGGGTGGGCCGCGCGCCGGCAAGGGCGCGGCGACGATGCCGGCCAGGCGCGCGGCCGGTATCGCGCGCAGCAAATAGGCCAGCGCGGCCGGCGCCGGTGCGGAACCGAAGGAGGGAAGGGCCGTCACGATGCCGCCCGGCATGCACAGTGCGCAATCGAGCGTATGGGAGGTGGCGCTGGCGCCGTCGCCGCTGCCCGCGCCCAGTTTCACCAGCTTGATGCTGGTGCTGCTGCAGACCAGGTCCATGACCTTGGGATGCATGATGGGCGCGCTGATCGCCACGCCAAGTGCCGCAAGGTAGAGCAGCAGCACGAGCAGGATGCGTGGACGACTGAGGCGAATCATAAACATGTTAGTGATTCTAGCACCGCGCGCCATGCTGGAAAAAACGACAATATCGCCAAACTTGATCTTCGGCAAGTTATCCGCATGTCAGGCGGCGAGCTCCTTGCGCATGCGCGCCAGCGGCACCTGCACCCCGCCCGGCAAAGCCAGTTCTATCCGCTCCAGGGTCGCAAAGCCCTCGGCCTCGTACAGCGGCACGCCCGGCATGGTGGCGGCCAGCTCCAGCGCGCGAAAGCCGGCGGCCGCCGCCTGCTCCGTGCAGTGGCGCAGCAGCAATCGGCCCAGTCCCTGGCGGGCCGCGTCCGGCGACACGAAGAAGGCGCGGATGCGGGCCGGCTCCGTGGCCGGATCGAGCAGCGGATCGGGGCCGGTCTTGGCGCGGTCGGCGCCGAACAGCGTGCTGCGCTTGCTCCAGCCGCCGCACGCGAGCGTCACCCCGTTCCGCTCGATCAGGAAGTAAGTCTGGTCGGCCACCAGTTGCGTATCGACCCCGAATACATGGCGGGTGACGGCCTGCGCCTGCTCCGGCGTGTAGAAGCCGGCGCTCAGTTCGATACCGGAACGGGCGATCAACGCTTCCATGGCGGGAATATCGGAAGCTTGGGCCGGGCGCAGTTGAAGGGAGTGGGTGGTTTCGCTGGATGAAGGCATTTGGCGCGGATAAAAATTGCTTGGTTGGCGGTGGCGCATGAAACGCGGCGCCGGGAATGCTATATATTGTACAGTCGGCCACCCCGGAGACCGCCGGGTGGCCATGCTACCATTGACGAGGAGGGAAACGATGTCCATTGCAAGCACCGGCGCCACGCCATATTACGCCGTGATCTTCACGTCCATCCGCACCAGCGGCGATGGCGGATACGGTGAGATGGCCGAAGCGATGCTGGCGGCGGCCGCGAAGTAGCCCGGCTTCCTCGGTGTGGAATCGGCGCGCGAGGACGTGGGCATCACCGTATCCTACTGGGCCAGCCTGGAAGCCATCGCGGCCTGGAAGCGCGATGCGGCCCATCTGACGGCGCAGCAGCTTGGCCGGGAACAGTGGTACGAGAGCTACAAGACGCGCATTTGCAAAGTGGAGCGCGACTACGATTTTTCGCGCTTATGAATGACACTGTGATGCGTTGGCTGGGGACGAGGTAGCACGATGCGGTGGTATGCATGGCCGAACCGGGACAGGCGGCGGATCGCGCTGCCGCTGCTGGCGTCGCTGGCGCTGTGCGCGGCCGGCCCGGCCATGGCGCGCGAATGGCTGGTGGCCGGCGCCCATTTCGAACGCGTCTTCGAGCGCACGCCGGACGGCGAATTCGACGGGCTGGGACCGGCCATCGTGCGGCGCGTGGCGCAGCAGATGAACGATACGGTGCGCTTCGAGCTCTACCCGTGGCCGCGCGCGCAGGCGCTGGTCGCGCAGGGCAAGGTGGACCTGCTCGTGGGGCCGTATAAATCGCCGGCCCGGCTGGGGCAAATGGCCTTTTCCCAATTGCCGTTCTACCGCGACCAGATGGTGTTCTACGCGCGCCCGGACGCGCACATCGTGTGGACCGGCGATTATGCCAAACTGGCCGCGCGCCGCATCGTGATCCTCAATGGCTGGGTGTATGGTGCGGCCTTCGCCCAGGCCAGCGCGGGCCTGCATACGAGCGTGGCCAACACCGTGGAAAGCGGCTTGCTGATGGTGGCCCACCAGCACGTGGATTTGTTCGCGACCAACGTGCGCAATACGGAACCGGTGCTGGCCCGGCTGCAGCTGGCCGGGACGGTGGCGCCACTGCCGCAGGCGCTGGACCAGCAGGATGGCTATTTCGCCTTTCCCCATGACCCGGAACACGATGCGTTCCGCGCCCGATTCGACGCGGCGTTCAAGCTGCTGGTCGAGCGCGGCGAATTGAAGCGGCTCGGCCAGCAGTTCCGGGTGCAGGTGCCGTGAGCGTCAGCCGTTGCGGCGCGACGGCGTGAGCACGCTGGGCAGGGCCTTCGGCAGCGTCTCGGGATAATCGCGGCTGAAGTGCAGGCCGCGGCTCTCGTGCCGCTGCAAGGCGCTGTTGACGATCAGCGACGCCACATCGACCAGGTTGCGCAGTTCCAGCAAGTCGTGCGTGATGCGGAAATTGCGGTAGTACTCGTCGATTTCCTCCTTGAGCAGCGCGATGCGGTGCTGGGCCCGTTCCAGGCGCTTGGTGGTGCGCACGATGCCCACATAATTCCACATGAAGCGGCGCAGTTCGTCCCAGTTGTGGGCGATCACCACTTCCTCGTCCGCGTCCGTCACCCGGCTCTCGTCCCAGTCCGGCAGGTAGGGGATTTCATCCTTTTCCTTGGCCGCGATGTCGGTCGCGCAGGCGCGGCCGATCACCAGGCATTCGAGCAGCGAATTGCTGGCCAGGCGGTTGGCGCCATGCAGGCCGGTGCAGGCCGTTTCGCCCACCGCGTACAGGCCGGGCAGGTCGGTGCGGCCGGACAGGTCGGTCACCACGCCGCCGCAGGTGTAGTGCGCGGCCGGCACGATGGGGATCGGCTGCTTGGTGATGTCGATGCCCAGTTCCAGGCAGCGCGCGTAAATGGTGGGGAAGTGCTCGATCAGGAATTCGGCGGGCTTGTGGCTGATATCGAGGTGCACATAGTCCAGGCCGCGCTTCTTGATCTCGAAGTCGATGGCGCGCGCCACCACGTCGCGCGGCGCCAGTTCGGCCCGTTCATCGTGGGCCAGCATGAAGCGGCTGCCGGCCGCCGCGCCCGCTTCGGGCGGCAGCTTCAGCAGGCCGCCTTCGCCACGGATCGCTTCCGTGATCAGGAACGACTTGGCGTAGGGGTGGTACAGACAGGTCGGATGGAACTGGATGAATTCCATGTTCGAGACGCGGCAGCCGGCGCGCCACGCCATGGCGATGCCGTCGCCGCTGGCCGTGTCCGGGTTGGTGGTGTACAGATAGACCTTGCCGGCGCCGCCCGTGGCCAGCACCGTGTGCTCGGCTGCGAAGGTATGCACCTGGCCCGTTTGTTCGTCCTGGACATACAGGCCATGGCATTGGGGCTGGGCGGAGCCTTTCTTGGCCGGGTGCAACTTATCGGAAGTGATCAGGTCGATCGCGCAATGGTGCTCGAACAGCGTGATGTTCGGATGGGCGCGCACTTTTTCTTCCAGCGTCACCTGCACGGCGTGGCCGGTGGCGTCGGCCGCGTGAATGATGCGGCGCTGGCTGTGTCCGCCTTCACGGGTCAGGTGAAAGCCCAGTTCGGCCGATTCGTCGCGCGTGAACGGCACGCCTTGCTCGATCAGCCATTCGATCGCTTCGCGGCCATGTTCGACGATGAAGCGGGTGGCGCCTTCGTCGCACAGGCCGCCGCCGGCGACCAGGGTATCGTTGATATGTTCTGCGTGGCTGTCGCCCGAATCGAGCACCGCGGCGATACCGCCCTGGGCCCAGTTACTGGCGCCATCCTGCAGCGCGCGTTTGGAAATGATCGCGACCGTGCGCGTTTCGGCCAGGTGCAGGGCGACCGACAAGCCGGCCAATCCGCTGCCGACAATAGCAACATCAAATTTCATGGTGAAGTCTGTATCCGGTGAAGACCTCTACTATAGACCATTTGGCCGCCAGGCGTCAGCCAGACGGGCTGAGGCGCGAAAATTCGCGGCCGGGCTAACCCGTCCTTGTGGCGCCTCAACATGGCCGCCGCGCGGTGCGCCAAGATGAAAGCTCCCCCATGGTCCGGGTGGGCAGGAGAACGTCGTGATCAGGATTTTCCACCATTACGTGTCGAAGATGGGTTTCATGCTGCTGCTGCTGGAGCTGCTGATACTGCTCGCCGTGGCGGCGGCCCCGTCTGTCGCCTGGCTGGGTGGGCGCCACCACGACGCGCCCTACCTGTCGGTGCTGGCCTTCGCCCTGGTGCTGGTGTTCAGTATGAGCACGCTGGGCATGTACCAGAACAATTCCAGGGAAGACATCAAGCATACCCTGTTGCGCATCCTGCCCTCGTTCGCCCTGGGGTTCGGCCTGCTGAGCATGCCGATCGGCACCTCGCCGGCCATCGCGTTCGGACCATCGGCCATTGTTGTAT
The DNA here is from genome assembly GCA_035254005.1 of Burkholderiaceae bacterium. Classification (GTDB taxonomy): domain Bacteria; phylum Pseudomonadota; class Gammaproteobacteria; order Burkholderiales; family Burkholderiaceae_D; genus Rugamonas. Next base: position 110,354 of record DATFBD010000148.1, on the reverse strand, counting down.
TCTTGCTGGGCGCGCTGGCCGTGCTGGTGACCCGGCTGGCCGTGCTGGCGTCGACCCGCTCCCGCATGCTGGTGGAAAAGGTGATCCTGGTCGGGGATGGCGTCACGGCCAGCGAATGCCTGGCGCTGGCGGCCGGGCGCGCCGGCTTGCACCGCTTCGAAGTGGTCGGCTGCGTGCCCGTGGCTGGCGAGGCGTCGCGCGTGGCGGCCCAGGTTGTACTGCCGGCCGACCAGCCCTTGCTGGCCCTGGCCCGGCAGCATGGCGCGACGGAAATCGTCATCACCGTCGGCGACCGCCGCAATGGCGCCTTTCCCGTGCGCCAGTTGCTCGAATGCGCGCTGGGCGGCTTGCGGATCACCGACGCGGCCACCTTCTTCGAGCGCGAGGCGTGCCAGATCCGCATCGATTCCTTGCAACCCAGTTTCCTGATCTTTGGCGGCGGCTTCGACCAGAGTTTCCTGCGCGCGGCCGTCAAACGCGGTTTCGACCTGCTGGCCAGCGGCGCCATCTGCCTCGTCACCCTGCCGCTGATGGTGCTGACGGCAGTGTCGATCGTGGCGGAGGATGGCGGGCCGGTGTTCTACCAGCAGCAACGGGTGGGCAAGGATGGGCGCGACTTCAACGTGCTCAAATTCCGCAGCATGCGCATGGACGCCGAACGCGACGGCCAGCCGCGCTGGGCCAGCGCCGACGACCCGCGCGTGACGCGCGTGGGCCACTGGATACGCAAGCTGCGTATCGACGAACTGCCGCAGATGCTCAATGTGTTCAAGGGCGAGATGAGCTTCGTGGGGCCGCGGCCCGAGCGCGGCTACTTCGTGGACCAGCTATGCGGCCAGGTGGCGTACTACAACCTGCGCCACAGCATCAAGCCTGGCATCACGGGGCTGGCCCAGGTGCGCTACCGCTACGGCGCTTCCGTCGATGACGCAGTACAGAACGTGCTGGGCCTGACGTTCAAGGAAAACTGCCCGGACCTGCGCAATTCCAAGGTGGTGGACCTGATCCGGGAACTGGAATCGTATGGCTTGCGGGTGCATGTGCACGATCCTGTGGCGGACCCGGAGGAAGCCATGCACGAGTATGGTCTCCTGCTGGAAAGCTGGGAACAACTGCCGCGTGCCGACGCCCTGATCAGCGCCGTGGCGCACCGCGAACTGCTGGCGCGGCCGCTGGCCCACTATCAGGACAAGGTGATCGAAGCGGGGTGCTTCATCGATATCAAAGCCCACTTTGACCAGCGCAGCCTGCGCGACGGCGGCCTGAACGTATGGAGACTGTGAACGGCGGCGGCGGTGCGGATAGCCTGCCCGAATCGGCTTATCAGCGCGCCAGGGAAGGGCTGGAGCGCCAGCGCTACCATTGGCTCGTCACGGGTGTGGCCGGCTTTATCGGCTCGCATCTGCTGGAAGCGTTGCTGGAACTGGGCCAGCGGGTGACGGGCATGGATAATTTCGTGACCGGTCATGCGCACAACCTGGAACAGGTGCGCGACCATGTCGGCGCCGACGCCTGGCAACGCTTCCGCTTCCTGCAAGCCGATATCCGCGACGCGGCCGCCTGCCGCAACGCCTGCGCCGACGTCGATTTCGTGCTGCACCAGGCGGCACTGGGTTCCGTGCAGCGCTCCATCGAACAACCGCAGTTGTGCAACGACATCAACGTGGGCGGCTTTCTCCAGGTGCTCACGGCCGCCCGCGAGGCGCGCGTGCGGCGCGTCGTGTATGCGGCGTCCAGCGCCACCTACGGCGACCATCCGGGTTTGCCCAAGGTCGAACACGTGATCGGCCTGCCGTTGTCGCCCTATGCGGTGAGCAAATACGTCAACGAACTGTACGCGGGCGTGTGCGCCCGCTGCTACGGCCAGGAAGCCATCGGGCTGCGTTATTTCAACGTGTTCGGCCCGCGCCAGGACCCGGCGGGCGATTACGCGGCCGTGATCCCGCAGTGGATCGCAGCCATGCTCGCCAGCCGGCCCGTGCGCATCAATGGCGACGGCGAGACCAGCCGCGACTTCTGCTATGTCGGCAATGTGGTGCAGGCCAACCTGCTGGCGGCCCTGACTGAGCGGCCCGAGGCCGTCAACCAGGTCTACAACGTGGCCGTCAGCGCCCGCACCAGCCTGAACGACCTGCACGGCCTGCTTGCCGAATTGCTCGCTGAGCGCCGCCCCGACTTGCCCCGCGTGGCGCCGCAGTATCTGCCATTTCGTCCCGGCGACGTGCGCCACTCCCACGCCGACATCGACAAGGCGGCCCGCCTGCTCGGTTACGCGCCGACCCACGACCTGCGGCGCGGCTTGCGGCTGGCGCTGCGCTGGTACGTGCGCCAGTGCGCCGCGCCGGCCTAGCGCTGGTAGCCGAACCCAGCCTTGGCTCAAGCGGCCCCGCCGTCGCCCTCGATGGTGCGCGGCAGGCCGCGCATGTCCACCGTATGCAACACCACTGGCCGGCGCCAGACTTTGGCCAGGCTGGCCATGACCTGTACCGCTTGCGGCAGGTCCAGGCCGCGCCCGTCGCGCCGCGCGTCGTGCGTGAGCTCCAGTTTGCCATCGTCATGCAGCCGGGTGACGGTAACGCTGGGCGCGCCGCCATTGTATTTGGGCGCCAGGATGGCTTCGTGGATCGCGTGCAGGTCGCGGCTCACCATGCGCGTCGTGCCGTCCGGGCTGGTTTCATGGACAAACAGGTCCAGCTGGTCAGCCAGCTCGCGGTCAAGATGATTGCGGATGAAGCCCGTATCGTCCTCCTCGGCGCAGATGCGGCGGGCCGCGTCCAGCCCGTCGCGCGCCACGATGTGCTCCCACATGGCGAAGCCCAGGTGGTAGGGATTGATGGACAGCGCCACCCCGGCCGCGTCCTCGTGCGGACGCACCACGTCGGAATGGGACTTGATCGCTTGCAGATAGCAGCTTGAGGGCAGGAAGTCCGCCTCGCGCAGCAAGCGCGCATGCCAGTACGAAGCCCAGCCTTCATTCATGATCTGGCAGGCGTGGACGGGATAGAAATAGTAGGCCTCCTCCCGCACGGCCAGGAAGATGTCGCGTTCCCACTCCTCCAGCGCCGGTGCGTGGCGGGCGATGAACCACAACAGGTCGGGCTCGGGGTAGGGCGGCAGCATGTGTGGCGGCCGCGACGGCGCCCACGGCGGCGCCGCGGCCACCGGCGTGCGCTGCTGGCGCCGGAACGGGGTGGTGGCCGGCGGCGCAGCGGCCGCCGCTGGCGCCATCGCGTATTCGGCGCGGTGCAAGGGGGCGACGACGTCGATCTGGGCTTCCAGCGCCAGCGCCACGTCGAGCACGGCCTCGACGCGCTGCGGCCCGAAGCGCGCCATGGCGGCCTCCACGCGCCGCGCCCGTCCCGCGCAGCGCGCCAGCACATGCGGGCCGGTCATGGCCATCCATTGCCGGAACAAGGTATTTCGTTTGACGAAGTCCGCATGGCCCAGGACATGGGCCGCGACCAGGGCGTTCTCTGGCGCGCTATTGCTTTCCGACAGGAAGGCATGGCAGGGGTCGCCAGGGAACATCAGCTCGAACAGATGGGAATGCCCCATGTGGTGGCGCGCCAGCTGCTGCAGGTAGCGCACGCCAAACGACCAATGCGGCATCCGGACCGGTAAGCCATACGCGGCGATCTCCAGCATGAACCCGGCCGGCACGACGGCGAACTCGACGGGCAAGCAGTCCAACCCCTGATCCCGGGCCAGCCGTTCCAGTCGCCGCCGCCAGCGGGTGGGCAGGGCGGCGCTCACACCGCCACTCCCGCCGGCGGGCGCGGCGTGAAGAAGGCGCGCAGCGCGGGCCAGACATCGTCGGCGCAGGCCAGCCGGGCGCAAGCGATGGGCCGCCCTTGTCGCGCCTGCTCCGCGCACAGGCGCGCCATTTCGGAGGCGGCCGCCCGAGGCAGGCCGGGCAGTGTTTCCACGTAGCCCAGGAAGTTCAGGCGCGCGCACAAGGCGCTCAGCAACTGGGCCGCCGGGGCCCGGTCTTCGCTGAAGTTCTCGCCATCGGACGCATAGTACAAGTAACAATTGGGACGCTCGCCACCGCGGCCGGTGTCCGTCAAGGCCAGCGCCAGCTCAAAGGCGGTCGAGGCGGCCGTGCCGCCTTCGCCACTGACCTGGAAAAAGTCGCGCTCCGCGAATTCCCATGCGTGCGTGGTGTGGGCGATGAACCGGATGTCGACCTGCCGGTATTGCCGCCTCAGGCCCTGCAGCGCCAGGAAGAAGAATGTCTTGGCCAGCCTGCGTTCGGTGCCCGTCATGCTGGCCGATGCGTCGAGGACGAAGAACACGGCGGCCGCGCCGGCCGATCGGGGCCGCCGCGCAAGCTGGCGAAACCGCAAGTCCTCGTTGGTGAATGCTGCGCCGCCAGGTTGCGCCGCACGCCGCTTGACCGCTTGCGCGAGCGTACGGCGGCGATCGAGCCGCGAGCGGACGCCGCGCTGGCTCCAGCCATCACGCTCCAGTTCGGCATGGCTGAGCAAGGCCTCTGGGCACGCGTGCAGGTCGGGCAACTGGAACGCTTCCCACAGCCAGCCGATGACGTCGTCCATGGCCATGTCGCGCTGCGCGTGGATGGCGCCGTCGTCGCCGGTCCCCTCGGCCGCCAGGCCGTCATCGGCGGCGCCGCCTTCCCTTAACAAGTCGCCCGGCTGGCCCGGGCCGTGGCCGGCGCCGACCTGCCAGGGGCCTTGCGCCAGCCGCAAACGCGCCAGCGCCAGCTGCTGGGTGGGCATCCGCCAGGCGCGCGGCAAGTCCGATGTGATGGCGTCGGCGCCGGCGGCCAGGTCGGGCAACTGGCTGCTGACGGCCTCGCGCAACTTGTCGTTGTGGCGCAGCCAGTCGCGCGCGCCGCGTCCGAAGAGCCGATACCAGTCGGGGGCGTCCGCCTGTGCCATCGCCGGCCTCCCCTCATTCCTGTGCCAGCACGGTGGTCACGTAGCCTAGGGCGGCGCGGGCGGTGTGGCTGTCGTAGCCATAGTCGGCCACCATGCGCTCCTCCACGGCCGCGATCCTGGCGCGCTGCTCGTCGTCGGGGCGCCGCGCCGAGCTGACCAGGCGCAGCACGTCGCGGCGCTGCTCGAACAATAGTTGCTGCATGGCCTCGCGCAGTGGCGCATGGCTGGCCAGGCAGAACCGTTCGCCGCGTTTGTAGGCGCCCATGGCCTTGCGTACCACTTCTTGCCGGAACGATTGCTTGCCCGCGTCCGATACGTGAATTTTTTCCTCCACCGTGCGCAAGAAGCGTTCATCGGGCCGCCGCGCCTCGCTGGTGATGGGGTCGCTGACCTGGCGATTGTCCAGCATGGCTTCCACTTCGTCGAGGTACTTGGCCAGCAAGGCCTCCGCCTCCTGTTCGAATGACACGAACAGGGCCTTGTGGACATCCTCCCTGACCCAGCGGTTGTAGAACTCCTTGCGGGTCAGGATGAGAAAGTCAGTCCACTTGTGCTTGCGGCGCGCATCCAGCCGGGCGTCATGGTCGATGCCGTCCCTGAGCGCCAGCAGCACGTCCATGGTGGACAAGCTCTGCCCGCCGGACTGGATGATGGCATTCGACAAGGCGTTGACGACGAAGCGGGGCGACACGCCCGTCAGGCCCTCGTCCGGCTGCCGTTCGGCCGCCCGCGGCGGGGTGGCATGGCCGCCGGCGCCGCCTTGCGCCGCTTCGCCGGCATGACAGTACACTTTCGCCACCAGTTCTGCTTCGCGCTCATCATCGCCTTGCAGGCGGGTCAGTATGGCGAACACGGCGGCGGCGCGCAGGGCGTGCGGATCGAGATGGACCGCGCGGAACGCCGGCGCCCCCGCCAGGATCAGCTTGCGATAGATGCGCGCCTCGTCGTGATAGTTGAGCGTGTACGGCACTTGCACGATCACCATCCGGTCCAGCAGCGCTTCGTTCTCGTTCTCCTGCAGGAATTTGCGGAACTCGGCCAGGTTGGTATGGGCCAGGATCACTTCATCGAGATGGATCAGGGGAAATCGGGCCACCTTGGCGTTGCGCTCCTGTGTCAGCGTCAGCAGCAGATACAGGAATTCGCGCTTGACCTTGAGGATCTCGATCATTTCCAGCACGCCCCGGCTGGCCGCGTAGAGGGCGCCCGACCACGACCAGGCGCGCGCATCGCCCTCGTCGCCATAGACTGCCACCTTGGCCAGGTCGACCGAGCCGACCAGGTCGGCCAGGTCGGCCGTGCTGGGATCGTGCGGCGCGTACGTACCCACCGCGCAACAGCCGGCTTCCGACACCACGATGCGCTCGACGGGCATGCGCAGGAAGTCGCCGCCATGCTCGAGCGCGAGCCGGCTGCGGCAGTGCGGGCACAGCTCCCCCGTCACGACGGCGCCGTACTGCTCCCGCAAGCCCTCGCGCAAGGCGGCCGGCACCAGATGCAACGGCGACTCGTGCACGGGGCAGCCGGCGATCGCGTACAGGGCACCCGCATCCGTGTTGCTGTACGCTTCCAGCCCCCGCTTGAGGCGGATGACGAGCGTGGATTTGCCTCCCGAAGGCGGTCCCAGTAACAGCAACAGGCGCCGCCCCACCTCGGCTCCCGCCGCTGCCGCCTTGAAATAGTCGGCCACCCGTACCAGCGCCTCATCGATGCCATACAGCTCTTCGGCCCACAGGCGGCAGCGCGGCCGCCCCGGCGCGCCGTCGAGGCCGCACCAGCACAGCATGTCCCACACATACTGGTGTGCGCTACGGGCCAGGGCGGCGCCGGCGTGGGGCATGATCTGCGCCATGAACTGTCCGAACGAGCCGGACCAGGGCGCCGTGGCGCGCGTCGCCGCGTACGCGCCCAGGCTGTCCAGGTAGCGCGCCCGTCCATCGTGCGGCGCCACCTGCCGCTGGTCATCATTGATCGCATCGTCCATCCCGCCCACCTCCGCACCCAGCCTGATGGCCGGCGTAGCCATGCCCCGGCACGTTGCAGTATCGGACGATGAGCAGCAGGGGAGCATGACACTGATCAATCGCGTGCCGGGATATTTCGACGGGAAATTGACTCTAACGGCCCCCTGGCCGCCCGATGTGTGCTGGGCGCCGCTAGTCGCCGGCGGCCCGGTCCCACGGCGGCGTGCCCTGGAAATGCTGGGCCAGGAAGTCGATCAGCACGCGCACCTTGGCGCTCAGGTGGCGCCGGCTGGGATAGACGGCCAGGATATCGATATCGGGCACGCGGTAGTCGGGCAATACGGCCTGCAGGCGGCCGGCCCGCACATCGGCGCCCACCAGGAACGTCGGCTGGCAGATGATGCCCATGCCCCCGAGCGCGGCCGCGCGGGCCGTGTCGCCATTGTTGGTGTGCATCACACAAGACACCTTGACCGTGCGCTGCCCGCCGGCCGCATCCAGCAATTGCCATTGATCGGCCATGGCCGCGTAGCTGTAGCCTATGCATTGGTGCTGTTGCAGCTCGGCCGGCGTGGCCGGGGCGCCGAACTGCCGCAGGTAGGCAGGCGATGCGCACAGGAGATTGCGGCAGGCGGCCAGCTTGCGCGCCACGTAGTTGCCCGAACCCGCCGCGGAAATGCGGATCGCCAGGTCATACCCTTCATCGACGATGTCGACCACGCGGTCGATCAGCGCCACTTCCAGCTGGACATCGGGATATTGCTGGTGAAATAGCGGCCACAGCGGCGCCAGTTGCAGCACGCCAAAGCTGAGCGGGGCGTTGATGCGCAGCAGCCCATGCGGACGCAGGGTGGCCGCCGAGACGATCGCTTCCGCTTCGGCCACATCGTCGAGGATGGACTTGGCCCGTTCGTACAGCGCTTCGCCGCTGGAGGTAAGCGACATCTTGCGGGAACTGCGATTGAGCAGGCGCGTGCCCAGGTGCGCTTCCAGGTCGCCGATGTAGCGCGTGACGTTGGCGGGCGAGGTGTCGAGCGCGTCGGCGGCCCGCGCGAAGCCTTCACGGCGTACGACTTCGACAAACACTTCCAACGCCCGCAAACGATCCATATGTCCTCCAATTCAGCAATGATGAACGGTGGCGCCGTTTGAGGTGCCAGACCATAGCGAAGTATAAAGGACTACCGGGTGGGCGCCGGTGTGGCGCCAGGGGAGGGGGTCAATGCAGCGCGTAGTTACTGTTGGTCGCTTCCTTGAGCAGGTGCAAACCGCCCAGCTCGCCGATGCGGGCCGCGCCACTCAGTGATTCACCATCGGCATAGGCGTCGTTGAGGCCCCGGACGGCCTGCGCATCGCCGGCCCGGGCGGCCTGCTTGAGCAAACGGATGGCTTCGCCTTGCTTGGCCGGGTTGGACAGATAGCGCAACGCCAGTTCGCGCTGGGCCACCGGCGAGCCTTGCGCGGCCCATTCCTCCAGGCGGCGGTTGGCGGCGCTGTTGGTGCCAGGGCCCATGGACTGGACCGCCTGTTCAACAACGGTCGGCGAGGGCATGGCATCTTCCTTGGCCTGGCAAGCGATCAACACGCCCACCAGCACCAGCACCGACGCCACCAACAATCCCGACTTGTTGAATAAATCCATGAATAACGACCCTTGAACGAAACAATCGCCGCCTGCGGCGGCCACTGAAAGTTGACGACGATGCAGTGCACAATTATACCCTATTGGAAACTAATTATTTAATCCGCAATATTCCAATGGGAGGTGCAGCGCATCATCGGCCTGGCGCGCCTGTCTCACGCCATGCATTTCGGGCATAGTAGCACGAACAACAAGCAGCGCCTTTCGCTCAAGGGGCGATCGCTGTAACAAGTGTAACTGTGTGTTAAACGCTTATCATCGATCACGGTCTGTGCGGCTTTTTCGCAACGCAACATGCTGCGCGCGGGGCACGCGCCGATGGGGAATCAAGCCAGCGCGGAGCCGTCGGCGTGCCGGGCCAGCCAGTCGCTGGCGTGTTCCAGCACCAGCCGGTATTCGGCATCCACGGCCGCCAGCAGGGGGGCGATGTCGGCCATGCGCTGTTCCGCCAGCGCCTGTTCCAGCGCCAGCGACGCGCTGACCAGGCGCTTGGCGCCCAGGTTGCCCACCGAGCCGCGCAGGCTGTGGAAGATCCGGCCCGCATCGGCCAGCCGCCGTTCGCTGATGGCCTGGCCCGCCTGTACCAGTGGCGTCATCGCCGGCGCGCAGGCATCGCGGACGATCTTGGTGACAACGGCGCGCGCCTTGTCATCGTTGCCCATGTATTTGAGCAGGGTATCGACAGAAAAGACGGTGTCGGTCGAACCAGGGGGAACCAGGGCGGACATACGGTACTCCGAAGCAAAAGACTGGGCAGCGCCTATGATACTCCGTCTGACCAGGCGCCGGCAGGGGGCGCGCCTCCGGTCAGCGCGGGACGGATGCCTCGCAGCCGGCCGGTGCCTGCGCACATGGCCAGCGTGCCGGGTCATAGGCGATGCTGCGCAAGCGTTCCATCTGGCCAGACGCGCGCATCTTGCGCAAGACCTCGGCCAGGCGGATGGCCAGCTGTTCGTGGCCCCTGGTCAGGTAGCCATAGGTGGCGGCGCGCTCCAGTACGCCCGCGTTGTAGATGCCACTGGCGCGAAACGCCTCCGATTGCAGAATGGGCTGCAACATCTCCTCCGAGTCCACGTACAGGTCGGTGCGTCCCAGGATCACCTTGCGCAATCCCTGTTCGGCGCCGCCCACGGCGCTCAGGCTGTCGGCCGGCAGCACGCTTTCGAGCCGCTGGCGGATCACCACGTAGCCATTGCGGTAGCCGACCCGGTAGCCGGCGGTGCGCAAGCTGTCCCAGCCCCGGACCTTGATGCCGGGCTTGTGCGCGTACGCGGCCGCCGTCACGTACAGCACCGGCTCCTCGACGCGTATCAGCGATGGCTGCAGGCGGCCATAGTCGTAGGCCCGGAGCAGTTCGCCATCGACATTGCCGGCGACCGCCTCGGCGCTGGCGCGCATGGCGGGCAGCACGCGGATCTGCAGCGGCACATCAAGCTGGCGGAACGCTTCCGTGTAGATCATGGTCAGCAACTGGCCGGCGCCGGGCCCGTGCTGCTCCCACGTGCCGGCCAGCACGATGGGGCGCGGCGCCTGCGTCCAGCCCGTCACAGGCGCCAGCAGGGCGGTGAGCGAGAGCACGGCGGCGGCGAGTTTCATGGCAGGCGCAAGGGTAGATTGGGGGGCAACACCGATTCTACCGTAAAGCAGCTTACGGATGACAAGCGGGCGGCGCCTTCCCGCGCCTGGCGCGGCAAACGCCAGGACGCGCTATTGCCTGGCCAGGTCGATCTGCCAGAAACCGTTCTTGCCATCGGTCTTGTGGTCGAGGATGGCCTGTGGCAGCCGCACACCGAGGCTGGCCACGCGCTGCGGATCGATCAGCACGGTTGGCACTTCCTGGCGCAGGATGGGCAGCACGTCCGGCTTGACGCGCCGTTTCAGGATCTTGGCCGCCTGCACCCCGGCCAGGCCGCCCACCCGGCCGAAATCGGCCCCCACATACAGTGCCGCGCCCGGCACGCGCACCATGGCCAGCGTGACGACCGGAACCTTGTGCTCGGCGCCAAAGTCGCCCAGGTCCACCGCTGCCTCGTAGTGGCGCAGGCCGTAGTAGGTGTCGAGCGGCACGGCGTACATCTGCACGCCCTTGCCGTCGTCATACAGCTCCTTCAGCGAGGGGATGATGCTGTCCGTCTTGGCCACCAGGCGCGAGGTCACGTTCATGTTCAGGGCGCGGCCGCTGGCGGCGGCGGCGGCCACGTTCGCCACGCCGTTCTCATCGTCGGTGTGGATCATGCCGATCCGGCTCACGTGCGGGAAGATGTCGTGCACCACCTTGAGCGAATGGCCCATGTCGGCGTACAGCGTGGAACCGGTGACGCCGGGGCCGGCGTCCTCCAGTGACAGGCAACCCACGTCTTCCGGATTGGCCACGGCCGTGAACACCAGCGGGATGTGGGCATCGGCCAGCATGCCGCGGGCGAACTTGGTGGCCGGGGTGCCGATGGTCAGCACCAGGTCCGGTTTGGCGGCCACGATGCGGGCCGCTTCCTGGCGGATCCGCATCAACACGCCCAGGCGGCTCCAGAAGCCGCCGTTCTCGATGTCGAAATCGATTTTGACGCGGTTGACTTCGAGGTTCTTGCCCGCGACCACATCGTTGCGCTGCAAGGCCGACAGGAAACCGGCATAAGCTTCCTGGTAGGGCTCGATATCGGTCACTTGCAGCACTTCGACCCGGAACGTATGGGTCTCATCCATGGTCTCGGGCGGCAGGGGTTCGAAGGCAGATGCGGTGCGGCTGAGCACACTCAGCGCGAAGACGAGGACAGCGTAGGTTTTTGGCATTATTGTTGGCAAGCTCGGCTAGGTCGGAAAGGTCGGATAGGTGGGACGGCCGGCGCCGCCCGCACGCAAGCGGGCGCACGCCTCGTGCATGGCGACAATTAAACCAGAACAAGATGCAACTTCGGCAATAAATCGCTAGCCTTGGCGAGCCAAATTGCTCACCTTCCGGGCCAGCATGGCCCGTTCAAGGCTGGCGCGGCCCGTCGGCGGGCCAGGCGGCCAAGCGCGCCATGGCGTCGAGGTCGAGGTGCAGGCTGGCCAGGGCTGCCTTCCAGCCGGGGTCGGTGGCCAGCGCTTCGATGGCCTGGTCCAGCGCCCGCAGCAAGGCAGGATGGGCGCGCGACACGAGGATGTGGCGCGAAAAACATTGCAACGGCCGGGGTGCCGCATACAGGAGCGGCGCCAGCGCCTGTTCCGCCGCCGCGTAGCTGTAGATGCTGTAGGGCACCACCGTCATGTCCAGCCGGCGCCTGGCGACCTTGTTCAAGCCGCTCAGTTCATCCTGGCTGTCCTCGCGCAGCAGTTTGCCGGCGCGGACCAGGTCGTCGAGGATGCTGTAGCGATAACCGCGCACGGCGCCAAAGCGCAAGCCCTCCAGCGAGGCCGGTCCCTGATAGTCGAGCGGGGCATCCTTGGGCGAAATGACCAGATTGCAATCGGTGAACAAGGGCCGCGACCACAGGAAGCGGGTGCGGGCGGCGTCGCCGACGAAGCGCGGATGGATGAACAGCACCACGCCCGTGAACGCGCTTTCTTTGTTCAGTTCGCTCAGATCGAGCCGGATGCGGGGAATCTGGCGCAACGACAAGCGGTAGCGGGGCGCCAGCCGGTCGTTGAGCCGCGCCACCAGCGCATGCGCCAGGCCATGTTCGGCGTCGATGAAGTAGGGCGCCACCATATAGCTGTTGAAGGCGCTGACGGTCTCGGTCGCCCCCGTCGCGCACGGCGCGCCCACCAGCATGGCGGCCGCCGCGAGCCAGGCCGCCAGCGGCTTCACGACGCGGCAGGAACAGGACAGGCGGTGCCCATCTCACTCGAGCCCGTATTTGGCCAGCACCGCCTTCCACGCCGGGTCGCCCTTCATGCCGGCGACGACGGCATCGAGTTCCTTGCCCAGCGCGGGGTTGTCCCTGGCGACGAAGATATGACGGTCGAATTCCATGTGGGTCTTGCTGGACGTGTACAGGTTGCTGCGTTCAGCGTTCTGCTTGCCCATTTGCTGCATCAGGAAACGGAAGGTGCTGTTGGCCATGATGGTGGCGTCGATCTTGCCGGCCGCGAGTTTCTTGATGTTGGACAATTCCTCGCCTACTTCCTCCTTCTGGATATCCTTGCCGAACCGGTCTTCCAGGCCCATGTAGCGGTTGCCACGCACGGCGCCGAATTTCAGGCCCTTGAAACTGTCCGGGCCGGTGTATTCGAGCTTGCGACTGCCCAGGCTGATCACGGCGTTGGAGTCATGCAGCAGCGGCTGTGTCCACAGGTAGCGGGTCTTGGCCGCGTCTTCGACAAATGGCGGACTGAGGAACAAGACGGCGCCCTTGAATCCGGGGTCGCCGATCACGTTCTTGTTGAGCGCCTCGCGCGGCATCTGGGTCAGCTTGAAGTGATATTTGCCTTTCAGCTTGTTGTTCAGATAGCCGACCAGGTCATTGGCCAGGCCGCCTTCGCCTACCACGAACGGGACGGACTGATAGGTATTGTAGGCAGGAAGCGTTTCCTCGGCGGCCATGGCGGCGCCGGGGAGCAGGGCAGCGAACAGCAAGGCGGGCAATTTCGGCATGGCGTCTCCTCAAGATGGGCAAGGGGCGAACAGGGCTGGCCGGGGCACCAGGATTGTTGCCCCAGGCCACAAAAATATAGCATGACAGTTGCACCGGGCACATTCAATTATGCGTGGCGCACGATTTTGCAACAGCCACGCGGAGGCTGGCCGCCGCCGTCACACCGGCGTGGGCTGGGGCTTGCTGGCGTACATGGCGTTGTCGGCATGGCGCAGCAATTGCTGCATGTCGGCGCCATGGTCCGGGTAATGGGCCACGCCGATGCTGGCGGCGATCTGCAGGTGGCCCCGGTCGGCCAGCGGCACGGGAACGGCCAGCGCCTGCTGGATCTTGTCCCTGACCATCAGCGCATGGTCGGGCGCGCCCACGTTTTCCAGGATCACGACAAATTCATCGCCGCCGATGCGGGCGACGGTGTCGCTGTCGCGCACGCAGGCCTGGATGCGCCACGCCACTTCCTTGAGCAACACATCGCCACTGGCGTGGCCATATTCGTCATTGACCAGCTTGAACTTGTCCAGGTCGATGAACAGCAGCGACAGCCGCCCTTGCTGGCGCTGGGCGCGCGCGAACGCCGTTTCCAGCCGGTCGTGGAACAGGCGCCGGTTGGGCAGGCGCGTCAGTTCATCGTGCTGGGCCATGAAGCGCAACTGGGCGTGCATGCGCTTGCGCTGGATCGCCGTGGCCACCTGGGCCGAGACGAACAGCAGCAAGTCGCGGTCGGCATCCGTGTAGGCATGCTCGCCCGGGCCTTGCAGCATCAGCACGCCGATCGGTCCTTGCGAGGTGCTCAACGGCACGCCGAGCCAGCTGACGGGGGCCAGCCCGGCCGCCGCCCGCAGCGCCTCGGGCAACCCGGCCAGGGTGGACGCATCCAGCAGCAAGGGCCGGGCCTGCCGCCACACTTCCTCGCCCATCACGCGCGCCAGCAAGCTCTGGGGCAGCGGACCTTGCCGGTCGGCGTGGTAGGCGAAGCGCAACTGGTCGCTGCATTCGTCGTGCAAGGCGACGGCCAGGCAGGCGGCCGGCAGCAAGCCGCCGACAATCGCGTGGATATGCTGGAACAGTTGCGGCAAGTCGTCGGTGGCGTGGGCCGCCTCGGAGATCGCATACAAGGCCGACTGCGTCGCCGCGGCCCGCTTGGCGGCCGAGATGTCGCGCGCCACCGCCACCCGCAGCTGGTACTGTTCCGACCAGCGCGCCGACCACAACAGGTCCACCAGGCTGCCATCCTTGCGCACGTAGCGGTTCTCGAAGTGCAGGTTGGGCTGGCCATCCATGATGGCGCGCGCAGCGGCCAGCGTGCGCTCGCGGTCCTCGGGCGCCACCATGTCGATCATCTGGCGGCCCCGCATTTCCTCGGCCGTATAGCCGAAAATGCGTTCGCACGCGGCGCTGGCGAACACGAAGCGTCCGGCCGCATCGACCATGCAGACGGCGTCCATCAACAGGTCGGCGAAATTGGCCACCGGCGCCGGGAAGAATTTTTCCATATCGCAATTTTCCACTGCAAAACATGACGATAGCGTCTACTGTACTACCAAGTACGCGGGGCACAAAGGGCTGGCGTAGGCCGCGCATTGGACGCTACGCGGCGGTTTCGCGCCGGTTCCGCTGCATTTCACTTTATGAACGATTTGATCTGGGTCATACAAATTGCAGAAACAGCGCCCTAGAATGGATTGATCCGCGATTCCCCCAGGAGTGTCGATGCATGGCCAGCGACCGCGCGTCTTCATGGCGCGCAACCTTTGCAAGACCTACCGCAGCGGGGAGCTGGAAGTTCATGCCTTGCGCGCGCTATCGCTCGACATCACCGAGGGCGAGTTCATCGTCCTGCTGGGACCATCGGGCAGCGGCAAATCCACGCTGCTCAACATTCTCGGCGGGCTGGACACGCCCACCAGCGGCGAGGCGTGCTGGCGCGACCACGTGCTGTCCAGCGCCGGCGAGGCCGAGCTGACCCGCTACCGGCGCGAGCATGTAGGCTTCGTGTTCCAGTTCTACAACCTGATCTCCAGCCTGACCTTGCGCGAAAACGTGGCGCTGGTGACCGATATCGCTGAGCACCCGATGCCACCTGACGAAGCGCTCGCGCTGGTCGGGCTGGGCGACCGGGCCGACAATTTCCCATCCCAGATCTCGGGCGGCGAGCAACAGCGCGTGGCCGTCGCGCGCGCCATCGCCAAGCGGCCCGACGTGCTGCTGTGCGATGAACCGACCGGCGCGCTCGATGTCGATACCGGCCGCATGGTGCTGGACCTGATCGCCCGCATCAACCGTGAACTGGGCACCACGGTGGTGGTCATCACGCACAACGCGGTGATCGCCCGCATGGCCGACCGCGTGTTGCACATGACCAACGGCGCCATCGCTTCGATAGAATCGAACGCCAGCCGGTGCCCGGCCGCGGAGCTGTCATGGTGAGGGCGCTCGACCGCAAGCTGCTGCGCGACCTGGCCGCCATGCCCGGCCAGGCCTGCACCATCGCGCTGGTGGTGGCGGCCGGGGTCGGGGCGTTCGTGGCCCAGTTGTCGACCTACCATTCGCTGGTGGCGACCCGCGCCGACTATTATCAGCAAGCCCGCTTCGCCGACGTGTTCGCCGACCTCAAGCGCGCGCCCACGGCGCTGCTGGCGCGCGTGGCGGACTCGCCGGGCGTGGCCCGGGCCGACGCCACCGTGAAGTTCGATGTGTCGATCGACCTGCCCGGCGCGCGCGAGCCGCTGGTGGGCCGCGTGATAGCGCTGGATGGCGCGGCCCAGCCACAACTGAACCGCCTCACCCTGCGCAGTGGACGCTGGCCCACGCCCGCCGAGAGCGGTGCCGTGCTGGTGTCCGAAGGCTTCGCGCTGGCGCGCGGGCTGCGGCCAGGCAGCGCGCTGACGGCCGTGCTCAATGGCCGCCGCCAGGCCCTGCAGGTGGTCGGCGTGGTGCTGTCGCCGGAATATGTGTTCGCCAGTTTGGGCGGCGCCTTGCCGGACGACCGCGGCTTTGGCGTGTTCTGGATGGAGCGCCAGCAGCTGGCCGCCGCGTTCGGCATGGAAGGCGCGTTCAACCACCTGAACGTCAAGCTGGCGCCCGGCGCCAGCGTCCCGGCGGCCATCGACGCGCTCGACCGCCTGCTGGCGCCTTACGGCGGCTATGGCGCCATCGGACGGGAAGACCAGATGTCGAACCGGATGCTGAGCCAGGAGATCGGCCAGCAGCGCACCATGGCCAACGTGTTTCCCACCATTTTCCTGGCGGTGGCGGCTTTCCTGCTGCACGTGGTGCTGTCACGCCAGGTGGCGGCGCAGCGGCCCGAGATCGCGGCGCTCAAGGCCGTCGGCTATGCGGACCGGGTGATCGCGCTGCATTTCCTGAAGCTGGCCTGCATCATCGTGGTGGCGGGCATTGTTGCCGGTTTCGCGCTGGGCGCGTGGCTGGGCCACCAGATGACCGCCATGTACACCGAATTCTTCCACTTCCCCGCGCTGGCCTTCCAGGTCGCGCCCTGGATCCCTGTGGCGGCGGCCACCGTGAGCCTGGCGGCCGGAGTTGGCGGAACGCTGACGGCGGTGCGCGCCGTGGTCCGCCTGCCACCAGCCGAGGCGCTGCGGCCACCGATGCCGCCGCGCTTTGGCCACGGCCTGTTCGAGCGCTCCGGCCTCGCGGCCCGCCTGCCGCCGCAGGCGCGCATGGTCGCGCGCACGCTCCAGCGCAACGCCGTCCGCTCCGGCATCACCTGTTTCGGCGTCGCCTGCAGCGTGGCGGTCATCCTGTCGGGCACCTTCTGGCGCGATTCGCTGGACCATCTGATCGATGTCCAGTTCCACCAGGCTGAACGCGGCGATGTGACGCTGTCGTTCGCGGAGCCGGCGCCCGCTGGCGTGCTGGCGGAAGTGGCGCGCCTTCCCGGCGTGCTCGAAACGGAGCCAGTGCGGGCGCTGCCGGTGCGCTTGCGGGCCGGTCCGCGCCACTACCTGGGCAGTGTGGCCGGCATGCCGCCGGACGCCCGGCTGCGGCGCCTGCTCGACGCGCACCAGCGCCCGGTGCCGCTGCCGCCCGAAGGCATACTGTTGGGTGACCGGCTGGCCAGCCGGTTGCGGGTGGTCGCTGGCGACGCGCTGGAGATCGAGGTGCTGGAAGGCCAGCGCGTCCAGCGCACGGTGCCGGTGGCGGGCATCGTCAACGACATGTTCGGCCTGACGGCGTACATGGACCTGGCGGCCATGCGGCGCATGCTCAACGAGCAGGATAGCGTGTCGGCCGTGGTGCTGAACAACCGGGGAGGGGAGCCGGCCGCGCTGATGGCCGCGTTGAAGGCCATGCCGAGGGTGGCGACCGTCTCCGACAAGCGGGCCGCGCTGGCCACCTTCGAACGCACGTCGGCCCGCAACATGCTGGTGTTCACGTCCATCATCACCGGCTTCGCGGTGGCGCTGACGGTGGGCGTGGTGTACAACAGCGCCCGGGTGTCGCTCGCCGAGCGCGCGTGGGAACTGGCCAGCTTGCGCGTGCTGGGCTTCACCCGCGCCGAGGTATCGGGCCTGCTGCTCGGGGAAATGGCAGCGCAGATGCTGGTCGCCATCCCATTGGGACTGTGGCTGGGCTACCTGCTGTCGGCCGCGCTGGTGCACCTGATGGCGAGCGAGACGTTTGCGCTGCCGCTCGTGATCCACGCCCGCACCTACGCCTACGCGGCCGGCGCGACCGCACTGGCCGCCGTCGCCAGCGCCCTGATCGTGCGGCTGCGGGTGGACCGGCTCGACCTGATCGCAGTATTGAAGACAAGGGAATGACGATGCGACGCACCCTGTATATTTTGCTCGCGACACTGGCCCTGGCGGGCCTGCTGGTATGGTCGCTCGCGCCGCGCCCGGTGGCGGTGCAGGTGGCCGGCGTCACGCGCGGGCCGTTTGAGCTGACGGTGGACGAAGACGGCAAGACCCGCGTGCGCGAACGCTACGTGGTGTCGGCGCCACTGGCGGGACGGATCGCGCGCTCGGGCTACAAGGCCGGCGACACGGTCGCGGCGGGGCAAGCGCTGGCCGTGCTCACGCCACTGGCGCCGGCCCTGATCGATGCGCGCACGCAGCAGCAGCTGGCCGAGCGGGCAGGGGCGGCGGAGGCGGCGCGCGCACGGGCGCAGGCCGGCATGGCCCGGGCCCAGGCCGCGCTGCACAAGAGCGAATCCGACCTGGGGCGGGTGCGCAAGTTGTCACAGGAAGGATTCCTGTCGCCAGCCCAGCTGGAACAGGCCGATCTCGACCTGCAACTGGCGCGCCGTGAACTCGATGCGACGCGCCAGGCCGTGCACGTGGCGGAACACGATCTGGCCACGGCCCGCGCCGCGCTGCAGTTGTCGCGCAGCGGCGCGCCGGGCGAGACGTGGACGGTGAAGGCGCCCATCGCCGCCACGGTGCTCAAGGTGTTGCAGGAGAGCGAAGGCAGCGTGGCGCTGGGGACGCCGCTGCTGGAACTGGGCAATCCGGCCGACATTGAGATCGTCGCCGACGTGCTGTCGGCCGACGCGGTCCAGATCCAGCCCGGCAACGCGGTGCGCATCGAGCGCTGGGGCGGGCCCACCGTCCTGCGTGGACAGGTGCGCCGGGTCGAACCGTCGGCATACACGAAAATTTCGGCGCTCGGGGTCGAAGAACAGCGGGTAAATCTCGTGATCGACATCGTCTCGCCTGCCGAGGAAGCGCGCGGATTGCGCGATGGCTTCCGCGTCGAAGTACGGGTGGTGGTGCAGCGCGAAGCCGACGTGCTGCGGGTGCCCGTGGGCGCCGTGTTCCGCCAGGGAGAGGCTTGGGCCGTCTATCTGCTCGACGGCGACCGCGCGCGGCTGCGGCCAGTGCGGCTGGGGCGCCGCAACCAGCGCGAGGCCGTGGTGCTGCAAGGCTTGAAAGCAGGGGAGTTGGTGGTGCTGTATCCGCCCGATACCCTGGCCGATGGCGTGCGGGTACGGGCCAGCCAGGAAGCGCGGCCAGCGAACTGAATCGGTGCTGGCCCAGTTCTCCTGTACTGTGCGCGCGACGCGTCAGGCGCGCGGACGCTGGCGGTGGAAGGTCAACGGGCTGTATGGCACATTCGATGGCGGCGGCGAGGCCAGGATGCCGGGCTTCATGGCACCCACCACATGCATCTCGCACGGCTTGCAATCGAAACGCAGCGTGTAGCGCTCGTCGCCGCTCACCAGCGTCATCGGCTCGGCGCGCACCTGGCCCTGCACACCCTGCACGCCCTTGGCCTGCTTGGGACACAGGTTGAACGAGAAGCGCAGGCAGTGCTTGGTGATCATCAGTGGCACTTCGCCCGCTTCCTGGTGCGACTCGTAGGCGGCGGCGATCATCTGCACGCCGTGCCGGGTGTAGAAGGCGCGCGCCTTTTCGTTGTAGACGTTGGCCAGGAAGCTCAGCTGCGTGTCCGGATACACGGCCGGCGGTTCGTCCGGCGCCTTGCGTGGCGGACGATCCCAGGCCGCCAGGCGGGCCACCTCGTGGGCCGCGATGGCGTCGCGGCGCAGGGCGTTGATGGCCGACGACGGTACGAACCACGGCTGCGACAGCGACAGGACAATGCCGTCCACTTCGAACATGGTGTTACCGAGCTTGCCCAGGCTGGCGTGCAGCGCCGCCTCCGCCTGGTCGGCATGTTGCGCCGGCTGCAGCGCCATGGCCGCATGCGTGCTGCTGGTGATGCCATCCTCGTCGCGCAGCGTCAGGCGCAGGCCATCGGCGTCCTCGCTCAGCGCCAGTTGCAGCGCGACCTTGCGCTCGGAGGATTTCTTCTGCAGCGACGCTTCCCAGTGGTGGTCACGGTTGCGCATGATGGAGGCGCCGGGCTTCAGGCCGGCCAGCTCGCGCATCTGCTCGTTGGGGAACACGCGCCACAATTCGCCTTCCGTGCTGTCGCCCAGCTTCTTGACGACATTGGCCTGAACGCCAACCACTTCGCGCTTGTTCATGTAGTTCAGGCCATCGCCGTTGGCCATGGGCGCATTCGTCACCAGGTCGAAATGGTCGGTGCCGAGGCGGCTGACGACGCCCAGTTCGACGCCCACGTACTTGGGCGAATCGAAGGCGCCGATCTCGTCCTGGCGGCCGTTGGCGAAATAGTCGGTGTGGCCGCGGTGGAAGGTCTTGTCCACGTCCGGCGTGAACAGCACGCGGGTGTGGCCGCTGGAGGCGCGGCTCAGCTCCGGGCGGCGTTCGAGAATTTCATCGAGCAGCAGCCGGTAGTGGGCCGTGATGTTCTTCACATAGCCCATGTCCTTGTAGCGGCCTTCGATCTTGAACGAACGGATGCCGGCATCGACCAGCGCTTCCAGGTTCGCACTCTGGTCATTGTCCTTCATCGACAGCAAATGCTTTTCGTAGGCGACCACGCGGCCCTTGCTGTCGCTGAGCGTGTAGGGCAGGCGGCAGGCTTGCGAACAGTCGCCGCGATTGGCGCTGCGGCCGGTGTCGGCATGCGAGATGTAGCACTGGCCGGAGAAGGCCACGCACAGCGCGCCGTGGATGAAGTATTCGAGCGGGGTATCGACTTCTGCGCGGATCTTGCGGATCTGCTCGATCGTCAGTTCGCGTGCCAGCACCAGTTGCGAGAAACCGGAGGCGCCGAGGAATTTCGCCTTTTCCACGGTGCGGATGTCGCACTGGGTACTGGCGTGCAGCTGGATCGGCGGCAGGTCCATTTCGAGCAAGCCCATGTCCTGGATGATCAGCGCGTCCACGCCGGCATCGTACAGTTGCCAGATCTGCTTGCGCGCCGCTTCCAGTTCGGCGTCGTGCAGGATGGTGTTGATGGTGACGAAAATACGCGAGCGGAATTTGTGCGCGAATTCGACCAGCGCCGAAATGTCTTCGATCGGATTGCTGGCGTTGTGACGCGCGCCGAACGCCGGGCCGCCGATGTACACCGCGTCGGCGCCGTGCAAGATAGCCTCACGGCCGATCTCGGCGGTTTTGGCGGGTGACAGCAGTTCAAGTTGGTGGTCGAGCAGGGACATGGCGGTATTCTCACAAACGAAGGCCGAAATTTTAGCAAAATCAAGCGCTTAAGTCATCCGGTCCTGGAGAAAATACCGCCATCGGGGCGGCGGGCTCAATGCCAGCTCAAAACGTCATTTTACATAATATAAAGTCTATCAGCGCTCGGCGTATGTTGGCCCGCTGGGGGAGTGGCGGCGTTTGCGTCGTTTGGTGTCAAAAATAAAGTGACACCGCCAAAAATCAGGGCGCTAGCCGCTGTGGCTGCCGTCCGCGACATAAAAATTTCCCACAGGCTGCTCTGGCCGCTCTTTTGTGCTCGGTCGATGCAAGCGGCGCCCACGATTTGCAGTGGGTCGATGTTGAGTTGCATAGCGACGGCTAGGCATGTCTCGTCATCCATGATCCGCTTTCCAGCCTTGTATTGGCTGATTGCCGCTTGAGTGACATTCAGCGTTTTCCCAAGCGCAGTGTCGTTCAGATCAAGTTTCTTCTGCAAATCCAATAAGTATTTCACGCTTTTCATTATTTCCCCTTGACATCATCACAGCCGTTATGGTGTCATAACACCCGTGATGATAACAGCAGTTATGTAATGCGGATCGTAGGGGTAAACCGATGCGTAGTCAATCAGTAAACGAGAAAGAATCTCTCCAATTGTCGCTGTCCGCAGCTGAGCGGGACATGCTGCGCATGTGGTTGCCTGAGCATATCGCCAGTTTGGAGACTTCGGTCAAGGTGGACGAGGCTTGGCAAATCTGGCGATCGCAGCTTGATGCGGCTCGCGCTCTCCTTCAAAAAATCGCGTGACTTGTCACGTTAATTCTGTGCGCCATGTCGGCGCTTTTCAATCGCTCTAGTGGGCGAATCACATAGGGGGTACACCATGAAATCGACTATTCAAATCCTGCACGTTGTACAGAATGCTGGTCGCTCGAAAAAGACTGGCAACGATTACGACATGCGCCTCGCGCAATGCATCGTCCAGAAAGTGAACAAGGAGACGGGTGAGATCAATCCGCTGATCGGTGAACTGCTGTTGCCGCAACAGTACAAGGACATTCAACCCGGTACTTATGAAGTCGAATTCGAGGTATCCATTTCCTCGGAAAAACGCGTCGGTTCCCAGGTCGCCACGATCACGCCGATTGGCGCTGCACCTGCTAAAGCTTCCGCACCAGCGGCACCGGCAGCACCGGCAGCGAAAGCAGCCTAAGGCATGTCTGGTTCGCTGCAATCCGTCCTCGTCTGCCAGCCGGGCGCGACGGTTTCCTCGGTTACGGTCGGGGTAGCCACAGTGAAATGCACGACTGCGGACGGACAAGCGGGCAGGCCCGTATCTGTACAGGCCTACTTGCTTGATGCAGCACCAGATCAGACAGGCGGGGTGGGCGTGAATGTAACTGCGGACATTTTTTTCGGTGCGGCCATTGTTCTGTGCTTCGCACTTGGTTGGATTGCAGGGGGGCAGCGGTGATCGGCCTACTGAAAGCCTTGTGGCCGATCCTATTTCTAACCGGGCTGTTTGTACTCGGCGTTTTTCTTGTTAAGTACATCATCCGTCGCTTCGTGGAGATGAAATGAGCAGCATGACGACGTTGCAGATCATCGGTTATTGCTGCTCGGCCTTCGGACTCGGGTATGCGGCTGGGGCGCTGTTGCGGATCGGGCGGCGTGCGATTGAAACCCTGGAATAGTTTCGTTGTACTGGGCTGCATGCCGATCAGTCCTTTTATTTTTCGGCGCTTTTCTTTAGGAGTAGTTATGAACAAAAACATTCAACGCGGCCTGATCGCCGTTGGCGCGCTGGTTGCCTCGGGTGCTGCACTGGCTGACGATCCGGGCGTCGCCGCTATCACCGCGCTGAGCACGACCGCGCAAACCTACATCACGGCGGCGTTCAGCGTGGCTGTTCTGGTGGCCGGTGGTTTCTGGGGCATCAAGATGATGAAAAAAGCCTTCTCGCGGGCGGGCTGATCCGGCGTCTAGTGCTGGGAAATGGGGCGACGTTGTTGCCCCTTTTTTATTTCAGGGCGGGGGCGGTATGAGTCGGCGTTTAATATTTTTGGTTGTCGTTTTGGTGCAGCTTGTGTTTTCTGGACATTCAAATGCTGCTCGTACCCTTACTTGGAGTGGCGCTGGTGGAAGTCCCAATAATGCGCCTTTTGTGGATTGCAATACTGTTACTCAATACTATGTCGCTGGGGGTAATACATGGAATACGCCAGTTACTTGCTCGGGGCTTGATACAGCGTTAAATAAGGTTGCGGTAAATGGTGGGGGAACGTACGCGTTTAGTTACACATTTAAGAACGGCGGGGTTCTCGGGGGCTATGTTACTTCGTCAGGTAGTTGTACAGCGAACGCTAGTGCTGGTGATGCTTCGCTGGTTGCCGCATATGTATCGGTTGATACGGGCAATGTGCTTCAGGTGGTGAATGATGTGAATTCCGTTCATGGTGCTGCCGCTGGTTGCAAGATTAAGGCGGTTGGTGCCGATTTCTGTATGACTGCATCTAGCGAAGCCGTTAATGGCGTCGCCAAAAAAACTTGTGTATTTCAGATGGTCGAGACTGGCGAAATTGCGGCGTCGAATTCACCGCCTGACGATACGGTTCCTGCATATACAGGTGGTGCGAGCACGGGTACAGGGGGCACTGGTACGGGTGGCACCGGCACAGGTACGGGTGGTACGGGTGGTACGGGTGATACGGGCGGCACAGGCGGTACAGGTGGAACTGGCACAGGTGGAACTGGCACAGGTGGAACGGGCACAGGTGGAACGGGCACGGGCGGTACTGGCACAGGCGGTACTGGCACAGGCGGTACAGGCACAGGCGGCACCGGCACAGGCGGCACCGGCACAGGCGGAACCAATTGCGGCGCTCCGGGGCAACCTGCTTGCAAGATTGATGAAAGCGGCACGCCGTCCGGCATTGGCGGCGCTCTTGATGCGCTCAATGCACTTGTGAACGGCGTGGGCGGGGATCGTCAGAACGGCTTTAATGACGCTGTATCTGACGCTGGCAAAGACACGTCCCTCGGTTTCGGCTACCAGTTGCCGCACGGCTCCTGTTCAAATCCCACGGTTGGCCTGCCAGGTATTGGTGGCCAGTGGACAGTCGATATATGCAGCTATACCGGAACGTTCGCCGCGATGTTTGAACTGCTGTGGGTGTTTTTCTTTGGTTACTCGGTGATGTCGTTGGTCGCTCGCGCCACGGCAAAGCCTGTTGCCTGATAGGAGGGTGATATGCCAGTTCTTGGTACGCTGCTTTTCAATATCTTCACCGGAATCGTCGCATGGCTGGCGAAGTATCTTACGCAGAAAGTCGCTGTCACGGTCGCGATTATCGCCATCGTCACCGTGCTATTTGTTGGCCTGTATACCGCGACACGGGCGGCAATAGCGGCTGCGCTTGCTGGTGTCGGTGCGCTGCATCCGATGTTCGGCGCTGGTGTCGCCATGGTGATTTCTCCGCATAGCGGTGCTTTGATTTCCAGCTATATCACGTTCTGGTCACTGGTCGAGTTGTACAAGTGGAAGGTCAACATTATGCAGCTATGGAGCCGGACGATATGAGCGTGCAAGTTCGGGAATGGCTACTGTTGGCCGCCGTGTTTGCCGGGGCGGTATGGTTCGTGTGGACGCGGATAGCTGCCGATCTACCGGAAGATTTCTTTGTTCGCTCGCGCGAACGATTGAATGCGAAGAGGGATGACGATGGCCGTTTACGCGATCACGGGTAAGCTCGGCAGCGGCAAGGGCAAGGCCGGTATAGACCAGATACGGCGGTATCTTCGGGCCGGTAAGCGGGTCGCTACCAACTGCGACGTGTTCCTTGAACACTTGATGCCGGAACGCGACCGTTCGACCGTTCTCCGCATTCCTGATAAGCCTGCGGCGGTTGATCTGTACATGATCGGCAGTGGTAACCGCTATGTCGAGTTCGATCCCATCTTGCGCCATGCTCGTGATGTGATTACGGCGGTGGCACCGTCGCCGCGGCTGCTCAAGGGTTTTGACGAGTCTCACAACGGTGCGCTGGTTTTGGACGAGTGCGGTTCATGGCTGAACACCCGGAATTTCCAAGACAAGGGCAGGGCGGAAATGCTGGAGTGGGCGATTCATGCCCGCAAGTACGGCTGGGACATTTTCTTCATCATGCAAAACATTTCGCAGGTGGATAAGCAGTTGCGAGATAGTTTGCTGGAATATGTCGTCAGGCTGAATCGTCTGGATCGCATGAAAGTTCCCGTCATTAGCGGCGTGCTCAAGTTGCTGACGGCGGGCGCTACTGAGGGCAATCTGCCTCGCGTGCATATCGGCGTAGTGCGCTTAGGTTCCCTGCCCGATGGTCTTGTTGCTGACCGCTGGGTGTTCCGGGGCGACGATTTGAATAACGCATACAACACCACGCAAGTATTTTCGGATGCCTATCCGCACGGTACACATTGCCTGCTATCGGCGTGGCACTTGTCCGCCATGGTTGGAGTGCCCGCTACCTTCGTCGGCCCGGTTCGTCCGCAAGGGATGGACTCGGTGTTGCTACGCCCTCGTGCCTTACCACTTAAACCAATTTCAAAGCATATGAATAAATATTTGACCATGGCGCTGCTGTTGGGCTGCACATTGGGCGCTCTCGGGTCGCGCTATTTCGCTCCGCAGTCGGTGGCCGCTGCCGGAATGGCGGGTGCAAAGGGCGCTGCGCCTGAATTTTCGGACAAGCTGCATGTTGTTGGTGTAATACGCAATGGCGTTGACGTCACCGTTACGCTGTCGGATGGTCGCGTTGTCTCTGCGCTGTCGTACAGATTCAAGGGCGATGAAGTCGAAGCGCAAATACCGGGCGGGACATGGGTGAGGGGGAATCTGTAATGCGTAAACTGTTTATACTGTTTTTATTCCTTCCTGCGTTGGCGTTCGCTGCGCCGGGCGTGTCATTTGATTTCGCCGCCGTGCCGGTTGGCGCGTTCGCTCAGAGTACGTTCAAGGGTTTATTGCATCGTGACTATGTGATGGCACCTGAATTACAGGGATCGGATCGCAAGATCAGCGTCAGTGTGGCGAATCTCGATCCGGCGCAGGTTCCCGAATTGGTTGAAGGCGTTTTGGCGCAACAGGGAATTGCTGTTGTGGAGCGTGGCGGCGTGTATTACCTTGGGCCGGCCAGTAAGGTTGTGGAGGATGAAGTTAAGCCGGTCGAAGCCGGCAAGGGCAAGCAGGACGCTTTTCCCGTTCGACACGGGCCGGACGTTGAGCGCGTTCCTGATCGGCGTGCGGCGGACTTGGAAACGGCAGTGTATGCGCCGGTAAATCGTGCGGGTGATTTCTTGGCCGCTGTGGTCGTTGGGGCTTTCGGCCCAAAGGCTGCGGTTATGTCTGGCGGCTCTGTGGTGCTAACTGGCACGAAGGACGATCTTGTAAAGATGCGGTCGTTGCTGGTCGCGGTGGACTCTTTGCCCAAGTTGGTTGATGTGTCGGCGTCATGGGTCGAGGTCACTAGCACGGCTTCATCGGGGCGCGGTATATCGCTGGTGGCGAAGGTGTTGGGTGAGCGCTTGTCGTTGCAGCTTGGTTCCGTGTCGTCGCCATCGGCAATCAGTTTCGGCAACGCGAATTTTCAGTTGGTGCTTGACGCGCTCAACGCTGATAGCAGGTTCAAACAGGTTTCGAATAGCCGGGTAGTCGGTGACGATTACGAAAAGCTCCTGCTGAGCGTTGGTGACGAGACTCCGACGGTGGGCAGCACGGGCAAGGACAATTCCGGCAATGCGGTGCAAAACATCGTGTATCGGCCTTCCGGCGTAATAGTCGATGTGACTCCGAAGGTTCTCGGCAACGGAAAAATCCGGCTGACAGTGGACGGCCAGATCAGCAATTTCAAGGCCACCAGCACTGGCGTTACCGGCTCACCCACGCTGATAAAACGCCAGGTCAAAACCACAGTGACAGTGGCCGATGGTGAGGTGCTGCTCATCGGTGGCTTGAACGATGTGCAGAACACCGATAGCACGTCTCGCTGGTCGTTCCTGCCGTCCAATTGGGGCGCGAAGTCGCAGTCGTCGTCTGCATCGGATTTGGTTCTTGTTCTGAGCGCGAAGGTGGCGGGCGCAAATTAATCGTGACAAGTCACGGCAATTAGGCGGCATGAAATGAGGCAAATCGAGGATACCCGGACGCTGGAAATGTTCGACACCGCCAAGCGCGGACGTGGAAAGCCGCGCGGCCCAGTTCCGGCCATGACAGCAGCACAGAGACAGCAAGCGCGGCGCGACAGGTTGGCAGGGGCGGGCAAGGGGATGCTGACCGTTGAGGTTTCGCAGGAAGTGATTGAAGCGCTTGATGCGTTTGTGCGCTTCAAGGATGAAACGAAGGGGAGTGTGGTTGATCGGGTATTGCGCGATCGGCTGTTGCGCAAGCGGTGAGGAGGCCACGGCAGAAAGGCACCGACCTGCTGCCCTGCAAAGTACAAGCGGCCCGAAGGGCAAAATCTTTGGGGGCAATAGAAACTGGTTGTGGCCTTTGAAGTAGCGGTATCCGAAGTAGTGGGGCGCGCTGGCGGTCAACCCGCCATAGGTTCCAAAGTTTTAGCGGGCAGTCCGCCAGCGCGTTTAACGCCTCGCTGCTGCACGTCGGCCGCTGGCACCACCCTAGTGACCCGCAGTGATGGTTTGAGGCATGGCGGCGGTTCTGGTGGCCGTGGTGGGCGGTGGCTGTGGCGCCGCTACCTGAGCGCAGCGCGGGGAGCGGCGCGAAGCGCCGCCTAAACTTGTATTAGGGACACTTAAGAACAGCCACGGTAAACAGACGGATTCGCGGCGTTTCTTGAAGAAAAGATTTTCGGAAGTTGAAGGACAAAAAAAAGCCCGGTAGTGGTCGAAACACTCCGGGCCTCGATCAACCTGCTACAACAGGAAAACCGATGTCGGTATTGGATAGTAGTTTAGATGCGTTGTCAATCTCCCTTTCGCCATTCTGCCTCGATACGGTCGAGCAAAAGCCGGAGCACTGGTCAGATGATGGGATGAGGGGGACTTGGCAAGACACGTATACGGCCCGTAGGCGCGTTTTCCCCGATGGGCAGTGCGAAGTATCGGTGACGAAAGATCGCCACTTTGTAGGCCCGGCAATCACGCGCAAACCGCGAGCAAAACGTGGCGAGTCTGAGAAGCGGGAAGAAAACGATGATGACGCTGGCCGCCGTGCGAAAAAGAAGGTGCGCGAGTGCTGCAAGGCTATTGGGGCGGATCGCATGGTAACGCTGACGTATCGGGAAAACATGGTGGACCGTGATACGGCACTGAAGCACTGGAAAGCCTTCTGCCGCAAGTTGGGTAAGCACAAGCAGTTTCATTATGTGGCGGTCATTGAGGAACAAGAACGGGGCGCGCTGCATTTCCATGTCGCTGTCGCCGGTCGGCAAATGTACGCGCTGTTGCGGTCGATCTGGCAAGGCATCCTAGGCCGGGGCGTTGATGGTCAGCAAATGGGGCAGGTGAACGTGCGCGATCCGCATAAGTTCGGGTTCGGAAAGAACGGCGCTCACAAATTGGCGGCTTACATCGCCAAGTATTGCTCCAAGGAGATGCAGTGCCGGGGGCTGGATCAGAAACGCTATTTCCGCTCCAAAGGGATTGTGGTGCCGGAAGTGGACACGGTGCGCTTGCATTGCACAACGATGCTGGGCGCTGTCCAGGCTGCATTTAGTATCGCGGCACAGTATGGGTTTGAAGGCATTCAATCATGGCTTAACAACGGGTTGGGCGTAGTCTGGCTATCGACTGCGCCGCGACCGAAGGGGCCTGATGTGGAGTGCCCATTTTAATCGGCAAGTGGGTGAACTGGTCGATTGAGCCATTCGGTTAAGGATTTTAATCAAGGTTTATGAGTTCAGTTTTGCAGGAAAATTATCAGTCGACTACTATTGCTAAAATGCAATTGGAGCTTTTCCCGTTTGACACGCTTAGTCCGGCTGAGTGTCAGAATATCTTCCGTCTGATACGCAATAGCTACTGGTATCTACGCAATCTGCGCGCTGGCCGATTTGGCCAGGCAAAGGCGCGTAAGCACTATCGTCTGGTAGAAGTTCAAAAGAAGCGCCTTCTTATGGCGGGTGTACCCAAACGCGAAATCTTAGATTTGTTGAAGTGTTGCAGGTCGAAATGTTCTCGTCACAAACATCCCTTCATACCGTGCAAATACTGCCCCAAGTAGCTCTAACGGTAGAATGTCATGAAATGTGACAACTTCGACTTGTGCTGACAACAACTTTTAGATGAGGTACAGTGCATTTGGCCAGCTATCGGCAATTAGCGGGCATTCAACGCTCATCTGGTTCACTGAGGCAATTGCAAATGATGCACAATTGCGTCGCGAAGGTTCCGCATGACTTGTAGGCGTTATTAAACTTGTGTATAGATGCGGCACTTTCCAAAGAAGGGCGTGGTCATTGAGTTTCTCGGTGACTTAAATAGCGAAGGTATATCGCAGCCACCTATGTTAAATGATAGTTTTGCAATCGAAGACAAGTAAAACGGCATAGCCCCGACACAACTCTATTAGGAATAAATATGGATCAAAATGCTGAGAACCTTTCTCTGCACTTTAAGTACTGCGGATTCATTGCGGTGATGACCGTTGTTGCGATAGCAACTGAAAAATGGAGCGCGAGCAAAGACTTCACGGCATACCTCAGCAATGCAGCGACAATGACCTCTCTACTGCTAGGTGTAGTTGCCATTTTTTACTCATTCATCTCTAACGACGGAATGTCAAGGAGTCTTGGGAGCATCACCACTGTAAGCACAGAAATTCGAGATATACGGGGCGATATAGAACAGTTTTCAAAACTGACGCAGAATGCGACTACTGAAAGTGAACACAACACCGTGCTAGTTCGAGAGGCTTCGGCGAATCTCTCCGAATCTTTGAATGGACTATCAATTACACTTCGTCAAATTTCTGAGCAAAACGAGGCCCTCAAGGGGCTCGTTTCGGTCTTACCAACTCGAATGGAACAACTTGAGACAAAGTTTGGTGACGTCGCGAAGGCCGTAGGAGAGAAGCCACAATCCTCTCAATCTATGGAAACGTCTGAAGAAGTTTCTCCAGCGATTGTGGAACGGTTTTTAGGTCGGGCCTCCCTTGACCAGAACCTGCTTTCGTACGCCTGCGTGTTGGCAGCATCCTCTAAGAAGGAACTATCCATTTTACATTTTTGCAAGGCCGTAGAGGTGAACGCGCCCACGACCTACAATAGCTTTCTAACTTGTATGCACGCAGTTCAGCTTTGCCTCCGCAAGCGAGTAGAGGGGCAAGAGAAAGTGTACACAGTCGACCGGATAAACCCGACGCTGGTCACCCGCAATAGGCCCTACTTCGTCAGTTACGTCGAAAAAAACTACGCTGCCAAGCCAGAGGAGAAGATCTCGTGGCTCAAGAAGTTGGCTGCGGTAGAAGCTCTTTTTGCTTGATGCGCTACAACGGCGGCGAGCAAACCCTAACATCTACATCTAAACGAGCCGCCATTTGCTGTGCTTGTCCGCTCGAAAAGGGGCGGAAGCTGCCGGTCGTCGCACGTATGCTGAGGATTCTTCGAGTGTATGTCGGCGTGGGCCTTCCGTTGCCCGTTGTGGCGCTGGTACTTGTCTGTTCTGATACCGTATAATCGTTACATGTCACGGAATTTTTTTTGGGGGGAGGGGACATGACTGCGACGATAGTAGACTTGCCAGTTGGCGCGCAGTTGGAGCGCGAAATTGATGGCATAGAGGCTCAAGATCACGATGCGGTTTTGCGGGCAACTATTGCTAAACGAGTCGAGATTGCAAAAGCGAAACTGAGTACTCTTCAGTCTCATGAGGCGGTTTTTTCCGCGTCTAAGGCGCGGTTGATGGCACGGCTGACGGGTCGTGACGATGCATGATTTTGAGGTCTACTGGTTGTCCGAGGCGGTACAGGAAAAGGATGCGGCAGTTGATTTCATCGGCGAGCATAATTTGTTGGCTGCACTGGCTGTCGATGGAGCCATTAGTCAGCAGGTTGGACAACTGGCCGATTTTCCGTACCTTGGCAAAAAAGGGCGGATAGTTGGAACCTTTGAGCTAGTGATTTCTAGTACGCCGTTCATAGTGTCCTATCGCTTGCATGGTCGTGAGGTGCAAATTCTGCATCTGTTTCACTCTCGTCGCGATTGGCCCCCGAAGTCTAGTTGATAACGATGCCTTTGTACGTGTGCATGTCAAAAAAATGCCTGCTCGTGGCAGGCATATCAAAGCGTGAATAGCTGGGCTTACTAGCCTGCTGCTGATAGCGTTCCCCTAGGTAAAAATACCCGCTTAAACCAAGTCGAAAATGCCTTGTGCAGGGCACGGCGGTTACGCACTCGATTTGACATAATATAAATTATGCGAAATTCAGATCAGTCAAAGCGCGTGACCGTATGGTCACGCCTTGTCCACCAATTCCGGATATTTACTGCATCCACACCGCGTAGTTATTCCCGGAAGTCATCAGCTTCCAGCCGCTGCCTGGCGACCAGCTGTTCGGGCCGATCTTCATGGCCAGCTTGCCGGTGTTGCCGGTGATGATGGCGGCGTACAAGCCTTGTGTCGCCTGCTGGATCGCGACCGGCGAGGTCGAGGTCACGTCGGCCGACTTGCGTGCGCTGATCAAGGCGCGGATCGGCGTCTCCAGGTTCCAGTTATAGATGTGCGGATAGAAAACGCTGGGAATGCCCGGGTGCGTCAGCGTGTAAGCGTAGCCCTCCATCACCGATCCGCATGGCACGGCCCACAGGTTCTGGCCGCTGCCGCAGCTCTCGGCCGGACCGGTGTCATGGTTGTCGACAAAGGTCACGGACATGGCTGGCCACCAGCCTATCGCGCCCGCCGGGTTGCCCGACGTATCCTTTAAGCGCCAATAGTTGCCGTTGGCCAGCGCGTCGTTGAGGATGCCCTTGGTGGTGAAATCGAACGCGCCGCAGCTGTTGCTGGTGCCATTGATCCAGTCCATGATCGCCTGGCGGTTCGCGTTCAGGTTGTTCAGATCGAAGGAATCGGGCCACATTTCACCCACGCACAGTTCGGAACCGAATGCGTTCGAATATTGCCCGGCGTATTGGGCGCCAAAGCCTTTCACGTAATCGAAACGGATGCCGCTGAAGCCGACTGGCTTCAGCACGTTGTTGAGCCAGGAGGTAATGCCGTTCTGCACCTCGGCCACATTCTTGTGGTCGAGGTCGCGCGCGGCGCTGAAACCCTGGCCCGTATCGGGATTGCCCCAGCCGCAGTTGCATTCGTCATTGTTGACGATCGTGTATTGCGACCAGGTGGGATTGGTGAAGTCGTACCAGCCGGTCGAGCCCACCCGATGGTTGACGACCACGTCCACCACGGCACGCACGCCGCGGCTGGTAAACGCCGACACCGCCGCCTGCAAATCGGTGGCGCTGCCGTAGGACGAGTTCAGGCTGTTGAGCTGGCGCGGCATGTAGCCCTGGGTGGCCGACGAATCCGATGGTGGCGGGAACCAGACATGGGTAAAGCCCAGGCTCTGGACGTCGGCGGCCTTGCCGGCCAGCGTGTTGTACCAGTTCGGATTGGCATAACTGGCCGAATTCCAGTGGAAGCCTTGCAGCAGGATGGCGCGGCTGCCGCCGGCCTGTTCGGGTGGGGTCGCGGCATGGCTGGCCGTACAGCAAAGGACTGCCATACCTGCAATTAAAGCAAGTTTCTTGCGCATGTTGTCTCCTGAAAATTGTCGGAATGAACAATGGATAGGCGGGTTGAGTTTGTAGTTTTACTCCGCCATTTCAGGGTAACAAACAAATTCACAGGGTGAAAGCGAATTTTGCTCGCGATTTGTGCAATATCGACAGTTTAGTTTGACTACACTAATCTCTGTAGTCGACTACGCACCCGAGCCTAGCCCGGTTGGACCGCCCTCGCCCGCGCCGCATGCAGCTTGCGGTAGCTGTCGATCTTGCGCTGGTGCCGCTCCAGCCCTTCCAGCTTCATGCTGGTTGGCGCCAGGCCATGGAAACGCACGCTGCCATCCACCGAGCCCAGCACTGCGTCCATGCGCGCCTCGCCAAACATGCGACGGAAATTGACGACGTAATCGTCCAGCTCCATCTCGTCGTCGAGCGACACTTCCAGCACGGCCAGCATGGCTTGATAGAACAAGCCGCGCTCGACCGTGTTGTCGTTGTATTGCAAGAACGCTTCGACCAGCTCTTTCGCCGCCTCAAGATCCTGCAAGGCCAGATTGATCAGCAGTTTCAGCTCCAGCACGGTCAACTGGCCCCACTCCGTGTTCTCGTCAAATTCGATGCCAATCAGGGTGGCAACGTCGCTGTATTCATCGAGCTCGCTGTTTTCCAGCCGATCGAGCAGCGCTTCCAGGCGCTCATCGTCCAGCTGGTGCAAGTGCAGGATATCCGAACGGAAGGACAAGGCCTTGTTGGTGTTATCCCAGATCAAGTCTTCAACCGGATAGATTTCCGAGTAGCCGGGCACCAGGATCCGGCAGGCGGTGGCGCCCAACTGGTCATACACGGCCATGTAGGATTCCTTGCCCATGCCCGCCAGGATGCCGAACAGGGTCGCCGCCTCCTCGGCATTGGAGTTTTCCCCGTGGCCAGAAAAATCCCACTCGACGAAATCGTAATCGGACTTGGCGCTGAAGAAGCGCCACGACACGATGCCGCTGGAATCGATGAAGTGTTCGACGAAGTTGTTCGGCTCGGTGACGGCGTTGCTGACAAAGGTAGGCCGTGGCAAATCGTTCAAGCCTTCAAAACTGCGGCCCTGGAGCAGTTCCGTCAGGCTGCGTTCGAGCGCCACCTCAAAGCTCGGGTGCGCGCCGAACGAGGCGAACACGCCGCCCGTGCGCGGATTCATCAAGGTCACGCACATCACCGGGTAGATGCCGCCCAGCGATGCATCCTTGACCAGCACCGGGAAGCCCTGCTCTTCCAGTCCCTTGATGCCGGCCACGATGCCCGGGTATTTCGCCAGCACTTCCGGCGGCACGTCGGGCAGCGCCAGTTCGCCTTCCAGGATTTCGCGCTTGACCGCCCTTTCGAAGATTTCGGAAAGGCATTGCACCTGCGCTTCCACCAGCGTGTTGCCGGCACTCATGCCATTGCTGACGAACAGGTTTTCGACCAGATTGACGGGGAAATACACCACCTCGCCGTCCGACTGGCGCACGAATGGCAGCGAGCAAATGCCACGCTCGACGTTGCCGGAGTTGGTGTCGTACAGATGCGAGCCGCGCAACTCGCCATCGGGATTGTAGATCTCCAGGCAATACGCATCGAGTATGCCGGTCGGCAGCGCATCCTTGCGGCCGGGCTTGAACCAGCGCTCGTTGGGATAATGCACGAACGGCGCGTTGGCGATCTCCTCGCCCCAGTATTCGCCGGCGTAGAAGTGGTTGCAGCTGAGCCGCTCGATGTATTCCCCCAGGGCCGACGCCAGGGCGCTTTCCTTGGTCGCGCCCTTGCCATTGGTAAAGCACATGGGCGAGTGCGCGTCGCGCGTATGCAGCGACCATACGTTGGGCACAATGTTGCGCCACGACGCGATTTCGATCTTGATCCCCAGGTTCGCCAGCAGGCCCGACATATTGGCGATGGTTTGCTCCAGCGGCAAATCCTTGCCGGTGATGTAGGTGCTCGACTCGGACGAAGGATTGAGCGTCAACAATGCCTGGGCGTCGGCGTCGAGGTTGTCGACTTCCTCGATCACGAATTCGGGGCCGGTCTGGACCACTTTCTTGACCGTGCAACGGTCGATCGAGCGCAAGATGCCCTCGCGGTCCTTGGCGGAGATATCCTCGGGCAACTCGACCTGGATCTTGAAGATCTGCTTGTAGCGGTTCTCGGGATCGACAATGTTGTTTTGCGACAGACGGATATTTTCGGTCGGAATATTGCGTGTCGTGCAATACAACTTCACGAAGTAAGCCGCGCACAGCGCCGACGATGCCAGGAAGTAATCGAACGGTCCCGGCGCCGAGCCGTCGCCCTTGTAGCGGATGGGCTGGTCGGCTACGACCGTGAAATCATCGAACTTCGCTTCCAGGCGTAGCTTATCGAGAAAGTTGACCTTAATTTCCATGGGGATTCCAAATAGTGCGCAAAATGACGTGGCCGCTATTATCGGTGCTTTTGGCCTGGGCCGCAAAGGCGCAGGCCCGCACACCCCCGTCCTTGCCGTCAGGCCGCCGGTTTCGGGCGCCGCTTCGCCGTGGCGCCTTGCGCGTTCAAGGCCGCCGCCGCCCGCACCAGTTGCTTGAACGCCTCGGCGTCCACCGAGCCACCCTCGTGGATGTCGATGGCGCGTCTGGCGTTGCCCTCCAGGCTGGAATTGAACAGCGCGGCCGGATCGGGCAACGACGCGCCCTTCAGGAACGTCAGCTTGACGACGGCCTTGTAGGTTTCGCCTGTGCAAATAATGCCGCCGCTCGACCATACCGGCGTTCCCATCCACTTGACCTCCTCCACCACGTCGGGCACGGCTTCGTGGATCAGCGCCCGCATCCGGCTCAGGGTCGCGCCGCGCCAGTCGTCGAGTTTGGCGATTCTCTGGTCGATGTAGTCCGAGGCGGGCTGACCGGCGATGGGCGCCGTCGTCATGCGCCCTCCTGCGCCAGCACCTGTTCAAGCGAGCCGAAGAATTTCTGCCAGCCGAACCTGGCGCCCTGGTAGGCCTGCTCCTGGTCGGGCCGGAAGCCGGACTGCTCCATGCGCAGGTGGGTGCCCCCGGCCGACGGTTCCAGCGTCCAGGTGACGACACTTTCCAGTCCGTAGGCGGACCAGCTGTAGGCCAGCGTGCGCTGCGGCTCCACTTCCGTCACCACGCAATCGACCGCGCCCCAATCGGCACGGAAATTGAAGTGGTGGCCGGGCACGGGCTGGAAATCACTTTTCATGAGCCAGGCCTCGATCAAATGGGGCTGGGTCAGGGCCCGCCAGAGCTTTTCCGGCGGATGGGGAAAGTCCCGTTCAACGACAACGGTGCGCAGTTCCTGGGCGGTGACGTTCATTGGTCTATCCTTTTCAACAGGTCTTCAAGGTCATCGAACCGGTTTTCCCAGAAGCGGGTCATCTGGTTCGTCCAGTCAAGCAGCGGAACCAACGCGCCGGGCCGCGCGCTGTAGTGGGTCTGGCGTCCCGCATGGCGGTCCAGCACGAGGCCGGCTTGCTTCAGTATCGCGAGATGCTTGGACACGGCCGGCTGTGATACCTGGGCGTGGCCGGTCAGCGCGCCCACGGTCTGTTCGCCGCCGGCGCACAGCTGTTCGAAGATGGCGCGCCGCGTGGGGTCGCCCAGTGCCCGGAACAGCGCGTCTTGCGTGGTAGTCATATCAATCCATAGCCGTAAGGTTATGGATTAAACTATAGCCGGATGGTTATGGATAATCAAGGAGAAGTTACGAGATTGCCATATTAATACTATTGCCAGGCATTGTCAGGCGCTCAGAGCAGGCCGACGTCCTTGCGGTACTGGTTGACGAACATGTTCGCCGACTTGATCTTGCGGGCGATGAAGGCAGCGCGGAACTGGCCAAATGGCAGCGATGTCAGCCCGTCGCGCCGGCCCAGGGTAACGATCATCAGCTTACCCATGCCCTTGCCTGGCAGCCGCGGCACGTACGGCTTGAGCCGGGCCGGGTCCGCCGGCGTCGCCGGCAGCATGGCCTTGATATTCGCGACGATGGCCGGGACATGGAACGAGGCCGTGATAGCCAGCCGGCCTTCGGGCAAGTTCGTCACGTCTCCGGCGATGAAAATATTGGCATATCCCTGGAGGCGCAAATATTCGTCCGTCTTGAGCAGCCCATCCGCCTGGACCAGCTGCGGCCACGACGCCGCCATGAAGCCGGTGTTCGGCCGGGCGCCGGCAGCCCAGATCACCAGGTCCGCCTGTAACACCTTGCCGCCCTTGGTGCGCACCTTGCCATCGAGCGGCTGGGTGCCGATGGCGGGCTGGGTCACCGGATCGTCCAGCAGCACGTTGGCGCCCATGGCGATCAGCTTGTCGAGCGCCCACTCGCCAAATTTCGCCGGTGCGTTCTCCAGCAACTGACCGGTACCATGCATCAGCGTCACGGACAGGCGCGGGAACGATTCGCATAACTCGGCGGCGATTTCAACGCCAACCGGACCACCGCCGGCGACGACGACATGGCGCGCCGTTTTCAAACGTTCGTGCGCGGCCACGATCTGGGACCGCCTGCCACCCTCGCCTGCCACGTCGGCCTTGATCAAGGGATCGACATGGCGCGACCCGGTCGCCACCACCGCGTAATCGAAGGGGATGGTTTCGCTGCCGGTACTGGTATCGACGACCACACTGCGCACGCTGATCGACGCAGCCCTGCCCTGCACATGGCGCACGCTGGACAGGAAGTCCTGATACCGCATCTGCGCCGGTAGCGCGCCCGGCTCCACCAGCAAGCGCGGCAACGCCATCGGTACTTCAAAGTAGGTCTTGGGATCGACCAGAGTCACATCCAGGAGGTCTTGCAACAAATAAGCGATCTTGTGGCCGGCCGCGCCACCGCCAATCACGACCAATTTCTTTTTGAACATAGTGCTGGTACCGGGTTAGGAAAATGGTCTTCTGGCGACCAGGCCGCTCGGGGCGGACGGTCCTTGATGGCCGGCGCTGAAGGCTGGCTCCATTGGAAAGATGCGGGCCATGCCTTTATCCTGTTGCAGCGTCGGTTGCTGCCGCATCCATGGGCGGAATCAAGCCCAGGGAAGCGATCACCTCCACGGCCAGCCCTGCCCCGGGCATGCCACAGACCACGGCGGCGGTTTCGACGATGCCCTGCAAGTCCGACAAACTGGCGCCGGCCTTGACGGCGCCGGCTGCGTGCAGGCGCGCCGGCGCCGCTTCGCCACGGGCGATCAGCATGGCGAAATGCACCAACTGCTGGGTACGCCGGTCGAGCGGATTGCGGTGGATCAGCTCATCGCGGAACGCCTCGATCGCCGCGACAGCGGCGACGCGGCCGGTGGCGCGGGCCAGCCGCTGGCGCTGCGAGAGCATGTCCGGCACAGTGCCGAGCAATTGTTGATAAGACGCGTGAATGGCGTCGGGGACGGTTGCGTTGTCGCTTGTCATCTGTAGTACCTCAGGGGTGAGAACGGGCTGCTGAGCCATACCGGGTGGCGCTCAGGCAATCAGGCGGCCAAGCGACGGCAATTCCAGGAACTCCGGCGGCAGGCAGGATTGCTGGCGCAACAGCAAGTCGATCTGGCCGTAGTGATAGCTGTGGTGCGCATGGACCGCCCACAGGAAACCCTGCACCGTGTATCGGCGGCCGATGAATGTGAACTCGGTCTGCAGTTGCTGCGGCGACATGGCGCGGATCCGGTCAAGGTTGTCCTGAAGAAGCTGGCGGTATTGGCTGACCAGCGGCTGCCCGGCACTGGCCAGTTCCAGCATCGGTATGCCCACCGGCGGCACCATTGCTTGTTCCGGCGCCAGCTTGGCCAGCGTGGTGGTCCAATAGTCCTCGGCCCGCATCAGGTGGCCGGCCAGGGCGGCGATCGTGATGCGGCTGACGCGCTGGCCAAGGTAATTCGTCTCCGAATCGGCCGGGATACTGGTCCACAGCGCGGCGGGGATCTGCTCCAGGGTGTTCAGGCTCAGCGTCACTTGTTGGTTGAACAGCGACAGGAAGCGTTCATGCTCATTCATGATGGTTACTCTGCACATAGTTGATGATGTATGTCATCATAGGTGTGCACACAAGAGGCTGGAAGCCACGGAATTGGCAACACCTTGTGCTTCAAAGGAGAACAATTGAGCAGACTCGATGAAATCAGCACCTTCGTTGCGGTGGTCAACGCGGGCAGCATCACCCGGGCAGCGGAGAAGCTGGGCATCGTCAAGTCCGCGGTCAGCCGGCGGATGAACGACCTGGAGGACAGGCTCAAGGCGCGCTTGCTGGTGCGCTCCACCGCCGGGCTCAGCGTCACGGAAGCGGGCAAGGCATTCTATGAACGCGCAGCGCGCATCATGGCGGACCTGGACGAGGCTGAACTGACGGTCACCGACGCCAGCGCCGACTTATTCGGAACGATACGCATGTCGGCCCCCGTCAGCCTGACCAACCTGGTGCTGATGCCGCACATCAGCCAGTTTCTCAGGCTGCACCCGGGCTTGACGCTGGACTTGAGCCTGTCGGACCGCTTCGTCGATATCGTCAACGAAGGCTACGATATCGCCATCCGCGCCGGCACCCTCAGCGATTCGCGGCTGGTCGCCCGCAAGCTGACCGACATGGGCCGCGTGACTTGCGCCTCGCCTGACTATCTGGCGCAACGCGGCACGCCCGCCACGCCACAGGAACTCGACCTGCACGACGGGCTGGTATCGTCCAATGCGCCCGAATCGGTGTACTGGAACTACGCGCTGCCCGACGGAGGCAGCTACCTGGCCCGGCCAGCCGTGCGGCTGAAGGTCAACAATGGCGAGGCAGTCATCACGGCGGCCGCAGCCGGCCTGGGGATCGCAGCGGTACCGGCGTTCATTTCAGGCGAGTTGATTGAACGCGGTGCGCTGGTGCCGCTCTTGACTGGCTATCCGCTGGCTGCGGGCAGCCTGTTTGCCATCTATCCGCCGGGGCGCCATCTGTCGCATCGCGTGCGGGTGCTGATCGATTTCCTCGTTGCGCAATTCGCGCTCGCGCCGCCGCCATAATCGGGCAGAATGACGATCAGACAATTTCAAAGGAGTGTCCGCCGTGCAGGGTGACAAAGCGAACCGCGACCAGGACTTGCGCTGGAACGGCGCGGCTGGCAAGGCCTGGGTCGAGCTCCAGGAACAACTCGATGCGATGCTGGCGCCGTTTGAACGCCTGCTGCTGGAGGCCGTGCGCGAACAGCGGCCGCGCTCCGTGCTCGATATCGGTTGCGGAACGGGCGCCACCACGCTGGCCATCGCCAGCAGGCTGGGCCAAGAGGCAGCCTGTACCGGCGTCGATATTTCGCAGCCGATGATCGAATTGGCGCGCGCCCGCGCCGCCCAACAGGGGGTGCACGCCGACTTTATCCGTGCCGACGCCCAAACCTGGCCATTCGCCGCCGCCGGCTACGAGATGGTCGTGTCGCGCATGGGTGTGATGTTCTTCGACGATCCTGTGCGCGCCTTCGCCAACCTGCGCCACGCCACCACCGCCGGTGGCACGCTGCGCTTTATCGCGTGGCGCGCTGCGGAGGAGAATCCTTTCATGACCACGGCCGAACGCGCGGCGGCGCCGCTGCTGCCGGCCCTGCCCGCGCGCCGTCCCGACGAACCGGGCCAGTTCGGCCTGGCCGACCGCGCGCGGATCACGCACATACTTGAACAGGCGGGTTGGGGCGAGATCGACATCCGTCCCGCCGACGAGGAATGTACCCTGCCCGCACGCGAACTGTTACGCTACGCGACCCTGTTGGGCCCCGTGGGGCAACTGCTGCAGAAGGAAAGCGAAGACCAGCGGGCCAGGGTGGCGGCCGCCTTGCACGACGCCTTCCAGCCATTCGTGCAGGGAGACGAGGCGCGTTTCATGGCCGCCTGCTGGATGGTCGGCGCACGCGCGCTGTGACGCGCGCGCCGTGCCGGCCAGCCGCCCGGTTCAGCGCACCCGCCTGCCGAATGGTCGGCGCACGCGCGCGCTGCCGCCCCGCTCCGGCCAGCCGCCCGGGTCAACTAACCCTGTTCAGCTACACCGTTTCGACTAACCCGGTTCAGGCGGCTCAGTTCAGGTATATGTCACGCCGCAGCCGCTCCATTTGCTGCTGGTGGCGCTCGGCCCAGCGCCGCGCGTCGTCCAGCTGGCGTTCGGTACGCTGCAGGTAGTCGGCCACATCGCGCCGCTCCTGCTCGCGCCGGCGATCCTGTTTCTGGGTCTCGTCGTTGACGGGGCGATCCTTGTTATCGAGACTGGCCCGGATCTCGCGCTCGATGCGGCCCAGGCGCGCGCGCGCCTCGCGCACACGGCCTGAAAGCTCGTCCACGTCGCCAGCGGCGCGGTTGTATTTGGCCGCTGCCACTTCGTAGTCCTGGCCGCTCAGGTAGGCGCGTTTCATCTGGTTGCGCAACGGGTCGCGGCACACTTCGAACGCCATCCCCGCACCACGCCGGCCCAGCTCGAACGCGCTGTCAGGGTTGCAGTAACGGGCGTTCTGCTCGTCCCACGCCGCCGTGTAAAGTTCGCGCGTGCGCGGAATCACGAACACGCCGTCACGCGCGGCGTTGGCCATGCGCTCCTCCAGCTGGAACGGGCGGCCATAGCCATCGTCCTGGCCCGCCTTGCGCCAGTAATCCGCCAGCCGGTTCTCCCAGCTCTGGCGATACTCGGCTTCGTAGATCTTCAATCCTTTGGCGCGCGCCTCGGTGCGGCGCAGGTTGAAGTCCTTGCCGGAGACGGCGTCCTGCGTGCCGAGGTTCTTCCAGTAGTTGACGATTTCCGCATTCCACGCGGCGCGGTACGCTTCCTCCTGCACCTGCACGCCAGCCGCGCGGGCGGCGGCCGCGCGCGCCTTCAGGCTGGTATCGGGCACGCCATTGCGCGCATCGGTGAAGCCGGCGTCCTGCCAAAAGGTGCGGTTGCCAGCTTGCCAGCCGTTCGCGTAACTGGCGTCATCAAAGCGCAGGCCCTGCTGGGCGGCCCGGTCGCGCGCCGCCTCCCTGGCCGATGCGGGTTTGCCATCGGTGCCATCACGCTTGCCCTGGCCGTTCCAGTAATCGGCATTGCCAATCATCCAGCCCGCGTCGTAAGCCGGGCGATTGAGCGGCGTATGCTGTTTTTGCACCTCCTCGCTGGCCACATGCCGTTCATACGCGGACTGCGGCAGCGCCTGGCGGCCATCGCTCACGCCGCGCGCGGACCAGAAATCCCAGTTGCCCTGCGCCCATCCGGCCAGGTAGCCGGCAGCGGCGTCGCCCTGCCCTTTGCCGCCATCGTGGCTGTCGCAGAAGTCCTTGCGTTCGGCGTAGTTCTGGACCTCACCGGCCGCGCCATCCTTGTGGCCGATGGTGTTCCAGTCGCCAGCCTTGCAGTCGGCGATGCGCTCCATGGTGGCCTGGCAGCCGCCCAGCAGCAGCGGCAAAGTGAGAATCAGCGGGGTGCTCCAGCGCGATAGGCGGTTCATGATGTCCGGTCAGGGTTGTTGGCCGGCTGATTATAGTGGAATTGGCGGCTACAAAACATCACCGGCTGGGCATGGTCACGTCGAACGTCACTTGCACGCACAGGCCCATGCCATCGTCGCGGTTGGCCAGCACGATGCTGCCGCGGTTACGGATAGC
This sequence comes from Burkholderiaceae bacterium, assembly GCA_035254005.1. Lineage (GTDB taxonomy): Bacteria > Pseudomonadota > Gammaproteobacteria > Burkholderiales > Burkholderiaceae_D > Rugamonas. The sequence goes on along the minus strand of DATFBD010000148.1, from coordinate 67,976 downwards.
GGCCCGCTCGGCGATGGCCAGGCCCAGGCCACTGCCCGGTTGATCCTGGTCCGGCAAGCGATAAAAACGTTCGAACACTTTTTGCTGCAAGGCCGGCGCGATGCCAGGGCCTTCATCGCGCACCGCCAGCGTGATCAGGCCGGCGTTGGCGTCTATGCTCACGGCCACCCGGCCGCCTTCGGGCGAGTACTTGATCGCGTTGCCGACCACGTTGTCGATCAGTGCCGCCATGCTTTCACGGTGCAGGCACATGGCGCACAGGTCCGGCGCCTGCAATTCGATCTCGACATGACGTGCCGCCGCAAGCTGGCCGGCCAGGGCCAGGCGGTCGCACACCAGTTGCACCAGGTCGAGCGGCAGCATGGGCGCCGCGTCGCTGTCGGGACCGGACCTGGCCAATGCCAGCAGCTGGTGGACGGTATGAGTGGCCCGCCGCACGCCCTGTCGCAAGCCCTCGCTCGCTTCCTGCACACGCTGGGGGGTGTGGGCGTGGGCCAGCGATTCGGCGTTGATCTGGATGACGGACAACGGCGTTTTCAGCTCGTGGGCCGCATCGGCAAGGAACTCCTGCTCGCGCTCCAGGCGCTCGACGAGCCGCCGCATCAGGCGATTGACGGAGGCCACCAGCGGCGACAGTTCCCGGAATGGCGACGGCGCGAGCGGCGTCAGGTCGGTGGCCGAGCGTTCCTCGATCTCGGCCACGATGCTGCGCAGCGGCTGCAGGCCGACGCGCACGATGTACCACGCCGGCAGCAGCAGGAACGGCAGGCTGAATAGCAACGGGGCGAGGTAGTAGCCTATGCTGGAGGTCTGCAGCAGCCATTCGCCGATCACCTGGGTAGCCATGCGCACGGTGACGCCGGTGGCGGGATCGGTTTCGACGGCGGCTACCCAGCCCTCGGGCAGCGGCACCTGTCCGGATTCGGTGGCCGTGGCGGACCGGCTGGCACCGCCGGAGGCATACACCAGCTGGCCGCGCCGCCATACCTGCGTCTGCAGCGCCGGCACGTACCAACCCAGTTCCCGGTACAACGCGTAGTGCAGTTCCTCCATCTTGCGCACCAGCGGGCGGATTTCGTGCGCCGGACGCTGGTCCACCGTCTGCATCAGCACCAGGATGCGCATGGCGCTGGCGCGCAATTCGCGCTGCATGTCACGCCGCTTGGTGGTGCCTGTTTCGTGGATGTCCCAAGCCAGGTTGGCCAGCCAGATCGCCAGCACCACGCCAAAGAATCCCAGCAGCAGCCGGCGGAACAGAGAGCGTTCGGGCAGCGCGCTCATTTGTCGATCACGTAGCCCACGCCACGCACGGTGCGGATGTAGCCGTCGCCTATCTTTTGCCGCAGGTGCGACATGTGCACGTCCAGCGTCTGCCCTTCGCCTTGCGGCAGGGCGCGCGATTCCAGCTCGCGCCGCGTCAGCACCCGTTCGGGGTAGCGCATCAGGGCCAGCAGCAATGCAAATTCGGTCTTGGACAGGTCCACGCCGGTGCCGGCGCGGGTCAGCATGCGGCGCCGCTCGTCCAGCGCCAGATCCTTGATCTTCCACACCAGTTCCCCCGCCTCGTTCCAGCCGGTGGCGCGCCGCACCACCGCCCGCAAGCGCGCCAGCAGTTCACAGACGGCAAACGGCTTGACCAGATAGTCGTCCGCACCGCGGTCCAGGCCATGCAGCCGGTCTTCGAGGCTGTCGCGCGCCGTGATGATGAGGATGGGCAGCGTCTTGCCGTCGGCCCGCAGCTGGCGCAGCAGGTCGATCCCGTTCCCGTCGGGCAGGCCCAGGTCCAGCAGTACCGCGTCGAACGGCTCGCCGGCGATACGCTGGCGCGCATCGGCGGCACGGCGCAGCCAGAGCACCTCCAGGCCTTCGTCTTGCAGCGACGATTGCAGCGCCTTGCCAAGTTCCAGGTCATCTTCGACCAGGCATATTTTCATGTGCTATTTCCACTATCGCTAGAAGGCGGCTATGTACGCATCTTCCACCTCGCCTGTCAACAGGACGGCCGCACAAAACTATAGGAGAACTTAAGGTTGCGTTGCGCGGGCGTTTAGAAAGAGCAGGGATAATAGCCGGTCAGGTCAACCATCCACCTGTCATTCAACCTGCCCATGCTGCCAGCTTCCCGTATCTCCTCCATCGACGCCCTGCGTGGCCTGACCGTCGCCGCCATGCTGCTGGTGAACGACGCCGGCGACTGGTCCCATGTCTACCCCTGGCTGGAACACGCCGGGTGGCATGGCGCCACGCCCGCCGATTTCATCTTTCCGTTCTTCCTGCTGATCGCCGGCGTCTCGATCCAGCTGGCGCTGGGCGCGAAGATCGACGCGCGCGCGCCTGCCGGGCCGATGGCGCGCGCCGTCCTGGCGCGCGGCGCCCGCATCTTCCTGCTCGGCCTTGCCCTGCACGGCGCGGCCGCGCTGCTGCTGCCCGGGCGGGACTTCCGCCTGCTCGGCGTGCTGCAAAGGATAGGTATCTGTTTCGCGGCGGCCGGCCTGCTGGCCATCTACCTGCCCAAGGCACGCGCCCAGTGGGCCGTCGTGGCCGGCATCCTGCTCGGTTACTGGGCCCTGCTCGCGGCGGGTGGACCGCTGGCACCGGATGTGAACCTGGCCGACCGCATCGACACGGCCTTGCTGGGCCGCCTGGCCTACCAGTTCAATCCCGCCACCGGCCTCGCGCGCGATCCGGAAGGTGTGCTGACCACCCTGCCGGCGCTGGCCACAACCCTGCTGGGCATGCGCGCGGGCGCGTGGCTGCGGACGCGCAACCTGCGCGCGCTGCTGTGGGGCGGGCTGGCCGCACTGGCCATCGGCGGCCTGTGGTCGCTCGTGCTGCCATTGAACAAGCAACTCTGGACCTCCTCGTTCGTGCTGTGGATGGGCGGGCTGGGCATGCTCGCCGTGGCGCTGGCCCACTGGCTGATCGACCGCCAGGGCTGGCCGGACCTGGGCCGCTGCCTGGGCATCAACGCCGTCGCCGCCTATGCGGGCGCCTGGTTGGCGACCTGTGTGCTGGAAGGCAGCGGCATCATGGCGCCGCTGTACGATGCCCTGTTCCGGGCGCCGCTCACGCCGTTGATGGGGCCATTCCTGCCCTCGCTGCTGTTCGCGGCCGTCTTTACGGGGCTATTCTGGCTGGCCATGCACGGTTTTGAACGGCGCGACTGGCGCATCACGGTCTAGCCGTCAAAGCCGGCCGATGGCGGGGGCCCGGCGCAGCGGCCACGCGCCATCGGTGCCGGGCCGCTAGTTCTTGCGGCTGGCGTCAAAGAGCGGCGTCACCTTGGGCATCAGCGCCCCCAGCTCCGCGATGCGGGTATCGTTGGACGGGTGGGTGGACAGGAACTCGGCCGGCTGCTTGCCATTGCTGGCCGCGTTCATCTTCTTCCAGACCGCGATGGCGGCGTTCGGGTTGTAGCCAGCCCGCGCCGCCAGTTCCAGCCCCATTCCATCGGCCTCCGATTCGTTCTGGCGCGAGTTGGGCAGCTCGTACAGGTAATGCGCGACCTGGTTGGCGGCCTCGATCTGGGCCGCGCTGTCTGGCGCCGCCGTCAGCGCGGCCTGCGTCAGCGCGTTCTGGGCGTAGGCCTTGGACACCTGCTCGCGCCCGTGCTCGCGCAGCGCATGCGCGATCTCGTGGCCCATGATGACGGCAATTTCATCGTCATTGAGCTTGAGCTGCCGGATCAGACCGGTGTAAAACGTGATCTTGCCACCCGGTCCGCAGGAGGCGTTGAGGATGGGCGCGTCGATCAGCGTCACCTGCCAGTTCCACTTCACGGCGTCGTCGCGGAATACGCCGACCTGCTTTTCCAGCCGACCGGCCACGCGCTTGAGCCGTTCGAATTCCGTTCCGCTGGCGACCAGGCGGCCGGCGGCCTTGGCCTTCTGGTTTTGCTGCGTGTAGTTGACCAGCGCCATGCGCTCGACCGTGTCGGCCGATACCAGCAGCAGTTGCTGGCGCTGGACGCCAACCACGCCCGGTTTGGTGGTGCTGGCGCAGCCACTGAGCAGGATGGCGGCGGCGACGGCGGCGAGTTGAACATGGCGACGCAGGTGGGATGGTTTCATGGCAGTGTCTCCGAAGGTGGGAGATCACATTTTCCACCGGGAAATTTCACGCCATCTAAGGCAGATCAAAGGCCGGGCGCGGCAACCACGCCGGTGTCTGATCTTTCCCCAATTGGCTATAATCAGCCGCATTCCGCATTCAGCCAACTGGACGAAAGTTTGACGATGACACTTACCCCTGGCCTTCGCGCCTGCCGCCTTGCCTGCGCCGTCACGCTGCTGGCCGGCGCCCTGCCCGTCCACGCCGACGACCTGTTCACGACGTTAGAGAGCAAGCCACTCAGGGAAGTGTGGCTCAATCCCGGCTTCTATTCCTACCACTTCCAGCGCGACAAGCACCTGAACGACAGCAATCCCGGATTCGGCGCGGAATACCGCTTTTCGACCGTCGCCTCCGTCACGGCGGGCCGCTTCTACAACAGCGACCGCTTCTACTCGAACTACGCGGGCGTGTACTACCAGCCGTTCGCGTTCGGGCCGGTGCGGCTGGGCGCCGTGGCCGGCGGTTTCAATGGCTATCCCAAGATGCGCAATGGCGGCTGGTTCCTGGCCGCCATCCCCACCCTGAGCGCCGAATACAAGAGCGTGGGTGTGAACGTGGCGATCGTGCCGACCTACAAGGACCGCCTGTACGGTGCCATCTCGGTCCAGCTCAAACTGAAAGTGTTCGAATAGGGGCGGCAGCGGGGACGGAGCGCAGCGCCCCTTCCCCACTGCCCGCATCGTTCAGTGCCGCGCGCGCGACGACACGGCCACCTGGTCCAGGATGTGCGGCGGCACGGCCGCGTAGTGCTGGAACTCCATCGTGTACGTGGCCCGGCCCTGCGTCAGTGAACGCAGCGTGGTCGAATAGCCGAACATCTCGGCCAGCGGCACCAGCGCGCGGATGATCTTGCCACCCCCGCCGGGGATCTCGTCCATGCCCTGCACCATGCCGCGCCGCGCCGTCAGGTCGCCCATGGCATTGCCCATGAATTCCTCCGGCGTTTCCACCTCCACGTGCATCATCGGCTCCAGCAGGATGGGGTCGGCCCGTTTCATGCCATCCTTGAAGGCGATCGAACCGGCCATGCGGAACGCGTTCTCGTTCGAGTCCACGTCGTGGTAGGAACCGAAGGTCAGCGTCACCTTCACGTCCACCACCGGGTAGCCGGCCAGCACGCCGTTCTGCAGCGTCTCCTGCACGCCCTTGTCGACGGCCGGGATGAATTCGCGCGGCACCACGCCGCCCTTGATCGCGTCCACGAATTCATAGCCCTTGCCGGGCGGGAGCGGCTCCAGCGACAGCACCACATGGCCGTACTGGCCACGGCCACCGGACTGTTTGATGAACTTGCCCTCGATGTCCTGCACCGCCTTGCGTATGGTCTCCCGGTAGGCCACCTGCGGCTTGCCTACCGTCGCCTCCACGCCGAACTCGCGGCGCATGCGGTCGACCAGGATTTCCAGGTGCAGTTCACCCATGCCGGACATGATGGTCTGGCCCGATTCCTCGTCCGTGCGCACGCGGAACGACGGGTCTTCCTGCGCCAGCCGGCTCAGGGCGATGCCCATCTTTTCCTGGTCGGCCTTGGTCTTCGGTTCCACGGCCTGCGAGATCACGGGTTCGGGGAAGGACATCTTTTCCAGCACGATGATGTGGTCGGGCGCGCACAAGGTGTCGCCGGTGGTCACGGATTTCAGGCCGACTGCCGCCGCGATGTCGCCCGCATACACCTCCTTGATCTCCTTGCGCTCGTTGGCGTGCATCTGCAGGATGCGGCCCAGCCGCTCGCGCTGGCCCTTGGTCGGGTTGTACACGGTGTCGCCCGAATTGACCACGCCGGAATAGACCCGGAAGAAGGTCAACTGGCCTACAAACGGATCCGTCATGATCTTGAACGCGAGCGCGGAGAACGGATCGGCGTCCGACGGATGGCGTTCGATCAGGTTGTCATGCACGTCGTGGCCGGCGATGGCCGGCACGTCCAGCGGCGACGGCAGGTACTCGATCACCGCGTCGAGCATGGCCTGCACGCCCCGGTTCTTGAAGGCGCTGCCGGCCAGCATGGGCACGATCTCGTTGCGGATGGTGCGCTGGCGCAGGCCGGACTTGATTTCCTCCTCCGACAACGGCTCGCCGTTCAGGTATTTTTCGATCAGTTCGGGCGTCGCTTCGGCCGCCGCCTCCACCATCTTCTCGCGCCACTCGGCCGCCAGCGCCTGCAGGTGGGCGGGAATGTCCTCGTAGGTGAACTTGACGCCCAGGCTGGCGTCGTCCCAGTTGATGGCGCGCATCTTGACCAGGTCGACCACGCCATGGAAGTTATCCTCCGCTCCCAGCGGGATCTGGATCGGCACGGCGACACCTTTCAGCCGGTCGCCGATCTGCTGGCGCACGCGGAAGAAGTTAGCCCCCACCCGGTCCATCTTGTTGACGAAGGCGATGCGCGGTACACCGTATTTGTTGGCCTGGCGCCAGACGGTTTCCGATTGCGGCTGCACGCCGCCGACGGCGTCGTACACCATGACGGCGCCGTCCAGGACCCGCATCGAGCGCTCCACCTCGATCGTGAAATCGACGTGGCCCGGCGTATCGATGATGTTGATGCGGTGCTCGGCGAAATTGCCGGCCATGCCTTTCCAGAAGGCCGTGGTGGCGGCGGACGTGATGGTGATGCCCCGCTCCTGCTCCTGCTCCATCCAGTCCATCGTCGCGGCGCCTTCGTGCACCTCGCCGATCTTGTAGTTGACGCCCGTGTAGAACAGGATACGCTCGGTGGTGGTGGTCTTGCCGGCGTCGATGTGGGCGCTGATGCCGATGTTGCGGTAACGCTCGATAGGTGTCTTGCGGGTCATCACATTCTCCTTGAACGACGACTGCCGACGACGGCGAAGTCGTGCTTAAATTCTAACAGCAATGGAGAATCGAAGTATGGGCCGCCGTCGCAATTTCAAGCGGCGGCGCGCGCGGCCGCTTACCTTGCGGCTGTTCCGCGCAGCACGCGGGCCGGCAGCATCACGATGGCCCGCAACAATTCGAACACGGCTTCCACGCCGATGCCCACCAGCCGGAACGGCAGCATCACCACCCACACGATGGGATACAGGAACAGCGCCAGCAACGCCAGCGGCCAGCACAGGACCAGCAACAACAACCACAGGATGAAACTCAACATGATGGCACTCCCCAAGCCTGAACGCAAGGTCGAGCCGTCACTCTATGCCGCTGGCAGGGAACGGGCAACGCCCGTGCGACCGGCGGCCGCTGGCTGCGATAAACGGTGGAAATCGGCGGATAAGCAGTGGGACGGCGCGACCGGCCATGACCCGGCGCGCTGAGGCACCGGCCGCAGGGGCAGCTTACTGGCCCACGCAAATGATCTTGGTGACGTATTCGCGCGCGTTCGGCTTCTTCTTCGTCGCCCATTCGATGGCCTGGTTGGCCTCGGCGATCGTCATCACGGTCGCCTTGTCCTTCGATTTAATGAAAGACACGCCCTCGAACGCGCCGCTCTTGCTGCGCATGACCTTGGCGAACACCGGCGGCCTGGTTTCGCCATCGCTGATCTTGTTTTGCTGTACCAGGTAGCGCTGGTCGGACTTTTCCTGCTGTTCCATATTGCTTCGTCTTGCCTATCGGGTGTGAAAGACGAAGTATAAGCCCCCCGGCACGCGCCGGGGGAATGCTTTGCCCCCGGTCAGGCGTAGGCCGGGATGAACTGGGCCGGTTGATGGGCCGCCTGGTACAGGATGTCCGCTTTCATCGACGCTTGCAGCGACGGGATCGAACCGCCGGCACGGTACTGGAAACTCAGTTGCAGCACATCGCCCTCGCAGGCGCGCACGGGAACGGCCAGCGGCAGCGTCATGTAATGGTTAAGCCAGTCAATGGTGGTGTTGCGCTCGCTGACCACGGCCAGGATGTTCTTGGTGACGAAGCGCATCGCGTTAATCTGCCCCGCGCGCTCGACGACGAATTTGCCCTGCCAGCTGTACATCAGGTCGTTGGGCTGGCTGAAGTCGATGATGCTGTACACGGCTGGCTGCGCCATCTCCACCGTGCCGGGATGGATGGCCGTGGTCTCCTGGAACTGCACGATGGGCGCATAAAACCCTTCAAAATCATATTCCTGCTGCAAGGGCTGCACGGCCATGATCACGGCTTCCGGCAGGAACACCGGCAGCGGGCCGCCAAAACGCGCGGCATAGCGGCGCTTGAACGACTCGATGACTTCGACCTGCTTCTCGCGCAGCATGCCGACGTGGATCATTTCGCAGATCACCACGTCCACCGGCTCCGGCGGCAGGTATTCGAAAGCATCGGCATGGATCACTTCCACCTTGTGGCCGTTGGCGTTCAGGGCCAGCATCTTGCGCGCTTCCTTGACCATGTCCGGATTGAACTCGACGCAATAGACCTTGTCCGCCTTGGCGGCCGCGAACCACGACAGCACACCCGTGCCGCCGCCCAGTTCCAGCACCCTGGCGCCGGGCTTGACCGCGTAGTCGATGGCCGACTTGAAACCATGCATGCGGTTTTGATCCATCAGCATGTTGTGATGGTAGTGGACTGGAATGAACTGCCCCAGATAGCAGCTTTCGATTTCGCGTTCGTTCAGCATGGTTGTCCCTTGTTGGATCGTATTGCAAATCGTCAATACGGCGGGACCATTATCGTCAAGCTTGATGGCAAGCCAAGCGGCGAGCTGGACGGGAAATACCCGTCAATTCCCCGCTTGTGCCATGAGGAACGCGGATGGCTTAACGTTTGGCGTGGCTGGCCAGGTGCTTGCGGATGGTTTCCGCGATCCACGGTTTATCCGCCTTGGTCGCGAATTCGGCCGCCGTCTGGTGGTAGGCGCCATCCTTGAGCGTGGCGTCGGCGCCCCGTTCCAGCAACAATTGCACGGCCGCTTCCTGGCCTTCGCGTGCGGCCAGGATCAGCGGCGTCAGGCCGCTCGGCGAGGGCGGGTCGATCATTGCGTGGCGTTCGAGTAGCAGCTTGATGATGTCGGTGCTGTTCGAGGCGGCCGCGTAATGCAGCGCAGTCCAGCCGGACTGGTTGACGGCGGCGCCCTTGGCCAGCAACTTCAGGACGGCGGGCTGATTCTGGCGGAAGGCGGCCATCATCAGCGCCGTGTTGCCGTTGGGCGCGCGGGCTTCGAGCTCGATGCCGGGCTGGGCCAGCAGCAAGTCCAGCGTGTTCATCGCGTCGTAGCGCATGGCGACGATCAGGCCGGTCTCGCCGCGCTCGGGTTCACGCACGTTGGGGTCCAGTCCTTGCGACAGGGCGCGCTTGATGGGGCCGATGTTGTCGAGCTGAATGGCGCGGAAGAAATCGACCGCGCGCGCATCGGTCGCCGCGAACGCGGCGGGGATGGCCAGCGCGAGGACGGCAGCGGCCAGCAAACGCCGTTTCGAGTGAAGAATTCGCATGAGGAGCTCAGCGTACGATGTTGAAAAGATTGAAGAAATTATCCGTCGTCTGCTGCGCAACCTGGTCGACGGACACACCTTTGAGCTTGGCGATGAACTCGCCTACGTGGGCCACGAAGCCCGGCTCGTTCATCTTGCCACGGTGCGGCACGGGCGCCAGGTAAGGCGAATCCGTCTCGATCAGGATACGCTCCAGCGGCACTTCCAGCGCCACGGCCTGCAATTCTTTGGCGCTCTTGAAGGTCACGATGCCGGAGAACGAGATGTAAAAGCCCATGTCGATGGCGGCGCGTGCGACTTCGAGCGACTCCGTGAAGCAATGCATGACCCCGGCGACGCCGCCCGCTGCCGTGCCCGCGCCCTCCTCGCGCATGATGCGCAGCGTGTCCTCGCTGGCGGAACGGGTGTGAATAATCAAGGGCTTACGGGTGATTCTTGAAGCTTTGATGTGGGTGCGGAAGCGCTCGCGCTGCCATTCCAGGTCGCCCGTCAGGCGGAAATAGTCGAGGCCAGTCTCGCCGATGGCGATGATCTTGGGATGGTCGGCCAGCCGGACCAGGTCTTCCACAGTCGGCTCCGGCGTATCCTCGTAATCGGGATGCACGCCCACGGACGCGTAAATATGCGGATATTGTTCGGCCAGGGCCAGTACTTGCGGGAAGTCCGGCAAGTCCACCGACACGCACAGCGCGTGGCTGACTTTGTTTTCCGCCATCTTGGCGAGGATTTCAGGCATGCGAGCGGCCAGCTCGGGGAAATTGATATGGCAATGGGAATCGATATACATGGCGTGATTGTACCCCGCCGGCCCGGCTCCGGTCAGCCCGTTCCATCCACCCGCTTGCCAAGAATGATGAGGTCGCGTTCCACCCCATCCAGGTTGGCCACGCGCGGCAGGTTGGCCCAGGTGCCAAAGCCATATTTGCGGAACAGGCCCAGGCTGGGCGCGTTGTGGCCAAAAATGAAACCCAGCAAGGTGTGCACCTTGATGCTGGGTGCGTAGGCCATCGCCTGCTCCAGGCAGTAGCGGCCCACGCCCTTGCCGCGCCAGTCCTCGGCGATGTAGATCGACAATTCCGCCGTGCCCGCATAGGCCGGCCGGCCGTAGAAATTCGAATACGATATCCAGCCCAGGATGGCCGGACTGGCGCTGTCGTCATCGGCCGCCTCGATCACCCACAGCGGACGCCGCTCCGGCGCATGTTCGTTAAACCAGTGCAGGCGCGATTCGACCGAAACCGGCTCGGTGTCGGCCGTTACTTCGCGCGAGGCGACGGTGCTGTTGTAGATGGCCACGATGGTGGGCAGGTCGGCCAGCGTGGCCAGGCGGTGACGGAATGCGGACATGAACGGGAATACGGGATTAAAGCGTATGGGTGGCGCGCGAGGAACGCAGGGCGGCGCCAAGGATTTCCTCGATGCGCAGGCGGGCACGGTGGCCGCTCTCGTCGTCGGGGAAATGCACACCGATGCCTTGCGCCTTGTTGTTGTGGGCGCCCGGCGGGGTGATCCAGGCCACCTTGCCGGCGATAGGATATTTGTTGGGGTCGTCCATCAGGGCCAGGATCAGGTAGATTTCGTCGCCCAGCTTGTACGGTTTCTGGGTCGGCACGAACATGCCGCCATTTTTCAGGAACGGCATGTAGGCGGCGTACAGGGCCGCTTTTTCCTTGATCGCGAGCGACAATACCGTGGGCCGCGCGACTGGGGCGGCGCTCGGATCGACAGGGTTAGCGCTCATGCAATTCCTTTCAGGCACAGCATGCTGCGTAATCGAGCAGCATGTCTTCGATGAACAGCTTGGGCGACAGCGGATGGTCGGCCGTCGCCCGGCGCTCGTTGGCCGCCTTCAGCGCGGCCAGCAGGCGGCTGACATGGATTTTGTCGGCCAGGCCAGCCAGTTCCTTGCGGTAGCGCGGATAGTAGCGGATATTCCCTGCCAGTTTGTAGGAAAACATGTCATAAAGCCAGCGCTGCATCCAAGAAACCTGGGCCGCGAGCGGAACTTTCTGCAATTTGTCGGCTGTTTTGAGCGCACCTTCCACGCTGGGACGGGCCAGCAACTGCAACAAGGTGTCCATGTCGTCGCGGTTCCCCGTTTCGGCCTGGGCCAGCGCGGCCAGCGGCGAACCGCCCTGCTCGCGCAGCCAGCTGTCGGCATCGGCCACGCCTTGCGCCTGCAGCCAGGCCAGCGCTTGGTCATGCGACGGCATCGGCAGCGCGAACTTGCGGCAGCGCGACAGGATGGTGGGCAGCAGGCGGTCCAGGCTGTTCGAAGCCAGCAGGAACACGGTGCCCGGGGGCGGTTCTTCCAGCGTTTTCAGCAGCGCGTTCGAGGCCGGCATGTTGAGCGCCTCGGCCGGGTACAGCACCACCACCCGCAAGCCCTGGCGGTGGGTGGAAATGTTCATGAAGTCGGCCAGATTGCGGATCTGCTCGATCTTGATCTCTTTGGACGGCGCCTTGGACGACTTGGCCGACTTCTTCGTTTCCGCGTCGGCGCCCTCCTCGCCTTCGGCCGCCGGCTCATCTTCCAGCGCTTCGGGCCGCACGCGGCGGTAGTCGGGATGGTTTTGCTGCGAGAACCAGCCGCACGAGACGCACTGGCCGCAGGCATGGCCATCCGGCAGCACGGCTTCGCACAGCAAACCCTGGGCGAAACGTTCGATGAAGTCCGACTTGCCGATGCCGGCCGCGCCGTGGAACAGGATGGCGTGCGGCATGCGCGCGCGCAGCAATTGAAGCTGGCGCCAGGCGTCTTCCTGCCATGGGTATATGGAATTGCTCATTCGTCGTATTTTGTTTTAAAACAACTGCTTATGCAATGCTGTTAAAGTCACAACAGGCCATCCAGCAGGGCCGCCAGTTGCAGCTGGATGTCGGCGATGCTGCGGGTCGAGTCGATCACGCGGAAGCGTGCGGGGAACTGGGCGGCGCGGCGCAGGTATTCAGCGCGCGCGGCGCCGAAAAAGTCGGCCTTTTCCTGTTCGAACTTGTCGAGCGCGCGGGTGGCGTCGAGCCGGGCGCGCGCCACTTCCAGCGGCACGTCGAACAGCAGGGTCAGGTCCGGCTGCAGGTCGGGATGCACCCACTGTTCCAGCGCGTCGAGCTTGGCGCGCGCGAGGCCGCGGCCGCCGCCCTGGTAGGCGAAGCTGGCATCGGTGAAGCGGTCCGAGATGACCCAGGCGCCGCGTGCCAGCGCCGGTGCGATCACCTGGGCGATGTGCTCGCGGCGGCTGGCGAACATCAACAAGGCTTCCGTCTCCAGGTGCATTTTCTCGTGCAACACCAGTTCGCGCAGTTTTTCGCCCAGCGGCGTGCCGCCCGGCTCGCGCGTGCTGACCAGTTCCAGGCCGCGCGCGCGCAGGTAGTCCGCCGTGAAGCCGATGTGGGTCGATTTGCCGGCGCCATCGATGCCTTCAAAACTGATGAATTTGCCGCGTGCTTGAGTCATGTCGCGCTACTGCCTATCGTTGATATTGGTTGACCGCCCGGTTGTGGTCGGTCAGGTTGTCGGAAAACTGGCTGGTGCCATTGCCGCGCGAGACAAAATACAGGGCCGGGCTCTTGGCCGGCGCCAGCGCCGCCGCCAGCGACTGCACGCCGGGCAAGGCGATCGGTGTCGGCGGCAGGCCGGCGCGGGTGTAGGTGTTGTAGGGCGTGTCCGTTTCCAGGTCTTTCTTGCGGATCTTGCCGTCGTACTTGTCACCCATGCCGTAGATCACCGTCGGATCGGTTTGCAGCAGCATGCCCAGCTTGAGGCGATTGACGAACACGGCGGCGATCATGTTGCGTTCGGACTTCTGCCCCGTTTCCTTTTCCACAATCGAGGCCATCGTCAGCGCCTCGTAGGGCGTCTTGTACGGCAAGGCGGGATCGCGCTTGCTCCAGGCGTCCCCCAGCCGGGCCAGCATCGCCGCATGGGCTTGCTTGAAGACCAGCAAGTCGCTGGAACCCTTGGGGAACAGATAGGTATCCGGGAAGAACAAGCCTTCGGGGCGCTTGAAGTCGGGATCGATTTGCGCCATCAGCGCCTGGTCGGACAAATCGGCCGTATCGTGCTTCAAGCCTTTGCTGGCGGCCATGGCCTGGCGCATCTGGCGGAAGGTCCAGCCTTCGATGATGGTCAGCGCTTCCTGCGCGAACTCACCTTTGACCAGCTGTTCCATCAGGCGCAACGGGGTGGTGCCCGGCTTGAGCGAGTAGGCGCCCGCCTTCAGCCGCGCGCTGGAGGAGGTGGCGCGCGCCAGCAAATTGAACAGTAACGGCTCCATGGGCACGCCGGCGTCGGCCATCTGCAGGCCGGCCGCATGGGCGCCGCTGCCGGGGGCAATGGTGAATTCCACCGGCGCCGCGTCATCCGGCGTGATGGGATTTTGCGCCCACCAGGCGAAATAGCCACCCGCCGCGAGCACGGCCAGCACACTGAGGCTAATGAGTTTTTTAATGAGGGACATCATGGTCAAGTCTTAGGTTATATCTGCATAGTGGACCAGAATCGCCCGGCTTGCCAGCCTCACGGCACGCCGAAAATGCGCCGGCGCCGGCGCGAAATTCGCGGGATCACTATAATGAGCCCGTAATGATAATGCTTTCATCGTCAAACTTCTGGAAATTATGAATACTTGGAATCAACTCTTAACCCAGCAAGGAGCGCGCGGCACGGAACAGGCGCCGCAACAGTTCCGTGATTTCGGCCGCACATTGACGGCCGCCGAGCTGGCCGACGGCTTCGCCGCGCCGCTGACGGACCTGGGTTTGATCGCCCTGAACGGCGAAGACTCCGCCTCTTTCCTGCACAATCAGTTGACCAACGACGTGGAACACCTGGGCCAGGACGCGGCCCGCCTGGCCGGCTACTGCACGCCCAAGGGACGTTTGCTGGCCACCTTCCTGGTCTGGCGCAATGCCGACACCATTTTCCTGCAACTGCCGCGTGCGATCCAGCCGGCGCTGCAGAAGCGCCTGCAGATGTTCGTGCTGCGCGCCAAGACCAAGCTGAGCGACGCCTCGGAAGCGCCGGCCAACGCCGTCGTGCTGGGCGTGGGCGGCAAGCAGGCCGATGCCGTGCTGTCGACCTGGTTCGACGCCCTGCCCGCGCAAGCGTACGGCAAGCTCGACCATGCGATGGGCACCCTGATCCGCATGGGCGACGCGTTCGGCGCGCCGCGCTACCAGTGGCTCACCAGCGCCGAGACGGCCGCCGCCGTGTGGCCCGTGCTGTCGGCCAAGCTGGCCATGGGCGGCAACGATGCGTGGCAGCTGTCGTCCATCCACGCCGGCGTGCCGCTGGTGACGGCCGCCACCCAGGAGCAATTCGTCCCCCAGATGATCAATTTCGAGTTGCTGGGCGGCGTCAACTTCAAGAAGGGTTGCTACCCGGGCCAGGAAATCGTGGCGCGCAGCCAGTATCTGGGCAAGCTCAAGCGCCGCACCACGCTGGTCACCATCCCTGACGCGCAGGCGGCCGCCGGCATGGAAGTGTTCGCCACGGCCGACCCCGAACAGCCTTGCGGCATGATCGTCAACGCCGCGCCCAATGGCCGGGGCGGCGTGGACGCGCTGGTGGAAATGAAACTCGATGCGATCGAACGCGCTTCGGTGCGAGTCGGTTCGGCCGAGGGTATTGCGCTGGAATTCCTGCCCATGCCGTACCTGCTGGATGCGCTCGACCTCTGACATGCGCGATCTGTACATTTATTACCAGGTGCGGGAAGCGGACGCACCTGCCCTGCTGCCACGCGTGGCGGCCATGCAAGCGGCGCTGGCGCGGCAGTTTGGCGTGGCGGGCCAGCTCAAGCGGCGGCCGGAAGTGCGGGAAGGCCTGCAGACGTGGATGGAGGTCTATCCCGGCACAGGTGAGGAATTCGGCGCGGCCCTGGCCGCGGCCGTGGAACAGGCGCAGGTGCCGGCGCTCATCGCCGGTGCGCGCCACGTTGAAGTATTTATGGATATGCCCCCATGTGCCTGATTGTCTTCGCCTGGAAAGTGGTGCCCGCCGTGCCACTGATCGCGGCCGCCAACCGCGATGAATTCTACGAACGGGCCACGGCGCCAGCCGGGGCCTGGCCTGAACATCCGCACATCTACGGTGGCCGCGACCTGAAGGCGGGCGGCAGCTGGATGGGCATCGCCCAGTCCGGCCAGCAACAGCAATCGCCGCGTTTCGCCGCGATCACCAACATCCGCTGTCCCTCCGAGCACCGCGACGACGCGCCCTCGCGCGGCCATCTGGTGTCCGATTACCTGGCCGGCAGCATGTCGCCACAGGCCTACGTGGAAGCGATCCGGGGTGACTGCCACGCCTACAATGGCTTCAACCTGGTGTTGGGCGACCGCGATACCCTGATCTGGTTCTCGAACAAGGGCCAGGACGACCCGCGCAACGGCCAGCCGCTGGAACCGGGCATCTACGGCCTGTCGAACGCGCTATTGGATGCGCCGTGGCCCAAGGTACTGAAAACCAAGGCGCAGTTCGCCAGCCTGCTGTGCCTGGGCGCGCCCGACGAAGCGTTCTTTGAAATGCTGGCCGATACCACGCCAGCGCCAGACCAGCGGCTGCCGGAGACGGGCGTGCCGCTCGACCTGGAACGGGTGCTGTCGGCCGTGCGCATCGAAACGCCCGGCTATGGCACGCGCACTTCAACCGTGGTCAAGCTGTATGCGGATGCGCCGGCCGTGCTGCATGAGATGCTGATTCAATAGTGTCAGGCCGGTTGCGGCTTGGCTCCTGGCATACTATTCTTGATCCACATCGCCAGCCCGGCTTAACAAGAGTTGCCCATGCGACCTTCCCTGTTACTCGACATGAAACGTATTGCTGTCCGCGAAGCGGTGAGCCGCTTTCGCGCCGCGAACCCGCGGGTCTTCGGCTCGGTGCTACATGGCACCGACCAGGAAGGAAGCGACGTTGACCTGCTGGTCGATGCGCTGCCCGGCGCAACGCTGTTCGATCTGGGCGGACTGCAAGTCGAACTGGAATCGTTGCTCGGCCTCCACGTCGATTTGCTGACACCCGGTGACTTGCCGCCGAAGTTCCGGGCCAAAGTGCTCGCGGAGGCACAGCCGGTATGAGAGCGCACCGGTTACCGGACTACCTCGACCACATACAGCAGGCCGCAACGGATGCGTGCGGTTTTGTGGAGGGCTTGACCAGAGAGGAGTTCCTCGAGGACAAGCGTACCCAACAGGCCGTCATCATGAGCCTCATCATCATTGGTGAGGCTGTTAAGAAGGTGATGGACGGTTATGCGGCGTTCGCCCACGCACACGAGCAAGTGCCGTGGAGCAATATGCGTGGTATGCGCAACCGCATCGCCCACGGCTATTTCGACATCAATCTCGATGTGGTGTGGGACACGGCGCAGACGGCACTGCCGTCGTTGCTGAAGCAACTCCCGGCCGTGCGCCAGGATGCCAGCGACATATCTTAGGGCTTTTGCAGCGACTTCATGTAAGCGACCATCTGGTCCAGCGCCAGGCCCCAGCCGTGCTCGAAGCCCATGTCCACGTGGCGCAGCATGTCTTCGCTGTTCTTGTGGCGGGCGCGGGCGTGGTAGCGGGTGCCGCTGCCGGCGGGCTCGAGCGTGATGTAGGCGGTGATGAAGGGGTTGGCGGACGGGCCGTAGCCCGGCGCGAGCGCGTCGGTCCAGACCAGGCGCCGGTTCTCCACGATCTCCAGGAAGCAGCCCACATGGGGGTGCTGCTGCCCTTCTGGCGAACACATCACCGTGCGGAAGATGCCGCCCGGCCGCAGGTCGATGTCGCACGACAGCGTCTTCCACGGCGCCGGCGTGAACCAGTGCACCACGTGCGCTGGCTGGGTCCAGGCGGCCCAGATCTGCGCGGGACTCAGTTCCAAGGTCCGTTCGAATACCAGATCGAGGCCGGTGTCGTATTCGTCTGCAACGTGCGTCATGGTGCACTCCCTTCGTGAAGGTCAGGCAAAAATCAGCTGCATGTCGATGTGGGCGATGCCCGCTTCGTAAAACTCCTCGCCGGCGATACTGAAGCCGTGGCGCTGGTAGAACGGTGCCGCCTGGGTCTGCGCGCTCAGCACGACACGCCGGTCGCCGCGCGCCCGCGCTTGCGCCATCAGCGCCTGCAGCAAGGCGCCGCCCACGCCACTGCCGCGCGCCATCTTGCGCACCGCCATGCGGCCTATGTGGCCGTCCGGCAGCAAGCGGCCGGTGCCGATTGCCTGGCCGGCCGCATCATAAGCGACAGCATGCAGGCAGACGGCGTCCATGTCGTCGAGTTCGATGTCGGCCGGAACGTTCTGCTCCGCGACGAAGACTTCGAAACGGATCGCCTTGGCGTCGGCGTGCAGGTCGTCCCAGGTACCCAGGCGGATGGCGTGGCGGGTGTCGTTATGCATAACACGGATGATAGTTGAACCAGCCACGATTGTCGCATGCGGCGTCAGCGCGAGCCAGCACCTGCTTGCATTTTGGCACGCAAGAGGTCCCGTACCTGGGGATTGCCCTGGTAAGGATCGCTCGGGTTGCGCTGCGCCAGGATGTCCTCCATCCGCTCGCGCACGCCCGCCAGCGCGCTCGGGTGCGAGTAGATGTAGAACTGGCCATCCGCGATCGCCTTGAACGTGACTTCGGCCACCTCGGCCGCCGACACCTTGCCGGAGGTGACCGCCTTGTCCGTCATCGCTTGCGACACCAGCTGGCTGGCCGTCGGCCCCTGCGTCATTTTCACGTCGGCCGGACGGTTGCGGTGCGACTGGCTGATGCCGGTCGGCACGAAGTACGGGCACAGCACGGACGCGCCGATTGGCGCTTGCACCAGTTGCAAGTCCTGGTACAGGGTTTCGGACAGCGACACCACGGCATGCTTGGACACGTTGTACACGCCCATGGCCGGCGCGTTGACCAGCCCCGCCATCGAGGCCGTGTTGACGATGTGGCCTTCGAACTCGGGATCGCGGGCCGCCGCCTCCAGCATCAGCTTGGTGAAGATGCGCACCCCATGGATCACGCCCCACACGTTGACGCCCAGCACCCACTCCCAGTCCGCTTCCGTGTTCTCCCAGATCAGGCCGCCTGAACCGACGCCCGCGTTGTTGAACACCAGGTGGACGGCGCCGTAGGCTTCCACCGCGGCGTCGGCCAGCGCCTGCACCTGCTCACCCTTGCGCACGTCGCACACCAGCGCCTGCACTGCCACGCCCTGCGCGGCCAGTTCGTCGCGCGCGCGGTCGAGCGCGTCGCGTTGCACATCGGCCAGCACCAGCTTCATGCCCAGCCGCGCCGCCACGTTGGCAAATTCGCGACCCAGCCCGCTGGCGCCGCCCGTGATGACCGCTACTTTTCCTTGGAAGTTTTTCATGAGATTAATTTCACCAGTTGTTTGCCAAAATTGTGGCCTTGCAGCAGGCCCTTGAACGCTTGTGGCGCGCTGGCCAGGCCCTGCGCCACCGTTTCCCGATACTTCAGTTTGCCCTGGGCCACCAGCTGGCCCAGTTCCGCCAGGCCTTGCGGCCAGAATTCCATGTGCTCGGTGACGATGAAGCCCCGCAGCGTGATACGGTTCAGCAGCAGCAGGCGCGCATTGCGGATCGGCAGTTCCTGGCCGTTGTAGCCGGCGATCAAGCCGCACAGTGCGACACGGGCAAAGGCGTTGGTACGGGCCAGGGCCGCGTCGAACACGGCGCCGCCGACGTTTTCGAAGATGGCGTCGATGCCGTTCGGCGCCGCGGCGGCCAGGTCGGCCTCGAGGTTGCCGGCCTTGTAGTCGACGCAGGCATCAAAGCCCAGCTCGTTGACCACGTAGTCGCACTTGTCCTTGCCACCGGCCACGCCCACGGCGCGGCAACCACGCAGCTTGGCCAGCTGGCCCACGGCGCTGCCAACGGCGCCGCTGGCGGCCGACACGCAGACCGTCTCGCCGGCCTTGGCCTGCAGGATCTGGTGCATGCCATACCAGGCCGTCATGCCCGGCATGCCGGCCACGCCGAGGTAGGCTGACAAGGGAATCCGGCTGGTATCGACCTTGCGCAGCTGGCCGCCGTCGGCCACGCCCATCTCGGCCCAGCCCAGCATGCCGGCCACGAAATCGCCTTCCGCAAACCGCGGATGGCGCGACGCCAGCACCTGGCCGGCCGTCCCGCCTATCATGGTTTCATTGAGCGCCTGCGAGGCCGCGTAACTCTTGGCCGCGCTCATGCGCCCGCGCATGTAGGGGTCCAGCGACAGGTAGTGGTTACGCACCAGCACTTCGCCGTCGCGCAGTTCGGGGACGGCCACCGTCTCCATGCGGAAGTCCGACTCCTGGACTTCCCCGCGCGGACGGGCGGCCAGCACCAGCCGTTGATATTGCATGCTGGCCATCGCTCAGACCGCCGACACGCCGCCGTCCACCGCCAGCGTCTGGCCGGTGATGTGCTTGCCCGCGTCGGACGCGAACAGGACGGTGGTGCCTTTCAAGTCCTCGTCGTCGCCGATGCGCTGCAGCGGCGCGCCCTTGGCCAGCTTGTCCGCGCCCAGGTGGTCGAGGATGCCCTTGGTCATCTTGGACGGGAAGAAGCCCGGCGCGATGGCGTTGACCGTGATGCCGTGCACGCCCCACTCGCCGGCCAGCGTGCGCGTGAAGTTGATCACGGCCGCCTTGGAGGTGTTGTAGGCGATGGTTTGCATGGAGCCGGGCGGGTTGCCGCTCAGGCCGGCGATCGAGGCGATGTTGATGATGCGGCCGTACTTGCGCGGAATCATGGAGCGCTTGCCCACCAGTTGCGACACCAGGAAGATGCTGCGGATATTCAGATTCATCACCTTGTCCCATGCTTCGACCGGGTGGTCCTCGGCCGGTGCGCCCCAGGTGGCGCCGGCATTGTTGACCAGAATATCGATGTGGCCCAGCTGGGCCAGCGCCGCCGTCACCAGCGCCTCGGCCGCCGCGTCCTGCGACAGGTCGGCCGGGATCGCGTGGGCGCTCACGCCATGCTGGGCCAGGAAGGCCAGCGCTTCGTCCAGGTCGGCCTGCTTGCGCGAGGAAATCACCACTTTCGCGCCCTGCTCGCCCAGCGCCAGCGCCATTTGCAGGCCCAGGCCACGCGAGCCACCCGTCACCAGGGCCGTCTTGCCGGCCAGCGAAAACAATTCTTGAGTCGTACGCATAAATGTATCGTCCTTGTATTGGAGGGTTGATGCGGTATCAGATTTCGTAGTCCATGCACTGGCGCGCTTCGCGCACTGCGCCGAAAAAGGGTTTGAGTGCCTGATGCTCGGGATGGTTCTGGTAAGCGTCGAGCGCCGCCTTGTCGGCGAATTCCGAGTACAGGATCACGTCATAGGTCGCTTCCAGTCCCGGCTGGGCCACCACGGCTTCGAACGCCAGGATGCCGGGCGTCAGGTTGGCGCAAGCGTCCAGCAAGGCTTTCATGCGGGCGGCATTGGCGGCGCGGTCGGCGCCTTCCGCCTGGTCTTTCAGCTTCCACATCACGATGTGCTTGATCATATGTTTTTCGTATCGAATGAGTTAAAACCACCTGTCTTGCATATCAAGGGTAGTGGTATCCAGGCTTTCCAGCAAAGCCAGCTGGGCTTCGACCTTGGGCAGTTCCCAGTGGAAGAAGTAACGGCAGGCTTGCAACTTGCCCCGGTAGAAGTCGGCATCGCCGGCGCTGGCGCCCGGCAGCTGACTGGCCGCCAGCAAGGCTTGCTGCAGCCAGATCCAGGCCACCACGACGTGACCGACCACTTCCAGGTAGACGCTGGCATTGGCCAGGGTCTTGTTCATGTCGCCCGCAGCATACAGGGTCTGGGTCACTTGTTCCACCCGCTGCCATGCCGCTTCCAGCGCGCCCGCGTGCGCCGTCAGGTGGTCCATCAGCTGGCTGGCTTGCGCCACGGTGAGGTTGGCGCTGTCTGCGCGCGGCACGGCGACGCTGCCGCGCACCTTGCGCACGGTCTTGCGCAGTTCGCCCGCGAAGGACTTGAACAGCGCGCCATCCTGCAACGTTACCTTGCGGCCCAGCAGGTCCAGGCCATGGATGCCGTGCGTGCCTTCGTGGATGGCATTCAAACGATTGTCACGGTAGAACTGTTCGACGTTGTACTCACGCGTGTAGCCATAGCCGCCATGCACCTGGATGGCCAGGCTGTTCGCTTCCACGCACCACTGGGAAGGCCAGCTCTTGGTGATCGGGGTCAGGAAGTCCAGCAGCCGGCCGGCGTGCTCGCGCGCTTCCGGCGTTTCCGCCGTGCGCTGCTCGTCCACCAGCCGCGCGCTGTACAACACCAGCCCGAGGCCGCCTTCCACATAGGCCTTCTGGGCCAGCAGCATGCGCCGCACGTCCGTGTGCTCGATGATGGGCAACTGCGGTTGGGCCGGATCCTTTTGTGCCGGATGGCGGCCCTGCGGCCGGTTGCGTGCATAGTCGAGCGCGTGCAGGAAGCCAGTGTAGCCCAGCACGGCCGCACCGAGGCCGACGGCGATGCGGGCCTCGTTCATCATGTGGAACATGCAGGCCAGGCCCTGGCCCGGCTGGCCCACGAGGTAGCCGATGGCGCCGCCCTTGCCTTCGGGCTTGAACTTGCCCTCGCCAAAGTTGAGCAGGCAGTTGCTGGTGCCGCGGTTGCCCATCTTGTGATTGAGGCCGGCCAGCACGACGTCGTTGCGTTCGCCCAGGCTGCCGTCGTCGTTGACGAGGAACTTGGGCACCACGAACAGGGAAATGCCTTTGACGCCGGGTAGCAGCTTACCGTCCGGGCCGGGAATCTTGGCCAGCACCAGGTGGACGATGTTGCCGGCCAGGTCGTGCTCGCCGGCCGAGATCCACATCTTGTTGCCGCGCAGGCGGAACTGGCGCTCGCCTTCCGGGCCGGCCACGGGGTCCGGCTCGGCGCGGGTCGTGATGTCGGACAGGCTGGAACCGGCCTGCGGCTCGGACAGGCACATGGTGCCGAAGAACTTGCCAGCGAACATGGGCTCGACAAAGCGCCGCACCTGCGACGGCGTGCCGTGCTTGAGCAAGGTGTTGGCGTTGCTGATGGTGAGGAAAATATAGGCGGCCGTGCTGACGTTGGCACCCGTGAAATAGGCGGACAACACTTTTTCGACCACGGTCGGCAACTGCATGCCGTCGCGCTCGAAGTCCTGGCCGGCCGCCATCAGGCCGGCGGCCGAGAACGCGTCGAGGGCGGTCTTGACTTCGGGGATGATCTGTACGCGCAGGCAGCCGTCGCCGGCCATGGCGTGCGGTTCCTGCTGGTCACTCTTCTTGTTGTGCGGCGCGAACAGCTCGGTCGCGATCTGCTCGGCCGTGTCGATGGCGGCGTCGAAGGTTTCGCGGTTATGGTCCTGGAAACGGGCGCGTTGACCCAGCGCCTGCGCATCGAGCCATTCATACAGCATGAACTCGATATCGCGGCGCGACAAAATCGTGGATTGCATGATGCAGTCCTTTATCGGTAGGCGGATATGAAACGGGCGCCCCGCAGGACGCCCGTGGCAGGTGGATCAGACCACTTCGAACAGGCCGGCGGCACCCTGGCCGCCGCCGATGCACATGGTCACGACCACGTATTTGACGCCGCGGCGCTTGCCTTCGATCAGCGCGTGGCCGGTCAGGCGGGCGCCCGACACGCCATACGGATGGCCAACGGCGATGGCGCCGCCGTTGACGTTCAGGCGGTCCATGGGGATGCCCAGCTTGTCGGCGCAGTACAGCACCTGCACGGCGAACGCTTCATTGAGTTCCCACAGGCCGATGTCGGCCACCGACAAACCAGCCTGCTTGAGCAGCTTGGGGATGGCGAACACGGGGCCGATGCCCATCTCGTCCGGCTCGCAGCCGGCCACCGCGAAGCCACGGAAGATGCCGAGCGGCTGCAAGCCCTTGGCGGCGGCCGTCCTGGCGTTCATCACCACGGCCATCGAAGCGCCGTCGGAGAACTGGCTGGCATTGCCGGCGGAAATCACGCCGCCGGGTACGGCGCTGCGGATCTTGGAGACGGCTTCGTAGGTGGTATCGGCGCGGATGCCTTCGTCGGCCGAGATCGTCACTTCGCGGCTCAGCAGCATGCCGCTGGCCTTGTCGGCCACGCCCATCACGGTGGTCATGGGCACGATTTCGGCGTTGAACAGGCCGGCGGCCTGGGCGGCCGAGGCGCGCTGCTGGCTCTGCACGCCGTACTCATCCTGGCGTTCGCGGCTGATGTTGTAGCGCTTGGCCACGGTTTCGGCCGTCTGCAGCATGGGCCAGTAGATTTCCGGCTTGTGCTCGGACAGCCATACTTCCTTGTACATGTGCAGGTTCATCTCCTGCTGCACGCAGGAAATCGACTCGACGCCGCCGGCCGCATAGATGTCGCCTTCACCGGCGATGATGCGCTGGGCCGCCAGCGCGATGGTCTGCAGGCCCGACGAGCAGAAACGGTTGACCGTCATGCCGCCCGTGGTCACCGGGCAGCCGGCGCGGATGGCGATCTGGCGCGCGATGTTGCCGCCGGTGGCGCCTTCCGGATTGGCGCAGCCCACCAGCACGTCTTCCACCTCACCCGCTTCGATGTTGGCGCGGGCGATGGCCGCCTGCAGCGCGTGGCCACCCAGGGTGGCGCCGTGCGTCATGTTGAACGCGCCTTTCCACGATTTGGCCAGGGCGGTACGGGCGGTCGATACGATGACGGCATCTATCATGTGAGTCTCCTGATGGGTAGTGTTTTTGAGCCGCGCGCGCACCCCATGGCGGCCGCGGTGATTGCTGCGATGAAGGTTAGAATAGCATATTTTAGTACGACCGTTCGCAAATTTTTCTACGCCGGCACGACCATACTTTTTTGAGGAAATGTTGTAAGCTTGCCGTAAGTTTGACGCAAGCTTGCCGTAAGGTTAAGCGCTCAGACTCGAACCAAGCTGGCAATGTTGTATCCCGTCAGCTTATGTAGGCCATCAAAAAAAGCACAATAAAACCAGGAGACATATCATGGCAGTTTCATCCGGCACCAGTGCCGATCTGCGCAACCAGCCTCCTAAGGCCGGCGCGATCACCCCGGAGGAGCGCAAAGTCATCTTCGCTTCCTCGCTTGGCACCATTTTCGAATGGTACGACTTCTACCTGTACGGCTCGCTCGCTTCCATCATCGCCAAGCAATTCTTCATCGGCGACCCGACCACCACCTTCATCTTCGCGCTGCTGGCGTTCGCCGCCGGCTTCATCGTGCGCCCGTTCGGCGCGCTGGTGTTCGGCCGCCTGGGCGACATGATAGGCCGCAAGTACACCTTCCTGATCACCATCCTGATCATGGGCGGCTCGACCTTCATCGTCGGCCTGTTGCCCAGTTATGGCGCGATCGGCATCGCCGCGCCCATCATCCTGGTCTCGCTGCGCATCCTGCAAGGGCTGGCGCTGGGCGGCGAATACGGTGGCGCCGCCACCTACGTGGCCGAGCACGCCCCCAACGGCAAGCGCGGCGCGTTCACCTCATGGATCCAGACCACGGCCACGCTGGGCTTCTTCCTGTCGCTGCTGGTGATCCTGGGCACCCGCAAGGCCATCGGCGAAGACGCCTTCAACGCCTGGGGCTGGCGCGTGCCGTTCCTGGTCTCCGTGCTGCTGCTGGGTATCTCGGTGTGGATCCGGCTGTCGATGAACGAGTCGCCCGCCTTCGCCCGCATGAAGGCGGAAGGCAGGACCTCCAAGGCGCCGCTGAGCGAAGCGTTTGGCCAGTGGCGCAACCTGAAGATCGTGGTGCTGGCCCTGATCGGGCTGACCATGGGCCAGGCCGTCGTGTGGTACACGGGCCAGTTCTACGCGCTGTTCTTCATGCAGCAGACGCTGAAGATCGACATCGTCAACGCCACGCTGATGATCGCCGTGGCACTGGCGCTGGCCACGCCGTTCTTCATCTTCTTCGGCAGCCTGGCCGACAAGATCGGCCGCAAGTACATCATCCTCGGTGGCTGCCTGCTGGCGGCCGTTACCTACATGCCGCTGTTCGGCGCGCTCACGCACTACGGCAACCCGGCGCTGGAAACGGCATTGAAGAATTCGCCCGTGACGGTGGTGGCCGATCCGGCATCGTGCCACTTCCAGTTCAACCTGACGGGCCAGAAGAAATTCCCGTCCTCGTGCGACATCGCCACCGGCCTGCTGTCGAACAGCTCGGTCGCCTACACCAAGGTTGACGCGCCAGCCGGTTCGGTGGCCGTGATCAAGATCGGCGACAAGGAAATCCCCTCGTTCAACGCCGTGATGACGCCCGATGGCCTGAACTTCGACGCCGACAGCAAGAAGGCGGAAGCGGCCTTGAAGAAGGATACGGCCGCCGCCGTGAAGGCCGCCGGCTATCCCGCCAAGGCCGACGAAGAACAGATCAACCGTCCGATGATGGTGCTGATCCTGTTCATCCTGGTGCTGTACGTGACGATGGTGTACGGCCCGATCGCCGCCATGCTGGTGGAAATGTTCCCCACCCGCATACGCTACACCTCCATGTCGCTGCCCTACCACATCGGCAACGGCTGGTTCGGCGGCCTGCTGCCGACCACCGCGTTCGCGCTGGTGGCGTTCAAGGGCGACATCTACTACGGCCTGTGGTATCCGATCGTGATTGCCCTGATCACGGTGGTGATCGGCGCCCTGTTCGTCAAGGAAACCCGCGACAACGACATCTACGCCGCCGACTGAGCGCTGTCGCCGTGCGCCCCAAAAAAGCCGCCAGCGATGGCGGTTTTTTTACGTTTCGCGCCGCCGTTCAGGCGCTGGCGACGGCATCGGCCCCATGTTCCATCTGCTGCTGGCGGAACGCCTCGGCGATGCAGCGGCGCAGCGGTTCATCTTCCCACGGCTTGGTGAAGAAGCGGTAGATGGCGCCGCGGTTGATGGCGTCAATCACCGATTCGAGGTCGGCATAGCCGGACAGGATCAGCCTGATCGTCTCCGGATAGAGATCCTTGACCTTGGCCAGGAATTCCGTGCCGCTCATTTCCGGCATGCGCTGGTCCGACAGCACCACCTGCACGTCATTGACGGCCAGCAGCTGCAACGCTTCGGCCGCCGACGTGGCCAGCAACAGCTTGTAGCCTTCGGGACGCAAGGCCCGCGCCAGCGCCCGCACGATGTTGGGCTCATCGTCGAGGATCAGCAGCGTGCGCTGGCTGCGGTCGGCCGGCAGCAGCAGGCGCTTGCCATCCGTGAGCAACTGGGCGAACGCGTCGCCCGACAAGGCCTTGCTGAAATGATTGCCCTGCATCTGGTCGCACAGGCGACGGCGCAGGTAGTGCATCTGGCCTTCCGTGTCCACGCCTTCCGCGATCACGGTGATGTGCATGCTGTGCGCCAGGCTGATGACGGCATTGCAGATGGCCGCGTCATCGGGCGAGGTGGTGACGTCGCGCACGAAGGAACGGTCGATCTTCAAGTGGCTCAAGGGGAAGCGCTTGAGATAGGACAGCGACGAATAGCCGGTGCCGAAATCATCGAGCGTCACGCCCACGCCCATCTGTTCAAGCTGCTTGAGGATGGCGGCGGCTGCCTGCACATCGTGCATGACGGCGCTCTCCGTCAATTCCAGCTCCAGCATGCGGGCCGTCAGCCCGTTCGCGTCCAGCGCCTTGCGCACCACCTCCACCAGGCCAGGCTGGTGGAATTGCTGGGCCGACAGGTTGATGGCCACCGTGGGCACCGTCAGCCCCGCCTTGCGCCAGCGCGCCAATTGCGCGCAGACATGGCCGATCGCCCATTCGCCCAGCGGCAGCACCAGGCCGGTTTCCTCGGCCAGGCGGATGAACTCGTTGGGCGCCACCATGCCGCGCGTTGGATGGCGCCAGCGCAACAGCGCTTCGGCGCCAGTGATGGCGCCGTTGACCAGGCTCACCTGGGGCTGGTAGTGCATCAGCAACTCGCCCTGCTCCAGCGCCTGGCGCAAATCGGCTTCCATGGCGAAGCGATCGGCCATGCGCGCGTTCATGGCGGGCGCGTAGAAACGGAACGCGTTGCCGCCGGTGCGCTTGGCCTCCTGCATGGCCATGTCCGCCAGCCGCAGCAGGCTGGCCACGTCCGCGCCATCGTCCGGATACAGGCTGATGCCGACCGATGCGAACGGCCGCACTTGCGCCGGCCCGCTGGGCAAGGCCTCGGCCAGTCCGGCGACGATGGCGCTGGCCACCACGGCGGCATCGGCCCCCGCCTCCAGGTTCTGCCGCAGGATGACGAACTCGTCGTTGCCGGGACGGGCCACCAGGTTGCCCTCGCCGGCCAGCGTTTCGAGCCGACGCGCCACTTCCACCAGCATGGTGTCGCCCACCTTGTGGCCCAGGTTGTCGTTCACTTCCTTGAACCGGTCCAGGTCCACGAACAGGGCCGCCAGCCGCTTGCCGCTGGCGTCGGCGGCGGCGGCCATCGGCTGCAGCTGATCCTCCAGCGTGGCCCGGTTCGGCAGCCCGGTCAGCGCATCGTAATTGGCACGCCGTTCCAGCAATTGCTCAGCGCGCTGGCGCGCGGCCTGTTCGCGGTAGCGCTCCATGCCGGCCGCCAGCGTGTGGCTCAGTTCCTGGAGCAGCGCAATTTCGTCATCGTTGCAGGGACTGGCGTCGCTGGCGTACACGGCCAGTACGCCCAGCACCTCGCCGCCGCGCAACAAGGGCACGGCGATGCAACTGACCAGGTTGCGCATCAGCAGCGCGCCGCGCCAGGTGGCGAACGCGGGGGCGTCGGCCATGTCGCGCACCACCTGCGGCTTTTTCAGCAGGATGGCGCCGCCGCACGCGGCATGCCGGCGCAGATCCTGGCCCCAGCTGAGGTGGAGCGAGGCGAAGAATTCGCGGTCGATGCCGGCGTGCGCCGCCAGTTCAATGCTGTGATCGGCATCGTGGCGCGCATGGCCCACCCATGCCGCCCGGTAGCCGCCGGTGTCGACCAGCCCGGTGCAGAAAGCCGCCAGCATCGCATCCTCGTCGGCCCCACTGGCCAAGGCCTGGCTGCAGGCGGCATGCAACACCGCGGCCCGCTCCAGCACCGCGATCCGCGACTCATGCTCGTGCCGCAGCTGTGAATTGTGGCGGGCATCGAGCATCAGGTCGTTGACGGCGACCACCAATACGTCGAATTCGTTCCTGCTGTCCGGGACCAGGCGCGAGGGCATCTTGCCGTCGGCGATGTCGCGCGCGAACGCGATGCAATCGCTGAGCGTGCGGTACATGCCGCGCGCGATGCCGTAGGCCAGCACCATGCCCAGCGTGAGCGCCAGCGCCGGGGCCAGCACCAGCACCAGCCGCGCCAGCGCACGCCACTGGCGCAAGCTCGCTTCCGTGCCCGCGCTGGCGTCGGTGGCATGCTGGGTGAGCGTGGCCAGGCGGGCGGCCAACTTGTCGGGCGGACTGTCATAGCTGAGCACGCCGATCTCCAGCGCTTCCTGCTTGAGCGCGTCTGGCGCCAGCGCGGCGGCGCTGCGCATGTTGTTGCGCACTTCCTCCATGGCCGCTTTCTGGCTGGCCGGCGTGGCGCCCGCGCCGGCCAGCGCGGCGCTGCTGCGCAAGGCCAGTTCGACGATGCGCGCATCCTGGTCCAGGTAGGCGCCCATGGTGGACGCCAGCCGTTCGTGGCTCCATAGCGAGGCCAGCGCCGCCAGCACGGCCGGCACCACGAGCGCGGAAAAACAGATGAGCAGCCTGGCACGCAGGCTGAGGCGGTTGATGTCGTTGCGGGGATTAGCGGCTTCGGCCATGGTGCCAGACTCTCATGCGGACGACCTCTCCAGTTGCGGTGCGAGCAATGCACTCCGGGGCCAGTCTTACATGATTTTCAAGGCGGGACAATGGGTCGCCGATGGGCGCGGTTGAATCCGCTGCCATTGTCCAAACGCGGCAACACTTGCGGGATGGAAGCTACGGCCAGCCGCGCCATGGCGGCGCGGCTAGCGGGACGGGACCGGCAGCGGGCGCCGCTGCCGGCCGGAACCGCCCTGGCAGGCGGCCCCGGGTTGTTGCTTAGCCGTTGAAGGTCTTGCCTTCGGCGGCCAGGCGCTGCAGCAGCGGTGCCGGTTTCCACGCTTCGCCGTGGTGGCCGCGGCCGTACTTCTCGATCGCGGCCAGCACATTGGGCAAGCCCACGGTGTCGGCGTAGAACATGGGGCCACCTCGGAACAGCGGGAAGCCGTAGCCGGTCAGGTAGACCATGTCGATGTCGGAAGCGCGCATGGCGATGCCCTCTTCCAGGATCAGCGCCGCTTCATTGACCATCGCGAACACCAGCCGTTCGACGATTTCCTGGTCGCTGATCTTGCGGCGCGCCACCCCGATGTCGGCCGAGTGCTTGACGATCATGGCGTTGACCACGTCCGACGGATAAGCCTTGCGGTCACCGGCCTTGTAGTCGTACCAGCCGGCGCCCGTCTTCTGGCCGAAGCGGCCCATTTCGCACAGCAGGTCGGCCGTTTTCGAGTAGCTGATCTCGGGCGATTCGACGTAGCGGCGCTTGCGGATATACCAGCCGATGTCGTTGCCGGCCAGGTCGCCCATGCGGAACGGGCCCATGGCGAAGCCGAATTTCTCGACCGCCTTGTCGACCTGCTCGGGCAGGCAGCCTTCTTCCAGCAGGAAACCGGCCTGGCGGCTGTACTGCTCGATCATGCGGTTGCCGATGAAGCCGTCGCACACGCCCGACACCACGCCGGTCTTCTTGAGCTTCTTGGACAGGGCCAGCGCCGTGGCCAGCACGTCCTTGCCGGTCTGGGCGCCGCGCACGATTTCCAGCAGCTTCATCACGTTGGCCGGGCTGAAGAAGTGCAGGCCGATCACGTCCTGCGGCCGCTTGGTGAAGCTGGCGATCTTGTTCACGTCCAGCGTCGAGGTGTTGCTGGCCAGGATGGCACCCTGCTTCATCACTTCATCGAGCTTGCGGAACACGGTTTCCTTGACGCCCATGTCCTCGAACACGGCCTCGACCACGATGTCGGCCTGGCCGATGTCCTCGTACGACAAGGTGCCGCCCAGCAGGGCCATGCGCTGGTCGAACTTCTCCTGCGTCAGCTTGCCTTTCTTCATCGTGTTTTCGTAATTCTTGCGGATCGTGGCGATGCCCTTGTCCAGCGCTTCCTGCCTGGTTTCCAGCAGCGTGACGGGGATGCCGGCGTTCAGGAAGTTCATGGCGATGCCACCGCCCATGGTGCCGGCGCCGATCACGGCCGCCGACTTGATGGCGCGCACCGGCGTATCGGCCGGCACGTCGGGCACCTTGCTGCACTGGCGTTCGCTGATGAAGGCGTGGCGCAGCGACTTCGATTCCGTGGTCTGGATCAGGTGCAGGAAGCGGTCGCGCTCGAACTTCAGGCCATCCTCGAACTTCTTGGTGACGGTGGCGGCCACGGTTTCCACGCACTCCAGCGGCGCCGGGAACGGGCCGGACATGGCTTTGACCGTGTTGCGCGAGAATTGCAGGAAGGCTTCGTGGTTCGGATAGTCAACCTTGCGGTCACGCACTTTCGGCAGCGGACGCACGTCGGCGACCTTGTTGGCGAATGCGATGGCGCCAGCCATCAGGTCCGTATCAGCGGGCAGCAGCTCATCGAACAGCGCCGTCTTGGCGAGCTTTTCCGACAGCACCGGCGTGCCGGAGACGATCATGTTGAGCGCCATTTCCAGGCCCAGCACGCGCGGCAGGCGCTGCGTGCCGCCGGCGCCAGGCAGCAGGCCCAGTTTCACTTCCGGCAAGGCGATCTGCGCGCCCGGCAAGGCCACGCGGTAGTGGCAACCCAGCGCCAGTTCCAGGCCGCCGCCCATGGCGACGCTGTGGATGGCGGCGATCACCGGCTTGGTGGCATTTTCCACCGTGGCGATCAGCGTGTGCAGGCTCGGTTCGGCCAGCGCCTTGGGCGAATTGAATTCCTTGATGTCGGCACCGCCGGAGAACGCTTTGCCGGCGCCCGTGATGATGATGGCCTTGACGGCGTCGTCCGCCAGCGCCTGCTTGATACCGGCCACGGCAGCGGTGCGCGTGGACAGGCCCAGGCCGTTGACGGGCGGATTGTTCAGGGTGATGACGGCAACGGAACCGTTGACTTGATATTCGGCGGTCATGTCTCTTCCTTGTTGTGTTGGTAACGGGCTTGCTGCGAAAAGCTAACTATACCTCAGAAAAAGAACGGTCGTATTATTTTTTTGTTGCTTCGTTCGCCAGATCGTATCGTGCGCGCTGCATTGTAAGCCGGCGGCGGGCTGAACACGAATTGACCCGCATTGACCATATAATCAACATTGCCGAAAAGGCGACGGCGATGCCCTGCCGAGGGCGTCACAACACGACACACGACAAGGGAAAACGATGATTATCTTGATACTGGGACTGGTGCTGTTCCTGGGTGTGCACTCCGTGCGCATCGTGGCCGATGAATGGCGCACGGCCAAGCGCGCGCAACTGGGAGAAGCGAAGTGGAAGGCGGCCTACAGCCTGCTGTCGCTGCTGGGACTGGTCCTGATCGTGTGGGGCTTCGGCCAGGCGCGCCAGCAGCCCGTCGTGCTGTGGACGCCGCCGCTGGCCATGCGCCACCTTGCCGCCCTGCTGACGGCGCTGGCCTTCATCCTGTTGACGGCCAAGGACATTCCCCGCAACGGCATCAAGGCCCGGGTCCATCATCCGATGCTGCTGGGCGTGAAAGTGTGGGCGCTGGCCCACTTGCTGGCCAACGGCAAACTGCATGACGTGCTGCTGTTCGGCAGCTTCCTGGCCTGGGCCATTGTCTGCTTCCGCGCCGCGCGCCGCCGCGATATGGTCGAGGGGACGGTCTATCCCGCCGGCACCACGGGCGCCACCGTGACGACGGTGGTGGCCGGCCTGGCCGGCTGGGCCGTGTTCGCCTTTGTGCTGCACGGCTGGCTGATCGGCGTACGGCCGTTCTGAACACGCGGCCCCGGCCAGCCGGCCGGGGCTTGAGGTTCGGTATGCTCAGGCAGTGGGCAGCTTGTGGTCCTTGTAGTGGTCCCGCAACTTGTTCTTCTGCACCTTGCCAGTGGCGCCCAAGGGCAAGGCATCGGCGAACACGACGTCGTCCGGCGTCCACCACTTGGCGATCTTGCCTTCGTAAAACGCCAGCAATTCCTCCCGGCTCACGTCCTGGCCCGGCCGGCGCACCACGATCAGCAGCGGCCGTTCGTCCCACTTCGGATGGTAGATGCCGATACAGGCCGCCTGCATAACGGCCGGATGGGCCATCGCGATATTCTCCAGGTCGATGGTGCCTATCCACTCGCCGCCGGACTTGATGACGTCCTTGCTGCGGTCGGTGATCTGCATATAGCCGTCGGGGTCGATGGTGGCCACGTCGCCGGTCGGGAACCAGCCATCCTGCAACACATCGCCGCCCTCGCCCTTGAAATAGCTGCTGATGATCCACGGCCCCTTGACCAGCAGGTGCCCGTATCCGACGCCATCCCATGGCAATTCCTTGCCATCGTCGTCCACGATCTTCATATCGACACCAAAGATGGCATGGCCCTGCTTTTGCAGGATCTTGCGCTGCTCCTCCTGCGGCAACGTCCTGTGCTTGCTCGACAACACACATGCCGTCCCCAGCGGTGACATCTCCGTCATGCCCCAGGCATGCACCACCTCCACGCCGAACTCGTCGATCAAAGTGTTCATCATGGCCGGCGGACAGGCCGAGCCGCCAATCACGGTGCGGCGGAAGGTCGAAAACTTCAGTTTGTTCTGCAAGGCGTAATTGATCAAACCCAGCCAGACGGTGGGTACGCCGGCCGACATGGTCACGCCCTCGCTCTCGAACAGCTCATACAGCGACTTGCCATCGAGCGCGGGGCCAGGGAATACCATGCGCGCGCCCGTCAGCGGCACCGAGTACGGCAGCCCCCAGGCGTTGACGTGGAACATGGGAACCACCGGCAGCACGGTGTCGTGCGAGGTGACGTTGAGCGCGTTCGGCAAGGCGGACGCATAGGCGTGCAGCACGGTGGAGCGATGCGAGTACAGCGCGCCCTTGGGATTGCCCGTGGTGCCGGAGGTGTAGCACAGCGTGGCGGCCGAATTCTCGTCGAACTGCGGCCAGGTGTAGTCATCCGAGTGCGAATTGATCAGGTCTTCATAGCACATCAGGTCAGGGATCTTGCTGTCGGCCGGCATGTGGGCGCGGTCCGTCATCAGCACGTAGCCCTTGATCATCTTGCAGTGGGCGGCCACGGCCTCGATGGCGGGCAGGAAGGTCAGGTCGAAGAACAGCAACTGGTCTTCCGCGTGGTTGATGATGTAGGCCACCTGTTCCGGATGCAGACGCGGATTGATGGTATGCAAGACTGCGCCGGATCCCGACACGGCGTAATATGCTTCCAGGTGCCGATAACCGTTCCAGGCCAGCGTCGCCACCCGGTCGCCCATCTTCACACCCAGGCCCTGCAGCGCGTTGGCCAGACGGCGCGAGCGCTGGTGGCATTCGCGGAAGGTGTAGCGGTGCATGTCGCCCTCGACACGGCGTGAGACGATCTCACTGCTGCCGTTGTGGCGCGAAGCAAATTCGACAATACTGGAAATCAGCAGCGGCTGGTTCATCATCTGCCCCATGACGGGGCTTTGCGGATAGGACATCGACACTCCTGGCGAGGTTGGACTTGCGTTCAAGTTTGAAACGGCCGCGCGAAAGCCGTCAATGCTTTTCAATGTTGCATTGCAATAAACAACCCGGTCTGTGGCGCGCCGGACGTAACCGAGTGTAACGACCATGCCATTTGGCGATGCGCCTCAATAGAATCGGCGCCGTAGGGTAAAATCCGACAGCCCGCTGATGACCCCATGACCTTCGACTGGAATTACCATTACTGCCGTTAAACTGCCGCTGGACAATTCGTTCGCGTCCCTGCCTCCCGCCTTCTACACGCGGCTGATGCCCACCCCGCTGCCCTCGCCTTACCTGGTCGGGGTCAGCGATGCGGCCGCCGCGCTGGTCGGGCTCGACCCTGCGCATTTGCGCCAGCCCGATTATGTCGCTCTGTTGACGGGCAACCTCGTGCCTGAGCAATCCCAGCCGTTGGCGGCCGTGTACTCCGGCCATCAGTTCGGCGTATGGGCCGGCCAGTTGGGTGATGGCCGCGCCATCTTGCTGGGCAACATGAACGGCGCCGACGGGCCGGTGGAACTGCAGTGGAAAGGCGCCGGCCTGACACCCTACTCCCGCATGGGCGACGGGCGCGCCGTGCTGCGCTCCTCGATCCGCGAATTCCTGTGCTCGGAAGCCATGCATGCGCTCGGCATTCCCACTTCCCGGGCCTTGTCGGTGACCGGCTCGGACCAGGGCGTGATGCGGGAAACGCCGGAAACGGCCGCCGTCGTGGTCCGCATGGCGCCGTCCTTTGTACGCTTTGGCTCGTTTGAACACTGGTTCTACCAGAACAAGCCGGAGCAACTACGGCAACTGGCCGACTACGTGATTGACCGCTTCTATCCGCCATTGCGTGGCGCGGACAACCCTTACCAGGCGTTGCTGGAAGAAGTGACGCGCCGCACCGCGCACCTGATCGCCCAATGGCAAGCCGTCGGCTTCATGCATGGAGTGATGAACACGGACAATATGTCCATCCTGGGACAGACGCTGGACTACGGTCCGTTCGGTTTCATGGAAGCCTTCGATTCCCAGCACATCTGTAATCACACCGACCAGCAAGGCCGCTATTCGTATGCGATGCAACCACAGATCGGCCATTGGAACTGCTACGCACTGGGGCAAGCCCTGTTGCCGCTGATCGGTGAAGTGGAAGCGGCCCAGGCTGCGCTCGACATCTACCAGCCCGCGTTCGCCGAGAAGATCAGCGCCCTGCTACGGGCCAAGCTGGGGCTGGCCACGGAACACGAAGCCGATCAAGCCCTGTTTGACGCGATGTTCTCGCTAATGCAAGCGAACAGCGTCGATTTCACGCTGTTCTTCCGTACCTTGAGCAAACTGAAGCTGGACGATCGCGGCGCCGATACGGCACTGCGCGATATGTTCCTGGACCGTCCCGCCTTCGATGCCTGGGCCGCGCAGTACCGTGCTCGCCTGCGCGCCGAGCACAGCGACGACGGCAGCCGCCGCGCGGCCATGGACCGCGTCAACCCCAAGTATGTTTTGCGCAACTACCTCGCCCAGCTTGCGATTGAAAAGGCGCAAAATAAGGACTTTACGGAAGTGGCACGCTTGCTGAAAGTTCTGCAGCGTCCATTCGACGAACAGCCAGAGCATGAGCACTATGCCGCCTTGCCGCCAGATTGGGCAAGCCACCTTGAAGTGAGCTGTTCTTCCTGAGGATGATCATGACCGACAAAATACACAAGAGCGAAGCCGAATGGCGCGCCCAGCTCGATCCGATGCAGTTCGAGGTAACGCGCCATGCCGCCACCGAGCGCGCCTTTACGGGACAATATTGGGATCATCACGAAGCAGGCATCTACACCTGCGTCTGCTGCGGCACGCCGCTGTTCCGTTCCGACGCCAAGTTCGACTCCGGTTGCGGCTGGCCCAGCTATTTCGAGGCCCTCGATCCGGCCCATGTGATCGAGAAGGTTGACCGCTCGCATGGTATGCTGCGCACCGAAATCCTGTGCGCCGTCTGCGACGCGCATCTGGGGCATGTATTCCCCGATGGCCCGCCACCGACCGGATTGCGTTACTGCATTAATTCAGCTTCGCTGCGCTTTGATCCTGAAACCTGATTCACCGCCACCGACCCCAAGACCATGAAATTCCTGTTCGACTTCCTGCCGCTGCTGGCGTTTTTCGCCGCCTATAAACTGGCGGGCAGCCATGCCGACGCGGCCCAAGACTTCATCAATACCCACCTGAGCGCGCTGGTGTCCGGCGGTGTGGTCACGGCGGCCCAGTCCCCCATCATTATTGCCACCCTGGTCGGTATCTTCGCCACCATGGGCCAGATCGTGTACATCAAGCTGCGCGGCAGGAAAGTGGACTTCGTGCTGTGGCTGTCGCTATTCATGTTTATTTTCTTTGGCGGCCTGACGATTTACTTCCATGACGATAACTTCATCAAATGGAAGCTGACCATTGTTTATTGGTGTTTCGCCATCGGCCTGCTGGTTTCGCAACTGGCTTTCAAAAAGAACCTGATGCGCAAATCCATGGAGCACATCATTCATTTACCCGATGCGATCTGGAACCGCATTAATCTCGCGTGGATTTGTTTCTTCGCAGCTATGGGGTTCCTGAACCTGTTTGTCGCCTTCGTGCTGTTCAAGGGCGACACCGGCGCATGGGTCAGTTTCAAAGCGTTTGGCTCCACCTCCATCATGTTTGTATTTATCGTGGGTCAGACCCTGTATTTATCAAAACACATGAAGGATGAAGCTTGATGAGTGACCCGCGCCTGGAAAAGATCCGTACCCGCCTGCAAGCCGCACTGGCACCGCTGGCAATAGAGATTGGCGACGAGTCCGCCATGCACGCCGGCCACGCCGGCGCCGCCTCCGGTGGCGGCCATTACACGGTGCGCATTGTTTCCGCCCGATTCGAGGGCATCAAACTCGTCATGCGACATCGACTCGTGTATGATTCCGTGCACGATATGATGCATAAAGAAATTCATGCATTGGCCATTACCGCACTGGCACCATCCGAAGTATGATGTAGCGCAAGGTTTAGGGTAGATACAGAATAGTCTTGAAACATGACGACGCCATGACGGTCTAACCTGAGCCAACAATTTTTAGCTTAAACTTTCCCTTTACAGGAATTAATAATGACTTTCAAGCCAGCCCGTTTGCTGATTGCACTTCTCGCCGTTGCCGCCGTACCTGCTTTTGCTCAAAACATTGCTGTCGTCAATGGCAAGGCTATTCCTACTTCGCGCGTTGACGCCGTCGTCAAGCAAGTGGTCGCGCAAGGCCAGCAACAAGATTCCGCGCAACTGCGCGAACTGATCAAGAAAGACCTGATCGGCCGCGAGGTCATGATGCAGGAAGCGGAAAAGCAAGGCTTCGCCAAGGATCCGAACGTCAAGCAACAGCTGGAAAACGCGCGCCAGGCCATCATCATCAACGCCCTGGTGGGCGACTTCGTCAAGAAGAACCCGGTCTCGGACGCCGACATCAAGGCTGAATATGACCGCTTCGCCAAGCAGGCCGGCGACAAGGAATACCATGTGCGCCACATCCTGCTGGGCACCGAGGCCGAAGCGAACGACGTGATCGCCAAGCTGAAAGCGGGCGGCAAGTTCGAAGACCTGGCCAAGGCATCGAAAGACACCGGTTCGGCCTCGACCGGCGGCGACCTCGACTGGGCTACCCCGTCGTCGTTCCCACCGGCCTTCTCGGACGCGTTCGTGAACCTGCAAAAAGGCCAGTTCACCGACAAGCCAGTGCAAACGCCTAACGGCTTCCACGTGATCAAGGTGGACGACATTCGTCCTGCCAAGCTGCCGACCCTGGAAGAAGTGAAGCCACAGATCGCGGAAGCGCTGACCCAGAAGAAACTGCAAGCTTACCAACAAGAAATGGTCAAGAAAGCAAAGATTCAGTAATATAGTCGTCACCGGCGCCCACTGGGCGCCGTTTTTAGTTCTGCGTTCAACAATGCGCACTGCCAGCCAGGCGCGATCTCTTGTATTTTTATAGGATTTGATAATGATTTTGAAGCCAGCACGCCTGTTGTTAGCACTGATCGCTGTAGTTGCAGCCCCGGTATTCGCGCAGAACGCCGCCACTGTCAATGGCAAGGCCATCCCCGCATCGCGCGTGGAGCAGATCGTCAAGCAAGTGGTGGCCCAAGGCCAGCAAACGGACTCGCCGCAGCTGCGCGAAGCCATCAAGAAGGACCTGATCGGCCGTGAAGTGCTGATCCAGGAAGCGGACAAGCAAGGCTTCGGCACCCACGCCGACGTCAAGGCCGCCATCGAGAACGCCCGCCAGAGCATCATCATCAACGCCATGCTGGCCGACTACGTGAAGAAGAACCCGGTCAAGGACGCCGACATCAAGGCCGAGTACGACAAGTACAAGGCTGCCATGGGCGACAAGGAATACCATTCGCGCCACATCCTCGTTGGTACCGAAGCCGAAGCCAAGGACATCATCGCCAAGCTGAAAGCGGGCGGCAAGTTCGAAGAGCTGGCCAAGGTGTCGAAAGACGGTTCGGCCAACAATGGCGGCGACCTGGGCTGGATGACCCCTGGCAAACTGGTCAAGCCTTTCGCTGACGCCATGGTGGCCCTGAAGAACGGCCAGATCACGGAAACCCCCGTCAAGACGGAATACGGTTACCACGTGATCAAGCTGGAAGATTCGCGCGCCGTGAAACTGCCATCCCTGGAAGAAGTCAAAGGCCAGGTGGCCGAATCGCTGCAACAGCGTAAGATCGCCGCCTACCGCGACGAACTGATGAAGAAAGCCAAGATCCAGTAATTGGACCAGGCCCATCGCCAGATAAAAAGCGCTTCCAGGTGAAGCGCTTTTTTATTGCCGCGTGCTATTTGAAGTCGTCGGCCACCAGGTTGTACTTCTGCATCTTGTGATACAGGGTTTGCTTGGGCAGGCCCAGGGTCACGCTCGCTTCCGCGACGTTCCCTGCCAGATTGCGCAGCTCTTGCTCAATCAGCGCCCTTTCGAAGCGGCTGACCTGTTCCGGCAAGGCGACCGGCGCGGCCGGTGCCGCGGCCAGCAAGCCATCGGCGCCACTCGACAAGCCGAGCACGAAGCGATCGGCGATATTGCGCAACTCACGCACGTTGCCCGGCCACGTGTGCGCCATCAGGCGCTGCATCAACCCGCCGGACATGGGCGGCACCTCGCGCTTGTAGCGCGCGGCGGCGCCGAGCACAAAATGTTCGAACAGCAAGGGGATGTCTTCGCGCCGCTCACGCAGCGGTGGCAGGTGGAGCACGATCAGGTTCAGGCGATAGTACAGGTCGCTACGGAATTTTTGCTGGTCCGACAGCTCTTTGAGGTCCACCTTGGTCGCCGCGATGATGCGCACGTCGACCGGCACCGCCTGGTTCGAGCCCAAGCGTTCCACGTAGCGCTCCTGCAGCACGCGCAGCAACTTGACCTGCATGGCCAATGGCAAGCTTTCCACCTCGTCCAGGAACAGGGTGCCACCGTCGGCATATTCGATCTTGCCGATCTGACGCTTGGCCGCCCCCGTGAACGCGCCCGGTTCGTGGCCGAACACCTCGCTTTCGAAGATATTCTCGGGGATCGCTCCGCAATTGATGGCAACGTAGTGATGCTTGCTGCGGATGCTGTGCTGGTGCAGGCTGCGCGCCACCATTTCCTTGCCGGTACCAGTCTCGCCAAATACCAGCACATCGGCCGGTTCGTCGGCCAGGTCCAGGATCAAACGGCGCAGCTCGCGCATCGCAGGCGATTCGCCCAACAGCGTCGCCTCGATCCCGGCACTTTGCTCCAGCTTGCGCCGCAGGGTGTGGACTTCGAGCATCAGGCCGCGCGTGGCCAGCGCGCGCTGCACCACCTCCACCAATTGTTCGGACGAATAAGGCTTGGCAATGAAATCGTAGGCGCCATCGCGCATGGCTTGCACGGCCATGTTGATGTCGCCATGGCCGGTCACCAGGATGACCGGCAGTTCCGCATCGATGGCCTTGGCGGCCGTCAACAACTCCAGCCCGCTCATGCCGGGCAGTTTGACATCGGTGACGACAATACCGGGGAAATGCGGCGCCAGCGCCTTCAAGGCCGGTTCCGCCGAGGCGAAACCTTGCACCTCCAGCCCTGCCAGTTGCAGGGCCTGGACACTCCCGGCGCGCACCGTGGCATCATCTTCCACCAGTAACACCTGCAAACCCTCAACCATGTACTGCTCCCTGCTCTGAAATGGGTAAATCAATTGTGAATCGGGCCCCGCCACCGGGTGCCTGGCCGGCCCTCAATATACCACCGAACTCCACCACAATTTGCTCGGAAATGGCCAGGCCCAGGCCCAGGCCCGCGCCCTGCTCCTTGGTGGTGAAAAACGGCTCAAACAAATGCGCTCGCACCTCGTCCGGTATGCCGGGGCCCGTGTCGTCCACGCTGATCAACAAGCGGCTGCCGTCGCGCTCGATGGTGACAGTCAACTGGCGCTGCGCCACGCCGGCCATGGCGTCAAGCGCGTTGTTGAACAAATTGACCAGCACCTGTTCCAGCCGGTTGCCTTCGCACAGCGCGCAGGCGTCATTGTGGCGCACGTCCAGACGGAAGCTGACGCCCTCCTGTTCCAGCCGGCGCTCCACCAGGAACAGGGCATTGGCCACGGCGGGCTGGATCGCCACGGGCGCCATGTTGCCTGCGGATTTACGCGAGAAAGCTTTCAATTGCCCGGTAATCGTGCCCATCTGGCCGACGATTTGCGAAATGATGCCGAGATTGGCCTTGGCGTCCTCGATCCGGCCACGCTCCAGCAACACGGCCGCGTTATCGGACATCGTGCGCAAGGCTGTCAGCGGCTGGTTCAACTCGTGGGTGATACCCGCCGACATCTGGCCCAGTACCGCCATTTTCCCGGCCTGCACCAATTCATTCTGAGTGACGCGCAGCTTGTCCTCGGCCCATTGCCGCACGGCGATTTCATCGCTGAGGCTGCGCGTCATCTGCTTCAGGTTGTAGGTGCGCTCAGCCACCATCAATTCCAGGTTATCGTAGGCATGCTGCAAGTCTTCCTTGGCCTTGAGCTTGAGCCGCAGGCTGCGGCGGCGCTGGCGCACGTACAGGTACAGCACGATCAGGAAGCCCTGCAACAGGCAAGCCAGCAGGAAAGCCGTCTGTGCGTTGGAACGGGCCGGGCTCAGGTCGGACAGATAAATGAATTGCCAATGACGGGGCGCCAGCGACAGGCGCTGGCTCAACATGCGACGCGGCGTGGCCGCACCACCGCCGCTGGCCGAGGCCCGTATCGTCGCGTATTGCACGCCATCGTCGCGCGTCGGTTCGTAGCGGATATCGAGCGGCGTCAGCGCATGGGAATAATACTGGCGGGTAGCGGCCAGTTCGCGCCGCACCTCCGCCGACAACGGGGCCAGCGTGGTGTACTTCCAGGCCGGCACGGAGGTCAGGAAGATCACGCCATGCGCATCACTCAGCAACACCTTGTCAGCGCCCTGTACCCAGGTTTTTTCGAGCTTTTCGATGTTGACCTTGACAGTCGCCACCCCCAGCATGCGGCCGTTACGGTAAATGCCGTGCGCGAAAAAATAGCCTGGCTCCAGGAAAGTGGTGCCCACGCCATAGAAGCCGGCTGGCTTGCCGCGCAGCGCATCGCGCACATACGGACGAAAAGCGACGTTATCGCCGACGAAGCTGCTCGGTTCGCGCCAGTTGCTGGCCGCCAGCGTGATCCCGCGCAAATCGCTGACGTAGATGGTGGTGGAGCCGGCCTGCAGGTTCAACCGTTCCAGGTGCTGATTGACGGCGAGCTGCAATGCCGCATCTTCCGGCTTTTGCAGCATATCGATGACATCCTCACTCAACTCCAGGGTGCTCGGCAAAAAATCGTATTTGCTTAACAAATTTTCCAGGCTGCCGGCGTAGACGTCCAGCCGTTGCGCGGCACTCACCTGCAAGCGTTCGGTGGTGATGCGTTCCGCCCAGATATACGCGATGCCGGCGAGCGCCAGGCCGGCTGCGACGACAACGCTCCAGCCGATGATGGTGCGGCCCGTCCAGCGCCGACGGCCCGCGGGAAGCGGGCCGGCAGGTTCAGTTATAACGGCTTGAGGCATAGTGCTTTCTTCAAGTTCCGGGGCGGCGCGCTGCGGGCATGATCCAGCATCGCGCCGCCTGCCGGAGCAAGCGGCACCTGGCCTCAGAAGACGTGGCGCATACCGAGATTGACGCCCGTGACACCCGAGCCGCTATCGGTGGCATTACCAATCTTGAAGCTCGCGCCGTTGCGATTGTTGACGTGACCGTAGGCAGTATACAGGTCCGTCCGTTTGGACAGGGAGTAAAGATAGCCCACCGCATATTGGCGCGCGTCGTGGTTGGCCGCCGAATCATCCTGATGGTAGATCACGGACGCCATGAACTTGCTGGCACCCATGCGAACCGTACCGCCCAGCAGGGAGTCCTTGCTTTCGTTGCCAGCCAGGTCACGGTTGACGCCATGGGCGACGTGGCCGGTGAAGCCGTTGGCGAACATATAACGCGCGGTCAACAGGGTATTGCGGCTATGCGCGGTTGCGGTGGGATTCTCGCGCTGGTGGTGGACCAGCACCACGGTCAGCGGGCCTTCGCTGTAGGTGGCGCTGCCGCCCAGCGTGCGATTGGCGGACGCGTCGCCAGCCACTTCACCGGCACCGTAAGCCAGCTCGGCCGACCAGCCGGCCAGCTTGGGCGAGGCGTAGCTCACCATGTTGTCGACGCGGGTGTTGCCGGCGAAGACGTTGGTGATCGCACCGGCCAGGCCGTCGCAGAACGGGTCAGCGACATCGCGCACCGTT
The DNA here is from genome assembly GCA_035254005.1 of Burkholderiaceae bacterium. Lineage (GTDB taxonomy): Bacteria > Pseudomonadota > Gammaproteobacteria > Burkholderiales > Burkholderiaceae_D > Rugamonas. The sequence goes on along the minus strand of DATFBD010000148.1, from coordinate 25,119 downwards.
TTGTACCATGGCGAGTACTGGCGGCCCAGCGCCACCGCGCCGAAGTGGCCGGACAAACCGGCCCACGCCTGGCGGCCGAACAGCAGTCCGCCCTGCCCGGCTGCGCCGGTATCGATGCCAAAGCCATTCTCCAGCACAAAGTTGGCGGCCAGTCCATCACCGAGGTCTTCCGTGCCCTTGAAGCCCAGGCGCGAACCGGAAGCGATACCGCTGGTGACCTTGCTGACGTTGCCGGCCGGGCCGCCACGCTCCAGCACCAGGCCGGCGTCAGCCACCCCGTACACGGTCACGCTGGATTGCGCCATGGCTGCGCCCGATACCATACCGAGGGCCATCATGCCGAAGGTTGCCGATTTGATTGCTGCTTTCATACTTGTCTCCCAAAAAAGTGATGTAGTTGTTATGCGCGGATCTGTGCGGTGGCGACATTTACGTCGCTGGCTTCCTCAGGGTCATGCAAGGCGCCTTCCCACTTGGCGACGACGGCCGTCGCGACGGCGTTGCCAACCGCGTTGGTGGCCGAACGGCCCATGTCCAGGAACTGGTCTATGCCCATCAGCAGCAACAGGCCTGCTTCCGGAATGTGGAATTGGTTGAGGGTGGCGGCGATCACCACCAGCGAGGCACGTGGCACGCCGGCCATGCCCTTGGAAGTGAGCATCAGCAGCAGCAGCATCGTGATTTGCGTGCCGATCGACAGGTCGATACCGTAAGCCTGGGAAATGAACAGCACGGCGAAGGTGCAGTACATCATCGAGCCGTCCAGGTTGAACGAGTAGCCCATGGGCAGCACGAAGCTGGAAATCTTGCGCTGCACGCCGAATTTGTCGAGTGCGTCGAGCAGCTTGGGGTAAGCCGCTTCCGAGCTGGCGGTCGAGAACGCCAGCAGGAACGGTTCGCGGATCAGGCCGATCAGCGTGAAGACGCGGCGGCCGATGAAGGCAAAGCCGCCGCCGACCAGCAAGGCCCACAGGCAGAACAGGCCCAGGTAGAAACCGCCCATGAACTTGGCGAACGTGGCCAGGATAGCCAGGCCGTTGGTGGTGACCACAGACGCCATGGCGGCGAACACGGCCAGCGGTGCCAGTTTCATGATGCTGCCGGTGATGCGCAGCATGACCTGGGCCAGCTGGTCGATCACGGCCGTCAGTTTGCGGCCGGCGTCGCCCATGGCACCCAGCGCGCTGCCGAAGAAGATGGCGAACACCAGCACTTGCAGGATTTCGTTATTGGCCATCGCCTCGATCGGCGACTTGGGCACCATGTGGGCCACGAAATCCTTCAGCGTGAACGCCGCGGTCTTCAGACCGGTGGAGGCATCCGCCGCCGGCAATGGCAAGCCCAGGTGTGCGCCCAATTGCATGAAATTGGACAGCAGCATGCCGAGCGTCAGCGACACCAGCGACGCGATAATGAACCAGCTCATGGCTTTGGCGCCGATACGGCCAGCGGCTTTGCCATCGCCCATATGGGCGATACCGATTGTCAGCGTGGAAAATACCAGCAGCGAGATAATCATTTTGATTAACCGCAGGAATACGTCCGTCGCGATCGAAATATGCGCGGCAATATCGGTGGTGATTTTCTGATCGGGGAATGTCTCGTGGCAGGCATAACCCACCAGGATGCCGAGCACCATCGCGATCAGGATATAGATGGTCAACGGGCGTTGTTTCTTCATTGCGTTCCTCCAGCCTATGGATTGGAGCGGGCGTCGTGGGCCTGCTCCGTTGTTGTCGAGGGGACCAGCTTCCTGGTCTGGAGGGGGTAATAGCAATCGGCGTGCCTGCTCAAAACTGGACACCGCACAACAGCTAAGTCATTGTTTTATCGAGAATATGCAGAAGACAATCGGGCGCCGGAACAGGTGCGCGTATGAACTATTGGAAAGGCCCAGCGCTGCGCGTATGAGAAGTCAGAATAGCTTCTCCCGGCGCCTTGGCAGGGCCGCGTGTTTCGCCCTTGCCACGCCAGGTTTTGGCATGAGAAGACCAGAAATCAGCATGTTCCGCCCGGCCTCGTCAGGACGGCGGCAACATGGTTGGAAAGGATGAGATCGTTGGCCTTAAACGAAATTGGCGGGCAATATAAACCAGCCTGCACAGCCGGTTTATATTGCCCGCCAAAAGAAAACATACTGCCGCTATTATCGCGTCGAAGACCGGATAAACTCCGCCGCACGCTCGGCAATCATAATGGTCGGCGCATTCGTATTCCCACTGATAAGTGTCGGATAAACCGAAGCATCCACCACGCGCAAACCCTGAATACCATGCACGCGTAATTGCGGATCGACCACCGCCATGCTGTCCTGCCCCATCTTGCAGGTCCCCACCGGGTGATAAATCGTGTCGGCGCGGGCGCGGATCTGCGCGGCGACCGCCGCATCGTCCTCAAAGTCGACCGGGTACAAGTTGCGGTGACCATATTTGGCCATCACCGGCGCGCTCATGATGGCGTGGGTGCGCCTGGCGCCAGTGACCAGCAAGGAAAGGTCATCCGGATGGCTCAGGAACCTGGGATCGATGCGTGGCGCCGACAGCGGATGCGCATCGTGCAGGCTCACTTCACCCCGGGATTTCGGCCGCAATACGCAAACATGGCATGAAAACCCATAGCCCAGCCGTAACTTGCGCGCGTGGTCGTCCACGATGCCTATCACAAAGTGCAACTGCAGGTCGGGACGCTGCGCACCCGGATGGGATTTGATGAATCCCGCCCCTTCCGCGAACGGTGTGGCGATCATGCCCTGCCCCGTCTTGCGCCACTCATTGGCAGCCCTGGCCAGCCGCAACGCGCCGGTAGCGCCGATGCCGAACAGATCCGTTTCCTCGCAGCGGTAGGCCAGGATGTAGTCCAGGTGATCCTGGAGATTCTTGCCCACGCCCGGCAAATCATGTCGGACCGTAATGCCATGCCGGACCAGTTCAGCCGGGTCGCCTATCCCGGACAGCATCAGCAGCTGCGGCGTATGGAACGCGCCACCGGACAGGATCACTTCGCGGCGCGCACGGACCACCTCGGTGGCCGCACCACGGCGCACCTCCACGCCAACCGCACGCTTGCCGTCAAACACCACCCGCAGCGCTTGCGTGTGGGTCATCACCTTGAGGTTGGCCCGCGCCAGCACGGGGTGCAGGTAGGCGGCGGCGGCCGAGCAGCGCTCGCCATTGCGGGCGCCGCCATGGAACTGGGTCACCTGATAATGCCCCACGCCTTCCTGGTCCGGCCCGTTGAAGTCATGGTTGCGCGGATAGCCACAAGCCTCGCCAGCCCGCACGAAATCCTCGGTAATGCGGCGCGGACTGCGCTGCTCGGCCACCTGCAGCGGTCCGTCCGCGCCGTGCCATGCGCAAGCGCCGCGTTCATTCCCCTCTGCCCGTTTAAAAAATGGCAAGACATCGTCGAACGACCAGCCGGTGCAACCGAGGCGCTCCCACTCGTCGTAATCCTGGCGCTGGCCACGGATGTACAGCATCGCGTTGATGGCGCTGGAGCCGCCGAGGCACCGGCCCCGGGGCTGGTAACCGCGCCGGCCGTTCAGTTCAGCTTGTGGCACCGTCTGGAAAGCGTAATTGTTGATTTTGGGCCGACCTGGCACCATCGCTACCACGGCAGCCGGCGCGCGCACGAGGATGCCCTTGCCATCGCCGCCCGCCTCGATCAGGCAGACGGTCACCCTGCGGTCTTCGCTGAGGCGGGCGGCCAGCGTCGCGCCGCCAGAGCCGCCGCCCACGATCACGTAATCAAACCCCATGCCGTGCCCCCTGCTGTTCAAAGGCTGGCATGCCGCTGCGGGCATTGGCCACGGACGCCAGCTTGCGCTCGGCCGGCGTGGCGTGATCGCGGTCCCAGGCCATCACTTTGGGCGTCATCAGGCGGTGCCACAGTGGTGGGATCAGCGCGATGACGATGGTGGTCAGGTAGCCGCTGATCATCATCGGCGCGTCCGGGAACGGTTTCAAGTCCTGGTATGCCACCTCGCCTTGCGCGTGATGATGAGAATGGCGCGTCAGGTTGAACATGGTCCAGGAACTGAAGCGGCGGTTGGTATTCCACGAATGGCGTGGTTGGACCGGGGTGGCCGGGTCGCGCACGATGCCGTAGTGTTCCATGTAGTTGACGATTTCCAGCAGCGCTTTACCAGCCAATGCGCACAGTACGAAATAACCGGCGGCAACCGGCCCACCGGCCAGCCAGGCAGCGGCAACCAGCAACACGCTCATCAGGTGGCCGCGAATCACGGCGTTGTAAGGCGACACGACGCCGCGCCCCTCGCGCCGCAGGCGCTTCTGCTCGATCTTCCAGGCGCTCACATTGCCACGGATGGTGGAGATGATCACGTGCCAATACACATTGCGGCCGCGTGGCGCGGTGGCAGGGTCTTCCACAGTCGATACGTAACGATGGTGGCCATAGACGTGCTCAATCGAAAACACGGTGTCGAAGCTGAATGCCAGCAGCCACCGTCCGATCAGCATGGAGATCTTGTCCCAGGTGCGGTGCGTCAATTCATGGCCGGGAATGGTGCCGATCATGCCTATCATCAGCCCCGTCAGCAGGATGCCGGCGACATGCTGCAGCGGCGTGGTGGCGTGCCGCGCGGACAGGACGTCGAAACCCGTCAGCCGCGTGACCTCGGCACCGAATCCGAACACATCGGCCTGGCAGACGCTCCACACGGAGGCGAACACGATGGTCGCCAGCAAGGGCAGCGCCAGCCACAACTGGCAGGTCAGGATGCCCGGATAGCGGATCTTCGGTGTGCTGGTATCGTCGCCGCCGAGCGCGTCGCCGATCAGGTAAGTGCCGACCACGGCCACAAAGCCGATGGGGATGGCCGTGCCACCGGCGATCAGTACGGCCAACGCGCATAGGCCGATCACGTGAAACAGAAAGTACTTGAGATAATGGAAAATATTCATTGTTGTCCCCTTATAGTTGTAAATCGGTCTGCAAAAATCTGTGCCCGTGCCACCCCGCATTGCGTCAGGGTGGCCGTGCACGCGTCGACCATGACTGGCGGCCCACACAGGTAAGCATGTGCGCCACCGGTCACGTGCCGGACGATGTGGTCACCGACCATGCCGCGCTCGCCCTGCCAGCTTTCGCCAACAGCGGGATCGGACAGGACGGGGATGAAGTGGAACCGGCCACGCCAGTCCCTGGCGATGGCCTTGATGTCTTCAAGTGCGTAAAGATCGCGCTCGGTGCGGGCGCCGAACAGCAAGGTGACCGGGCGGTCGCAATCGCTGCGCGCGGCTTGCTTGAGCATGGCGAGGATGGGCGCCAGTCCGCTGCCGCCGGCGATGAACAGCAGCGGCGCCTCGGCCGGACGCAACCAGAATTCCCCCAGCGGTCCTTCCACCACGGCTTCGGTGCCGACCAGGTTGCCCTCGTTGGCCAGCGTGGACAGCGCGCCACCGGCCACCTTGCGGACAAAGAACTGGACCTGCGCGTCGGGCTGCACGTCGGTGGCGAACGAATAGCTGCGGGCATGGTCGCCCAGCGGCGCCAGGCTCAGGTTGGCGAACTGCCCTGCCTTATAGTGCAGGTTCTCGCTCAGTTGTATCCGCAAGGCTGTGATGTCATGCGTCAGGCGTTCCTGCCCGATCACGCGGCCCGGCACCCGCCGCCGCGCCGGCGCCGCGCCCAGGTCCACCTCCACCGCGATGTCGGATGTCGGTACCGACTGGCAGGCCAGGATGTATCCCTGATCCAGTTCCTCGTCGGACAGCACGTAACCGGCCTGGGTAAGCTCCTTGACGCGCCCGCTGGTCAGCCTGCATTTGCAGGTGGCACAGCCGCCAACCCGGCAGCTATGCGGAAAATCCATGCCGTTGCGCAGCGCGGCCTGCAACAGCGTCTCCCCTGGCTCAACGGAAACCGGCGTCCCGTTGACGTTGGCCGTGACCGGCTCTTTTCTCTTAAATATGGAAAACATGGTCTCGATGTGTTGTGTTTTGACAGCATCATCGTAGGCGCGCACCGCCGTGCCGACGAGGTTAGCTGTTGACATCAAGCAGTCATTTTTTGACAATGGCGACACGCCCCACCACACCATCCACCATGCCCGCTCCCCAATTCGCGTTGCCGGTCCAGTACATTCGCCAGATCGTCGATCAGGTCCGGCGCATGCAAGTGCCGCTGCCGGCGTCGTTCCTGCGCAACCGCTGGGACGCCCTGCCCGCCGGGGAATTCCAGATCCTGGGCCTGGATGCGTTTGAACAGGCGATTCACGACGCGATCAGCGCCACCGGTGATCCCACGTTTGGCTTGCTGGTCGGCGAGCGCATGCGCATCAACAGCCACGGCATGCTGGGCTACGCGGCGATGAACTGCGCCACGCTGGCCGAAGCGATCGCCCTGGTCGAGCAGTACTTGCTTACCCGTACCCGGCTGGTGCACGTGCGCCAGCAAGCGTCCGGCCCGGATATCCGATTTTTGTTCGAGGAAGCATTGCCGCTGGGGCGGGTGCGGCAGCCGGTGATGGAAGCGATCGTCCTGACGATCAAGAACCTGTACGACCACATCACGGCCGGCGCCGCGCCCATTCCGTATGCGTGCTGGGACTTCGATGCACCTCCCTATGCGGACCAGGTGCGGGACAAGTTCGGCTGTGAAGTACGCTACCGGCAGTCGTGGTGCGGTTTCGTGTTCCCCGCGAGTGCGCTGCAGCAGCCGCTGGCGATGGGCGATCCCACCACCTTGCAGCAAGCGATACAAGCCTGCCAGCGCGAGCTGCACGGCATGTGCGCCGAACCGGCCTGGGCCGCCAAGCTCACGCGCGTGCTGCTGGAGCGCCGGGACGCGTTTCCGTCACTGGAAGCGGCGGCCCAACTGTTCAACCTGACGCCGCGCACCCTGCACCGGCGCCTGCTGGAAGAAGGCACCTCCTACCGCGACGTGCTCGATGAAGTGCGCCACCAGCTGGCGCTGGAACACCTGCAGGCCGGCAAGCTGAGCATCCAGGAAATCGCCTACCAGCTCGGCTACACGGATACGGCCAATTTCCGCCGTGCCTTCATCCGCTGGCAAGCCATATCGCCCGCCGCCTACCAGGCTGGTGTCAACGGTACGCTGAACGCGGGCTAGGACCGCCCCATGACCACGTCCGTCCTGGCGGCCATCCGGAAAGTACTGACGGCGAACGCACAGGCAGCCCGCGCCGAACCCATGCGCGCATACATGCGCAACCAGTTCCCGTTCCTGGGCGTGCCCACGCCATTGCGGCGCCAGTCGCTGAAACCGATCTTCGCGGAACTGAAAGGCAGCGGCGCCGCGCAGTTGATCGCCATCGCAAAACAGTTATGGGCCCTGCCGGAACGCGAATACCAGTATGCGGCGCTGGACATGCTGGCACTCAGGCATACGGAATTGGGCGTCGGCGATCTTTCCGCACTGCTGTTACTGGCGCAGCAAAAATCGTGGTGGGACACGGTGGACGGCCTCGCATCCATCATCGGCGATATACTGGCTGGCCGGCATGACGGCATGGATGCCGCATTAAGCAGTCCGAATATGTGGCTGCGCCGGATCGCCATGCTGCATCAACTGGGCTGGCGCGCGCGCACCGACAGCGTCCGCCTGTTCAACTACGCGCGCACGCTGGCGCCCGAAGGCGAGTTTTTCATCCAAAAGGCGATCGGCTGGGCCTTGCGCGACTACGCGCGCCATGATCCCGACGCCGTGGCCGCCTTCCTGCGCGCGGAAAAAGACCATCTGGCACCACTCAGTTACCGCGAAGCCAACAAGCATCTCAAGCACCTCAAGCACGACTGAGCGCCCGGCCGCCCCTACGCCGGCTCGCGGGCGGCCAGGCGCCAGCGGCGCGGCGTCATGCCGCACCAGTGCATGAAGGCGCGATTGAACGCGCTTTGCTCCGAATAGCCCAGTAGCAAGGCCACCTCGGGCAGCGACAAGGGCGTGTCGCGCAGATAGTGTTCGGCCAGATGACGCCGCGTGTCCTCCAGTAGATTCCGGAAGCTCCAGCCACGCGCCTGCAGCCAGCGCCGCAGCGTGCGGCCGGATACATGCAGTTCCAGCGCCACCTGATCGAGCATCGCTTCGCCGTCCAGCAGGTGGCTGGTGATGCAACGCCGTACCGCTTGCAGCATGTGATCGGGACCGGGCAAGGCGTCCAGGCTGGCCTGCACTTGCTGCTCCAGCATGGCCACCAGCGCCGGATCGGCGCGGCGCAGCGGCAACTCCAGCAACTCCCCCGGGAAACAGATACGGGTCGCTTGCTGCCCGAACAGCACCGGGCAGCGGAACAGCGCCGCATAGGGCGACACATCGGCCGGCGCCGGTTCGACGAAATGGACGGCGACCGGATCCATCGCGCTGCCCGTGATGTCGCGCGCGAACTGGACCAGCGCGGCCAGTCCGCACTGGTTGGCCAGCAGGCCGATATGGCGCGAGGCGTCGCTCCATTCCAGGATCAGGCTGCCATCGGCCGCATAGGTGCGCACGGGACTCACGTCGTGCACCAGCCGCTGGTAGCGCAGGTAACGCTGCAACGCGGCCAGCACGGATTGCGATGCCAGCAGTACATAGCCGAGCGGGCCCAGGTGCGCCGGCGTGATGGTGGCGCCCACATGCAGGCCCAGGGCCGGATCGCGCAACTGGCGGGCGGCGGCCGCCAGCATGCTGGCCCAGCGCAGCGCCGGATACGACGCGGGCGTGGCCTCTGGCGCAGGCGCCGCTTCGCCCAGGATGGCGGCGGCATCCACGTCCTGTTGCGCCAGATAGTCGAACAACAGGCGCACGTAGGCGCCGGGCACGCTGCCCGTCAGTCCCATGGCGGTGGCGGGTAAAAGGCGAAGATGGTCGGACATGGCCTAAATTGTCAAAAATGTTGACCTGCACTGTCAAGCCAGCGCAGATGGCGAATTCTACAATTCCAGTTTTCATAAAAAGGAGACAACACAGATGATCGCAGATTCCGCCGCGCAGGCACAAGCATTGGTGCGTAATGCATCCCATTTCCAATGGTACGTGATCCCGCTGCTGCTGCTGGTGGTGCAGGCCTACGGCGAGCAGGCCGCCGCGCGCCGCTGGAACGTGGTGCTGGCCGGACTGGCGTTCTGGCTGATGGACTGGATAAACGAAATCTGGAACGGCCTGCTGTTCCACTTTTCCGGTTTCGCGCCTGCCTGGGGCACGCCCGGCAGTTCCGCCTACGTGATCCTGATCGGCCTGAATGTGGAGATCACCTTCATGTTCGCCATCATGGGCCTGTACGCGGTGCGCATGCTGCCGGCCGACGCCAGGGCGACCATCCTCGGCATCAACAACCGCTGGGTGTTCGCGGCCGTGAACTCGGTGCTGTGCGTATGCGTGGAATTATGGCTCAACCACATCGGCGCACTGACCTGGGAATGGTCGGGCTGGAACGCGGGCGCGCCGTGGCTGATCTGGCTGGTCGGCTACATGCCCTTCTTCGTGGTCGCCTACCTGGTGCACGACATGCGCTCGCGCAAGCGCCAGCTGGCCGTGGTGTCCGGACTGGGCGCCACCGTGGCCGGTAGCCTGGGCCTGTTCGCGGGCGTGCTGCACTGGATCTGAGCCCGCAAACGTAAAAACGGCCCCGTTTCGTCGCCGAAACGGGGCCGCTGACTTTGGAACGCTACCGCTTAGCCGACGAATTTGCGGGCGTTACGGAACATGCGCATCCATGGACCATCCTCGCCCCAAGCTTCCGGGTGCCACGACTGCTGCACGGTGCGGAACACGCGCTCGGCGTGCGGCATCATCACCGTGAAGCGGCCGTCTGGCGTCGTCACCGACGTCAAGCCCTTCGGCGAACCGTTCGGGTTGTACGGATAGGCTTCGGTGGCGGCGCCGCGGTTGTCGACGAAGCGCATGGCGGCCACGGCCTCGTTGATGTTGCCGGTCTGGCTGAAGTCCGCATAGCCTTCGCCGTGGGCGATGGCGATCGCGGTCTGGGTGCCGGCCATGCCGCTGAAGAAGATCGACGGCGAATCGAGCACTTCCACCATCGAGAAGCGCGCTTCAAACTTCTCCGATTTGTTGGTGGTGAACTTCGGCCACGCATGGGCGCCCGGAATGATGGACTTCAGGTTGCTCATCATCTGGCAGCCGTTGCACACGCCCAGGCCGAAGCTGTCGCTGCGGGCGAAGAAGCGTGCGAACTGGTCGGCCAGGGCGGCGTTGAACAGGATGGTCTTGGCCCAGCCTTCGCCGGCGCCCAGCACGTCGCCGTACGAGAAGCCGCCAACGGCGATGATGCCCTGGAAGTCATCCAGCTTGACGCGGCCGGCGATCAGGTCGCTCATGTGCACGTCCACGGCCGTGAAGCCAGCCTGGTGCATCACATACGCCGTCTCGATGTGCGAGTTCACGCCCTGCTCGCGCAGGATGGCCACGCGCGGACGCACGCCGGTGGCCAGGAACGGCGCGGCCACGTTCTCGGCCAGGTCGAAGCTGATCTTGGGCGTCATGCCGGGATCGGTTTCGTCCAGCAGGCGATCGTATTCGGCGTCGGCGCAGGCCGGGTTGTCGCGCAGGCGCGCGATACGCCAGCTGGTTTCGCTCCACAGGCGGTGCAGCGCGGCGCGCGGCTGGCTGTAGATGGTCTTGGCGTCGCGCGTGAATTCGATCACGCCACGGTCGTTCGGCTTGCCGATGATGTGGCTGCAGGCGCCCAGGTTGAACGAACGCAGCACGTCCATCACCAGCGAGCGCTCGTCGGCGCGCACCTGGATCACGGCGCCCAGCTCCTCGGCGAACAGCGCGCGGATGGTTTGCTCGTTGCGGCGCTCGGCGATCTGGCCGGCCCAGTTCTTGGCGTCGCCCTGGTCGGCGCCGTGGCCCTGGTCCAGCGTCAGGATGTCGAGGTTGATCGACAGGCCGGCGCGGCCGGCGAAGGCCATCTCGGCCAGCGTGGCGTACAGGCCGCCGTCGGAGCGGTCGTGGTAGGCCAGCAGCTTGCCGTCGTTGTTCAGTTGCTGGATGGCGGCGAAGAAGCCTTTCAGGTCTTCCGCGCTGTCCACGTCCGGGGTCTCGTTGCCCAGCTGGCCCATGACCAGCGACAGCGCCGACGCGCCCAGGCGGTTCTTGCCGCGGCCCAGGTCGATCAGGATGATGGAGGTCTCGCCCGCATCGGTCTTGATCTGCGGCGTGAGCGACTTGCGCACATCGTGCACCGGCGCGAACGCCGACACGATCAGCGACACGGGGCTGGTCACGGCCTTGGCTTCTTCGGCCTCGTCGCGCCAGGTGGTGCGCATCGACAGCGAGTCCTTGCCGACCGGGATGCTGATGCCCAGCGCCGGGCACAGTTCCATGCCGACCGCCTTGACGGTGTCGTACAGGGCCGCGTCCTGGCCAGGCTGGCCGCAGGCGGCCATCCAGTTGGCCGACAGCTTGATGTCGGAAATGTCGCGGATCGGCGCGGCGGCCAGGTTGGTGATCGCCTCGCCGACGGCCATGCGGCCCGAGGCCGGCGCGTCGATCACGGCCAGCGGGGTGCGCTCGCCCATGGACATGGCTTCACCGAGGTAGCCTTCGAAGCTCATGGTGGTGACGGCGCAATCGGCCACCGGCACCTGCCACGGGCCGACCATCTGGTCACGCACACTCATGCCGCCCACGGTACGGTCGCCGATGGTGATCAGGAAGGACTTGTCGCCCACGGTCGGCAGCAACAACACGCGCTTGGCCGCTTCTTCCAGGTCCATGCCGGTCAGGTCGATGGCGGGGAAATCGTTCTGCACGTGGTGCACGTCGCGCTGCATCTTGGGCGGCTTGCCCAGCAGGACGTCCATCGGCATGTCGACCGGGTTGTTACCCAATTCAGGGTCGACCAGTTTCAGCTGGCGCTCCTCGGTGGCCACGCCGACCACGGCGAACAGGCAGCGCTCGCGCTCGCACAGGGCCTGGAACACGGGCAGGTCGTTCGGTGCGATGGCCAGCACGTAGCGTTCCTGCGACTCATTGGACCAGATCTCCTTGGGCGCCATGCCGCTTTCTTCCAGCGGGACCTTGCGCAGGTCGAAGATGGCGCCGCGCTTGGCGTCGTTGGTGATCTCAGGGAAGGCGTTCGACAGGCCACCCGCGCCCACGTCGTGGATCGAGATGATGGGGTTGGACTGGCCCATTTGCCAGCAACCGTTGATCACTTCCTGGGCGCGGCGTTCCATTTCCGGATTGCCGCGCTGGACCGAGTCGAAGTCCAGGTCGGCCGTGTTGGTGCCGGTCGCCATCGAGGACGCGGCCGAGCCGCCCATGCCGATGCGCATGCCGGGGCCGCCCAGCTGGATCAGCAGGCTGCCGACGGGGATATCGTTCTTGTGCGTATGCTGGGCCGAGATGTTACCGATGCCGCCGGCGATCATGATGGGCTTGTGGTAGCCGTACACGGTATCGCTGGCGCCGGCGAACTGGCGGCCGATGTTCTGTTCGTAGGTGCGGAAGTAACCGCCCAGCACGGGACGGCCGAATTCATTGCTGAACGCAGCGCCGCCCAGCGGGCCTTCGATCATGATCTGCAGCGGCGAGGCGATACGGTCTGGCTTGCCATAAACCTTGGTGGTGTCGCGGTGCGCCGCACCAGCCGTCACGCTGGCCGCGTTTTCCCACGCCTGCACGGCGCCCGGCAGCATCAGGTTGGACACGGTGAAGCCGGTCAGACCCGCCTTGGGCTTGGCGCCACGGCCGGTCGCACCCTCGTCACGGATCTCGCCACCGGCGCCGGTGGAGGCGCCGGGGAATGGCGAAATGGCGGTCGGGTGGTTGTGGGTCTCCACCTTCATCAGAGTGTGGGTCAGCTCGGTCGAGGCGGCGTATTCGTGCTGGTCGCCGCGCGGGAAGAAGCGCGCCACTTCCGCGCCTTCCATGATGGACGAGTTATCGCTGTAGGCCACGATGGTGCCCTTGGGCTGCAGCAGGTGGGTGTTCTTGATCATCTGGAACAAGGACTTGTCCTGCGCCACGCCGTCGATGGTCCAGTCGGCGTTGAAGATCTTGTGGCGGCAATGTTCGCTGTTCGCTTGCGCGAACATCATCAGTTCCACGTCGGTCGGGTTGCGGCCAGCCTTGGTGAAGGCGGCGTCCAGGTACTCGATCTCGTCGTCGGACATGGCCAGGCCCAGGTCCGTGTTGGCCTTTTCCAGCGCCTGCTTGCCAGCGCCCAGCACGTCCACCGTCTCCAGCGGGCGGGCGTCCAGGGTGCGGAACAGCGCCGACGCCTCGTCCGGATGGCGCAGCACCGATTCGGTCATGCGGTCATGCAGCAGCGCGGCCACGGCCTGGGTTTCCGTCTCGGACAGCTTCTTGACGGCGCCGATGCCGGTGCCCAGGAAGCCCGCCTTCAGGATGATGCGGTAGGCCACGCCCCGCTCCACGCGCTTGATATGCGCCATGCCGCAGTTGTGGACGATGTCGGTGGCCTTGGAAGCCCACGGCGAAATGGTGCCGAAACGGGGAATGACGAAAAATTCCTCGACAGCGCCTTCGGCGTGGTCGGCATGGGCCGGCTCGCCGTAGGTCAGCAGGGCTCCCAGGCGGCTGCTGTCGTCGGCCGACAGGGGCGCGGCGGCGTCGATGAAGTGGACATATCGGGCCTGCACTGCGGCCACGGCGGGCAGCACCGTTTGCAGTTGGGTTAACAGGCGTTGGCTACGGAATGCGGACAGGGCGTTGGAGCCCGGCAGAATCAACATGGCTGGGAGATGGTTGATGCAGCGAGGCTGCGGATTTAAAGGGTGAAACGGTACGAAACTGGTCGGATGCGGTTTTGCAAGATTTCCGTTGCGCGCATTATACCGTTTTCTCCCCTCTCTCCACAGCCCTTATTCGGGGAAAAAGCTGCTGCCAAAGCAACATTTTTTGCCGATTCGGGCCCAAAATCGGGCTTGCCGAGCGGGAAACACTGCCTTCCCCTGCAATTTTTCCAGTGCTTGGAGTATGCTTGTTTCAAATTTTGCTGACGCCTGCCGATAAGGATGCAACGCCGGCCCGGCCCACGAAAGCTCTCCCATGCCAGACTATAGCAACCTGTCGGTCCTGATCGTCGATCCCAACCAGGGCATGCGCGCCAGTCTGCACAATATGCTGACCCAGGTGAACATCACCAAGGTCGATCATGCCGTCAGCTCGGCCACCGCCATCCGCCAGTTGGGCATCAAGTCCTACGACGTGATCCTGTGCGAGTACGACCTGGGCGGCAGCACCGAGAACGCTGGCCAGGATGGCCAGCAATTGCTGGAAGACCTGCGCCACCACCGCATGATCAGCCAGTGGGCCATCTTCATCATGCTCACGGCCGAAGGCGTGTACAGCAAGGTGGTGAGCGCGGCCGAACTGCTGCCCACCGATTACATCCTCAAGCCGTTCACGGTGGACGTGCTGTCGCAGCGCATCGGCCGCGCGCTGGAACGGCGCGCCAACTTCCTGCCCGTGTACCAGATGATAGGCCAGGGCAAGGCGCGCGAAGCGCTGGCCGCCTGCCTGGCGGCGGAAGCCAGCCAGCCGCGCTACGCCACCGATTATGCACGGCTGCGGGCCGAACTGCTGGTGAGCCTGGACCGGCATGCGGAGGCGGAACAGGTGTATGCCGCCATCCTCCAGTCCAAGCCGCTGGGCTGGGCGCAACTGGGCCAGGCGCGCTGCCTGTCGCACCTGGGACGGCATGGCGACGCGCAGGCCCTGCTGGAAGCGCTGGTCGAAGCCAATCCCAAATTCATGGCCGCCTACGACCTGCTGGCACAATGCCTGCGGGTGCAGGGCGATGACGAACAGGCAAAGCGAGTACTGCAGGACGCGGTCGCCATTTCCCCGCACATGGTGCGCCGGCTGCGCCACCTCGGCGACGTATCGCTGGCCGTGGGCGACCTGGCCGCCGCCGAGCAAGCCTACAAGCAGGTGGTGGCCAAGGCCCGCCATTCGGAATTCCGCGACCCGGCCGACCATGTGAACCTGGTGCGCACGCTGGTCAAGAAAGGCGACGCCACGGCTGCCGGCGCCGTCGTGCGCGACCTCGAACGCTCGCTGCGCAGCAGTGCCAGCACCGAGGTCTGCCGCGCTTACGCATCAGCGATGGTGCTGGAACTGAAAGGCGACGAGGCCGGTGCGGCCGCCGAACTGGCCAAGGCCATGAACAAGCTGTCCGAAGCGACGGGCATGTCGAGCAACCTGAAGCTCGGGCTGGCCCACAGCTGCCTCGTCAACCGCCTGGACGAACAGGCCAGCGCCCTGTTCGCGGAACTGACGGCCGATCCGAACAGTGGCGTGAGCGAATCGCAGGTGCTGGCCATCTACGAACAGGCCGACCGGCCGGAGCTGGTGCGGCAGCACCACGCCCGCCTCGATTCGGCGGTGGACGCGATGGTGCGCCAGGCGGCCGAGAAAAGCCGCCAGGGCGACCTGCGCGGCGCGGTCGAGGTACTGCGCCTGGCCTTGCAACGCAACCCCGACCAC
Organism: Burkholderiaceae bacterium; assembly: GCA_035254005.1. Taxonomy (GTDB): domain Bacteria; phylum Pseudomonadota; class Gammaproteobacteria; order Burkholderiales; family Burkholderiaceae_D; genus Rugamonas. Next base: position 9,678 of record DATFBD010000148.1, on the reverse strand, counting down.
ACCGGCCTGTGGACGGCGGCCACCACGGCCATGCTGCGCCAGCTGGCCGACGCGGGCTGGGACGCGGCCCTGTTCGGCCAGTGCACGGCCCTGCTGCGCCGCATCCGCGAACACAATGCCGCCCATCCGCTGCTGCCTGGCTTGCTGGCCCAGTACGTGGCAGTCCGCAAGCAACATGGCGCGCAGATCGCGGCGGCGCATCCTGCGGCGCCCCCACCGTCGCCCTCACCCTCACCTTCGGCCGCTTAGGCCACGTTTGGAAGCAGATCAATGCAAGATTACGCTGAACTTTCTGTCCTGCTGGTAGACCCCAACCCCGGCATGCGCGCCACCTTGCGCAACATGCTGAACCAGTCCGGCATCACCCGCATCGATGACGCGGTAAGCTCCGGCACGGCCATCAGCCAGTTGAACAAGAAAAGTTACGACATCATCCTGTGCGAATATGACCTGGGCAATGGCGCCGGCGACAGCGGCCAGGACGGCCAACAGCTGCTGGAAGACCTGCGCCACCACAAGCTGATCGCGCAGTGGACCATCTTCATCATGCTGACCTCCGAAGGTGTGTACAGCAAAGTGATCAGCGCGGCCGAACTCACGCCCAACGACTACGTGCTCAAACCGTTCACGCTCGAGGTGCTGCAACAGCGTATCGCGCGCGCCGTCGAGCGCCGCTCGTATTTCATGCCCGTGTACCAGTTGATCGGCATGGGCAACCTGCGCAAGGCCATCACCACCTGCCTGGAGTGCGAGGCCACCCACGCGCGCTACGCCATCGAGTTCGCGCGCCTGCGCGCCGAGCTGCACCTGCGCCTGAACGAGCTGGAAGAAGCGGAACTGATCTACCAGACCATCCTGCTCACGCGCCCCATCGGCTGGGCCCACCTGGGCCTGGCCCGCTGCCAGTTCGGCCTGCAGAAATACGAGGAAGCGCAACAGACGCTGGACAACCTGATCGCCCACAACCCGCGTTTCATGGCCGCCTACGACCTGCTGGCGCAGACCCACGAGGCCATGGGCCAGAATGTGCTGGCCAAGCGCATCCTGGAAGACGCCGTCGCCATCTCGCCCCACATGGTGCGCCGCCTGCGCCACCTCGGCGAAGTGGCCTACGAAGCGGGCGACGTGATGGTGGCCGAAAAGGCGTTCAAGCAAGTGGTGCAGAAGGCCAAGTATTCCGAATTCCGCGATCCGGAAGATCATGTCAACCTGGTCAAGGCCCTGGTCAAGAAGGGCGACGCCAGCCAGGCCGGCGGCGTGATCCGGGACCTGGAGCGCTCCTTGCGCAACGACGCCAACACGGAAGTGTGCCGTTCGGTGGCCGCCAGCCTGCTGGCCGAACTGATGGACAATCCGATCGCCGCCGCTGCGGAGCTGCGCAACGCCGTGCGCACCATGAGCATGACGCGCGGCCTGTCCACCGGCCTCAAGATCGGCGTGGTGCACAGCTGCCTGAAAAACAAGCTCGATAACGAAGCCACCGCGCTGATGGTGGGGCTGACCAACGACGCCGACAGCGGCATCTCGATGGACGACGCCGTCAACGTGTTCGAGAAGGCCGGCCGCCACGACCTGGCCACCGGCGTGGGCGAAACGATCTCGCGCCAGCTCGACGACCTGCTGCTGGACGCGGCCGAAAAACGCGCCCACGGCGACCTGCGCGCGGCCATCGACACCCTCAACGGCGCGCTGCGCAAGGCGCCGTCGAATATGGCGCTGCTGCCGGCCGCCGCGTCGGCCATGCTCAAGCAGCTCGACGACCTGGGCTGGGAAGCGCCTGTGGCCGAGCAGTGCAATCACTTGTTGGAACGCATCCGCAGGCTGGACCCGAACCACCCCGCCCTGCCCATCCTGCTCAACCAGTACACGGCCACGCAGCGCAAGTACGGCATTTCCACCACGGCCTGAGGGCGCGGCTCGCGGTGCGCTGCAGTCGGCGGCCGGCCGCCATCGCTATGCCGGCTGGCCGTAACCGCCGCCGCCCGGCGTTTCCACCACAAACACGTCGCCGGGCGCCATGTCCGTCTTGCCGATATGGCCCAGTTGTTCGACGCTGCCATCTGCACGCAGCACGCTGTTGCGGCCCACGGCGCCAGGCGCGCCGCCATCCATGCCGAATGGCGCATGGATGCGGTTGTTGGACAGGATGGCGGCCGTCATCGGCTCCAGGAAGCGTACCTTGCGCACGCCGCCATCGCCGCCGCGCCAGCGTCCCGTGCCGCCTGAGCCGTGGCGGATGGCGTAGCTCTCCAGCCGCACGGGGAAGCGGAACTCCAGGATTTCAGGATCCGTCAGGCGCGAGTTGGTCATATTGGTCTGAACCACGCTGGTGCCGTCGAAACCCGGCCCCGCACCGGAACCGCCGCTGATGGTTTCGTAATACTGGTACTTGGCGTTCCCGAACGTGAAATTGTTCATCGTGCCCTGCGAAGCGGCCATCACGCCCAGCGCGCCGTACAACGCGTTGGTGATGCAGGTCGAGGTTTCGACGTTGCCCGATACGACAGACGCCGGATACTGCGGGTTGAGCATGGAGCCAGGTGGAATCAGCACCTTGAGCGGCTTGAGGCAACCGGCGTTGAGCGGGATGTCATCATCGACCAGCGTGCGGAACACGTACAGCACGGCCGCCATGCAAACGGCCGATGGCGCGTTGAAGTTGTTCTCCAGCTGCGCCGAGGTGCCCGCGAAATCGATCTTCGCGCTGCGGCTGGCGTGATCGACGCGCACCGCCACCTGGATGCGGGCGCCGTTGTCCAGTTCCACCGTGTAGCTGCCGTCGCGCAGCGCGCTGATCACGCGCCGCACGGCTTCCTCGGCATTGTCCTGCACGTGGCCCATGTAGGCTTGCACCACGTCGAGGCCGAAGTGGGCCACCATCTTGCGCAGTTCGTCCACGCCTTTCTGGTTGGCCGCCACCTGGGCCCGCAGGTCGGCCATGTTCTGGTCGGGATTGCGGGCCGGCCAGGCGGCGCCGGCCAGCAGTGCGCGCGCTTCGGCGTCGCGCAACTGGCCGCCGGCGGCGCCGTCCACCAGCTTGAAGTTATCGATCAGGACGCCCTCCTCGTCGATGCTGCGCGAATCGGGCGGCATCGAACCGGGCGTGGTGCCGCCGATGTCGGCGTGGTGGCCGCGCGAACCGACGTAAAACAGGATATGTTCGCCCGCCTCATCGAACACGGGCGAAATCACCGTCACGTCGGGCAGATGGGTGCCGCCGTGGTAGGGATCGTTGAGCATGTAGACGTCGCCCGCGTGCATGCGGCCGGCGTTGGCCTGCATGACGGTCTTGATGCTCTCGCCCATGGAGCCCAGATGCACCGGCATATGGGGCGCGTTGGCGATCAGGTTGCCGTCGGCATCGAAGATGGCACAACTGAAGTCCAGCCGCTCCTTGATGTTGACGGAATAGGCCGTGTTCTGCAGCCGCAGGCCCATCTGCTCGGCGATCGACATGAACAGGTTGTTGAAGATCTCCAGCATGACCGGATCGGCCGTGGTGCCGATGGCGCGCCGCGCCGGCAATGCTTCCACGCGGGTCAGCACCAGGTGATCCTGCGGCGTGACTTCCGCCTGCCAGCCCGGCTCCACCACCGTGGTGGCGTTGGCTTCGGCGATGATGGCCGGGCCTTTGATAATGTCGCCGATGCGGGTGGCAGTACGCTGATAGAGCTTGGTATTGCGCCACTGGCCGCCGCTGTACATGCGCACGACAGCCTGCGGCGTGAGGCCGGACACCCGGCGCGGCGCGGGCGTGACCGTTTCGGCCGGCGCATCGGAGCGGCCCAGCGCCTCCACCGACACCGCCTCGACGATCAGCGCCTTGCCCGGCATGAGGAAGGAGAAGCGCTTCTTGTAGGCCGTTTCGAACTGGACCTGCATGGCGCTGGCCGTATCGAACAGCACGATCAGGGCCGAATCGGTGCCCTCGTAGCGCAAATGCACGCGGCGCAGCAAGGCGATGCGCTGTTCGGCGACACCCTGGCGGATCAGTTCCGCGCGCGCCTGTTCGCCCAGCGCCTGCAGGCGCGCATCGAGCGATGCCGCGCTGTCGGGCGCCAGCCGTTCCTCCACGGCCGCTTCCCGCATCGCGCTCTGGTCGGCCAGGCCCATGCCGTAGGCCGACATCACGCCGGCCAGCGAATGGATGAATACCGTTTTCATGCCCAGCGCATCGGCCACCAGGCAGGCGTGCTGGCCACCGGCGCCGCCAAAGCTGGTCAGCGTGTATTCCGTGACGTCGTGGCCGCGCTGCACGGAAATCTGCTTGATCGCATTGGCCATGTTACCGACGGCGATCTCGATAAAGCCTTCCGCCACTTGTTCCGGCGTGGCTGCCTTGCCGGTCGACGCGGCGATACGGCTGGCCATGTCGGCGAATTGCGCGCGCACGGATTGCGCGTCCAGCGCCTGCTTGCCGTCGGCGCCGAACAGTTGCGGGAAATGGGCAGGCTGGATTTTGCCCAGCATGACGTTGCAGTCCGTGACCGCCAGCGGGCCGCCGCGCCGGTAGCTGGCCGGCCCGGGATTGGCGCCAGCGCTGTCCGGCCCCACCCGCAAACGGCTGCCGTCGAAATGCAGGATGGAGCCGCCACCGGCGGCCACGGTGTGGATGCTCATCATGGGCGCGCGCATGCGTACCCCGGCCACCTGCGTCTCGAACACGCGCTCGAATTCGCCCGAGTAGTGCGACACATCGGTCGAGGTGCCGCCCATGTCGAAGCCGATCACGCGATCAAAACCGGCCAGCCGGCTGGCGCGCACCATGCCGACGATGCCGCCGGCCGGGCCACTGAGGATGCTGTCCTTGCCCTGGAACGCGCGCGCGTCGGTCAGGCCGCCGTTCGATTGCATGAACTGCAGGTTCACGCCGGGCATCTCGCCTGCCACCTGGTCCACATAGCGGCGCAGGATGGGCGACAGGTAGGCATCGACCACCGTGGTGTCGCCGCGCGCCACCAGTTTCATCATGGGACTGACCTGGTGCGATACGGAGACCTGGGTAAAGCCGATCTCGCGCGCCATTTGTGCCACGCGCTGTTCGTGGTCATGGTAGCGGTAGCCGTGCATGAACACGATGGCCAGCGCCCGCAAGCCCTGGTCGTAGGCGGCCTGCAGGCCAACGCGGGCGGCCTGCTCGTCCAGCGGCAGCACCACGTCGCCGTGCGCCCCCATGCGCTCGTCGATTTCAATCACATGGCTGTAGAGCAGCTCGGGCAGCACGATATGGCGCTCGAACAGGCGCGGACGGTTCTGGTAAGCGATGCGCAGCGCATCGCCAAAGCCGCGCGTGATGGCCAGCGCCGTCGGCTCGCCCTTGCGCTCCAGCAGCGCGTTGGTGGCCACCGTGGTGCCCATCTTGACGGCCTCGATCCGCGCCACCGGAATGGCCGTGCGGGGGCCCAGCCCCATCAGGTGGCGGATGCCGGCGATGGCCGCGTCGCGGTACTGTTCCGGATTTTCCGACAGCAGCTTGTGGGTGCGCAGCCGCCCGTCCGGCTGGCGCGCCACAATGTCCGTGAACGTGCCGCCGCGATCTATCCAGAATTGCCAATCCATGCCAACCTCAATACTTTAACGAAGCGCATATTGTAGTGCGTGCCCCGCGATCAGGGCGACACACTTGAACAGATTAATTCGATGCTAAAATTGAATGAACCGCAATCACCAGCGGCGCCGGCCTGCCCGCGCGCGGCAGGCGGCAGGCAGGCCGGACCTGCCATCCCATACTCCTGATCGGATGCGTCCATGAACCCACTCTATTCCGTCGCGGAGCTCCGCGCCATCGAACAGCGCGCGGCGGCGGCCCTGCCGGCCGGCACCCTCATGCAACGGGCCGGCCAGGCCACAGCCAACGCGGCACTCGACATGCTGCCCTTCTCCACCAGCCACGCCAGGGTGCTGGTGCTGGCCGGGCCAGGCAATAACGGCGGCGACGCGCTCGAAGCGGCGGCCCACCTGACGTATTCAGGCGCCCAGGTCGACATCCTGCATTTCCCGCCGCCCGGCGCGCAATCGGCGGAACGGGCCGCGGCGCAGCGGCGCGCCGAAAGCAGCGACGCCGTCTTCAACGACCTCGGTGGCAGCGCCCTGGCCGACACGGATTGGAACCTGGTGATCGATGGCCTGTTCGGCATCGGCCTGGCCCGGCCCGTGAGCGGCGCCTTGCGCACGCTGGTCGATACCGTCAATACCCTCTCCTGCCCGGTGCTGGCACTCGACGTGCCCAGCGGGCTCGATGCCGATACCGGCGCCATCGTCGGTCCGGACGGCGTGGCCGTGCGCGCGACGCACACCATCACCTTCATCGGCGACAAGCCTGGCTTGCATACCTGCGATGGGCGCGACCATGCCGGCCAGGTCACTGTCGCGGCGCTGGACCTGGAACCGCGCCAGTTCCCATCGGTGCGGCTGCATTTGAACGATGTGGGCTTCTTCGCGCGCAAGCTGAAGGTGCGGCGCCAGAACAGCCACAAAGGCAGCTACGGCAACGTGGCCGTGGTCGGCGGCGCCCGCGGCATGGCCGGCGCGCCCATCCTGGCTGCGCGCAGTGCGCTGCATGCCGGCGCGGGCCGCGTATTCGCCGTGTTCGCGGACGACGCGCCCTCCTACGACAGCGGCCAGCCGGAATTGATGTGCCGCGCCGCGGCCGGCTTCGACCTCGACAGCGCGGTGCTGGTGCTGGGCCCGGGGCTGGGCACGGCGCCGCAGTCGGTGGAACTGCTCAAGCGCGCCGTCGGCAGCGCCAGTGCGCTGGTGGCCGATGCCGATGCGCTCAACCTGCTGGCGGCCGATGCCGCGCTGCAGGCGGCCGTGGCGCAGCGCGGCGCCGGCTGCATCATCACACCTCATCCGCTGGAAGCGGCGCGCCTGCTGGGCACGGCCATCACCGCCGTGCAGGCCGACCGGGTGGCGGCGGCGCGCACGCTGGCGGCCCGGCTGCGGGCGACCGTGGTACTGAAAGGATCAGGCACGGTGATCGCCGCGCCCGATGGCGACGCCGTCATCAACACGACCGGCAATCCGGCACTGGCCACGGCGGGCACGGGCGACGTGCTGGCCGGCCTGTGCGGCAGCCTGCTGGCGCAAGGCTGGCCGCAGTGGGAAGCGGCGCTGGCGGCCGTCTGGCTGCATGGCATGGCGGCGGACGTGCTGGTCAACGATGGCGTGGGGCCGATTGGCCTGACGGCGGGCGAGCTGGTGCCAGCCATCCGGGCGGCGCTCAACCGCCTGGTGCAGCAGCACGCGCGCTAACGCCGTAGCAGCAGCATCAGCGGCAGCGGCAGCGGCGGAGCGGCGCGAATCAGACCAGCCGGCCGGCCGCGATCGTGATCACGCGGCCGCAGCGGGCCGCGATGGTGGTGTCGTGCGTGACCAGGACCAGCGTGGAACCGTGTTCGCGATTGAGCTCGAACATCAGCTGGATCACCGCTTCGCCGGTGGCCGCATCGAGGCTGCCCGTGGGTTCGTCGGCCAGCAGCAGCGGCGGTTGCGTGACGAAGGCCCGCGCCAGTGCCACCCGTTGCTGCTCCCCGCCTGACAGATACCGGGGATAGTGACGCAGGCGTTCGCCCAGCCCCACGCGGCGCAGCATGGCCTGCGCCTTGTCGCGCGCGCCCGATTCGCCGCGCAGTTCCAGCGGCAACATCACGTTCTCGAGCGCCGTCAGATGCGGCAGCAACTGGAAGGACTGGAACACAAAACCCAGTTTCGCCATGCGCAGCGCGGCGCGGCCGTCTTCATCGAGGGCGTAGATATCGACACCATCGAGCAGCACCCGGCCACCGCTGGGCGTATCGAGGCCGGCCAGCAAACCCAGCAAAGTGGACTTGCCGGAACCGGAAGCCCCTACAATAGCGAGCGTTTCCGCCCTTTGCACTGTAAAATCCACGTGGTGCAATATCGTCAGCTCACCGCCGGCGTCCGCCACGCGCTTGGTCAGTCCCGTCACTTCGATGGCGGCCGGCGCCCTGGCGGCGCTGGCCGGGGCGGGAGTCAATTGAATGGAAGGCGTCGTTGGAAGATCGGGCATGCTGAATTTATTGGGAAAATGTCGTGACACGGGAAGGGCATGCCGGCTGGCGTTCACTGCCCTGCTTCTGCTGTGCGCCACCGCGAGCGCTTATTCTGCACCAAAAACCATCCTCGTGCTCGGCGACAGCCTGTCGGCCGAATATGGCTTGAGCCGGGGCAGCGGCTGGGTGGCGCTGGCCGAGCAAAAGCTCAAGGACCAGAAGATCGCCGCCGACATCGTCAACGCCAGCGTGAGCGGCGAAACGACCAGCGGCGGGCGCACCCGCCTGCCGGCGCTGCTGGAAAAATACCACCCCGAAGTGATCGTCATCGAACTGGGCGCCAACGATGGCCTGCGTGGCCTGCCGGTGGCGGCCGCCGAAGCGAACCTGCGCGCCATGGCCGCCGCCGCGCGCGAGGCCAACGCCCGGGTGCTGCTGGTGGGGATGCGCATGCCGCCCAACTACGGCCGCCAGTACGCCGACCAGTTCTACGCCATGTACGGCACGCTGAGCAAGGAGATCAAGGCGCCGCTGGTGCCCTTCATGCTCGAAGGCGTGGCCGACAAACCGCAATTATTCCAGGCCGACCGGCTGCATCCAACGGCCGAGGCCCATCCCACCATCCTGGCCAATATCTGGCCCTCCCTACAGAAAATAATCAAGACAAGATGAAGTACCCAGAACTACTGCGCTTTGAAGATGTGCTCCCCCGGCTGGACCAGTTTGACACCATCATCGATGTGCGCAGCCCGTCCGAATTCGCGCTCGACCACCTGCCCGGCGCCATCAACTGCCCGGTGCTGGACGACGAGCAGCGCATCAAGGTCGGCACCATGTACAAGCAGGTCAACTCCTTCGAGGCCAAGAAAGTGGGCGCGGCGCTGGTAGCGCGCAATATCGCCCAGCACATCGAAACGCAGTTCCTGGACAAGCCGCGCGACTGGAAGCCGCTGGTCTACTGCTGGCGCGGCGGCAACCGCAGCGGCTCCATGGCCCACATCCTGGCCAAGATAGGCTGGCCCGTCGTGCAGCTCGACGGCGGCTACAAAGCCTATCGCAACTACGTGAACGGCGCGCTGGAACAGGCGCCCGCCCTGTCGTTCCGGGTGATCTGCGGTACCACGGGCAGTGGCAAGAGCCGGCTGCTGGAAGTGCTGCATGCCGACGGCGCGCAAGTGCTGGACCTGGAACAACTGGCCGCGCACCGCGGTTCCGTGCTTGGCAACCTGCCCAGCCAGCCGCAACCCACCCAGAAGGCGTTCGAGACGATGGTATGGGACCGGCTGCGCAAGTTCGATCCGGCGCGCCCGGTGTTCGTGGAATCGGAAAGCAAGAAGGTCGGCCAGCTGCGCGTGCCGGCCGCGCTGATGGACACCATGCGCGCCGCGCCCTGCATCTCGCTGACGCTGTCGCGTGCCAACCGGGTCAAGCTGCTGATGGAGGACTACGCCCACTTCACGCAAGACCCGGCCACGCTCAACGCCCAACTCGATTGCCTGGTCAGCCTGCACGGCCACGAGAAGATTCAGCGCTGGCATGGGCTGGCCAATTCAGGCCAGATGGAACTGCTGGTCGAAGAACTGCTGGCCGAGCACTACGACCCGGCCTATTTGCGTTCCATCGACCGCAACTTCGTCCAGTTCGATCAAGCGCAAGTACTGGA
>DATFBD010000147.1:0-66480 GCA_035254005.1 Burkholderiaceae bacterium | reverse complement strand
TCGGGCCCGGACGCGGTCAACCTGTACGACGGCTCGCTGGCCGCGCTGGGCATCGGCGCCGGCCTGTTGCTGACCTCGGGCACCACGCCCGGCACCAGCAACACCATGCCATGGTTCGGCACCGATAATGCGGGCAGCGGCGACGCCGACATCGACGCCGTCGTCAACTCCGTGTTCCAGACCCAGTCCTACGACGCCACCACGCTGGCCTTCGACTTCAACGTGAGCGACCCGAACGCCACCTCGGTCAGCTTCGACGTCGTGTTCGGTTCGGACGAATTCCCCGAATGGGTCGACCAGTTCGTCGATTCGGCCGTGGTGATGGTCAACGGCGTCAACTACGCGCTGTTCAACCACGATCCCAACCACCCGCTCAGCGTGGTCAGCGCCAACCTGGCCGCCGGCTATTTCCAGGACAATGCCGGCAACACCCTGCCGATTGAATACGACGGTGTCAGCCACGTGCTCAAGATCGTCGCGCCCATCGTGGCCGGCGCCACCAACCACATCAAGATCGGCATCGCCGACACGGGCGACCACATCTACGACAGCGGCATCTTCCTGTCCAACCTGACGGCCGGCACCATACCCGGCTCGGGCGTGGTGGCCACCTCGGGCGGCGGCACGGCCGGCGCCGACGTGCTGACCGGCAGCGCCAAGGATGAATACTTCGACCTGCAAGCGGGCGACGACACCGTCTACGCGGGCGGCGGCGACGACATCATCGTGGCCGGTGCCGGCAACGACACCGTGTACGGCGGCAGCGGCGCCGACCAGCTCAAGGGCGACGCCGGCAACGACCAGCTCGATGGCGGCGCCGACAGCGACACCGCCATCTACGCCGGCAACAAGGCCAACTACGCGATCAGCTTCGACGCGGCCAGCGGCCACTACACGGTCAGCTCGGCCACCGACGGCAGCGATACCCTCACCGCCGTCGAATACGCGCAATTCGCGGACGGCACGTACAGCCTGGGCGCGGACGGCACCGTCAGCCAGGTGAACACGGGCGGCACCACGACCACGCCACCGAACCAGCCCGGCATCGTCTTCCTCAGCGGCATAGGCGCGCTCGGTGAGACGCTGACGGCCAAGGTATCCGACAGCGACGGCGTGCCCGCTTCCGGCATCAGCTACACCTGGTATGCGGACGGCGTCGACCTGGGCGTCAGCGGCAACACCTTTGTCGTGGGCGAGGCACAGATCGGCCAGAACATCACCGTCAGCGCCCAGTACGTGGACCTGGCCGGCCAGGCCGAAGCCGTCACCAGCACGGCCAAGGCCATCGCCGCGCCGGGCAATGGCGACTTCACCATCACGCTGCTGCAACTGAGCGCGCCCGTTGGCGCCAGCGTGGAAAACCCGCTCACCACGCTGCTGCAGAATGCCGTGGCGCTGGGCGCCTCGCCGGCCGAAGCGGGCGCCATCATCAAGCAGGCGCTGGGCATCGCCGCCAGCGTGGACCTGGCGCACTACGACGCCTGGGCCGCCCTGCAAGCGGACCCGACCGACGCGGCCGCGCTGGCCGTGGAAAAGAAACTGGTCCAGGTAGCCGTCACCACCTCGCTGGGCAGCGACGAAACCGGCATGGCCGTCACCCAGGCCATCCTGCTCGCGCACAACAACGGCGGAGTACTGAACCTGGCGGACAAGGCCACCATCGCCGCCACGCTGGGTCTGGATCCGGCCAGCGCGCTGGTCAGCGAAATCTGGGACCGCAACGACACCATCGCCTCGGCCAAGAGCGTGGCAGCGATTGAGTCGATCTGGCTGGACCTGCAAAGCGGTCTGGACGTGGTGCTGTCGCCGTCGATCGGCACGCTCAGCGTGCACCTGAACCAGGCGCCGATCGGCTCGGCCACGGCCGTGCTGCCCGAAGGCACACAGGACAGCGACTACGTCATCAGCGCGGCCAGCCTGCTGCAAGGCTACAGCGATCCGGACGGCGACACGCTGCAAGTGACCAGCCTGGCCACCGACGCCCCCGGCACCCTGCAAGCGCTGGCCGACGGCAGAGGCTGGATCTTCACGCCCGCCAGCCAGTACAGCGGCCCCGTCGAACTGAGCTACCAGATCGATGACGGCCACGGCGCCAGCATCAGCGCCAGCCAGTTGTTCGTGGTGGCGCCGGCCATCACGGTACCCGTCAACCACGCACCCACAGGCGCCATCGCCATTGAAGGCGTGGCCCAGCAGGGCCAGACCCTGAGCGCCACCAGCACGCTGGCCGATGCCGACGGCATGGGTGCGCTCAGCTACCAATGGCTGGCCGACGGCAGCGCCATCGCCGGCGCCACCGCCGCCAGCGTCACGCTGACGGAAGCGCAGGTAGGCAAGGCCATCACGGTCCTGGCCAGCTACACGGATGGCCTGGGCAATGCCGAAGCCGTGGGCAGCGCCGCCACGGCCGCCGTGCTCAACGTGAACGACGCGCCCACGGGCGGCATCGCCATCACGGGCAGCGCCACCCAAGGCCAGACGCTGGCCGCCGTGAGCACGCTGGCCGATGCCGACGGCATGGGCACGCTGCATTGGCAATGGCAGGCCGACGGCGCCAGTATCGCCGGCGCCACCAGCGCCAGCCTGGTGCTGGGCAGCGCACAGGTGGGCAAGGCCATCACCGTGGTGGCCAGCTACGTGGACGGTCATGGCACGGCGGAGGCGGTGGGCAGCACCGCCACTGGCGCCGTGCTCGGCTACCAGGCCGGCACGGCTGGCGCTGACACGCTCAACGGCACGGCCTATGCTGACAGCCTCAACGGCCTGGCCGGCAACGACACACTGTACGGCAATGGCGGCAACGACCGGCTCGATGGCGGCGCCGGCGCCGACACCATGCTGGGCGGCGCCGGCAACGACACCTACGTGGTCGACAACGCCAGCGACAAGGTGATAGAAACGACCACGGCCACCAGCAAGACGGACGCGGGCGGCGTGGATACGGTGGAGGCCAGCATCAGCTACACCCTGGGCAACTACGTGGAAAACCTGACCTTGACGGGCACAGCGGCGCTGAACGGCACCGGCAACGCGCTGGCCAACGTACTGACCGGCAATGGCGGGGCCAACACCTTGTCCGGCCTGGGCGGCAACGACGTACTGCTGGGTGGTGGCGCAGCCGACCTGCTGGTGGGCGGCGCCGGCAACGACACGCTCACGGGTGGCGCCGGCGCCGACGTATTCCGCTTCGAGTCGGCCCTGAGCGCCAGCAGCAACCTCGACACCATCACCGACTTCCAGTCAGGCGTGGACCTGCTGCAACTGGAAAACGCCATCTTCAAGAAGTTGCTGGCCACCGGCCCGCTGGCGGCGGCCAACTTCGTGGCCAGCGCCACCGGCACGGCCGTGGACGCCAACGACTACGTGCTGTTCAACACCAGCACGGGTGCGCTCAGCTACGACGCCGACGGCAGCGGCAAGGGTGCGGCCATCCAGTTCGCCACCCTGGTCGGGGTCCATGCGCTGGCTGCGGCCGACCTGGTTGTGACCTGACGGCATCCGCCCCGGCACGGCACGCACTGCACGGGCAGGCCCGGCGCGCGCCGGGCTGGCCGCTCTCTTCCACCACGGCCAGCGGCGCCGTCCGCATGACAGGGTCTGGCCCTTGGGCCTGACCCTGGTTTTACGGCGTCACGCCCGGCGCGCCTCCAGCACCCCGCCCACTTCGGCGATGGCCAGCAGCGCTTTTTGCAACTGCGCCGTGGAGGCGATTTCGGCCGTGAACGTCATGCGGGCCTGACCCTTGGCGGACTGGGTGTTCACGCCGATCACGTTGATCTTCTCGCGCGAGAAGATCTCGGAAATGTCGCGCAACAGCCCCTGGCGGTCGCCGGACAGGATGAAGATGTCGACCGGGTACACGGTGTCCCGTTCGGCCCGTCCCCATTCCGTGACGATCACCCGCTCGGGCGCCTTGGCGCGCATTTCGGCGAAGTTCTTGCATGTGGCGCGGTGGATGGACACGCCCTTGCCGCGCGTGACGAAGCCGACGATGCCGTCCGGCGGCGCCGGCTTGCAGCACTTGGCCAGCTGCGTCATCAAGCCATCCGTTCCCACCACCAGCACGCCCGACTTGGCGCCCTGCTCCACGCTCGAGGCGCGGCTCTTGCCGACCACGACGGCGTCTTCCGGCGCGGCCGGTTCGGCCGTCTCGTGCAACGCCGCCTCCACGTGGCGCAGGCTGAACAGGTCCTTGCCCACGGCCAGGAACAAATCGTCGACCTTGGGGAAACCCAGCTTCTGCGCCAGCGCTTCCAGGTTGACGGCTGTCTTGCCTTCGCGCTGCAACGATTTTTCGACCAGCGCGCGGCCGTTGGACAAGGTTTCCTGGATATCGATGGCATGGAACCAGGCGCGGATTTTGGAGCGCGTGCGGCTGCTGACCGTGTAGTCCGGATTGAGCCAGTCGCGCGACGGGCCTGCCGTGCCGGGCGCGCCCTTGGCCGTGATGATCTCGCACGTCTGCCCATTCTTGAGCGGCGTGTTGAGCGGCACCATCACGCCGTCCACGCGCGCGCCGCGGCAACGGTGGCCCACGTCGCTGTGCAGGTGGTAGGCGAAGTCGATCGGGGTGGCGCCCACCGGCAACTCCAGCACGCGCGCCTGCGGCGTGAGCACGAAGATGCGGTCGTCCAGCGCGGCGGCCTTGAGTTTCTCCACCCACTCGCGCTGGGTTTCCTCCTGGCCCACGACAGCGTCGGCCACGTCGGTCTTCCACGCCAGCAGCTGGCGCAGCCAGGCGATCTTCTCGTCGTACTTCTGGCCGGCGAAGTTGGAACCGCCCTCCTCCTTGTAGCGCCAGTGGGCCGCCACGCCGTACTCGGCGAAGTTGTGCATTTCCTGGGTACGGATCTGCACTTCCAGCGGCCGGCCATCCTCGGCCGTCACCACCGTGTGCAGCGACTGGTAGCCATTGGGCTTGGGTCGCGAGATGTAGTCGTCGAACTCTTTCGGGATCGGGGTCCAGATGTTGTGCACCACGCCCAGCACCGTGTAGCAGGTCTTGACGTCGGCCACGATCACGCGGAAGGCGCGCACGTCGTACAGGTCGGTGAAGTCGAGCTCCTTGCCGCGCATCTTGTTCCAGATGCTGTAGATGTGCTTGGGCCGACCGAATACTTCGGCCTGGATGCCGGCCGCCTTCATCTCCGCCTGCAGGCGGGCGATGGCCGAGGTGACGAAGCCTTCGCGCATCATGCGCTTTTCTTCCAGCATCTTGGCGATGCGCTTGTACGTCTCCGGCTCGATGAAGCGGAACGACAAGTCCTCCAGCTCCCACTTGAGCTGCCAGATGCCGAGCCGGTTGGCCAGCGGCGCGTACAGGTCCAGCGTCTCGCGCCCGTAGGCGCGGGTGGCCTCGTTGAACAGCTTGATGTCGGCGAAGTAGCGCAAGGTCGTCACGCACGACGCCAGGCGCACCAGCACCACGCGCATGTCGCTGGCCATGGCCAGCAGCATCTTGCGCAGCGTTTCCACCTGGGCCACGGCCATCTGGGCCGCATTCTTGCCGCGGCCCGCCCCATCCTTCTGGCCGCGCGTCAGTTCGCGCAGCCGGATCAGCTGGCGCACGCCCGACACCAGGTCGCAAACCTCCTTGCCGAAACGCGGCTCGATGGTGGGCGCCTGCGTCGGGTCCAGCAAAGTCAGTTCGAACATCAGGCCAGCGATGCGGGTTTCCGCATCCGTGCGCAGGAAGGCCAGCGTGCCGGCCACGCCGACCGAAAACTCGAAGGCTGGCTGGCCGCTGCTGCACAGCCGGTCGCCATAGGCCGCGCTGGCCACGTCGAGCGCGGCCAGCACGCGCGCGCCATCGTCGGCCGACAGGCCTTGCACCAGCTGGTCCGAGGTTGCGCTATTGAGCGCTGCGATAGAAACCATATGCCGCCTAACGCACTGCGGCGACGACGACCACTTCCACCAGCCAGGCCGGGTCGGCCAGTTGCGCCTGCACGGTGGCGCGCGGCGGCGTGTGGCCGTGGGGCACCCAGGCGTCCCACTCCTCGTTCATGCCGGCGAAATTGGCCAGGTCGGTCAGGTAGATCTGGCAGCTCAGGATGCAGGTCTTGTCGCTGCCGGCCTCGCCCAGCAGGCGGTCGATATGGGCCAGCACTTCGCGCATCTGGCCGTTGATGTCCTGCGTCTTGTCGTCCGCCACCTGGCCGGCCAGGTACACGGTGTTGTTGTGGATCGCCACTTCGGACAGGCGCTTGCCCACATGCAGTCGTTTGATTTCCATGATTCTCGTTCTTGTTACAGGTTATTTGTTCAGTAAGATTTGTTCAATAAGAAGCGCTTGACGATGGCGATCTGGTCATCGTGCACGAAGGTGGGCGCATGGCCCACACCGGGCACTTCCACCAGCGTGGCGCGCGGTCCGCGCTGCGTCATGATCTCGGCCGTGGCGCGCGACAGCAGGTCCGATTCGCCACCGCGTATCAGCAAGGTCGGACAGGTGATGGCGTCGTACGAGGTCCACAGCGTCGCCTGGTCGGCCGCCACCGATTCGGGCGTGGCGGCACGGAACGGCTGGGCCAGGCCCATATCGTAATGGCGCACCCACATGCCATCCTTGTCCTGGCGCAGGACGTCGGCCGCCAGCTTGTGCCACTCGTCTTCCGTGTGCGGGCCGAAGGTAAGCGAGACATCGCGCACGAAACGCGCGCCTTCCTCGAACGTCGGGAAGCGCAAGTCCTGGCCGATGTAGTCGCCGATGCGCTGCAGG
Organism: Burkholderiaceae bacterium; assembly: GCA_035254005.1. Taxonomy (GTDB): domain Bacteria; phylum Pseudomonadota; class Gammaproteobacteria; order Burkholderiales; family Burkholderiaceae_D; genus Rugamonas. The sequence continues at coordinate 59,759 of DATFBD010000147.1, read as the reverse complement.
GCCGGCGCTTCCAGCGACGGGCCGATATCGTTCAGGATCAGGCGGCCGATGGGGTTGCCCGGCAGCGAAGCCAGGCCCAGGCCGATCAGGCCGCCCATCGAGGTGCCGAACCAGTCCACGCTCTGGCGCTCGTTATTGGCCAGCACGCGGGCCAGCAGCGTGACCATGTCGCTCACGTATTGGGGGATCACGTACAGCTGCGGATTGCGCAGCCGGCCCGAACGCCCGCGGCCCACCACGTCGGGGCAGATCACGCGATAGTCGGCGGCCAGGGCGCGCGCCATGACGTCGAAATCGTCCGACACCCGGGTCACGCCATGCACGCACACCAGCACGTTCGGATTGTCCGCCGCGCCCCATTCCTTGTATGCCATGTGATGCAGGCCGGCCATGGACAGGCACTGAACAGACTTCAATTTTGCTTCGAACATGCCACTTCCTTGTCAAATGCGGATTCGTTTCCAACTACCGCAGGTGGATTTTTATGTAATGATGACGGGTGATTACATTTTACCGGGCGTTGCGCTAAAAATCTTACCGCAGTGTAGCGCAGCATGCTCCAGACCACCAACCCGAGAACATTTCACAGAGGACATCATGGCAAGCACTATCCTGGCAGGCAAAACCGCACTGGTCACCGGCTCCACCTCCGGCATCGGCCTGGGCATGGCGCGCGCGCTGGCCGCTGAAGGCGCCAACATCGTATTCAACGGTTTCGGCGACGCGGCCGAGATCGACAAACTGCAGGCCGACGTGGCGCGCGAATTCAAGGTCCAGACGGCTTACCACAACGCCGACATGTCCAAGCCGGCCGAGATCGAAGCCATGATGGCCTTCGCGGCCGACAAGTTCGGCGGCGTGGACGTGCTGGTCAACAACGCCGGCATCCAGTACGTGGCCAAGGTGGAGGACTTCCCGGTCGAGAAATGGGATGCCATCATCGCCATCAACCTGACCTCGGCCTTCCACACCACCCGCCTGGCGCTGCCCGGCATGCGCGCCAGGAACTGGGGCCGCATCATCAACCTGGCCTCGGTCCATGGCCTGGTGGGCTCGGAACAGAAATCGGCCTATGTGGCGGCCAAGCACGGCCTGCTGGGCCTGACCAAGGTGACGGCGCTGGAAACGGCCACCACCGGCATCACCGCCAACGCCATCTGCCCTGGCTGGGTGCTGACGCCGCTGGTGCAAAAGCAGGTCGACGCGCGCGCCGCCAAGGATGGCCTGAGCAACGAGGACGCCAAGCGCGCACTGCTGGCCGACAAGCAACCGTCGGGCGAATTCGTCACCCCCGAGGAACTGGGCGCCATGGCCGTGTTCCTGTGCAGCGACGCGGCGCGCCAGGTGCGCGGCGCGACCTGGAATATGGATGGCGGTTGGGTGGCCCAGTAAGCTTTCGTTGACATTCGCGCTGGCGCCGCCCCCCGTCCGGCATCGCCGGCGCGGGCGGCGCGGCCGTGGCGGATATGCCACAGCCCGCCAGCCCCCAGTTATCACCGCGCTGATTTGCGGTTAACCACAATAGTGATAACTGAACCTTTCATCCATCATGGACTCCTCAAATTACCCCCCACGAGGAGTCGCCGTGAAAAAGCCGTTCTATAAAATACTATACGTGCAGGTGCTGTTTGCGATCGCCTGCGGCGTGTTGCTGGGTTACTTCCTGCCCGCCAACGCCGTCGCCATGAAGCCGCTGGGAGACGGCTTCATCAAGCTGATCAAGATGATCATCGCCCCGGTGATCTTCTGCACCGTCGTCTCCGGGATCGCCGGCATGCAAGACGTCAAGAAAGTCGGCCGCGTGGGCGGCAAGGCGCTGCTGTACTTCGAAGTGGTATCCACCTTCGCGCTCGTGATCGGCCTGTTCGTGGCCAACATCCTGCGCCCGGGCGCCGGCTTCAACGCCGACCCCGCCACGCTCGACACCAAGGCCATCGCCGAGTTCACCACCAAGGCCAAGTCGCAGTCCACGGTGGACTTCATCATGAACATCATCCCCAACACGCTGGTGGACGCGTTCGCCAAGGGTGAGATCCTACAAGTGCTGCTGGTGGCCATCCTGTTCGGCTTCGCGCTGTCCATCATGGGCGAAAAAGGCAAGGCGGTGACCCGTTTGATCGACGAGATCGCCACGGCCATCTTCGGCATGGTCAACATCATCATGAAAGTCGCGCCCATTGGTGCCTTCGGCGCCATGGCCTTCACCATCGGCAAATACGGCATCGCCTCGCTGCTGCCGCTGGCCAAGCTGATGGGTTCGTTCTACCTGACCTGCGGCCTGTTCGTGTTCATCGTGCTGGGCGCGGTGGCCAAACTGACCGGCTTCTCGATCGGCCGCTTCATCCTCTACATCAAGGAAGAACTGCTGATCGTGCTGGGCACCTCCTCGTCGGAAAGCGCCCTGCCGTCGCTGATGACCAAGCTGGAAAAACTCGGCTGCTCCAAGTCCGTGGTCGGCCTGGTGGTTCCCACCGGCTACTCGTTCAACCTGGACGGCACCAACATCTACATGACGATGGCGGCCCTGTTCGTGGCCCAGGCCACCAACACCGACCTGACGCTGATGCAGGAACTGACCATCCTCGGCGTGGCCATGCTGACCTCGAAAGGCGCGTCCGGCATCACCGGCGCCGGCTTCATCACGCTGGCCGCCACGCTGGCCGTGGTGCCCACCATCCCGGTGGCCGGCATGGCGCTGATCCTGGGCATCGACCGCTTCATGAGCGAATGCCGCGCCCTGACCAACTTCGTGGGCAATGGCGTAGCGGCCGTGGTGGTGTCGAACTGGGAAAAGGAACTGGACCATGACCGCCTCAAAGCGGAACTGGCCCACCCGGGTTCGGCAGCCTACCCCGCCTACGGCGAAGATGGCGTGAAAGCCGTCCAGCACTGATCCTCCGCCGCTTCAACGGCATGGCCCCGCACCGCAAGGTGGGGGGCCTTTTTGTTTGGCAACCGCGACCGAGACCGAGACCACACAAAATGCAATTCCGCAATTCCGTGTCAGGTCTGTCATTTGGACTCGAAGATAACAACCTTGAGTTCGAACAAACGACATTGAGATCGGAAGTGGTAAGCGATTTCTGGTTGAGGCTACTTTGAAAATCAGGGCTCCGTCATGAGAAAACGCAAAGAAGCGCGACGACTGTCCGAATGACAGACCTGACACCGGCTTGGACACCGGCTTGTGACACCGGCTTGTGTGACACCGGCTTGTACAAACGCATAAAACAGAACGGCGCGCCCAAGGCGCGCCGTTCTGTCTTTCACCTGCCGGACCGCTTACACGGCCGACATGTCCAGTTCCACGCCCGTGGCGGCCTGGATCTGTTCCTTGCTCACGCCCGGCGCCAGCTCCGTCACTTTCAAGCCTTTGCCGGTCACTTCTATCACACCCAGATCGGTGATGATCAGGTCGACCACGCCCACGCCCGTCAGCGGCAGGTCGCAATGCTTGAGCAGCTTGTGCGAGGTGCTGCCATCCTTGGCCGTGGCCACGTGCTCCATCAGCACCACCACCCGCTTGACGCCGGCCACCAGGTCCATCGCCCCGCCCATGCCCTTGACCATCTTGCCCGGTATCATCCAGTTGGCCAGGTCGCCATGTTCGGACACCTGCATCGCGCCCAGGATAGCCAGGTTGATCTTGCCGCCGCGGATCATGCCGAACGAGTCGGCCGAGCTGAAGTAGGCCGCGCCGGGCAAGGCCGTCACGGTCTGCTTGCCGGCGTTGATCAGGTCGGCGTCCACTTCCGCGTCGGTCGGGAACGGGCCGATGCCCAGCAAGCCGTTTTCCGATTGCAGGAATACTTCGATATCGCTGGGCACATAGTTGGCCACCAGCGTGGGCAGGCCGATGCCCAGGTTCACATAAAATCCGTCCTGCAATTCCTTCGCCGCGCGCGCGGCCATTTCGTCACGAGTCCATGCCATAGTAATCTCCGTCTTGTTGTGGTGGCGCGCGCATCAGGCGCGCACGGTGCGCTGTTCGATGCGTTTTTCCGGCGTCGCGTTGACCACGATGCGGTGCACGAAAATGCTGGGCAGATGCACCTGGTCGGGATCGATCTCGCCCGTCTCCACCAGTTGCTCCACTTCCACCACGGTGATCTTGCCGGCCATGGCCACGTTGGGATTGAAGTTGCGGGCCGTCTTGCGGAAGATCAGGTTGCCGGCCTTGTCGGCCTTCCAGGCCTTGACCAGCGACACGTCAGCCACCAGGCTGCGTTCCATCACATAGGTCTCACCGTCGAATTCGCGGATTTCCTTGCCCTCGGCCACGATCGTGCCCACGCCCGTCTTGGTGAAGAAGGCCGGAATGCCGGCGCCGCCGGCGCGCAGTTTTTCCGCCAGCGTGCCTTGCGGCGTGAATTCCAGTTCCAGTTCGCCGGCCAGGTACTGGCGCGCGAATTCCTTGTTCTCGCCCACGTAGGACGAGATCATCTTGCGGATCTGGCGCGTTTCCAGCAGCTGGCCCAGGCCGAAACCATCCACGCCGGCGTTGTTGGAAATGGCCGTCAGGCCTTTCACGCCGGAATCGCGCAGCGCCCCGATCAGGGCTTCGGGAATGCCGCACAGGCCGAAGCCGCCAACGGCGATGGTTTGACCATCCTGGACGATACCGGCCAGGGCGGCGGCGGCATCGGGATAAACTTTATTCATACGTGTCCCTTTTCTTTTGATAAGCTGTGTCGCTCGCGGTAGTGTGCGAAGAGCGTATGGAGCATAGAATACGCCCTTCAAAAGCACAATACCGTAGAACTACCGGCGCGCCGTGTTCCTTTTTACGCTGTTGTCATGCACCCGAATTGATACGCCCCACATGAACGTACCGCCCGCCATCGATTACGAAACGATCTTCCTGCATGCGCCGGTTGGCATGTGCATTTCCGAGAACCGCGTGATCCAGGCTTGCAACGAAGCGCTGGCCGCCATGTTCGGCTACACGCGTGAGACGCTGCAGGGCTTGTCGTTCCGCGCCCTGTATCCGACCATGGATGAATTCCTGCGCACGGGTGACCGCATCATCCCCATCATGAACGCCAAGGGCCGCTATTCGGACGAGCGCATCATGCGCCGCGCCAACGATGAACTGTTCTGGTGCCACGTGACAGGCCACGCGCTCAAGCCCAACGAACCGCTGGGACCGGGCATCTGGACTTTCGAGGATGTCAGCGAGAAACGGCCGGTGACGGCCGAGCTGACGGCGCGCGAACGGGAAATCGCGGCCCTGCTGGTGGAAGGCAAGACCAGCAAGGTGATCGCGCGCCAGGTCGACCTGAGTCCGCGCACGGTGGAAATGCACCGTGCCAAGCTGATGCGCAAGTTCGGCGCGGCCACCTCGTCCGAGCTGGTCCACAAGCTGGTGGGCTTGCAGCAAGCCTAGCGCCGGCCGCACCGAAAGCCGGGGTCAGGTCATGCGCTCGCGCAACTTGCGCGAACGCATGACCTGACCCCGGTTTCTGATCACATGGCCAGCATGCCGTCGTCGGCCGAGATGATGGCGCCGTTGATGAAGTGCGACTCGTCGCCGGCCAGCAGCAGCATCAGGCCATCGAGGTCTTCCGGTTTGCCGGGACGCTTGCGCGGCAGCATGTTGATCAGCTTCTGGCCCTGCTCGCTGGCGAAATAGTCCTCATTGATCTCGGTCGAGATATAGCCGGGGCAGATGGCGTTGGTGTTGATGCCGTACTTGCCCCATTCCACCGCCATGGCCTTGGTCATCTGCACCACGCCGGCCTTGCTCATGCAGTACACGCCAATCTGCGGCAGCACCCGCAAGCCAGCCACGGAGGCGATGTTGATGATGCGGTGTTGTTTTTTTGGATCACCCTTGGCGCGCGCGATCATGCGCTTGGCCGTTTGCTGGGCTACGAAAAACGCGCCGCGCAAGTTGGTGTCCATGATGAAGGCGTAGTCTTCCGGCGTCACGTCCACCAGCCGTTGCGTGGTGGACACGCCCGAATTGTTGACCAGGATGTCGATCGGCCCCGCTTCCGTCTCGGCGTGGGCGATGGCCGACTTGATGCTGGCGTAATCGGTCACGTCCAGGCTCACGACGTGGGCCGCGCCGCCGTCGGCCTCGATCTCGGCCCGCAATTCCTTGAGCCGCTCGGTACGGCGCGAAGCCAGCACCACCTGGGCGCCGGCCTGGGCCAGCACCTTGGCGAAGCGCGCGCCCAGGCCACTGGAGGCGCCGGTGATCAGCGCGATTTTTCCCTCAAAGTTGACTTCAATACCCACGAGCTGCTCCCTGTGTTTGGTGATGTCGGACTGCGTCCACAGTCCAGCCGTAATGATTACACAAATTGCCAGTATTAGATTGCAGCATCTAAAGATGTGCCTCAAAATGTCGCCGGCGTTGCATTCGGCAGCAAAAAGAAGCACACTCGTGCTAAAATTTTTTTCTCCTCCTCCTCATAAGAACACACCATGACCCAGCCCCAAACCCTAGTTGAACAGTACGGCCCACGCGATGCGATGGAGTATGACGTCGTGATCGTCGGCGGCGGCCCTGCCGGCTTGTCGGCCGCCATCAAGATCAAGCAGATGGCGGCGGAAAAAGGCCAGGAAGTGTCCGTCGTCGTGCTGGAAAAAGGCGGCGAACTGGGCGCGCACATCCTGTCGGGCGCCGTGATGGACCCGAAGGCGCTGACCGAGCTGATCCCCAACTGGAAGGAACTGGGCGCGCCCCTCAACACCGAGGTGACGGAAGACCGCGTGCTGTTCCTGACCGAAAAGAAAGCCTACAAGACGCCGAATTTCGCGCTGCCGGCCTGCTTCGAAAACCATGGCAACTACGTGATTTCGCTCGGTAACGTGGTGCGCTGGCTGGGCCAGCAGGCCGAGTCGCTGGGCGTGGAGATCTTCCCCGGCTTCGCCGCCGCTGAAGTCCTGTACAACGACGACGGCTCCGTCAAGGGCGTGGCCACCGGCAACATGGGCGTCAAGCGCGACGGCGAAGCCGGCCCTGACTTCCAGCTGGGCATGGAACTGCACGGCAAGTACACGCTGTTCGCCGAAGGCGCGCGCGGCCACCTGGGCAAGCAGCTGATGGCCAAGTTCGACCTGAACAAGGGCAAGGATCCGCAATCGTACGGCATCGGCATCAAGGAACTGTGGGAAATCGACCCGGCCAAGCACCAGCCCGGCCTGGTGATCCACACCACCGGCTGGCCGCTGGATTCGAAAACCTATGGCGGCTCGTTCCTGTACCACCTGGAAAACAACCAGGTCATGGTCGGCTACGTGGTCGGTCTGAACTATGAAAACCCCTACCTGTCGCCGTACGAGGAATTCCAGCGCTACAAGACCCACCCGGCCATCCGCGGCTTCTTCGAAGGCGGCAAGCGCATTTCCTACGGCGCCCGCGCGATCACGGCCGGCGGCCTGCAATCGCTGCCCAAGCTGGTGTTCCCGGGCGGCGCGCTGATCGGTTGCGACGCCGGCTTCCTGAACATGAGCCGTATCAAGGGTTCGCACGCGGCCATCAAGTCCGGCATGCTGGCGGCCGAATCCGTGTTCGCGGCGCTGGGCGAGAACCGCCAGCACGACGAACTGGTCAGCTACCCGGTGGCGTTCGAGCAATCGTGGCTGCACGAGGAACTGCACGTGGCGCGCAACGTCAAGCCGTACCTGAACATGGGCCTGTACGTGGGCGCCCTGATGACCGGTATCGACCAGATCGTGTTCCGCGGCAAGGCGCCCTGGACCCTGCACCACAGCCACGCCGACCACGAATGCCTGAAGCCGGCCTCCGACTTCGCGCCGATCAACTATCCCAAGCCCGATGGCAAGCTGACCTTCGACCGCCTGTCGTCGGTGTTCATTTCCAACACCAACCATGCGGAAGATCAACCTATCCACCTGACGCTGAAAAACGCCAGCGTGCCGGTGGACGTCAACCTGCGCAAATACGCCGGCCCGGAATCGCGCTACTGCCCGGCCGGCGTGTATGAATTCGTCAAGACCGACGAAGGCCAGGACCGCCTGCAGATCAACGCCCAGAACTGCGTGCACTGCAAGACTTGCGACATCAAGGACCCGACCCAGAACATTGTCTGGATCACGCCCGAAGGCGGCGGCGGCCCCAACTATCCGAACATGTAATTTGAACATGTAAGCGGTATGGTTGACTGAAAGACAGCGCGGCGTGCCAGCACCCCGCGCTGTTTTTTTCGCCGCAACCGGCCGAAAGCGCCTATCATCGCGGGGTGGAAAGGCGCTGGCGGACACGACTTAAAGCCGGTTACAAATATTTTTCAAAAAATTTCCACATGGAATTTAATGTCCCAACCGAAACGGTCGTCTTGTACTTGGGAGAGCACAAAGAGTCCGATGCTCCGAACTGAATCCACCTACCAGGAGTAATTTCATGCTGAGCCTTCACACCAACGCCGCGGCCCTTTCCGCCCAGAACTCGATCACCCGCACCCAAGGTAGCCTGTCGACGTCGCAGACCCGCCTGAGCACCGGCTTCCGCATCAACTCGGCAATGGACGACGCCGCCGGCCTGCAGATCGCAACCCGTCTGAAAGCCCAGACCAGCGGTATGGCAGTGGCCATGCGCAACACCCAGAACTCGATCTCGATGCTGCAGACGGGCGAAGGCGCACTGGACGAGACCACCAACATCCTGATGCGCATGAAAGACCTGGCCACCCAGGCAGCTGACGGCTCCTCGACCGCCAACGACCAGACCGCGATGCAAGCTGAATTCGACTCGCTGACGAGCGAACTGAGCAACATCATGGCCAACACCAAGTTCGGCGGCACCGCCCTGCTGACCAGCGGCACCGGCAAGCTGGCCGTTGCCGTGGACTTCCAGATCGGCGCCAGCTCCAGCGAGAAAATGAATGGCGACGTATCCAATGAACTGACCGCCGTCCATACCGACATCGCCGCGGCGGCCACCCAGTACCAGGGCGCCTCCGGTGCCGCCGTGGCCGGTGTCGGCACGGAAATCAGTGGCGCGACCGCCGCCGCCGGCGCGACCGCCGCCAACGCCACCATCGACAAGCTGGCCACCGCCATCGACACCGTGGGCGCGCTGCGTTCGAAACTGGGCGCGATCTCGAACCGCCTGGACCACGTCTACAACAACCTGTCGAACATCTCGACCAACACCAAGGCCGCTACCGGCCGCATCATGGACACCGACTTCGCGACCGAATCGTCGAACATGACCTCGAGCCAGATGCTGCTGCAAGCCGGCACCGCGATGCTGAAGCAATCGAACAGCACCTCGTCGCTGGTTATGTCCCTGCTGCAATAATTGTAGCGCCGCCCTGCCCGCCGCGCGGGCAGGTGCAACAGGAGCCAACCGGCAACCCGGTTGGCTTTTTTTTGGCCCGCTAGACCCGAGTTAGCACAATGGCATTTGACCGTATCGGCCCCACCACCGCGCCGCTGAGCGTGCCCGACCGCCCCACCCCGTTGCCACAGCACGACACGGGGCCGGCCAGCGGCGGCGACGCCGGCGGCGACTACCCGCTGGCGCCGGCCACGCCGGCCGCGGTCGAACTGCTGGTGGACGGCGCCGAAAGCCTGCCGCTGCCGCGCGCCGGGCTCGATACCCTGGCCGCCCAACTGGCGGCCGACACCCCGAACGCGGCCGATCCGGCCGCCATGCATCCCAACCAGGTGTTCCTGTCGCGCCAGCTGGTGTGGGCGCCGCCGGACACGTCCAGCCTGGCCAGCTCCTGGCTGGTGATGGTGCACACCTACGGCCAGCAGCGCGCCGCCCTGCAGGAGCAAGCCCAGGGACAACACGTCCCCTCCAGCCTGTTCATGGCCGACCACACCCCGGCCGTACTGCGCGAAGGGCGCGGCGCCGCGCCGCTGGTGACGGAACTGGAACCGTGGCGCTTCGCCGTCTATGCCTGGGGCGCGGAACAGCTGGTATTGCGGGTAATCAACCGCGACCAGGAACAGGACGACGAACATCCGCGCCGGCGCGCCCCGCGCATCGCCTTGCGGCTGGAACTGATGCTGCCCGGCATAGGGCGGGTCGTGATCCAGATGGAACCGCTCGCTGGCGGCGTGGTGCTGGAAGTGGCGGCGCAGCAAAGTTCGGCGTTGCAGCACATGCGCGAAATGCTGCCGCAACTGGCGGCCACGGTCAGCCGCGCCGGCCTGACCATCATCCGCTGCCGCGTGACGCGTGAGCTGCCGCTGGCGGCCCAGCACTATCCCGAGCGGGCCCAGCTGGCCGCCCTCACCCCGGCCCTGTTCAAGGCCATGGCCGAAGTGGCCGTGCTGCTGTCCCACCCACTGCCGCCCGACGAACTGTAAAAACCGGGGTAAGGTCATGCCGTTAAGCAAGCCGAGCGCGGCTTGCTTAACGGCATGACCTGACCCCGGTTTGGTTTGCCGGTACGCTCAGCCGACCGTGCCGATGATGCTCACTTCGCGGTTCTCGGGAATCTCGTTGTAGGACAGCACGTGCAGGCCGGGCGCGAACAGGCGCGCGTAACGGGCCAGCAGCGGCCGGATCTGCGGCAGCACCAGCAGCAGCGGTGGCGTGGCCTGCTGCTTCATCTGCTCGCGCGCCACCGGCATGTTCACCTGTAATTGCGCCAGCAGGTGCGGGTCGATCGGGTAGTTGTCCAGCACCACCTTGCCGCCCTGGCGCGCCTGGTTCAGGGAACCGAGCAGCATGTTCTCCAGCTCGCCACCGAGGTTGAATGCCTGCATCTCCGTCCTCTGCCCGAACAGGCCCGTGACGATCTGGCGCCGCAGCGCGCAGCGCACTTCGGCCGCCAGCAGGATGGGGTCCTTGGTGGTCTCGGAACTGTCGACCAGGGTGGTGGCGATCGGCACGATATCCTTGAGCGACACATTCTCGGCCAGCAGCACGCGGAACACGCGCAGCAGCTGGGTATGGGTGAGCGCCTTGTCGAGCGCGGCGGCCAGCTTGGGCGACAGCGCCGTGAGCCGGTCCATCATGGCCGGCACATCCTCGTGGCGGAACAGTTCCGGCAAATATTCGCGGATCAGCTTGGACAAGTGGGTGGCGATGGCGCTCGGTGCTTCCACCACCTGGTAACCGAGCCCGAGCGCGTTGGCTTTCTCGCCCTGCTCGATCCACGTGACCGGCATGCCGTAGGCCGGCTCCACGCCGGGGATGCCGTCGATCTGGCCATACACATTGGGCGACGGGATCGCCATCAGCCGGTCCGGGAACACTTCGGCCTGGGCCACCACGCTGCCCGACAGCACCACGGCGTACTGCGACGGTTTCAGGCCGAGGTCGTCGCGCACGGTGATCGGCGGCAGCAGCAGGCCCATCGCTTCGGACAGGCTCTGGCGCACGCCCTTGACGCGCTTGGCCAGCGGCTCGCCGTGGGCCTTGTCGATCATGCCCACCAGCTTGTAGCCCAGCGTCAATTGCAGCGGCTGCACGGCCGGCAGGTTGTGCCAGTCCAGCTCGGCCACTTTCTCCTCGCGCAGCGCGGCCTCGATGGCGGCCAGCGCATCCGTCTCGGGCTGCTTGACGCGCTGGCCGAGCCGGTAGCCGACGTAGGCCAGCACGGCCGAGAAGGTGAGGAACATGGCCCACGGCATGCCCGGCACCAGGGCCAGCACGAACATCATGCCGGCCGCCGACAGGATCACCGGCGGCGAGGCCAGCAGCTGGCTGCCCACCTGCTGCTCGAAGTCGCCCGCGTCGCTGATGCGGGTCACCAGGATGGCGGCGGCGGCCGACAGCAGCAGCGCCGGGATCTGGGCCACCAGGCCGTCACCGATGGTCAGCAGCGCGTACTGGCGGAAGGCGTCGCCGAAACTGAGGTCGTGCATCAGGGCGCCGATGGCCACCCCGCCCACCATGTTGATGATCAGGATCAGGATGGACGCCACGGCGTCGCCGCGCACGAACTTGGAGGCGCCGTCCATGGCGCCGTAGAAGTCGGCTTCGGCCGCCACTTCCAGCCGCCGGGCCTGGGCTTTTTCCTGGTTGATCAGGCCGGCGTTGAGGTCGGCGTCGATCGCCATCTGCTTGCCCGGCAAGGCATCGAGCGTGAAGCGGGCCGACACTTCCGAGATCCGCTCCGCGCCCTTGGTGACGACCACGAAGTTGATGATCATCAGGATCACGAACACCACCATGCCGACCACGAAGTTGCCGCCGATGACGACCTTGCCGAACGCTTCGATCACCAGGCCGGCGGCCGACGTGCCTTCATGGCCATGCAGCAGCACCACCCGGGTCGAGGCCACGTTCAATGTCAGCCGCAGCATGGTGGTGGCCAGGATCACGGTCGGGAACACCGAGAAGTCCAGCGGCCGCCTTGCCGTCACGCTGACCAGGATCACGATCAGGGCCAGCACGATGTTGAAGGTGAACATGATGTCCAGCACCGTCGGCGGCAGTGGCAGCATGATCATGGCCAGCACCACCATCAGGAAGGCCGGGGTGGCGAACTTGTGGCGCCGCGCTTCGGCGACCAGGCGGTTCAGGAAATTCATGTGGGTACAACCTCGCTCATGGAAGGTGGAACGACCACCTCGTTAGGGAATGCTGGCTGGACGGCGCGCCGTCCAGTACGGAAAGCCTGCAGTTGCAGCACGTAGTTCAACACTTGCGACACGGCCTGGTACAACTGCACGGGAATCTGCTGGTTGACCTGGCTGGTGTTGTAGATGGCGCGCGCCAGCGGCGGCAGCGGCAACACCTCGATCTTGAATTCCATGGCCAGCTGGCGGATGTAGAGCGCCATCTCGTCCACGCCCTTGGCCACCACGTAGGGCGCCTCGGCCTTGCTCTGGTCATACTTCAGGGCCACGGCGTAGTGCTCGGGGTTGACGATCACCACGTCGGCCGTGGGCACCGTCTTGCGCGCGCTGCGCCGGGCCAGCTGGCGCTGCAACTGGCGGATCCGGTTCTTGACCTCGGGCCGGCCTTCGTTGCTCTTGTGCTCCTCCTTCATGTCCTGCTTGCTCATGCGCTGGTTCCTGGCGAAGAAATACGCCTGGGCCGGCACGTCGATCACGGCAAAGATGATAAACACGGACACCAGCGACATCAAGCCATCGAGCATCAGGCTGGAGCCGGCCATCATGGCCTGGCCCATGGGCATGTGTTCGAGCTGGGTGTAATCCTTGACGGTGGCGCGGGCCACGTGCACCAGCACCCAGATCAGCACGCTGGCCTTGCCGATCGACACCAGCAATTCAAAGCCATGCTTGGACGAGAACAGCCGGCCCAGGTTGGCGGCCGGACTCAACCGTTCCAGCTTCGGTTCCCAGTGGCTCATGCTGATCACCCAGCCGCCGGGCACCATGGCGCCCAGCACGATGAACAGCGGCACCACGAACAGCGGCAGCACCATCTGCACCAGCAGCCACATGGCTTCGCCGAACACCACCGACAGCGCGTTGTCGATCGCGCCGGCGCTGCCCAGCGGCGCGAAGCCGAGCTGGAAGATGGCTTCGAACTGGCGGAAGTACGACGGCAGCAGGTAGACGAACAGCTTCAGGCTGACCAGGATGCCGATCGCCGTCGACAGGTCGCGTGAGCGCACCACCTGCCCTTCCTGGCGCGACTTCTTCAGCTTCTGCTGTGACGCCTTTTCTGTTTTATCGCCGGTGCTCGATTCAGCCATGGCCCGCCGCCTGCATCTGTTGCCGTATCAATTCCAGTACCTGGCCCGTCATGCGCACATAGTGCTCCGGGATAAAGCGCACCACCTGGCCCAGCATCAGCAGGCCAAACAGGGTGATCACGGAAAAGCCCAGCGCGAACAAATTCAGCGTGGGCGCCACCCGGTTCAGGAAACCAAAGCCCAGCTGCACCACCAGCGTCGAGAACACCACGGGCATGGCCAGCAGCATGGCGGCCGAGAAGATCCAGGCCGCGTTGTAGGCCACGCTTTGCAGCAGCAGCGGGCCATAGCCGTGGCCCAGCGGCCAGGCCTTGAAACTCTGGCCGATCACGGCCGCCACCACCAGGTGGCCGTCGATCGAGAAGAACACGATGATGGCCAGCACCGACAGCAGCGCCGACACCACGTCCGACGACTGGCCGTTCATCGGGTCGTTCATGACGGCCATGGAAAAGCCCACCTGCGACGACACGAGAAAACCGAGCACGCCGATCACCGACATGGCGAAGTGGAACGCCAGCCCCAGCACGCCGCCGATGATGGCTTGCTCGAACGTGGCCAGCACGCCCTGCAGCGACAGCGGGTCGATCGCGGCCGCCCCTTGCGTGAGCGGCAGCATCAGGATCGCCAGCACCAACGCGGCCAGGATGCGCACCGTGACGGGGGTGACGGCCTCGCCCAGCACCGGCACGGCCGTCAGCATGGCCAGCACGCGGCAGAACGGCCACCACAGCGCGTTGAGCATGGGCAGCAGCTGGTCCAGTAAGTGTTCCATCGGGCGGTGGTGGTGGGGAGCGCTAACCGACCAGGGTGGCGGCGCGCTGGAAGATGGAGACGCAGAAATCCATCAGGTAGCCCGACATCCAGCGTCCCATGAGGATGATGGCCAGCAGCGTCACCAGCAGGCGCGGCAGGAAACTCAGGGTTTGCTCGTTGATCTGGGTGGCCGCCTGCACCAGCGCCACCAGCAAGCCCGTCACCAGGCCCGGCACCACCAAGAGCACCACCAGCAGCATCACGATGTGCAGCGCTTCCACCACCAGATCGACGGCGACTTCAGGAGTAAGCATAAGGTCCGCCTGTCAGTAAGCCTGGATGCTCGTCACGAGCGTGTTGACGGTCAGGGTCCAGCCATCGACCAGCACGAACAGCAGCAGCTTGAACGGCAGGGAGATCACCAGCGGCGACAGCATCATCATGCCCATCGCCATCAGCACCGACGACACCACCAGGTCGATCACGAGGAACGGGATGAACAGCATGCAGCCGATCTGGAACGCCGTCTTCAGTTCCGACAGCACGAAGGCGGCCAGCTTGACGGTGAAGGCGTGCTCGGCCGGCACGGCCACTTTATCCTCGCCGGCCAGGTGGGCGATCTGCGCCAGCGCGGCCTTGCTGGTCTGGGCCAGCATGAAGCGCGAGACGGGCTTTTCCGCGATCTTCAGCGCTTCTTCGAGGCCGATCTTGTCCTTGTCGTAGGGGACGAACGCTTCGGTCCATACCTGGTCGCCGATCGGGCGCATCACCAGCAGGGTCAGGATCAGGGCCACGCCCGTGATGATGCGGTTGGGCAGGCCCTGCTGCAAGCCCAGCGCCTGGCGCAGCAGCGACAGCACGATGACGAAGCGGGTGAAGCTGGTCATCATCATCACCATCACGGGCAGCAAGCCCAGCAAGGTCATGATGATCAGGATCTGGGTCTTGACCGTCAGTTCGGTCTTGGCCCCAGGCACCACATTGGCCAGCAGGTCAACGGCCTGGGCCGGCCCCCAGCAGCACAGCAACAACAGGCACAGGCCGGCACCGGCCAGCGCCGCTCCCGGGCGCCGGCGCACCGGCCGGGTCGGGCACCACGTCATGGCGCCATCATGTCGAGATTGAGTCCGTCCAGGTCGATCACTTTGAGCCCGTAATTCTCGCCTGCCACCACCACTTCCGCGCGGCCGATGGCCGTGCCGTTGACCTTGATGACGAGCGGCTCGCCGGCCAGCACGTCGAGCTCGACCACGCTGTCGGGACCGATGGCCATCAACTCCTGCAGCGAGATGCGGGCCGAACCGACCTCCAGCGTCAGCGTCACCGGGATCTTGCGCATCATCTGCGGCAAGTCGCGGCGCGGCTTGGGCTCCGGCACATCGTGCAGCTCGCCACCGACCTGGTCGATGATCATCTCATCGGACAAATCCTCCAGCAGGGCATCGCTCGGGGTGTTGGCGTTCATATTCATCATGTTCATTCAACATCTTCAAAAGAGGTTAAGCAGAGTTTGCCCTTGTGCTCCGTTACGGCCGCCGTGAACAGGCGTGAATCGTCGAGCAGGACATCGGCTCGGTGCAGGCTGATCGGGATGATGTCGCCCACCTGCAGGTCGAACAGGCTGCCCAGCGCCACTTCCTTGCTCACCAGCCGCCCTTGCAGCCCCACCTGCAAGCGCTGGGCCAGCGGCCCGGCGCTCTTGTTCTTCTTGGCCTGGTCCCGTTCCGGCAGCAGGCCGCGCAACACGCTGGCCATCAGGCTCTTATCGAGCGCGAACCAGAAACGGCCGCTGGCGCCGCCCTCGCCCCCTTCCGACACGGTGACCGTGATGATCCACGTGCCCTTGGGCGGATGGTTGCCCGAGGCCGGCTTGAATTCGTCGCCAGCGGCCAGCGCCGCCTTGTCCGACACCGGCAGGTTCAGTTCGATGCGCCCGGCCAGGGTGCCGGCCAGCTGTTGTCCCAGTACCACAGCGAGCCGTTCCTCGGTGGCCGTGACCCGCACCGCGCTCTCGTCGATGGGCGCGGCCGCCTCGCTCTTGTTGCGGCCGTAGCGGAAGTTGAGCACGCTCAGCAGGACCTTGCGTTCGAGCGAGAATGCGATGCTGCCGGCCGGCGCGGCGAAACTGAGCCAGCGGGTGCGCGGCTCATGGCCCTCGAGCCGGCTGAACGCCACATCCTCGACCTGGAACGCGCCCCAGTAACGGCGGTTCATGTTGAGCCGCATGGCCTGGGCCAGGTCGTCGCGCAACTGGGCCGCGAAGATGTGCAGCAAATGCACGGGCCGGCCCAGCAGGCAGGGGTCGAGCACTTGATACGGCGCAGTCTGTTTCATGGTCATCATCTAGTGGTCTGGTCGGAACACACCCATGCCGGCCAGCCGGCCGGCGCGCCCAGCCCGCTTCCCCCGGGGAAACCAGCTGTCAGGTATATCGTACTTTAAGTAGGACGATCTCGGTAGCATAGGATACATGATATTTCATGGTCTTTCCATAAATCAATATTTTAATCGACCGGGGGGCTTTACAGGAAAGTTGCCGACGGGTAAGCTGGCGCAGCCTGCGCAAGGCGGCCATCGTTTCTCACCCATTACCGCGCATGTCGGCCCTTGATGGATGATTTATAACGATATTTGCCTTACAAAAATAGTTTCTACTCAAGAGAAACGGAATGGCACGGCGCCTGCCCTGGCGCCGCCGTTCCATGCGCGAAATCAAGGCGACGATCATGGCGGCCGGCACCCGGTTCCAGCCACCATGTCAGACATTAACCGACGCAACCACGCCAGCCGTCCGACGCACACGCGACACGGACGCCGGACGCGCAGCACGCCGCAGCTGAGCGCGCCCAACGGCCGCACACTTGGTGCTTGCTGCCGACAGGCATTCTGGCTATGGTAACGATGCGTGACTAACGTTGCACGAATGGAGGTGGCAAGATGAGTAACACGATCTCGACCCTGATCCAGGCCGACCTGGCGTCACTCACCAACGCGGCCGACCAGCTGGCCCAGGCCACGATCGCCCCGGCGGCCCAGTTTGGCGGGCAGCACCCCCAACCGGGCTTCTCCTTCGCCCAGACCATGCACGACGCGATCGGCAAGGTCAACGACGACGACCGCCTGGCCGCCCAGCGCATGGCCGACGTGGACGCCGGCAAGAGCGACGACCTGGTCGGTGCCATGCTGTCCAGCCAGGAAGCGAGCCTGTCGTTCTCCATGTTGATGCAAGTGCGCAACAAGGTGATGGGCGCCGTCGACGAACTGATCAAACTCCCCCTGTAAGCCTGCGGAAGCCACAACGTGATCGACACTCTCAAGTCCGCCTTCGGGCGCTGGCGCGCCAACCCGGTGCCCGCCGTCCCCCCCACCGTGCTCAAGAACCTGTATCCGATGCTGCTGCTGGCCATCGGCATCACGGCCATGGTGCTGATGTACCTGTGGAGCGACCAGTCGTCCTACAAGCCGGTGTTCGGCGCCCACGAGAAAGTGGCGGCCTCGGACATGATGAGCGTGCTCGACACCGACCACATCCCTTATCGCTTGCATCCCGACAGCGGCCAGGTGCTGGTGCCCGGCAGCATGCTGGGCAAGGTACGCATGCTGCTGGCGGCCAAGGGCGTCACGGCCCAGCTGCCGGCCGGCCTGGAGCTGATGGACAAGAACGACCCGCTGGGCGTGTCGCAGTTCGTGCAGGACGTGCGCTTCCGGCGCGGCCTGGAAGGCGAGCTGGCCCAGTCGATCATGACGCTGGACGCCATCGCCCACGCCCGCGTGCACCTGTCGATCGCCAAGTCGACCTCCTTCGTCTCCTCCGATGGCGAGAAGTCGTCGGCCTCGGTGGTGGTGGCCGTCAAGCCGGGCCACACCATGTCGCCCGAAGCGATCGCCGCCGTCGTCAACATGGTGTCGGGCAGCGTGGCCAGCCTGAGCCCGCAACGGGTGAGCCTGGTGGACCAGAACGGCAACCTGCTGTCGTCCCACGTGGACCTGAGCGAAGGCTATGACGCCACCAATTCGGGCGGCGAGAACGGCAAGCGCTACCAGGACGACGTCAAGGCCAACGTCAAGAACCTGCTCGGCCCCATCATTGGCGAGGATAACTTCCGCCTGTCCGTCTCGGCCGCCGTCGATAACGACAAGGTCGAGGAGACGGTCGAGAAATACGGCGCCGATCCCAAAGTCACCAGCGAAGCGATGCGCGAGGAACAGGACCGCAACCGGCTCGTGATGGGCGTGCCGGGCACGCTGTCGAACCGTCCGCCGGTGGCCGCCGCCGACCCGGCCGCCGCCGCCAAGCCCGGCGACACCACCCCGCCCAACGATGGCACGGCCCACAAGAACGCCACCACGCGCCAGTATGCCTACGACCGCAGCATCATCCAGACCAAGCGCAGCCGTGGCCGCCTGCAGAAGCTGAGCGTGGCCGTGGTGCTGGCCCAGGCCGCCGCGCCGTTCCCCAAGACCGGCTGGAGCCCGGCTGAAATCGCCAACATCGACAAGATCCTGCGCAACGGCCTGGGCATCGACGCCGAACGGGGCGACCAGCTGGTGGTGTCGGCCATGAACTTCCCGGCCAAGGCGCCGCTGACGCCTTGGTGGCAGGAGCGCGACAACGTGGTCGACTTCAGCGCCTGGATCCTGTACGCCGTTGGCGCCCTGCTCGGTTACCTGCTGATCCTGCGCCCGCTGATGCGCCTGCTGACGGTACGGCTGACGCCCAACCCGGCCACGGCCGTGCGCATCGCCGCCGAACGCCGCATGGCCGAGGCTGCCGCAGCCCAGGCCGCCGCCCAGGCAGCCGGCGCGGCCCCGGCCCTGGCTGGCGCCGTGGCGGGCGCGCCGGGCCTGCCCGGTGCGGCCGTGGCCGGCGCCCTGCCCGGCGTGGAAGGCGCCGTGCCCGGCATGCCGGTGGTGCCGCTGCTGGAAAACTATGACTTGCCGCCGGCCGGCTCGCCGGTGGACGTGATGGTCGATCACTTGAAGGTGCTGGCGGAGAAGGAACCCGAACGCGTCGCCGAAGTCGTCAAACAATGGATGCAGAAAAATGGCCGAACTCAATAGCATACAAGAGTCCCAGGAACCGCAACCGGTCTACCTGACCCCGGTCGAGCAGGCCGCCATCGTGCTGCTGAGCATAGGCGAGGAGCCGGCCGCGGCCGTGCTGCGCTGTTTGTCGCGCGAGGAATTGCTGGAAGTGACGCAAGTGATGTCGCGCATGAGCGGCATCAAGGTCGAGTCCGTCAAGCACGCGATGCAGACCTTCTTTGACGATTACCGCCAGCAGTCGGGCGTGCATGGCGCCTCGCGCAGCTACCTGAAGCGCTCGCTGGACCTGGCGCTCGGCGGCGACATCGCGAATACCGTGCTCAACAGCATCTACGGCGACGAGCTGCGGCCCAAGATGGCGCGCCTGCAATGGGCCTCGCCCAAGTGGCTGGCCGAATACATCTCCAACGAGCACGTGCGCATGCAAGCCGTGTTCCTGGCCTTCTTGCCGCCCGCGCTGGCCGGCCAGATCATCGATGCCCTGCCCGTCGAGGGCCGCGACCTGGTGCTGTTGAACCTGGCCCGCCTGGACGAGATCGACCGCGACCTGCTGCTCGAACTGGACCAGCTCGTCGTGCGCTGCCTGGGCACGTTCGACATGCAAAGCACCAGCGTGGAAGGGATACGCCAGGCGGCCGAGATCCTCAACCGCCTGCCCAACAACCGGGCCCAGATGGTGGAACTGCTGCGCGCCCACGACCCGGAAGTGGTGGCCCAGATCGAGCTGTCGATGTACGACTTCTTCATCCTGTCGACCCAGTCCGAGGTGGCCATTACCCGCATCATCGAGGAAGTGCCGCTGGAACAGTGGGCCATCGCGCTCAAGGGCGCCGAAGTGTCGATCCGCGACGCCGTGCTGAAGACCATGCCCAAGCGCCAGGCCCAGGCGTTCGAGGACATGATGCGGCGCGCCGGCCCCATCCCCATGTCGCGCATCGAGCAAACCCGCCAGGAAATCATGGCCACCGTCAAGGCGCTGGCCGACGCCGGCGAAATCGAGATCCAGCTGTTCGCGGAGGCGGTGGTCGAATGAAGCAATTCCGCCCCTACCGCTTCCCGCCCCTGTCGCAAGTGATGGCCGCCAGCGTGCGCCCGCACGGCAGCGCGGGCGACGGCGCCGCCTGGCAAGCCTCGGTCAGCCAGGGCTTCGAGCAGGGCCAGCGGGACGGTTACGAGATCGGCTTGACGCGCGGCCAGGAGGATGGCTTCGAGGCCGGCCGCGCGGCCGGCCTGGAACAGGGCCGCACCGAAGGCCGCCATGAGACGCTGGTGGCCTACGATCAGTTGGCCCGTCCCGTGGACGCCATGCTGAAAAGCCTGAAGAAGCTGCGCGCCGACTACCGCGCGGCCCAGCGCAAGGAAGTGGTGGACCTGGTGGCCAAGGTGGCGCGCCAGGTGATCCGGGCCGAACTGGCCCTGCAACCGGTGCAGATCATGGCCCTGGTGGACGAGACGCTGGCCTCGATGCCGCCCACGCGCGAGGAAATCGACGTCTACCTGAACCCCGAGGAATTGAAGCGCATCAGCGAGCTCGATCCCAAGCGCGCCAAGCGCTGGAACCTGATCGGCGACGCCCGGCTGGACGCCGGCGAATGCCGCATCAAGGCCGGCGACAACGAAGTCGATGCCGGCTGTCATCAACGGCTTGCCGCCGTCATGGAACAGGTCGATAATCAATTACAGGCTGCCGACGGCGGCGACGACGACACCGAGAGCGAAGAATGATCGCTGACGCGCTGCGCAATCTGGAACTGGACGCCGTGCCCGTGGCCACCCCGACCGGGCGGCTGGTGGGCGCGTCCGGCCTGTTGCTGGAGGCCGCAGGTTGCCGTTTGCACACCGGTCAACGTTGTCAGATCGAAACCGTGGGCGGCCCTTGGCTGGACGCCCAGGTGGTCGGTTTCCGCGACAAGCTGTCGTTCCTGATGCCGTTCAAGAAAGCCACCGGCCTGACCACGGGCGCGCGCGTGCTGCCCTCGCCCGACAAGGTGAGCCTGCAGATCGGCCCGGGTTGGCTGGGCCGCATGGTCAACGGCCTGGGCGAGCCGATCGACGGGCTGGGCAAGCTGGGTGGCGAATTCCCGCTCGAAGCCCAGCCGCCGCGCATTCATCCCCTCAAGAAAAAACCCGTCACCGAAGCGCTGGACGTGGGCGTGCGCGCCATCAATGGCATGCTGACGCTGGGCAAGGGCCAGCGCGTGGGCCTGATGGCCGGCTCCGGCGTGGGCAAATCCGTGCTGCTGGGCCTGATCACGCGCCAGACCGTGGCCGACGTGGTGGTGGTGGGCCTGATCGGCGAGCGCTCGCGCGAGGTGCGCGAATTCGTCGACATGTCGCTGGGCAAGGAAGGCTTGTCCAAGGCCGTGCTGGTGATCGCGCCGGCCGACGAGAGCCCGTTGATGCGCATCATGGCCACCGAACTGTGCCATTCGATCGCGGCCCATTACCGCGACCAGGGCAAGAATGTGCTGCTGCTGGTCGATTCGCTGACGCGCTACGCGATGGCGCTGCGCGAAGTGGCGCTGGCGCTGGGCGAGCCGCCGGCCACCAAGGGCTATCCGCCGTCCGTGTTCTCCAGCCTGCCGCAACTGGTGGAGTCGGCCGGCAACGGCGAGAACCCGGCCGGCAGCATGAGCGCCATCTACACCGTGCTGGCCGAAGGCGACGACCAGCAGGACCCGGTGGTCGACACCGCGCGCGCCATCCTCGATGGCCACATCGTCATGACGCGCGAACTGGCCGAACGGGGCCACTACCCGGCGATCGACATCGGCGCCTCCATCAGCCGTTGCATGAACCAGATCATCAGCAAGGAACACGTGCAGGCCGCGCGCGCCATGAAGGCTGCCATGGCCCGCCACGACCGGGTCCGCGACCTGATCCCGCTAGGCGCCTACGTGCCCGGCGCCGATCCCGTCACCGACCAGGCCGTCAAACTGCATCCCCACATCGAGGAATACCTGTGCCAGGGCACCAAGGAAGCGGCGCCCTTCCCCGCCTGCGTCGAGCAACTTGAGAGGTTGATGACATGAACCAACACATGATACGCAATCTGAGCACCCTGGTCGCGCTGCGCAACACCGAGGTGGAGCGCCTGCAGACGGAAATGGCGGAAAAGACCAGCTTGCGCGAACGCTATCAGAAAAACCTGGAACGCCTGACGGGCCTGTACACCAACAGCGGCGCCAGCGGCAACCTGCCACTGGCGCTGGCCGGCAACTGCGGCGACTACAAGCAAGCCGTGATGCAGATGGCCGACAACCACCGGCTCGACCTGCACATGCACGAGGCCGACATGGCCGTGTCGCAACAGGCGCTGAACGCGGCCTGGGTCAAGCGCGAAGTGCTGGACAAGGTGCTTAACAAGCAACAAAAAGCCGTGCGCCAGCAGCACGACGCCAAGGAACGCAAGCAACATGACGAACTGGCAACCCAACTGTGGTTCCGCGGCCAGAAGTAAAACCTGGACATGACACGATTTTTTTCCGATTATTTTCATAAGGAAACGATTTAGGTCGCCTTAGAACAAGGTACACTTCCTAATACTTTCCCTGGAGCACGATCATGTCCGTCATCAACAGCCCCACTTACGATCCGGTTACCACGGCCACCAACCTGGCCACCTCGTATATCGCCGGCACCAAGGCGATCCTCGATGACCAGACCAGCACGGCCAATGCCACCGCCAACGCGCTCAGTTCGCTGAGCTCGGCCATGGGCGCGTTCCAGACGGCCATCAGTGGCCTGGCGTCGGTGACCACCTCGGTGATGGCCAACAGCGCCACCTTCAGCAGCGCCGTGGGCACGGCCAGCGCCAATGCCAGCGCCGTGGCCGGTACCTACTCGTTTTATGTGGAGCAATTGGCCACGGCCGGCCAGATTTCCTACGGCAACGTGGCCGACAGCACGGCCGCCGGCGCCGGCACCCTGAACGTCACGCTGGCCGACGGCAGCTCGTTCCAGATCGACCTGGCCAACGCCGACACCAACCACGACAATGTGCTGTCGGCCAAGGAAGTGGCGGCCGCCATCAACATCGCGGCCGGCAACAATTCGCGCGTGACGGCCTCGACCCTGAACGTGAACGGCCAGACCACGCTGGTGCTGAGCGCCAACCAGACGGGCGCGGCCAACGCCGTCTCGCTGGACGTGACCGGCGTCAACGACGCCGGCCTCAAGGCGGCGCTGGGCGCGGGCAACCAGAAGACCATCACGGCGGCCCAGGACGCCATCGTGTGGATCGGCGCCCAAGGCACGGGCACCAAGGTGCAGCAAGCATCGAACACGTATAACCTGATCGACAACGTCTCCATGACGTTCACCCAGGCCCAGGCGGCCGGCGCGGCGCCCGTGACCCTGACCGTCGGCAACGACCTGAGCGCCACCCGGGCCAATGTGCAAAGCTTCGTCGACGCCTACAACAAGCTCAACGCCGTGCTCAACTCGCTGACCCAGACCGCCGACAGCAAGAAGGGCGTGGCCTCGGGGCCGTTCGCGGCCGACGCCGGCGTGACGGCGCTGCGCAACCGCATGGTGGCAGCCGTGCGCACGCTGGGCGCCAACGGCCAGTCGCTGGTGGCGTATGGCATCACGGCCCAGCGCGACGGCAGCCTGGCGCTCGACAGCAGCCGCCTGAACAAGGCCATCGCCGCCAATCCGACCGGGCTCGATAGCCTGTTCGGCCGCGTCAGCGGCACCAGCGGCACCGGCGCCCTTGGCGCACTCAACAAGCTGATGGACCAGTGGACCAATTCGGCCACCGGCCAGATCGGCACCCGCAAGACGTCCGTCAGCAAGCTGCAGTTGGCGCTCACGGACCGCCAGGCCACGCTGCAAACCCAGTATGACAGCGCCTACAAGCGCTACCTGGGCCAATTCACGGCGTTGCAGCAGTTGCAGTCGCAAATGAACAGCAATTCCAACCTGTTTACTGCACTGTTCTCATCGAACAACAGTAACAGTTGACGGGGCCGGGGGTCCGCCCCCGCGCCGCGCCTTTCTTTCAATGGTGAACATCATGATGAATCAAGAAGCCTACGGTTCCTACCACGCCGTCAACCTGGAAGCCCAGACGGCCCGCGCCTCGCCCGTCGAACTGGTGCTGGTGCTGACCGATGGCCTGCTGGAGGAACTGGCGCGTGCGCGCGGCCACATCGTCGGCAAGCGCTACGAGCTCAAGGCCAACAGCCTGAACAAGTGCACGGAAATCATCAATGGCCTGTCGAGCTCGCTGGACTTCGAGCACGGCGGCGAAGTGGTGGCCAACCTGGGCCAGCTGTACGACTATTGCGCGGCGCGCCTGTACAAGGCCGGCGTGAGCATGGATCCGGAAATCATCGACGAGGTGACCCGGCTGCTGACCACCATCAAACAAGGCTGGTTGGGCGTACAGGCCAAGAATGGATAGGCAACGGGCGCTGACCCGCCTGGCCAACAAGCTGCGCGCCGCCCTCGCCGCCGATGACTGGCAGGCGCTGGCGGCGATTAATGTTTCCATGGCCACCGCCTTGCCGGCCATGGCCGGCCAGGCTCCGTGGAGCCCGGCCGAACAGGCGGCGCTGGCCACGCTGCAACAATTGCACCAACAGGCCACGGCGCGCTGCGACGCGGCCGTGGCCGAGATGAGCAAACGATTACACGCTATGCAAACCAACAAAGAAGGCTGGATCGCCTACGCATTGAGCGACGACAGCACCGACCCGGGAACCCCAGCATGACCTTACTGACCAGCACCGCCGCCGTTCCTGCCAACCCTGCCGCCGCCCCCGCCAGCGACGCGGCACCGATCGCCGCCGCGCCCGACGCGGCGGCGCTGCCGCTGTTCGCCCAGTTGCTGAACCTGTCGCAAGGGGACGCGGCGCCGGCCGCCAACAGCGACAGCGGCCCGGCCCCGGCCGCCGATGACAGCGCCCCAGCCGCCCCGCTGCCCGACACCACCGCCGCCATGGCGTCCATGGCCGCCACCATGCTGGCCGTGGCGTTGCCGCCAGCCGCGCCGGCCAGCCAGCCGCCAGCGGGCGAGTCCGCCGGCACGGCGGCCAGCGGGCGTGTCGATGCGCTCAGCACCAGCGCCGCCCTGAACGGCGCCGGCACCCGGCTGGACCTGAGCACGGCCGGCGTGGCCGTGACAGCCGCCGCCGCGCCAGCCGCCACCGACAGCGCCGCCACACCGGCCGCACCAGTCTCACCAGCCACCCCGGCCACGCCAGTCACCCCGGCCACCCCGGCCACCCCGGCGTCGTCCGCCGGCACGCCGCCGCCGTCCGCCACGGCCGCGCCAGCCGGGCCACGCACGGCGGCCGAGCCACGCGCGCTGGCCAGCGAAACACTGGCCGCCGGCGCCGCTGTCCGCGCCGCGGCGGGCGCCGCCGCCGTCACATCCGCCACGCCGGCCGTGCCCGCGCCGGCCGCCGCACGCGCGGCCGGGCAGCCCGTCGCGCTGGCCGCCGTGGCGGCACGCACCACCGAACGTGGCGCCAGCCGCGGCGCCGACAGCGGCGCTGCGGCCGCCGCCCCGGGCCCGCTCCAGTCCGGCGCCAAGGACGATGCGGTGGCAACCGTGACCCGCGCCGAGGCGGCCCCGGCCACCGTGAACGGCAGCTATGCGCCCGCCAGCCCGGCGCCAGCGGCCGCTGACGGCGTCAAGCTGGCCGGCACCCCGGAACAATGGCAGCAACCGCTGCGCGAGGCGCTCGGCGACCGGCTGCAATTGCAACTGCAACGCAACGATGAACACGCCGTGATCCGGCTGGAACCGCCCAACATGGGCCGGGTCGAGATTTCGATCCGCCACACGGCCGGCGCGCTGCAGGTGAACTTGTCGGCCAATAACAGCGAAGTGCTGCGCCAGCTCAACACCATCGGCGACAGCGTGCGCCAGGACCTGTCCCAGCGCCAGTTCGCCGAAGTGGCCGTGACCGTCTCGCCATCGCCACGCGGCATGCTGGCCGGCGGCGACGGCAACGGCCGCGGCCAGCAAGGCCAGCAGGACGATGCACGCACACCGGGCCGCGCCCTGTCGGACGACAGCGACGCCGCCACCTCTTTTGCCATGGCTACCGATCGGGAGTAAGTTGTAGATGAAGAATATGAAAATGATCATTGCGTTCGTGGTGGTGGCCGTGCTCGGCGCCGGTGTGGCTGGCGGCGCCGTCTGGTACCTGTCCAAGGGCGCGTCCGCCGGCACGGCCGAAGCGAAGAAGGCCGAGCGCCACGACGATGGCAAGCCGCCCAAGTACCTGACGGTGGAAAAAGTGATCATCATGCTCAAGCGCAGCCCCGGCGACACGGCCACCCATTACATCTCGGCCGACCTGGTGGTCACCACCAGCGAAGAAAAAGAGAAAGTGGCCAAGGAACAATTGCCGATGCTGCGCAGCGTGGCCGTGCGCACCTTGTCGGCACTGCCGCTGGCGACCGCCCAGACCATGACGATCGACCAGTACGCGGCCGAACTGAACAAGGCGTTCGATGAAACCTACGCCCACGACAAGCGCGACAAGCCATTTTCCGAAGTCATGATCGGCAAGCTGATCCTGGAATAAACGGACATGAATACACTGGGGGCGGGCATGGCCTACATGGAACCGGATGCCTACGGCGCCATGCAGGGCGACGGGGCGGCGCCGGTGACGCTGAGCGCGGCGGACGAGCAGAAACACTTGCTGTCCTACGCGCCGCTGGTCAAGCGCATCGTGCGCCAGCTCAATTCGCAGGTGGCCGGCGCCATCGACCGCGACGACATGGAACAGATCGGCCTGATGGGCCTGCTCGAAGCGCTGCGCCGCTACGGCGAGCCGGACGCGGCCTTCGGCAGCTATGCCAGCCTGCGCATCCGCGGCGCCATCCTCGACGAGCTGCGGCGCCAGGACTGGCGCCCGCGCGCCGTGCGCCAGCACAGCCACAAGCTGCGCGACGCCGTGCGCGAACTGACCCGCAAGCTGGGCCGCGAGCCGAGCGAGCAGGACATCATCACCGGCCTGGGCCTGACGCCGGAAGCCTACCAGGCTTACCAGCTCGACGAGAGCGCCGAGTCGATCGCCAGCTTCGACGAGGTATTGCAGGACAGCGTCAGCCACGACAGCGCGCCCAGCCCCGAGGAGCAACTGATGGTGCGGCGCAGCCTGGAACAGGCGCTGCGCGGGCTCGACGAGCGCGAGCAGCGCGTGGTGCAGATGTATTACGAATTTGAACTGAGTTACAAGGAAATCGCCGCCGTGCTGGACTTGACCGATGCCCGGGTCTGCCAGTTGAACAAGGCGGCCCTGGGCAAGATGAAAGCGGTGCTCAAGAGCACCTGACACGCCAGCCGGCACCACAAGGATTAGAACATGAAGCAGAAAGGCGCATCATCATGCAACAAATAATCGGCATCTTCATCGTATTGGGCAGCGTCTTCGGCGGCTTTTTCATGATGGGCGGCTCGTTCCATCAGATCTGGCAGCCGATCGAGCTGATCGTCATCGCCGGTTCCGGCCTGGGCGCCATCGTGCTGGGCAATCCGCGCCACGTGCTGGCCGAAATGGTCACGCAGATCAAGAAGATCGTGTTCCGCAAGAAGTACGATTCGGAATTCCAGCGCCAGTTGCTGCTGCTGATGTATGAACTGCTGCAACTGGCCGCCGGCGGCCTGAAGGCGCTCGACGCCCACGTCGAGGCGCCCAAGGACAGCCCGCTGTTCCAGCGCTACCCGCGCGTGCTGGAGGAACCCAAGCTGCTGGCCTTCATCGTCGACAACTTCCGCCTGATGGCCATGGGCAAGATCAACGCGCACGAACTCGAAGGCGTGCTGGACCAGGAACTGGAAGCCATCCACGAGGAATTGAACCAGCCGGCCAAGTCGCTCAACAAGATCGGCGAGGCCATGCCCGGCTTCGGTATCCTGGCCGCCGTGCTCGGCATCGTGATCACCATGAACACCGTCAGCGAAGGTGCCAGCTCGGGCGACATCGCCGAACACGTGGGCGCGGCCATGGTCGGCACCTTCATCGGTATCTTCTTCTGCTACGGCATCCTGGACCCGATCTCCAACATGATGAAGCAGCTGGTGGGCCAGGAAGCGTCCAACAAGGAATGCGTGAAGGTGGTGCTGGTCACCCACGTGGCCGGCAAGCCGCCGCTGCTGGCGATCGACGCCGGGCGCCGCCTGGTGCCGCTCAACATCAAACCGAGTTTCGCCCAGCTGGAACGGTGGATCAACGACCTGGAAGGCCGCGACAGCGAGCCGGAAGCCACGTCGCGTCGCGGAGGTGGCCGTGCTAAAGCCGCATGACAAGGGCCACGACCAGACCATCGTCAAGCGCGGTGGCGGCAAGCACGCGCACGACGAGCACGGCGGCGCGTGGAAGGTGGCGTTCGCCGACTTCTGCCTGGCGCTGAGCTGTCTGTTCCTCGTGCTGTGGCTGATGGCCTCGCGCAACACCGAATCGTTGCAGCAAATCCTGACCGAGGCCGACGGCGCCAAGACCGACCAGGGCAAGGGCGTGATGCCGGAGCAGGTCGGCGGCCCCCGTGGCAGCCTGATCGAGCGGTTCCCCATGCCGCGCACCGGCAATGCGGACGCCCCCGGCGCCCAGCTGGCCAGCGGCGAGGCGGCGCCCGTGGTGACGCCGCCGGCCAAGATCAAGTACGACAGCCCCAACGACTTGCAAGCCCTGTCCAAGGCGCTGACCCAGATGAGCGCCGACTTCGGCCTGACCAGCAACCTGGAAACCGTGATCACGCCCTATGGCTTGCGCGTGATGCTGCACGACACTGACCACCAGGGCATGTTCGTGCGCGGCAGCGCCGTGCCGACCGACAAGTTCCGCGCCCTGCTGCGCAAGATGGGGCCGCTGTTCGCGCGCATGGAAAACCAGATGCTGATCGTCGGCCACACCGATTCGCTGCAATACGCCGACACCAGCTATTCGGCGTTCTCGAACTGGACCCTGTCGAGCAACCGGGCCATGTCGGCGCGCGCCCAGCTGCTGGCCGGCAGCATGAATCCCGATTCCGTGCTGCAGGTGGTGGGCATGGCCGACCGCGCGCCGCTGGACGCCAAGCGCGCCGACGCCGGCGTGAACCGGCGCATCGAACTGCTGATCCTGACCACGGGCCAGGCCAAGACCATCGCCGCCATGTTCGGCGTGCCCAACAACAAGAACGCCCTGACCGAAGAGATCGACACGGCCCTGCCCGACAACAGCGTGCTGCAAAAACTGCGCGAGCGCCTGTTGCCGCAAGCCGACAAGCAAGTCCACCCGAGGTAACCCGCATGAGCAAGACCATCATCGCACGCCCCTGCCGGCGACAGGCAGGCTGACATGGAAACCAAGCCGACACGAGGCAGCCGCATGAGAATTTCCACCTCCTCCCCGGACGGCCTGGCCGTCCAGCGCGTGGCCGACACCGCGCCGGCCGAGGCGGCCGCGCCGGCCGCCCCGGCGCCGGCGCCGGCGCCATTGCAATCGGCCGTGCTGCAGCCGGCGCTGGCGGCGCTGCGCGCCATGCCCGACGATATCGACCACGACAAGGTGGCCCAGTTGCGCGACGCGCTGGCCAAGGGCGAACTGCCGTTCGACCCGGCCAAGCTGGCCGGCCTGATCCACCGCTTCCACGGGAGCGAACCGTGACCACCAAGGCCGGCACGGCAGCGCCATCGGCTGCCACGCCCGCAGCACCAGCGTCGCGCCAGGACGCCATGCGCGCGCTGCTGCACGGGGTGGCCGCCGACCTGCAAGCCTACCAACAGTTGCAAGCGCTGCTGGAACAGCAGTTCGAGGGCGCCGTGCGCCACCAGAGCGCCCGCCTGACCGAACTGGCCGAAGCCATCACGGCCCTGGTGGACAGCATGGAAGCACGCCGCGCCGAGCGCGTGGCGCTGGTACAACGCTTGCTGGGTCCGCGCGGCACCATGGCCCAGGCATTTGCCTTGCTGAAAAATCCGGCGCGGGAGAGAATGGAAGCCGACTGGCGCACGCTCGAACACAGCGTGCGCGAATGCAAACGCCTGGGCAAGCGCAATAGCGACTTGCTGGTAGAGCAATACACCATCATGCAGCGCGTGCTGCATGGCGAGGAGCACATTTATGCGCCAGCTTGACGGCATGCAGCCCACAACCCCGACTGCGGCCACCGTCTCGAACATGCAAACCAGCCGCCCCGCCGCGGCCCTGCCCGCCGCGTTCGGCGGCTGGAGCGCGCCGGCCGGCGGCGCCGGCTTTGGCGCCACCTTCCGCCAGGTGCAGGACGAGGTGGCCGACTTCCTGGCCCATGGCGGCGGCCCGGCCACGCCCTCGGCCCGGCCGCAGCTGCCCGGCACGGGCGCGGGCCTGGGCCTGAACGCGGCCGGCCTGGCCTTGCGCCAGCAGGCGCCAGCGGGCGCCATCGATGGCGCCACGGCCGGCGTCGATTCCGAAGTGCAGCAACAGTTTCTCGCCTCGATACAGCCGTGGGCCGAGGAAGCGGGCGCGCGGCTGGGGGTGTCGCCCACCATCGTGGCGGCCCACGCGGCGCTCGAATCGGGCTGGGGCCAGCACCCGCTGCGCGCCGGCGGCGCCGACAGCAACAACCTGTTCGGCCTGAAAGCGGGCGCCAACTGGGCCGGCGCCGTGGCCGACGCCACCACCACCGAATACGTGCATGGCGCGGCCCTGAAGAAAGTGGAACGTTTTCGCAGCTATCCGGACGCGGCCAGCGCGTTCCGCGACTATGCCGACATGCTCACCAGCAATCCCCGCTTCCACGGCGCCCTGCGTGCCGGCGACGACGCGCACGCGTTCGCGCGCGGCCTGGCCAGCGGCGGCTACGCCACCGACCCGGCCTATGCCGACAAGCTGGGCAAGCTGGCGGCGCGGCTGCAGCGCGGCGCCGCCGTCGCCACCACCGTGGTTCAGTCGGGGGACTGAGCCGTGACGGGCGTGTCGGCAGGCTCCACCGTCCCTTCGCCCGTCACGCGGGCCCGCAATACGGTGCCGTTGGCGTTGCGCACGCGCACCAACGCGCCGCGCGCGCCGCTGTCGAGCGCCTCGCCGGCCATGCTCACTTCGATCTGGTCGCGCCGCGCCACGATGGTCACGGCGTCGCCGCGCTTGACGACGGTGGGCGCGGTCAGCAACGCCATGCGCAGCACTTCGCCGGCGCGCAAGGTGCGCTTGCCGCTCATGCCCACCACCGCGCGCGGCGTGGCCACGGCATCGGTCAGCGAAGCGAGCTCGTGGCGCTCCAGCAACAGGTCCTCGTCGGTCAGCACCTTGCCGGCCGGGATCTCGGTGGCGCTGACCACGACCGGCGCCGACACCTGGGCCCGCACCACGAATTCATACCGCCAGCCATCGGCGCCCGGGCACACGGCCGCGAAGCGCATGCGCGCGGGCAGCCGCGTGTCCACCGCCTCGACCGTCACGGCCTTGCCGCAGCTGGCCAGCGGCCGGCTGCCCGGCACCACCGCCACCTCCGCCATCGGCTCGCTCAGCCCGGCGCTGGCCGCCTGCGCCAGCACGTGGGCGCGGGCCGCCTGCCGCACCTGGAGCAGCACCTGCTCGGGCCCGGCGGGCGCGGCCGAAGCCCCATTGAAAATTCCGATGAGCAACACGGGCACGAATCGGGTTACAATAGTTTTGTTGCGCATGAGAAATACCTCTACTATGATGCGGGAAGCGGCTGGGGCGCGCGGCGCCGTCGGCCGCCATTTTACATGGGGATGCGCCAGCACCACACCCGCCGTATCCATGCTATGACCGAAGGGAAAGAAAATGGGGATTAATTTCAAGGACGCCGTGGGCCTGCACCCGGAAGCGCTGCAATTGCGGGCCGAGCGCACGCGCATCCTGGCCTCGAACATCGCCAATGAAAACACGCCCGGCTTCCAGGCCCAGGACATGGATTTCGGCGCCATGCTGGCCAGCACCCAGCAAGCGTCCGATGGCGTGCCCGCCTTCGACAGCGACGGCAACGCGCTGTACCGCGTGCCCTACCACCCCAGCCGCGACGGCAACACGGTGGAGATCGGCGTCGAGCAGGCCGCCTTCGCCCAGAACGCCAACGATTTCCAGACCAGCCTGACCTTCATCAACATGACGCTGAAGGGCCTGGCCAAGGCCATCAACGGACAATAAGGCCGGCCACCGAGTTCACGCCGCAACAGATAACGACGCACGCAGCTACGCGCCAGGAGACGCCATGTCATTCAAAAGTATTTCGGAAATCGCCGGTTCGGCCATGGCGGCCCAGACCGTGCGCCTGAACACCATCGCCAGCAACCTGGCCAACGCCGATTCCGTGGCCGGCACCGAGGCCGACACCTACCGCGCCCGCAAGCCCGTGTTCGCGGCCGTGATGACGGACTCCGTCGACGCGCTCGACCAGGCCAGCGGCAAGGTGCAGGTGCTGGACGTGGTCGAGTCGAGCGAACCGCTGCGCAAGGTCTATGAACCGGGCCACCCGATGGCCAACAGCGACGGCATGGTGTTCTACCCCAACGTCAATCAGGTGGCCGAGATGACCGACATGATGTCGGCCTCGCGCGCCTTCGAGACCAATGTCGAAGTGCTGGGGCGTATCCGCACCATGCAGCAATCCCTCCTTAAACTCGGTGAAGGTTAAGCCATGCAGACGAGCCTCCTCAACAATCCCGCCGCCAGTGGCGCCAGTGCCGCCAGCGGCGCCAGCATCACCGGCAACACGGCCGCCCAGACCAAGGACATGTTCACCAAGCTGCTGGTGGCCCAGATCAAGAACCAGGACCCGCTGTCGCCGTCCGACCCGGCCCAGTTCGTCAATCAGCTGACCCAGTTGTCGCAGACCGAGTCGCTGCAGAACCTGGCTGGCCTGACCAGCGCCAACGCCAGCGTGCTGCAAAGCATGCAAGTGCTGGCCCTGGGCGCCCAGGTCGGTTCCGACGTGATGGCCACCAGCAACACCGTCACGCTGGACGGCAGCACCGTGCATGGCCAGATGACGCTCGGCAGCACCAGCACCAGCACCACCCTCGTACTGACGGACGCGGCCGGCAACAAGCACAATGTGACGCTGGGCGTGCAGGCGGCCGGCACGGTGCCGTTCGCCATCGATCCGACCGCGCTCGGCCTGCCGGCCGGCACCTACACGATGTCGGTCGAAACGAGCACCAAGGAAGTACCGCCGATCGACCTGGCCGGGCGCCTGACCAGCGTGCGGCTGTCGCCCACGGGCAGCATCGTCATCAGCGTCGCCCACGTGGGCGACGTGGCGCCCACCGCCATCACCGCGTTCAACGGCAAGTCTGCCGCCGCCACTCAATCCAGTCTCTAAGAAAGGACTCCGCCATGAGTTTTGATATCGCCTTGTCCGGCATCCAGGCCATCAACGAGCAGCTCGACACCGTCAGCCACAATATCGCCAACGCCGGCACCTATGGCTTCAAGTCCGGCCGCGCCAACTTCTCGGCCATGGTGGCGGGCAGCCAGCCTACGGGCACGGAGATCGGTTCGGTCACCCAAAGCATCGGCCTGTCGGGCGGCGTGCTCAACACGGGCCGCTCGCTGGACGCGTCCATCAATGGCCGCGGTTTCTTCGTCACCAAGACGGCCCAGGGCGAAACCCAGTACACCCGGGTCGGCATCTTCGACGCCGACAAGTCCGGTTTCCTGGTGGACGCCTCGGGCCGCCGCGTGCAAGGCTTCGGCCTCAAGCCGCCCAGCACCATCCTGGGCGCCCAGGGCGACCTGGCCATCCCCACCGGCCAGATCGCGGCCGTGGCCTCGAGCAAGATGAACTACGTGGGCAATATGTCGGCCGACTGGACCATCCCGACCGGCGGCGCCTTCGGCCCCATCCCGGCCGCCCCGGTCACGCCCACCACCCCGCCCGACCCGACCACCTTCAACATGTCCAAGACGTCCATCGTCTACGACTCGCTGGGCACCCAGCACACGCTGACCCAGTATTTCGTCGCGGCCGCGCCCGGTGGCGGCAATCAGAACGTCACCGTCCATTACGTGCTCGACGGCACGGAAGACGCCGCCTCGGCCACCACGCTGAGCTTCAGCGCCGCCACCGGGCAAATGGTGGCGCCGGCCGGCCCGCCGGCCAACGTCGTCACGCTGAACCTGCCCGGCTTTGCCAACCAGCCGGCCAGCGGCGCCACCTTCAACAAGCTGGCCGTCGACTACACCGGCACCACCATGTTCGCCGGCGAGGCCACCACCTCCACCAACGCCGTGGACGGCTACGCCTCGGGCGTGTTCGCCGGGGTCGACCTGGCCACCGATGGCTCGGTGATCGCCAAGTACACCAATGGCCAGAAACAGTCGGTGGGCAAGATCGCCATCGCCACCTTCCCCGACGAGGGCGCGCTGACCTCCGTCAGCGACACCAGCTGGATCGAGTCGAGCAATTCCGGCACGCCGCTGGTGACCACGGCCGGCAGCGGCATGGCCGGTTCGCTCAACACCAGCTCGCTGGAACAGTCGAACGTGGACATCACCTCGGAACTGGTGGGCCTGATGACCTCGCAGCGCAACTACCAGGCCAATTCCAAGGTGATCCAGACGGAATCGACCATGATGCAATCGCTGATGCAGGCAGTCTGAGGCCGCCATGGATGCCCTGATCTACACCGCCATGAGCGGGGCCGAACGGGCCCTGCGCGGACAACAGGTTCACGCCAACAACCTGGCCAACATGGACACCGGCGGCTTTCGCGCCAACATGGAGCTGGCCACGGCCCAGTCGCTGTCGGGCTATGGCTACGACGACCGCCACATGTCGCAGCTGCAGGCCAACGCCGTCTCGGTGCGTCCCGGCAGCGTCAAGGCCACCGGCCGCGAGCTGGACGTGGCCATCAGCGGCAACGGCTATTTCACCGTCCAGGGCCCCACCGGCGAAGGCTACACGCGCGCCGGCGCCATCACGCTGGACGCCGATGGCACGCTCAAGGTGAACGGCAACCCCATCCTCGGCGAAGGGGGACCGATCACCGTGCCCGAGTACACCAAGATCGCCATCGGCCAGGATGGCACGGTGTCGATCCAGAGCCCCGGCACGGCCATCATGCAAACCATCGACAAGCTCAAGCTGGTCAAGGCCGAAGGCTCGGAACTGACCAAGAACGAGTCCGGCCTGCTGGTGGCGCGCAACGGCCAGCCGCTGCCCACCGATCCGACCGTGCTGGTGCGCTCCGGCCACCTGGAAGGCAGCAACGTGTCGGCCGTGGAGGAAATGGTGGCCACCATGAGCCTGAACCGCACCTTCGAATTGCAGATGAAACTGCTGACGGCGGCCGACACCAACGTCCAGTCCGGCAACAAGCTGGTCGGCGCTTAACCAAGACAGGGGAAGAACATGAATCCAGCAATGTGGATCAGCAAGACCGGGGTCCAGGCCCAGGATGAAAAACTGCAGGCGATCGCCAACAACCTGGCCAACGCCAACACGGTCGGCTTCAAGAAGGACCGCGTGATGTTCGAGGACCTGTTCTACTCGATCGAACAGCAGCCCGGCACCCAGCGCGCCGACAACAACACGCTGGCGCCATCGGGCGTGCAGCTCGGCAACGGCACCCACATGGTGGGTACGCAGAAAGTGTTCACCACGGGCAGCCTGCAAACGACCGGCAACGCGCTCGACGTGGCGATCACCGGCAACGGTTTCCTGTCGGTGCGCCGCCCCAACGGCGAGACGGCCTACACCCGCGCCGGCCAGCTGCAGGTGGACGCCAACGGCATCCTGGTCAACGCCCACGGCTTGCCGCTGATCCCGCAGATCACGGTGCCTTCGAACGCCACCGCCATCACCATCGGCGAGAACGGCATGGTCACGGCCACCATCCCCGGCAACACGGCCGGCAGCGAGCTGGGCCAGCTGACCCTGACCAGCTTCATCAACCCGACCGGCCTGCAGGCGCTGGGCGAGAACCTGTTCCAGGAAACGGCCGCCAGCGGCACGCCCACCGAGGGCAAGCCCGGCGAAGCCCAGTTGGGCAAGCTCAAGCAGGGCGCGCTGGAAGGCTCCAACGTCCAGGTGGTCGAGGAGATGGTGGACATGATCGCGGCCCAGCGTACCTACGAGATGAACACCAAGGTGCTGACGGCGGCCGACAACATGCTGCAATACCTGTCGCAGGCGGCCCGCTGATGCATGCCCTGCTGTGCGCGCTGGCCAGGCGCGCGGCCCCCACCGCTGGCCGGACCCTGGCGCTGGCCACGGCGCTGGGCCTGGCCGGCTGCGCCGCTCTGGCGCCACCGCCGGTACGGCCCGGCCCCATGGACGAGCCGCCGGCCGTGTCGCGCGCCGTCGGCCCCAAGGGCACCTCGGGCGGCGTGTTCAGCCCCGACCTGGCGCTGTCGCTGACCTCGGACTCGCGCGCCTTCCGCGTGGGCGACGTGGTCACCGTGAACTTGCAGGAAACCACCCAGGCCAGCAAGAAGGCCGGCACCAGCTTCTCCAAGGACAGCGCGGCCAGCGTGACCGCGCCCAGCGTGCTGGGCAAGACGCTGCCCAAGCTGGGCCTGGACACGGCGGCCCAGCGTTCGTTCGCCGGCGACGCCACCAGCACCCAGCAGAACGCGCTGACCGGCGCCATCACCGTGATCGTGCAGGAAGTGCTGCCCAACGGCTTGCTGCGCGTGGCTGGCGAGAAAAGCCTGACCCTGAACCAGGGCGAGGAATTCGTGCGCCTGCGCGGCTACCTGCGCGCGGCCGACATCGACGCCGACAACCAGGTCTCGTCGCAGCGCATCGCCAACGCCCGTATCGCCTATTCCGCCCAGGGCACGCTGGCCGACAGCCAGACCCCGGGCTGGCTGACCCGCTTCTTCAACGGTCCCCTGATGCCTTTCTGAGGCCGCCGCCATGACATTCCGCTCCACCCTCACCCTCT
Organism: Burkholderiaceae bacterium; assembly: GCA_035254005.1. Lineage (GTDB taxonomy): Bacteria > Pseudomonadota > Gammaproteobacteria > Burkholderiales > Burkholderiaceae_D > Rugamonas. The sequence continues at coordinate 22,514 of DATFBD010000147.1, read as the reverse complement.
TCCTGTGCGCCGTGCTGGGCGCCGCCATGCCAGCCCAAGCGGCCCAGGTACTGCGCAACCTGGTCAGCATCGAAGGCGTGCGCGACAATCCGCTGGTGGGCTACGGCCTGGTGGTGGGCTTGAACGGCAGCGGCGACTCGACCCAGGTCAAGTTCGCCAGCCAGTCCGTGATCAACATGCTCAAGCAGTTCGGCGTCAAGGTGCCCGACGGCACCGATGCGAAAAGCAAGAACGTGGCCACGGTCATGGTCAGCGCCGTGTTCCCGCCCGGTTACCGGCGCGGCCAGAATATCGACGTCACCGTGTCCTCGATGGGTGACGCCAAGAGCCTGCGCGGCGGCGCCCTGCTGCTGACGCCGCTGCGCGCGGCCGACAATGAAGTCTATGCGCTGGCCCAGGGCAACCTGGTGGTCGGCGGCCTGAACGCCACCGGCAAGAGCGGCTCGTCGGTCACCGTCAACACCCCGACCTCGGGCCGCATCCCCAGCGGCGCCACCATCGAGCGCGAGATCAGCACCGACTTCGCCACCAAGCCCACGGTGCGCCTGTCGCTGCGCCACCCGCAGTTCCAGACCGCCATCAACATCGTCGACGCCATCAACAAGCGCTTTGGCGACATCGCCACCACCAGCGACGCCACCTCGATCGACGTGGTGGCGCCGGCCAATCCGACCCAGCGCGTGGCCTTCATGGCCAAGCTCGAAGGCTTGTCAGTGGACGTGGGCGACGATGTGCCCAAGGTGGTGTTCAATTCGCGCACCGGCACCGTGGTGATCGCCGACGGCCTGCGGGTGCGGGCCGCCGCCGTCACCCATGGCTCGCTCAAGGTGGTGATCTCGGAAAGTTCCAAGGTCAGCCAGCCGGCCCCGTTCAGCCAGGGCACCACCACCACCACCCCGCAGTCGCAGGTGACGGTGGACCAGGGTTCGGGCCAGATGTTCAAGTGGCCGGCCGGCGCCAAGCTGCAAGCGATCATCGACGTCATCAACAGCCTGGGCGCTTCGCCGGACGACATCATGGCCATCCTGCAGGCGCTCGACCAGGCCGGCGCCATCGAAGGCGAACTGGTCGTCATCTGACCCTGATCCGGGAGCCACGCCATGCAAACACCATTCGACCCCAGCCTGCTGCGCCTGGGCACGGCCGACCAGCTGGGCGACGCGCCCGTGGCGCCGGCGCCCGGCGAAAGCCCCGCGGACACGGCCTACCGCGCCAAGGCCACCTCGGCCGCCATCAAGTTCGAGAGCTTCTTCATCGGCCACATGCTGCACCAGATGCGCGATGGCACGCGCGCCATGCGCGGCGATGACGGTGCGCACCACGATTCCATCAACAGCGACATGCTGGACATGGCCGACAACCTGGTGGCCGACAAGATGGCCGGCCAGCGCGCCTTCGGCATCGCCGACGCCATCCTGCGCCAGCTGCTGCCGCCCGCCGCCGCAGTGCCCGCCGCTGCGCCCGCCGCCGCGCCCGGCACCGGGCCGGCCGCCACGCAAGCGAGCGCGGCCGAGCCAGCCCCGCAAAATTCCCCGTTTTTTCTTAATCGACGGCAATAATCGGTCGCCTTGTAGCGTTAACGGACCCGGCGCACCGGCCACGGCCAGTGGCCGGGGTGCCCCGCCTCAACCTGGAAAGACCCTTGCAATATGAGCATCTCCTATAACGCACTGACCGGCGCGCTGGCGGCCCAGGCCGCACTGAACACGTCGAGCCAGAACATCGCCAACCTGCAAACCAAGGGCTATACGCGCCAGGGCGTGCTGCTGGCGGCCGTGCAGCCGGACGCGGGCAGCAAACTGCCCGGCAATGGCGTGCAGATCAGCGCGCTGCTGCGTTTTTCCGACTCTTACAAGACCCAGCAATTGTGGCGCGCCAATTCCGACCTGGGCCGCCATACCCAGACCCAGCCCTACCTGACCCAGATGGAGCGGGTGATGAACGACAGCCTGTCGAGCATCAGCGCCGGCGTCGACCAGTTCTTCAAGGCCCTCAACGCGGCCGGCGTCGATCCCACTTCGACCCCGCTGCGCCAGCAGGTGGTGACGGCGGCCGGCGCCATGTCGCAACACATCAACAGCATCTACAACGTGACGGCCAACCAGCTGATCTCGATCCAGCAGCAGCGCGACGCCATCCTGCCCCAGATTAACTCGACGCTGGCCGGCATCGCCTCGCTCAACCAGCAGATCGCGGCCGTGGGCGTGATGGGCACCAACACCTCGGCCCTGGTCGACAAGCGCGACCAGCTGATCGACGGCCTGGCCAACCAGGTGGCGCTGGAAGTGAACGATAATCCCGACGGCAGCCGCAGCGTGTCGCTCAAGGGCGGCCAGCCACTGGTGGCGGGCAACATCGCCGGCACCATGAGCTTCGACACCACCAGCGGCTCCCCGGTATTGACGCTGGCCTTCGCCAATACCCAGTTCAAGCTCGACGACACCAAGGTGGGCGGCCAGCTGGGCGGCCTGAGCGACTATGCCACCAACACCCTCAAGCCCTTGCAGCAATCGATCGCCGACCTGGCCAACCAGCTGGCCAGCAAGGTCAACACCCAGCTGGCGGCCGGCACCGACGCCAACGGCAACACGCCGGGCACGCCGCTGCTGGTGTACAACCCGGCCAGCGCCACCGGCCTGCTGGAGACGACGCCGGGCATCCAGGCCGCCGACCTGGCGTTCTCGGCCACCGGCGCGCCCGGCGACAGCGGCAACCTGCAGCAACTGATCGATATCAAGAACCAGACCGTCAACCTGACCTCGATCGGCACCGTGCTGCTGGGCGACGCCGACACCCAGCTGGTGGGCAAGCTCGGCATCGACAGCGGCCAGAACCAGTCGCTGCTCAACACGGCCACCACCATCCGCCAGCAGGCCGAGGACGACTGGAAGTCCACCAGCGCCGTCAATTCGGACGAGGAAGCGATCAACCTGGTGGAATACCAGAATATGTACCAGGCCAACATGAAGGTGATTTCCGTCGCCAACTCGCTGTTCGACGCCACCTTGCAAATGTTCGGTTAAGGAGTTTACGATGCGCATCGCCACCAGCCAGTTCCAGGCCACCATGAACCGGGGCTTGCAGTTCAACCAGGATAAGCTGGCCCAGCTGACCGACCAGATGGCCTCGGGCAACAAGATCCAGTTGCCCTCGGACGACCCGGTCACCAACGTGCGCCTGTCGCGCCTGACGCGCGAGGAAGCCATCGTCGGCCAGTACCGCGACAACATCGGCGCCATCAAGATCCGGCTGGAAAAGAACGAAACCTATCTGACGTCGATGACGGCCGACATCAACCAGGCCCAGGACTTGCTCGTCTGGGCGTCCGATGGCGGCAACGCGGCGGCCGACCTCGGTTCCATGGTCAACCCGCTGACGTCGCTGCGCGACAGCCTGTTTTACAACGCCAACACCAAGGACCAGGAAGGCCGCTACATCTTCTCCGGCACGCTGACCAACACCCAGGCCATCACCTACAACGCGGCGGCCCCGGTCGGTTCGCGCTACACCTACACGGGCGACCTGCAACAGCAACAGGTGGTGGTGGGCAACGGCATCACGCAGGTGGCCAACGAGAACGTCTCCGGCCTGGAGACCTTGCTGAACCAGCTCGACACGTCCATCGCCGAACTGTCGGCCCCGGGCGTGACGCCATCGACGCCCTCGCTCAAGGCCGCGCTGAGCGCCAACCTCGACGGCACCAGCAGCACCCTGGACCTGATTTCGGGCAAGATCGCCGACCTGGGCGGGGCCCAGAACATCCTGTCCACGCTCGACAACAACCACGCCAACGTCAGCCTGTCGAACCAGACCGCCATGACCACCCTGGGCCAGCTCGACTACGGCCTGGCCGCCACCGAGCTCAATGGCTATAATCTGGCGCTGCAATCGTCGTACAAGGCCTACGCCAAGGTCAGCAACCTGTCCCTGTTCAACGTACTGTAAATCGTATGCAAATCGCTCAATCCTCCACCCCCACCGTCATTGCCCCCGGCACTGCCGGCGGCGCCGGTCCGGCCGATGGCACCGCGCTGGGGCTGGACGGCGAGCGCGCGGCCACCGCCACCCCGGTCACCCCCACCCCGACGGCGGCCGCCCCGCTGCGCCAGGGCATCGCCAACTGGAGCCAGCCGCTGCAAGGCGACATTTCCGGCGCCCAGCAGGCGCTGGACTTCCTGGAACAGAGCGCGGCCCAGCTGCGCAGCCTGAAATCGGACCTGTCGGCCAAGCTGGCCGCCCACCAGGTGCGCGACGGCAGCATCGAAGCGCGGGTACGCCAGTTCAGCAACACCTGGCGCACCCGCCAGAGCGCCTCCGGCGGCACGCTGGACGGACGCCTGGCCTATGGCCGCAAGCCCACGCTGCAACATTTTTCCGTGCGCGGCATGAATCTGGCCCATTTGCGCAGTGGCGGCCGCGAAGTGCTGGCCATCGCCGTCGGCGCCGGCACCCAGGGCTTGCGCTCGGTCAGCCTGGAAGCGGGCTTGAGCGATGACGAGATCGCCCAGCGCTTCGACGACGCGCTGGCCCCGGCCGGCGTGCGCGTGGCGGTCGGCGACGATGGCAATCTGGACTTTTCCACGCCGGAATCGGACTGGAACAATGTGCGCGACAATTTCTCGGTCCAGGGCAGCGGCATCCGCTTCCCGGCCGGCCAGCTGAACCGCGTCAAGGCCGAAGCGGAAGCGCCGGCCATCGATCCGGACACCTGGCAAACCTCGGACGCGGACGCGCTGCGCCAGACCCTGCAGCAAGTGGTGCAGGCGCTGGCCCAGGTGGAAGCGGCCATCGCCTCGGTCAATGGCGCGCTGCGCCAGGCCGACAGCCAGATCCAGGTGGCGACCCCGGCCGGCGCGGACACGGCCGGCATGGGCCAGGTGGCCCAGAATTTCGTCTCCACCACCAGCCAGCCTGGCTACCAGTCGCTGCTGTCGATCACCTCGGCCCTGGCCGGCATCAGCCGCGAGCGCGTCGTCTCGCTGCTGGGCCTGCGCTGATCAGGCCGGATCCGGGGGCGGCAAGCCGCGCCCGGCCAGCGCCGTGAAATCGGGCGCCGGCAACGCCGGCGCATACACATAGCCTTGCGCGTAGTCGCACTGGGCCAACGCCAGCAAGTCGCGCTGCTGCACCGACTCCACCCCTTCGGCCACCACCCGCAAGCCCAGTTTATGGGCCATGGCGATGATCGCCTCGCACAAGGCCAGGTCGCCCGTGTCGGCCGCCAGTTCGCGCACGAAACTGTGGTCGAGCTTGAGATAATCGATGTCGAAATGCTTGAGATGGGCCAGCGAGGAGTAGCCGGTGCCAAAGTCGTCCAGCGCCACCTGCAAGCCCATCTCGCGCAAGGCCCGCAGCCGCGCCACCACCGGGCTGGCGCTATCGAGCAGCACGCCCTCGCCGATTTCCAGCACGATGCTGCGCGGCGGCAGGCCCAGCGCCCGCACATAGTCCTGCCAGCCCTGGTACAGGTCGGCTTCGCCGCGCAACTGGCCCGGCGACAGGTTGACGCTGATCTGGAAGCCGCTGCCGAACTGGCCCTGCCACTGGCGGGCCTGGGCGGCCGCCTGGCGGAACACCCAGTCGCCCAATTCCAGCAGCAAGCCATTGGACTCGGCCTGGGCCAGGAACGCGGCCGGCGCCAGCAAGCCGCGCTCGGGATGGTGCCAGCGCAGCAGCGCCTCGGCCCGCTCGATGGCGCCCGTGGCCAGGTTGACGATGGGCTGGTAATGCAGGGCGAACTGCCCCTGGGCTTGGGCCAGCCGCAAGTCTTGCACGATTTGCAGCCGGGCCTGGGCCGCCAGTTGCAAGTCCGGCGTGAAATAGCTGTAGCGGTTGCGTCCGCCATGCTTGGCCGCGTACATGGCCTGGTCGGCGTGGCGCAGCAGCTCGTCCGGCTCGTCGGCGTCGGACGGGAACAGGGCGATGCCGACGCTGGCCGACACCCTGCCCTGCTGCGCACCGAGCTGGAACGGCTGGTTCAGATTGGCCAGGATATTCTGGGCGATGCGCTCCACGCTCGACACGTGATCCAGCCCCGACAGGATGATGGTGAATTCATCGCCACCGAGCCGGGCCAGGGTGTCGGAGGCGCGCACGCAGGCGCCGATGCGGCGCGCCGCCTCCACCAGCAGCGCGTCGCCCTGGGCGTGGCCCAGCGTGTCGTTGACTTGCTTGAAGCCATCGAGGTCGATGAACAGCAGGGCCAGGAACAAGCCCTCGCGCTTGGCCTTCTTCATTTCCTGGCGCAGCCGGTCCTGGAACATATGGCGGTTGGGCAAGGCCGTCAGGGCATCGAAATTGGCCTGGTGCCAGATCAGCTCGGACGTTTCGCGGCGCGCCGTGATATCGGTCACCAGCGCCAGCGCGCCCAGGTACTGGCCTTGCGGATCGAAGATGGGATTGGTGGCCAGCGTGGCCCACAGCTCGCGGCCATCCTTGCGCAGGAACTTGAATTCATGGCGCTCGGCCACGCCTTCGCGGCGGCGCGCGATATTGCGTTCGAGGATGGTGCGGCCCTCGTCATCCATGAAGTTCACCAGCGGCTGCTCCACCATTTCCTCGATGGTGTAGCCGAGCATGGATGCCATCTTGGGATTGACGAAGCTGGTGCGGGCCTGGTCGTCGATTTCCCAGATGCCCTCCTCGGCCGTGTGCACGATGCGGCGGAACCGTTCCTCGCTGCGTTCGAGCGCGGCCAGCTTGCCTTCGGCCAGTTCCAGCACCACCCGCAAGGCCTGGCCGCCCAGGTCGGCGCTGGCGCGCAGCGTGACGGGGAAACCATGCTGCTCGTGGGCGCGCAACAGTTGCAGGTCGCACTGCCGGGGTTCGCTGCTGTTGACGGCCGCCTGCACGAAACGGTCGAAATCGGGCATGAAGCGGGGACTGATGAAATTGCGGAAATGGACCCGGTCGGGATTCTGGCGCGGTACGCCCAGCAAGTCCGCGCCCACCAGGTTCATCTGCAGGATAGTGGTGTCGAGCCCCAGCACGAAATAGCCGACCGGCGCCAGCAGATAAATATCGTTGAAATAGGCATGCTCCTGCTCCAGCCGCAGGCGCTCCGGGCTCAGCCCGTCCTCGGCCCGTGCCGCCAGTGCCGCGGACGCGCCATTGGCGCCCACCGGCACGGCCATGCCGGCCAGCGGCGCCAGCGCCGCCGCCGTGGTGGATGCCAATGGCTGGGGCCGCCCTCCGGCCGCCTGCGATTCGTCGTCCATGATCCCCTTCCGCGCAGCGCGGGCGCAATGGCTAAGTCATGCAATAAGGATAATAAATTCCGGCCATTCAAGCCTAACATCGAAGCCTGGCGCTGTCGAGCATCCCGCGCATGGTGCTAGTGAGGATGGCGGCCGATCAGCGCTGCGCGCCGTAGTGGCGGCGGCGGCCGAACGGATGGCCCACCACCAGCCTGGAACTGGCGATCAGGTTGCTCAAGCCTATCATCAGCTGGATCAGCTTGTCGTCCGGCAGTACCCACAGCGAGCCGGCCGGCGCCTCGACCCGCGCCGCGGCCATGATCAGCGGCGCCACCCAGGCCGCCTCCGGCGTCACGTCGAGGATCACGGCGCCATCGGCGCTGGTCTGCATGTAGAGCTCGCCGCCCTCGGCCAGCGTGAAGCACACGCCGTAGCCGGTCTCATGGCGGCCGATGTTGTCCTGCATGCTGCGGTTGTGTTCCTCTATCCACAGCTCGACGTCGGCCGCGGTTTCCAGCGCCATCCACGGCACCGGTTTGAAGCGCGGCGCCGCGCCGCTGTCCTGATCATCCTGCATGGTATTCCTGTGTTCGGTTCATTGCCGCTAGTCTAACCGATGGCGGACGGCGTCCGCGCCGAAAAAGGACTAGCATGGTGGTATGTGACAGCTTGAGCGAGGATGCCATGAAACACCGATCCAGCTGGTACGGTCCTGGCGGTGCCGTCTACCAGTCCGAATTCACCCGCTTCATCGACGGCTACCTGCATGACCATCCGGGCGTGCAGCGCGACCAGCAACTGGGCTGGCGCATCTGGTGGGAACGGCCCGTCAAACTGGACGAGCTGGAAAAGGCCCAGCACGACAGCGTGCCGCTGCCGCCCTACTACTACAGCACGTGATGCCAGCGCGTGAATCGCGTGCTCAGCCTTTCCAGGTGCGCTTGAGCCCGGTGTCGGCATGGATCCAGCCGCCGCGCGGCCCGGCGCGGTAGTAAAAGCCCACGCCGCCCTGGCGGAAGCTGCGCACCAGGCCGCCCAGCACTTCCGCGTTCAGGTTGGCGATGCGGATATCGGCCGCCCGTCCTTCCAGGTGCAGCGACTGGCGCGCGGCCGGCACACCCGACTCGATCAGCTTGCGGTTGGAACTGGCGGTGCGGTAGCCGGACAGGATTTCCAGTGGCTGCTCGATGCCGTAGCGGGCCACGAAGGCCTGCGTGCCCCACAGCGTTTCGAACAGCTTGGGGTCGATCGGCGCCGTTTCCTTGCCGTTCACATCGCGCAACAAGTGACACAACTCCTGGTAGGCCGAGTCGATGATGTCGCCGTCCTTCCAGTACAGGATTTTGGCGCGCTCGCCGCTGGCCGGCCGCGTCACGTCGATCACGCGCGGCTTGAGCCAGAATTCCAGGTCCAGCGCCTGGGCATCGAAGATATCGGGTGGCGGTTCCAGTTCCGCCTGCGGGGCCGGTCCGCCCTCGGCTTGCGCCTGGGCCAGCTGCCGGGCTGGCTTGGCGGGGGCCGCGTGCGCGACCGGCTTGCCGCCGGCCGTGGCCGTGTGGGTGACGCTGCGCGCGGCACAGCCGATCAACGGCGTCCCCAGGAAAGCAGTGGTCGTAAGACCCAGTCCCTGCTGAAGAAAAGTTCTGCGCGTAACCATATTGCTGCCTATTAAAACAATGCGCTTACTATAACGTAGCAGGGGGAAATGGAAAACCACCGCACCGGGTCGCCGCCCATCTTTTTTCGCATATTCCCTTGCGGAATCGGCCATTCGGGGTCGATATCAAAGTTGCAGTCAGGCATAGCCATCAGCTACCATGTGGACATTGAGTACGCTTCAAGGTTGCAGGACAAGATGCAGACGACGATCGCCATCATCGAAGACAACCGGGACTTTCTGCGGCGCTACGCGGCCATGGTCGATGCCGCGCCCGACATGCGCCTGGTGGGCACGGCATCGAACGGCCGCGACGGCCTGGCGATGCTCGAACGCAGCCGCGCCGACGTCTACCTGATCGACCTGGGCCTGCCCGACATCAACGGCGTGGATGTGATCCGCCAGGCCGTGCGCCGCCATCCGGACTGCGACGCCGTGGTGATCTCCGTGTTCGGCGACGATGCCCACATCCTGTCCAGCATCGAAGCGGGCGCCACCGGCTACCTGCTCAAGGACAGCACCCCGGCCGACATGCTCGACGGCATCCGCACCCTGCGCAATGGCGGCGCGCCGGTCAGCCCCGTGATCGCGCGCAAGATCCTGCAACGCATGCAGGGCCGCGCACCCGGCGCCAGCCGCACCCGCGCCGACCCGCAAGCGCAAGGCTTGCTGACCGAGCGCGAAGTGGAAGTGCTGCGGGCGCTGGCCAAGGGCCTGACCTTCATCGAAATCGGCGAGTTGCATGAAATCTCGCCCCACACGGTGGCGCGCCACGTCAAGAACATCTACAAGAAACTGGCGGTACACTCGCGCGGCGAGGCCGTGTACGAAGCGACCGCGCTGGGCTTGCTGTAATGCCGGCCACCCCGGCTTCGCGTCCGGCCCTGGTGCGCCAGGTGGCCGGCGTAGTGGCTATCCTCAACCTGGTGATCGGCGCCATCCTGCTGCTGTTCCTGCAGCAAAGCTACCGCCAGCAACAGGAACACGCGGCCGTCACGGCCCATAACCTGTCCACGGTGCTGAAGGAAAACATTTCAGCCACGATCAGGGAAACCGACGTGGCGCTCGATGCGCTGGCGCGCGATATTGCCCAATTACCCGATCCCCAAACGGCTGGCCCGCTGGCCGCCCTGCTCCAGCGCCAGCAAGACCGCCAGCCGGCGCTGCGCCCGGTGCGCGTCTATGACGCGGCCGGCCGGCAGCGCTATGGCCCGCCACTGGAAGCGGGCGCGCGCGTGAACGTGGCCGACCAGGATTACTTCCTCGCCTTGCGCGACAGCACCGCGCCGGGCCTGGCGCTGAGCCGCCCGTTGCGCGATCCCGCCCTGCAACAGTGGTACGTGCTGTTCGCGCGCGCCTTGCGCAAGGCCGACGGCAGCTTCGACGGCATCGTCAGCTCCGAAGTGCCGCTGCGCCGCCTGGGCAATGCTTTCTCGCTGACCCAGGTGGGTCCGCGCGGCGCCATGACGCTAGTGTCGGCGGACGAACTGGTCTATGCCCGCTACGCCCGGCTGAACGAGGACGAGGCCATGATCGGCAAGGTGATCCCGTCGGCCAAGCTGCGCGAATATGTGCGCACCGGCCACCGCCCGGACAGCTATCTGTTCCACTCCAGCTACGACGGCATCGAACGCCTGATCTCGCTGCAGCGCGTGTTCGACCAGCCGGTGCTGCTGCTGCCGCGCAACCTGTACTTCAGCGTGGGGCTGGCCGCGGACGACTACCTGCAAAAGTGGCGCGAGGAAGTGTTGCTGGCCACGGTACTGATGCTGCTGTGCCTGTTGACGAGCACGGGCGGGGCCTGGGCCTTGCTGCGCTTCTGGCGCGAACGCGTCAAGAACCAGGAACAATTGCGCGCCTTCGAGCGGGAACACGCGGCCAACGAGGAACGCTTGCGCATCATGCAGGATTTGCACGACGGCGTCGGTTCGACGCTGGTATCGACCTTGATGCTGGTGCAGGGTGGAAATGCCGACACGGCGCAGACCGTGGCCATGCTGCAGGAATGCCTGGACGATATGCGGCTGGCCATCGACACCTTGTCGCCCGGCGAACCCGATCTGCTGCCCGTACTGGGCAACTTCCGCTTCCGCATGGAAGCCCGATTCAAGGGGGTGGGCCTGCCGTTGCGGTGGCACTATCATGGCCTGCCCGATCAGTTGCAGATCGCCCCGCACGATGGCCTGCAAGTGCTGCGCATCCTGCAGGAAGCGCTGACCAACGCCCTGCGCCACGCCCGCGCGCAGGCCGTCACGGTGGACCTGTATTTCACACCGGAGCAGTTTTCGGCCCAGATACACGACGATGGGTGTGGATTCGACGCCGAAGCGGCCAGCCACGGACATGGCCTGGGCAATATGCGGCTGCGCGCCCAGCGCATCGGTGCGACGCTGGCCATTTACGGCTTGCAGCCAGGCACCGCCGTCGACCTGACCTTGCCGCTGCCGCCGCCGCGCGTGGAAGACTAGCTGTTATTGCAGTTGCAGAAGCGTTTGCGCCCGGCGTTCGGCGTCCCTTCGCCCAGTTGTTTCCAGAAGAAGATCGTTTCCACCCCATACGGCGAACGGACTTTGCCCGAGTGGATATAGCCCTGGCTGGCGAAAAAGCCCTCGCCCGTCGCCGTGCTGTGCAATTGCAGGGCCTTGACGCCCCAGCTGCAGGCCTGCTGTTCCACGCGCGCCAGCAGGGCCTTGCCGGCGCCCTTGCTGCGCGCTTCGGGCAACAGGTAGCACAGCGCCAGCTTGCCGGCCGCCGTCAGCAGGGCCACCCCGACCACCACGCCGTCTTCCACGGCCACCAGCGAAAAATTGGTGGGCGAACTGAACCAGCTCGCCACCATTTGCGGGGTCTTGTTGCCCAGCCAGGCGTCCAGGATGGCCGGATCGTTCTTGTGATCCAGGACGCAACATTCCGCGATAGAACGTCGCAGGACATTGCATGCCGCAAATGCATCTGTCGAAGCAGCAAGACGAATTTCAAGACTCATGTACGCTCACAAAATATTTCAATAGCAAAGTGAAGAGTGCCTGCGGCGCTTCGCTGTGCATGCAGCGACTATACACCAAGCGTGAAAAGCCGTTGCGGACGGCCCCCGGCAGGGGCCGAACCGGCCGGCATTCTACACCAGCGCTCACATTTCCATCCGGCCAAGGCCGTGGCGCGCATGCGTGCGGCACAACAATCGCCCCTGCCGCGTGTCAACGACGAGGCCGGATGGCCCAAGTCCGATAGACGAGAAACCACTTTAATGTTATTGTTTATCCTCAGGAAAATATTGCCACATTGCCAGAAATGTTGTGCGACGCGCCGCGGCCCGCGGTCCGATAGACTCCCCTTTCCTTCTGAAACCACATGCTCAAGAAAATAGTTGCTGTAGTGCTGAGTTCGTTCGCTGTCGCTGCATGCGCAGTACCGCTCGGTTCGCAGTCCGTGCTGGTGGTCGAAAACGACACCGGTAAAGTACTGCTCGAAAAAAATGCCAACGTTCAAGTCCCGATTGCCTCGCTGACCAAGCTGATGACGGCCATGGTGGTGCTGGACTCGAAACCTGACATGGACGCCATGATCAGCATCGACAAGACGGACGTCGACACCCTCAAGCACAGCACTTCGCGCGTGCCGGTCGGTGCCGAGATCGCCCGCCGCGACGTGTTGCAACTTGCGCTGATGTCGTCCGACAACCGCGCCGCCGCCTCGCTGGCCCGCACCTACCCGGGTGGTCCGACCGCGTTCGCCGCCGCCGTCAAGGCCAAGATCCACGCGCTGGGCATGACCCAGACCGTGATCGAGGAGCCGACCGGCCTGTCGCCGAACAACCGCTCGACGGCCGCCGACCTGGTCAAGATGGCCACGGCCGCCGCCAACTACCCGGAAATCCGCCGCATCACCACCGATGCCAAGGATGTCATCAACATCAAGGGCCGCAAGGTCGAGTACCACAACACCAACCGCCTGGTCGGCGCCAAGGGCTGGGATATCGGCATGTCCAAGACCGGCTACACGGAAGAAGCGGGCCGCTGCCTGATCATGCGCATCAAGTCGGCCGGCAAGAACGCCACCCTGGTGCTGCTGAACGCCAAGGCCAGTTCCGCCCGCCTGATGGACGCCCTCAACATCCGCCGCTTCATCGCCGGTTCGGAAGAGGAAGAGCCCAAAGTCATGCGGGCATCGAGCACCCGCCACAAGAAACATGGCCATACCAGTGGCCACCGCCGCCGCGCCTGAAGCACGCGAACGCGCCAGCAGCATCCGACGACCGGGCCCTTGGGCCCGGTTTTTTATTGCCCGGACGACAATCCGGCGCCGTGCCTCAACATGCCCGCTTAGTTTCTCCCAGATCAATACCATGCACAGCCATGGGTCCGCCGCGTCACAGGCGGCCTGCCAGCCAGCACACCCATCTTATGCCAGAAATTGGTCGTTTTACGCCAATAACTGGCATAACACGGCCGCCACGCAGGGGGAAAAGGCAAAGAAAAACCCGCGTCACCTTGGGTGCACGCGGGTTGGTCGGTGCCGCCCGTCGCGGCTGGCCATGCCGGGCCTGTCCGTTCAGTTGTCTAGAAGACCTCGCAACCCCGAAGCGCGCTGGGTACGCTGGCTGATCGCCTCCTGCAGCAACTGCGGACTTGGCGAGACCAGCGTGAAATAGTTGCGCGCGCGGGTGATACCGGTATAGACCAGTTCGCGCGCGAGTGCGCCGCCGCCCTCGCGCGGCAAGGCCAGCACCGTGTGGTTGAATTCAGAACCTTGCGATTTATGCACCGTCATCGCGAACGCCGTTTCCACGTTGCGCAAGCGGGTGGCCAGCACGCTGCGGATGTTCTCGCCTTCCAGGAAGTACACCCGCAAGGTACCGGGACGGGCCGGATCGGCCAGCGTCAGGCCGATGTCGCCGTTGAACACGCCGGTGCCATAATCGTTGCGCGTGACCATGACGGGACGGCCCACATACCATTCGCCGCGGCGCCGGATCAGGCCGGCCGCTTCCAGCTTGTGCTCGATCACTTCATTCAGCCCGGCCACGCCCCACTCCCCTTCGCGCACGGCGCACAGGATGCGGAACGCTTCGAACTCCTTGAGCACGGATACCACCCAGCCATCATGCCCGGCGCCTTCCGGCGCGCCGGACCGTATCATCCGCAGATAGCCCTGGTAGCCGCCGCCCACACCGGCCCGGCCCGCCAGCGCCAGTTGCACCACGTCCGACTGCTGGGCTGGCTCTATCCATGCCACCGTCCCGTCGGTCGTACCACGCAGCACTTCCTGCGCCTTGACGCTGTCGCCGGCGTTGACGGCCAGCGCCAGCGCGCCGATGGGGCCGCCGAAACGCCGGCTTTGCCGCAACATCACCGTTTGTTGCGCGATCGGGCCACCGTGGCCATGGAAGATGGCGGGAACGTCTTGCCCGGTGGCGGCCGCCACATAGTCCAGCGTGGCCGCATCGTAAGCGCCGGCCTCGGCCCGGTGGCACAGGTCGCCCAGCACGGCGCCCGCTTCGACCGAGGCGAGCTGGTCTTTGTCGCCGAGCAGGATCAGGCGCGCATGGGGCGGCAAGGCGGCCAGCAGCGAGGCCATCATTTCCAGGTGGATCATGGATGCTTCATCCACGATCAGCACGTCCACTTCCAGCGGATTGCCCGCATGATGCTGGAACGCGCGCGTGTCGGGCCGCGCGCCGAGCAGGCTGTGCAGGGTGCGCGCCGCGCCCATGCGGGCCGCCAGATCGTGCAGCGGCAGGGCCGGCCCGACCTTGGCGGCCAGCACGTCGAGCGCCTGGTCGATCGATTGCTTGAGACGGGCCGCCGCCTTGCCAGTGGGCGCAGCCATGGCGATGCGCATGCCGGCCTGGCGCTGGCCTTCGGTGGCGAACAGCAGCGCCAGCAGCCGCGCCACCGTGTAAGTCTTGCCCGTGCCGGGGCCGCCCGTGATGATGCCGAGCTGGCCGCGCAGCGCGACGGCACAGGCGATCTTTTGCCAGTCCGCGCCGCCCTCGCGCGGCGCGTGGTCGAACAGCACGTCCAGCCAGCGCCGCACCTCGGCCACGTCCGGCGCACGGACGGCCAGCGCGCGGCTACGCACGGCATGGGCGACCTGGGTTTCGTCGCGCCAATAGCGGCGCAGGTAGAGCCGCTCGCCATCCAGCACCAGCGGCTGCCGGGCATCGTGGTCGCCCACAGCCCACACCTGATCGGCGCCGGCCAGCAGCGTGCGCCAGGCTGCCACGCTCGGCGGCCAATCGCCCACGGCGTCGCGCATCGGCTGCCACTGCTCTTCCGTCCAGCCCATCAGGGCAGCCGGCGCGGCGGCCAGATCGGCCAGCAGCAGGCAGCTGTGGCCGCGCCCCTCCAGTTCGGACAGCAAGGCGCAAGCGGCCATCAACTGCGGCGTATTGCCGCCAACGGAGCCGATAAAGCGCGCAAAAGCGCCGCTCAGGCGCCGCAACTGGCCCGTTTCCGTCAAACCGTCGAGCGCGGCGAACAAGGCCGGTTCATGCATCATGGTCATATTCCAGCTCATTCGTTTCGTTCAGCAACTGATCCAATCCCTCCAGCAAAGCCAGGTCCGGCGCCAGCAGATAGCAGCCGTGGGTTTGCGGATGCGCAATACCGCGCAGGAACAGGAAGATGGCGCCGCCCAGGTGTTGCGCCGGGTCATAGGCTTCGCCCAGGCGGCTGCGCAACAGCCGGTGCAGCGCCAGCATGTAGATCGCGCCCTGGATATCGTAGCGGTGTTCCGCCATGCCGGCGGCCAATGCCTGGCGATGGTAGGCGGCGTCACCCGCACCCAGCGCGTTGGACTTGTAATCCATCACCCAGTAACGATTTTCATGTTCAAACACCAAATCGGTAAAACCTTTCAACATGCCGTGCAATTGCCGCTCGGGCAGGGCCGGGCGCGGCATGCCGTCCAGCAAGTGCGCACGGCACAGCCGGTCCAGCGCGCCGGAGCTGAGGCGCTCGCTGGGGAACCAGAATTCCATTTCCGGCAAGGCGGTGGCGATGCGGCACAGTGGCGCGTCCAGCACCGGCAATGGCGTGCCGGCGATGGCGCGCAACCAGGCATTGGTATCGTCGAGCCGGTGGCTCCAGCCGGCCCGCTCCACCCGCCGCGCCAACGCCGTGTCGAAATAGTCGCGCTCGACCACATCGAAGCCCTCTTGCCCCATCCATTCCAGCTGTTCGTGCAGGAAATTGCCGGGGACGGAACCACGCGGGAAGCGGTGCCAGGGCGCATCCTCGGTGCGCATTACGACGGGACTGTCCTCCGACTCCAGCAGCTTTTCCTGCAAGGCATGGCGCGGCGCCGGCACGCCGGCCGGCCCCGTGCGCCGCGCCAGCGAACTGAAGCTGCCCACCGACCAGTCGCGCTCGAAACTGCCCGTGTAGGGCGCCGTTTCCAGCAACGGCGGACGCAGCTCGACCCGGTTCAGCGCCGTGAACTGCCGGTCCGGCGCCAGTGCACGCACGGCGATGGCGGCACAGTCGCCGCGCAGATGCTGCCAACGTTCCAGCAGCAAGTCGGCCGGCAAGCTCTCGCCGCCCGTCAGCAGATAACCGAGCGCCGATTCGTGCAAGGTATTCTCGCCCGCCTTGCGGCCGGCCAGCGCGGCCACGCCCAGCCACAAGGCATGACGGGCGCGCGTGAGGGCCACGTACAGCAGCCGCAAATCCTCCTCGATACGGGCCCGCTCCACCGCTTCCAGCGCGTCGTCGGACAGCGCCAGGTCGATCTGGCGCACGCCGGCGGCATCGGTGTATTCGAAGAAGCTGCGGTTGCGCCGCTCGACCTTGCGCGCGGTGACGGCGAACGGCAGGTACACCAGCGGATATTCGAGGCCCTTGGACTTGTGGACCGTGACCACCTTGACCAGTTCCGCATCGCTTTCCAGCCGCAGCACACGCTCGTCGCCGCCATCCGTGCCGCCGTCGATCTGCTCGGCCAGCCAGCGGATCAGTGCCTGCTCGCCATCGAGCTGGCGGCTGGCCGATTGCAGCAGTTCGGCCAGGTGCAGCAGATTGGTCAGGCGCCGTTCGCCGCCGGCCTGCGCCAGCAACGCGGCCGGCAGGCCCAGTTCGTGGATGAAGCGGCGCAGCATGGCCAGCACGCCCTGGCGCTGCCAGACGATGTGCAGCGCCTTGAGCTGCTCCACCCGCTGCTCCCACGCCAGTTCGTCCGACGTGAGCCGCGCCAGTTCGGCCAGCGGCAGCCCGGCCGTACGGGTGGCGAAGGCGGCGCGGGCCAGCGCGCCGTCGAGCGGATTGGCCAGCGCCGACAGCCAGCGCAGCACGTCGGCCGCCTCATCGCTGTCGATCACGGAATCCTTGTCGGACAGGTACACGCTGGCCACGTTGCGCCGTTGCAGCGCGCGGCGGATGGCCGCCGCCTCCTTGCGGTCGCGCACCAGCACGGCGATGTCGGCCGGTTGCAGCCGGGCGAAACCGTCAGGCCCTTCGAAGCCGGCCCGTTCGTCGTTCAACTGGGCCACGATATGCTCGGCGCAGTGATGGGCGAAGAAATCCAGGTAGCCTTCCTTGCGCAGGTCCGGCGCCGCCGTGCAGCACACGGCCATGGCCGGCACTTCACCTTCGACGTTGACCAGCCGCTCCGCGCGCCCGCGCGCGCCCACGGCGTCAAACGGCAGCGGATTGACGCCGTCCTTGCGGAAGCGGAACGCGCCGCGCGGGAAGCCGGCAACGGCGGCGCCATCGCCTTCCGCGTGCAGGAACAGGCGGTTGACGGCTTCGACCACGCCGGCCGTGGAGCGGAAGTTGGTGCCCAACTGGTAATGGCGGCCCGTGGTGGCCAGCCGCGCCGCCAGGTAGCTGTGGATGTCGGCGCCGCGGAAGCCGTAGATCGACTGCTTGGGATCGCCGATCAGGAACAGGCCCAGGCGGCGGTCGTTGTCGGCCACGCGGTACAGCAGGTTGAAGATCTGGTACTGGTTGGGCGCGGTGTCCTGGAATTCATCGACCATCGCCACCGGGTACTGTTCCGTGATGCGCTTGCGCAGCGCTTCCGCGTTCTCGCCCTGCAGCGCCGCGTTGAGCCGGTCCAGCATGTCGGCGAAACCGAACTGGCGGTTGCGCCGCTTGAGTTCCGCCATGCGCCGCGCCACGCTGGCCGCCGCGTGGCGGTGCAGCGCATGCGACAGCGGAACGAAGGCCGCCAGCGCCTGCTGCAGCGGCACGATGGCGTCGAAATCGTCGGGAATCTCGGCCACGTAATCCTTGGAGAATGCGTCCGCGATGCCGTCGCTGGTCAGCCGCTTCCAACCCGCCTCCGACAGCTCGGGCATGACCTGCAGGGGCGACTGGGCCCATGCGCGCAGCCCGTCGAACCAGGCCACCAGCGAATTGGCCCGCATCTTGTTCCCATTGAAGCACTTGGGACTGGCCTCGCGCTGGGCCGCGATCCACTGTTCCATGCGGTTGGCCCGATCGTGCCAGTCCTGCTTGAGCGCCGCCAGCGCGGCCTGCTGCTCGCGCAGCCCGCGCCCGATCAGCGCGGACAGTGCTTCCCTGCCCTCGCCGCCATCGATGTCGGCCCGCTTGGCCAGCTCACGCACCGATTTCTTGAGCGCCTCCACGTCGCCCCAGCAGGCGAGCAGCGCTTCCAGCCCGTGCGCGTCGAGCGGATAGACTTGCTGGCGCCAGTAGTCGTGGGCCGCGTCGTCGAACAGGGTCTGCTCGTCGCTCACCAGCTCCTCGTCGAACAGGCTGCCACTGTCGAAGGCGTGCTCGCGCAACATGCGCTGGCACCAGGCGTCGATGGTGAAGATGGCCGCTTCGTCCATCGTTTCCGCCGCCAGCATCAGGCGGTGCGCGGCTTGCTGGCGGGCCGTGTGGTCCGGGTAGGAATCGAGCAGCGCGTCGAGATAGTCATCGCGCCTGGCCGACTGGCCACGGAAATAGGCGGCCGCCTCCACCAGCCGCTCGCGCACGCGGTTCGACAGCTCGCGCGTGGCCGCGCGCGTGAAGGTCATCACCAGGATGTCGGCCGGCAGCAGCGGACGCACAAAACCATCGTCGCCGCCGTGGCCCAGCACCAGCCGCAAATACAAGGCGGCGATGGTCCAGGTCTTGCCGGTGCCGGCGCTGGCCTCGATCAGGCGCGAGCCGTGCAGGGGAAAAGTCAAAGGTGCCAGCAATTGCGTCATGCGTGTTCCCCGTCGGGCGTAATCGGTTCGACCGTGATGTGGTCCTTGAGCCAGCCGGCCAGCGGGCCATAAAGCGCTTCGGCGCAGTCGGCCCACAATTCTTCGGCCGACAGCGCGGCGAAGTCCGGCCACAGGCGCGCCAGGCACAGGTCGGCGCGCTCGCCATCGAGGTCAAAGCCGCCGTCGTACACGGCGCGCGGATCGCCCCCCTGCAGCAGCGCCAGCGCCGTCTTGCACGCGGTGGGCAAGGGCCGGTGCATGCCATCGCGCCAGATGGTGACCAGATCGCACAGCGTCTGCAATGCCGCGTCCCGCTCCAGCGGCGCCATGATCACGATGGCGTCGCGCGCCACCAGGTAGCCGGTGACAGGCATGCCGGCCGCCGCCGCCGCCAACTGGCGCAGCCACATGGGAATCAGCTTGTCGCCGCGCGGCTGCCCACCCTTTTCCGTTACCTTGGACGACATCTGCGTGAGCCACACGGTGTCGGGGCCATTGCTGCGCAGGTGGTCGAGCCAATCGTCCAGCGGCACGCCGGACAGCTCCAGACTGACGGCCAGCTTGGGTGCGGCCTGCGGATAATGCTGGCGCAGCGTCAGCCACGCGCAGCGCACCGGCACCAGCGCATCCACCAGCTGGCGCTGCCACTGCTGGCCGATCAGGCCGATCGGCAGCACGCCTTCGCGCGCCAGCCGTTCGGCGCGCACCGTCAGGTGCTCGCGCACCTGGTCCAGCTGTTCCACATCGGCGCCATCGTCGTCGAGCATCACGTCTTCGAGCAGATAGCGTTCCAGCGCGTTGAGTGAGAATGGTTCCTCATCCTCGCCCACCAGCGCCGCATCACTGAAGATCACCCCCAGCCGCTGGCGGAAGAAGTAGCGCACCGGCTGGCGCATGAAGTTGGCCAGCGCGGACAGCTTGAGCCGATATTTGTCGTCGATCTCGAACGGCGGGAGTTCGGCCGCTTCCTGCTGTGCTGCGCTGTCCGCATGGGCGGCGCGCCATTCGCCGGCATAGGTGAGCAAGCCACCCGCTTCGAAATAGCGGCGGCTGAACGGCTGCAGCGCGTGTTCCGTGGTGCGCGCGTGCAGGTCCAGGCCCCAGCCGTTGACAAGGTAGTCGCGCAGTTGCGACACCAGCACCGAGGGCGGCTGTTCGCTGTTGTCGCGCACATTGCGGCCCACCCAGCTCACGTACAGCTTGTCGCGCGCGGCCAGCAAGGCTTCCAGCATCAGGTAGCGGTCGTCGTCGCGGCGCGAACGGTCGCCGGGCCGGGCCATGCCCGGCTGCGCCAGCAAATCGAAATCGGCCTTGGGCGCGCGGCGCGGGAAGTCGCCATCGTTCATGCCCAGCAGGCAGACCACGCGGAACGGCACGGCGCGCATCGGCATCAAGGTGCAGAAGGTCACGCCGCCGGACACAAACTGGTGGTCCAGCGTCGGTTCGTCCAGGGCGCCCAGCCACGCTTCGCGCAGCACGGCCAGCGGCACCGCTTCATCGAAACCGGCCGCCTCGCAGGTGCCAAGCCAGTGGTTGAGCGTGTCGCTGAGCTGGGCCAGCGTGAGGCGGTCGTTCTCCTCGGCGCCATCAAAGAAGGCAGCCAGCAGCGCACGCGCCTGCACGCCCCAGTCGGCCGGGGAACGGGACTGGGCCAGCAGCGCGCGCCAGTGCAGCAGCGCTTCCACCAGCTGCGCCAGCGCGCCGGCCAGCGCGGCATCGAGGCCGCCCACTTCCGCATACGGTTCGATGCCGGCGAAACTGGCGCCGTCGCCGCTCGCATAACCGAGCAGCATGCGGCGCACGCCGAAGATCCAGGCATTCTGTTCGCCGGCCGAACCCAGGCCCAGGCCATCGCGGTGGGCCTGGTCCAGGCCCCAGCGCACGCCGGCGCCTTCGATCCACAGGCCCAGCGTGGGCAAGTCTTCGGCGTCCAGGCCGAAGCGTTTGGCCAGTGCCGGCACGTCCAGCAGGTCGCGCACCTCGCTCTGGCGGCACCGCTGCTGCGGCAGGCGCAACAGCCATTCCAGCGCCACCAGCAGCGGATTGACGCTGCGGTCCTTGACATCGGCGATCTCGAACGGGATGTAGCGCGGGTCGCTGCGCTTGTGCTGCGCGAATACGGCGTGGATGGCGGCCGAGCAGGTGTCGATGTCGGGCACCATCACCACCACGTCGCGCGGGCGCAGCGGCACCTCGCCATCGGCGGCGAACATGGCCAGCAACTGGTCGTGCAGCACCTCCACCTCGCGCTGCACGCTGTGGGCGATGTGGAATTCGATCGAGCGGTCCGTGTCCGGCGGCGCGTGATGCGGATGCTCGGACAGCGGCAGCAGGTCACGCACGGCCGCCTGCACCTGGCCCAGCAAGGTATCGGCTTCATCTTCGCTGAACAGATCGACGCGCAGTGGCGCGCTGCCGTCCCCGCCCTGCGCTTCGGCGGCGGCCGCCGCTTCGGCGTCGAACTCGTCCAGCATGCGGATGAAATCACGGCCCTGGCGCCCCCAGCTGGCCAGCAACGGATGGCTGTGCGCGTGCAGTTCTTCCAGCGGGATCTGGCCCAGGTCCTGGCCGTTGCGCAGTTGCTGGCGGCGGTGGGCGGCACGCAGCAGGTCGCGTCCTTCGATGATGTCGCCCCAATAGAACTGGCATGGGTTGGGCACGGCCAGCAGCACTTGCGTGTGCCGCGCCAGCGAAGCCAGCGCCTGCAGGCTCTGGTACGGCAACGCCGACACGCCAAACAGCACAATGCGGCGCGGCAGGCGGCCGGCCGGCGCGGCGCCGGCGGCCGTGGCGCGCACGAATTCCGTGTGCACGGTGGCGCGGCCCAGGCCACGTTCTTCCGGCGCCACGTCGGCCATCACGGCGCGCCACAACTGGCCTTGCCAGCACTGGTCCGGTGGCAGCGGCGCGAGCTCGCCGCGCGCGCTGCGCAACTGGTCGCGTCCGGCGGCCCAGTCCTCCAGCCAGTCGGCGCGGTACACCTGGTATTGGTCGAACAGGTCGGCCAGCCGTTCGGCCAGTTGCAAGCGGCGCTCGGCTTCGCCGTCCGCCAGGAAGTGGCGCAGCGGGGTGAAGACGGGCTGGTTCAGCAGCGTGGGCAGCAGGCGCATCAGACGCCACGTGAGCGGGCCCTTGTCGAAGGCCGACACGGCCGGCACCCGCTCGCGCCCCAGCATGCCACGGTAGGTGTCCCACAGGAAGCGGGCCGGCAGCGCCACGCGGGTGGCGGCGCACACCCCCAACTCCTCGGCCAGCGCGATCTTGAGCCACTCGGCCACGCCGTTCGACTGGACCAGGAAGATGTCCTGTTCCAGCGGCCCCAGCGGATGGTTGCGCAGCCACTGGAACACGGCGGCGCGCAGTTGTTCCATCTGGTTGCCGTGCAGGATAAGCAGGCCGGGGGTGATGCTCGAATGCATGGGGCTCCGTTTCAAGGCGCGCCGGACTGGCGCCATGCGCATTATCGCTGCTGGCGCGCTGGTGCGCAGCCCCTTGAAGGGGG
>DATFBD010000146.1:0-43031 GCA_035254005.1 Burkholderiaceae bacterium | reverse complement strand
CGAGGGAAGCCTTTTTGTTGGGCGAGGGCGCCAGTGTTATGGCAGCGGCGCGTCGGCCAGGTCGCGGCGGATCGGATCGACCAGTTCACCTTCCCACTTGGCGACGACGGCGGTGGCGATGCTGTTGCCGATCACGTTGGTGGCGGAACGGGCCATGTCCAGGAAGTGGTCGATACCGAGCAGCAGCACCAGGCCCGCTTCCGGGATGTTGAACTGGCCCAGCGTGGCGGCGATCACCACCAGCGAGGCGCGCGGCACGCCGGCCATGCCCTTGGAGGTCAGCATCAGCACCATCATCATCGTCATCTGCTGGCCCAGCGACATCTCGATGCCGTAAGCCTGGGCGATGAACACGGTGGCGAAAGTGCAGTACATCATCGAGCCGTCCAGGTTGAACGAGTAGCCGATCGGCAGCACGAAGGCGGCGATGCGGTTACGCACACCGAAGCGCTCCAGGCCTTCCAGCGTTTTCGGATAGGCCGCTTCGCTCGACGCGGTGGAGAAGGCCAGCAGGGCCGGGCCGCGCATTTCGGCCATCAGGCCGCCGATGCGTTTGCCGAGGAACAGGAAGCCAATGCCGATCAGCAGCGCCCACAGCACGGCGATACCGAAGTAGAACTCGGACATGAACACGCCATAGGTCTTGAGCACGCCCAGGCCACTCTTGCCGATCACGCCGGCCACGGCCGCGAACACGGCGAACGGTGCGAACTTCATCACGTAGCCCGTCACCTTCAGCATCACGTGCGCCACGCCGTCCAGCGCGTCGATCATGGGCGCCGATTTTTCGCCGACGGCGGCGGCGGCCGAACCAAAGAACAGCGAGAAGATCACGATCTGCAGGATCTCGTTCTTGCTCATGCCTTCGATGATGGAGGCGGGCACCAGGTGGGTGACGAATTCCTTCAGCGTCAGGCCGGAGGCGGTGATGCCGCTGGCGGCCGTGGTGGCCGGCAGGTTACCCAGCAGGGCGTCGCCGGGACGGAACATATTGACCAGCACCAGGCCCAGGGTCAGCGAAATGAGCGAGGCGATGAAGAACCAGCCCAGCGTCTTAATACCGATACGACCCACTTCGCTGGCATCACCCATGCGGGCGATACCCACCACCAGGGTGGAAAAGACCAGCGGCGCGATGATCATTTTGATCAGGCGCAGGAACAGGGTCGTCACCAGCGACATGATGTCGGCAAATCCGGCCGGATTGGACAGATTGAGGTTGGCCAGATAGCCGGCGAAAATGCCCAGCACCAGCCCGACGAGGATGTAGGTGGTCAATCGGCTTTGTTTTTTCATATTGTTTGAGTTCCTGTGGTAGTGTCTCTCTGGCGTGGCCGGCGCTGCAACAGGGTCGCTGTCGCCGCGCGATCTCGTGCAAAATAGCGTCAAATGGCCGCATCGATGAAGTGAATATCGAGCGATCCAGCCTTGTAAACTGATGAAACTATGAGCAAGTTCCGCAGTATCCTTGTGGGCAGGGGTACTGTCAAGCGCGCGCGGGCGCCCGTTCGGGGCCGCGCCTGGGCCACTCTGGCGACGGAAAAGCATGATAGCGATCGACAAACTCAGTAAGTGGTACGGCCAGTTCCAGGTGCTCACCGATTGCAGCACCAGTGTGGCCAAGGGCGATGTGATGGTGATCTGCGGGCCGTCCGGTTCCGGCAAATCGACCCTGATCAAGACCGTCAACGGGCTGGAGCCGTTCCAGCAGGGGACGGTGACGGTGGATGGCGTGTCCGTCGGCGCGCCCGGCACCGACCTGCCGGCGCTGCGGGCGCGGATCGGCATGGTGTTCCAGAATTTCGAGCTGTTCCCCCATTTGTCCGTGCGCGACAACCTGACGCTGGGCCAGACCAAGGTGCTGGGCCGCGGCCTGGACGAAGCCACGGCGCGCGGCCTGAAGTACCTGGACCGCGTTGGCCTGCTGGCGCAGCAGGACAAGTACCCGAACCAGCTGTCGGGCGGCCAGCAGCAGCGCGTGGCCATCGCCCGCGCCCTTTCCATGGACCCGATCGCGATGCTGTTCGACGAACCCACGTCGGCGCTGGACCCGGAAATGATCAACGAAGTGCTGGACGTGATGGTGGGCCTGGCGCAGGATGGCATGACCATGATGGTGGTGACCCACGAGATGGGCTTTGCCAAACGGGTGGCGAACCGCGTGGTATTCATGGACCACGGCCGCATCCTGGAGGACTGCGGCAAGGACGAATTCTTTGGCGCGCCCCGTTCCGAACGGGCGCGCGATTTCCTGGCGCGTATTATTCACTGAGATTCACTGAGATTCACTGAGATCCGCTGGAGGAGTAACGCGCAGTACCGTTCGTAATGGTTGGATCTTTTCTGACGAAGGAGGAATCATGGCTGGTTCGAGTAGCGTACGCAATTCCCTGTTCATCCCCCTGGCCTGTGTGGCCGGCCTGCTGCTGGCGGCGCCGGTCGGCGCCGAGGAAGCCGGCGGCACGCTGGCCAAGATCAAGCGCACCGGCACCATCACGCTGGGCGTGCGCGACGGCTCCATCCCGTTTTCCTACCTGGACGACAAGCAGCAGTACCAGGGCTATTCCGTCGACCTGTGCATGAAGGTGGTGGTGGCGGTGCAGAAGCAGCTGGGTCTGACGGGGCTGAAGGTGCAGATGAACCCCGTGACGGCCGCCAACCGCATTCCGCTGATGGCCAACGGCACCATCGACCTTGAATGCGGCTCCACCACCAACAACGCCGAGCGCCAGAAGCAGGTGGCGTTCGCACCCACCATGTTCGTGATCGCCAACCGGCTGCTGGCCAAGAAGTCGTCGCATATCCGCAGCCTGGCCGACATGAAGGGCAAGACGCTGGTCGCCACGGCCGGCACCACCACGCTCAAGCAGATGACGATCCTGAACAACGAACAGCAGCTGGGCATGACCATCGTGGTGGGCAAGGACCATCCCGAATCGTTCCTGATGCTGGAGACGGGACGGGCCACGGCCGAGGCCAACGACGATATCCTGCTGGCCAGCCAGGTGGCCACGTCGCGCAATCCGGGCGAGTACGAAATCACGAAGGAGGCGCTGTCGGTGGAACCGTACGGCATCATGCTGCGCCGTGACGACCCGGCCTTCAAGCAGGTGGTGGACGCGGCGCTCACGCGCTTCTACCAGTCCGACGATTACCCCAAGCTGTACGCGAAGTGGTTCCAGAGCCCCATTCCGCCCAAGAACATCAACCTGAACTTCCCCATGCCGCCGCAGCTCAAGGCGGTGATCGCCAAGCCGACCGACTCGCCCGATCCGGCCGCCTATGCCGAGGTGCCGGCGGCGCAGAAGGCGGCCAGCCGCAGGAAGTGACATGCACTACCACTGGAACTGGGCCATCTTCGGCGAGCTCTCACCCGACGGCGTCCACACCTACTGGGACACGCTGCTGTCGGGCCTGGGCTGGACGCTGGCCACCTCGCTGTGCGGCTGGGTGATGGCGCTGGCGCTGGGGCTGGCCGTGGGCACCGTGCGCACGCTGCCGTCGCCGTGGCTGCGCCGGCTCGGCACGGCCTACGTGGAACTGTTCCGCAACGTGCCGCTGCTGGTGCAGATGTTCCTGTGGTTCTTCGTGATGCCGGAACTGCTGCCGCAGGCGGCGGGCGACTGGCTCAAGGCAATGCCCAATGCACCGTTCCTCACGGCCGTGGTGTGCCTGGGCTTTTTCACGTCGGCGCGGGTGGCGGTGCAGGTCACGGCCGGCATCGAGGCGCTGGCAGGCGGCCAGCGGCTGGCCGCGCTGGCGCTGGGCCTGCGGCTGCCGCAAGCCTACCGCTACGTGCTGCTGCCGCTGGCGTTGCGCATCGTGCTGCCGCCGCTGACGAGCGAATTCCTCAACATCATCAAGAACAGCTCCGTGGCGCTCACCATCGGCCTGATGGAACTGACGGCCAGCGCGCGCGCCATCCAGGAATTCTCGTTCCAGGTGTTCGAGGCGTTTTCCGCCGCCACCGCCATCTACGTGCTGGCCAACCTGGTGGTGATCGGCGCCATGCACTGGCTGGAACGGCGGCTGGCGCTGCCGGGCACCTTGGGCAGGCACTGAATATGTTCGCCCAGTTCGATTTCGACGTCATCGCCCGGTCCTGGGTCTACCTGTTCCAGGTCGGGATGGCGTTCACGCTGGAGCTGACGGTGCTGGCCATGCTGGGTGGCGTGGCGCTGGGCACGCTGCTGGCGCTGGGGCGCATGTCGCGGCGCCGGCCGCTGGCGCTGGCGGCGGCCGGCTACGTCAACCTGGTGCGGGCCGTGCCGCTGGTGCTGGTGATCTTCTGGTTCTACTTCCTGGTGCCGTATGTGGCCGCGTGGCTGATCGGGGCGCAGGAGCCGGTCAAGGTGGGCACGTTCTGGTCGGCGCTGATCACGTTCACGCTGTTCCAGGCGGCCTACTACTGCGAGATCATGCGCGGCGGGATACAGGCCATCCCGCGCGGGCAGGTGCTGGCGGCGCAGGCGCTGGGGCTGGGCTACGGGCAGACCATGTGGCACATCGTGCTGCCGCAGGCGTTCCGCAACATGCTGCCGGTGCTGCTGACCCAGACCATCGTGCTGTTCCAGGACGTGTCGCTGGTGTATGTGCTGTCGGTGCCCGATTTCGTCGGCGCCGCCAGCAAGGTGGCCCAGCGCGACGGGCGGCTGGTGGAAATGTATTCGTTTGTGGCGGTGGTGTACTTCGTGCTGTGCACGTTGCTGTCGTGGGCCGCGCGCCGGTTGCAGCGGCGGGTGGCGATTATCCGATAGCGATGGCTAAGGATTTTTGCCGGCCGTCCCAGCATACTCCGTGAGCTGTGCAAGGCGGCGCGCAGTCAGGGCGGCGAGCCATGGCCGGGAATCGGTACTTGGACACTTGACCGCCACAAGTTGGCCCCATGCATTCCGATATGCCAGCCATGCTTGCTGGGTGCGCTCGATGCCGGGCGGCTCGACGGTGCCGAAGCGCATGTCGTCTTTTCCGGATTGCTTCATGATGTCTTGAAGTGCCTGTCGCAGACGAGTATCCAAAGTGGCAATCGCCTGGCCTTTGTAGGGCGGGGCCTTGCAGTTGCGGATACGCGCAATGTCTAGCAGGAATTGTTCGTATTCACTGGATTGCGCCTCAATTTGAAGCGCTGCCCGGGCCGTGCCGCTCAAATCCGTTTCGTCTTGCGCGCGGTGGGTGGCGAAATCAGACAGCTTGTCCTTGAGTCCTTGCAGGGCCTGCAGTTCATCAGCGCGCCAGTTCTGCACCATACGTGCCAGTCGTGCCGTCCTATCTTTTTCCTGTTGCCGTTCCTGGATCGCTGCGCATACGCCCTGCATGTATCCGCTGGTGATGTCATCACACAGGTCGACATGCTCGCTGGCCCGCTTGCCGGACGGCGCACTCAAGCGAAGTACCCTTCCTTCCATTTCAGCAATCGCACTGTCGAGGCTGCAGGCATACTTGGTCGCCAGCCGGCGATTGCGGGTCACCCCTTCACCATTCGCGTAGAGCATCATGAGCACACCGTAGTCGTGCGTCGCGAACGCGCACTGGCGAGCCGGGCGCCAGTCGGCTGATTGGTGGGCGGTGGAATTGCTGGCGTCGTAGTAAAGATCGGTGGCATTGCAGTCGTGCGTATGCTCGTTGCTCTGATCTGCTGCGGGCGCCTGTTCGCCACGCACGAGCAGGCACTGCTGATACCACTTTTCGTGTTGCGGATTATCGCCAGGGGCGACCGAAATGTTGGGGTAAGGTATGTCTGTGGCCGCCAGCGCGTCGCCGGACAGCACAGCGACAAGCAGCGGGAGCAGAACTCGGGTTGGCAGGGGCATGATATGGGCGGCCACGATGATAGAAGGTTAAGCAACTACTCCTGCCGTGTTGGTCGGAATGGTGCGCTTTCTTCAAGGCGCCGGCTGACCAAGCCAGGCATGGGTATCATGCGTCCGTTTCTAGATGAGAATGTATAACCTCTGATGGCTGCCGCCGCCCCGGCAAGATCGCCTTGGTTCACGCGCTGCAATACCCGATGGGCGCGTCCGGCACCGGTGTTGAAGGTGAAGCTGACCAGTGCGTCGAACTGCTCTTGTGTGAGCTGACGCCGGTTGACATTGCGCCGAACCGCCCGTTCCGCTTCGCGAACCGCAGCGCGGAAGGACGATTCGATCTGAGCTGCCGTCAACGGCCGGGCCAATTCCTCGCTCGTGCAGGGACCACGATGCAACAGGATTCCTATGCCGTAGGTGCAATTTCCTCGATTTCCGCCACCGTCGTTGTAGTAGCCCCGGACGGACTCGCGGCGGCGCAGCCGCCGTTGACCTTCCGCGCTGAGGGAAAGATTGTTGTTGATAGCCGGCCCACTGTTGGAGGTTGCCATGTCAGCTCCTTGAGTTTCCTGGAATGTTAGCAATTGGAGTTGTCACGGTAGCAGTTTGAATGTGGCTGGCTAATGCGCACCGTCAAAGGGTCTCCACATGCGCGGCGCGCGCACGGGCTGCCCATCCGGGAAGACTTCACCTACCGAACGGCTGTCTGCTGTAGAACAGTTGCCAATTCACCACTTCAGTTCCCGAACGCATGCCGCCAGTGGCTCGGCTTTGGCTGCACGCATCGATTCGCGCATGCCGGGCACAGACAGCAGATGCAGCGTTTCCTGAATGGCGGTCCAATCTTCGGCGGACACCAGGACGGCGTCATTGCGCGTGCCCATGATTGTGATGGGGATATGGCTGGCGGCTATCTCGTCGATTAAATGGCAGAGGCGTTTGCGCGCCGCGTTGGCTGTCATCGTGCTCATGCCTGATCTCCTGTGGTGAAGAAACCGTACGCGATTACAGAGAGGAGGTCAATCGGATAGGAAGAAATAGTGAAAATTATGCAATCTATGGTTCGACGCCGGTATGCCATCCATGACCCGGCGATCGCGCTCGCGCCGCCGCGACCAGTTAAAATGTCGGAATCCGCAATTTGAGAGTCCGCCGCCATGTCCGATTTCGAACACATTCCCCAGAGCCTGACCATCACCCGCCCAGACGACTGGCATTTGCACCTGCGCGACGGCGCCACGCTGGCCAGCGTGCTGCCGCACAGCGCGCGCCAGTTCGGCCGCGCCATCGTCATGCCCAACCTGAAGCCGCCCGTCACCACCACCGCCATGGCGCTGGCCTACCGCGAGCGCATCCTGGCCGCGCTGCCGCAGGGGATGGAATTCGAGCCGCTGATGACGCTCTACCTGACCAACAACACCCCGCCCGACGAGATCGTGCGGGCCCAGGAAAGTGGCTTCATCCATGCCGTCAAGCTGTACCCGGCCGGCGCCACCACCAATTCCGACGCCGGCGTGACCGACCTGCGCAACTGCTACAAGACGCTGGAAATGATGCAGGAAGTGGGCATGCCCTTCCTGGTCCACGGCGAAGTGACCGACCCCGACATCGACCTGTTCGACCGCGAGGCCGTCTTCATCGAGCGCGTGATGCGCCCGCTGCGCCGCGACTTCCCGGCCCTGAACGTCGTGTTCGAGCACATCACCACCAAGGACGCGGCCCAGTACGTGGCCGAGGCGGACGGCCCGATCGCCGCCACCATCACGGCCCACCACCTGCTGTACAACCGCAACGAGATTTTCAAGGGCGGCATCCGTCCGCACTACTACTGCCTGCCCGTGCTCAAGCGCGAGGAACACCGCCTGGCGCTGATGACGGCCGCCACCAGTGGCGACGAGCGCTTCTTCCTGGGTACCGACTCGGCGCCGCACGCGCAGGGCGCCAAGGAAGCGGCTTGCGGCTGCGCCGGTTGCTACACGGCGCTGCACGCGATGGAGCTGTACGCGGAAGCGTTCGAACGGGCCGGCGCGCTCGACAAGCTGGAAGCCTTCGCCAGCTTCAACGGCCCGGCCTTCTACGGCCTGCCGCGCAACACGGGCACCATCACCCTCAAGCGCGAAGCATGGGAGCTGCCGGCCACGCTGCCGCTGGCCGACCAGCAGGTGGTGCCGCTCAACGCCGGCGAAACCATCAACTGGAAGATGGTCTGAGGCGTGTTCGGCGCCATCGACTGGCCGCGCCCCTGGTATGAGACGGTAGGGGCGGCGGCGGCCCTGCTGGCGCCCGGCGCCGGCAGCGAGATCGAAAAATTCAACGCGCGAGCAGCCGCGCTCGATTTATGTAATCATCGGGGACTGCCGTTGAGGTTCGTGCCGCAAAGCGCGCTGCCCGACGGTACCGCCTATGAGGAATTCATCGGCGCCACCGGCTGCGTGCCCACGCGCGACAACCTGCACGATTTTTTCAACGCCCTCGTGTGGCTCAGTTTCCCGCGCATCAAGCGGCAACTGAACGCGCTGCAGGCGGCGCAGATCGCGCGTGACGGGGTCGGCAAGTCGCGCGGCCCGGCCCGCGACGCGGCCACGCTGTTCGACGAGAACGCCGCCTTGCTGGTGGTGCGCGACAGCGCCGCCGGGCATGCGCTGGCCGACGCGCTGCGTCACCATCAGTGGCGCGCCGCGTTCGTCGAGCAGCGCGCCAGTTGGGGGCCGGAGGCGCAGGTCTGGCTGTTCGGCCACGCGCTGATGGAGAAGCTGGTGGCGCCGTACAAGGCGATTACCGCGCACACCCGCGTGGTCGTCGCCGGCGATGATTACTTCGCGCTGGACCATGCGGGGCGGCGCGCCTGGCTGGACGAGAAAGTGGCGCAGGAACTGGCGCAGCAGGGCTTGACGACGGCCTGCTTCACGCCGCTGCCGGTGCTTGGTGTGCCGGACTGGTGGCCGGGGCAGGACGACGAATTTTATGCAGACGCCACGGTGTTCCGGCCGAAACGGGGGACAGTGGCCAACTAAGAGGTTGTTTCAACATGACCGTGGCGAGGCGCCACAACGACGCCACGGGCTTTTTGAAACGACCGCCAAGCCGCAGGGCGGCGGAAAGCGAAGCGAATATGAGTCAGGTCATCCGCTGGGGCATCCTGGGCACGGGCAAAATTTCGACCGCGTTCGCCACCGCCTTGCAGGACACACCGGGCGCCAAACTGGTGGCCGTCGCCTCGCGCAGCGCCGACAGCGCCGCCGCCTTCGGCGCCCGCTTCGGCGTGCAACGCTGCCACAGTTCCTACCAGGCGCTGGCCGACGACGACCAGGTGGACGTGGTCTATATCGGCACCCCGCATCCCATGCACCATGAGAACGCCATGATGTGCCTGCACGGCGGCAAAGCCCTGCTGGTCGAAAAATCGTTCACCATGAACCGCCGGCAGGCCGAGGACATCATCGCGCTGGCGCGCCGCAAGCGCCTGTTCGTCATGGAAGCCATGTGGACCCGCTTCCTGCCGGCCGTGGCCGAGGCCAGGCGCATCGTCGACAGTGGCGAGATCGGCACCGCTACCCATGTCAGCGCCGATTTCGGCTTTGCCGCCGCCGTCGGCCCGCAGCACCGGCTGCTCAACCCGGCGCTCGGTGGCGGCGCGCTGCTCGACATCGGCATCTACCCGCTGTCGATGGCTTCCTTCTTCCTGGGCGAAGTGGCGGCAGTGCAGGCGCAGGCCCAGATGGCCACCACCGGCATCGACCTGCAAACCATGTTCACGCTGATGCACGAGGGCGGCGGCATGTCCTCGTGCAGTTGCAGCCTGCGCGCACGCACGCCGACCGAGCTGACTATCTCTGGCGACAAGGGCTTCGTGCGCTTGCATGACCGCTTCTACAACACCGAGAAAATCTCCGTCACGCTGGTGGATGGCGTGGCGCGCAGCGAGCGCACGCTCACCATTCCCCACAGCGGCAACGGCTACACGCACGAGGCGCAGGAAGTGGTGCGCTGCCTGCGGATGGGCCTGATCGAAAGCCCCGTCATGCCGCACGAGGAAACGCTGGCCATCATGGGCGTGCTCGACACGATCCGGGACCAGATCGGCCTGCGCTACGGCGCCGACCAATAAAGCACACCCACAACACAACAGCAAAAAGAGTTCAGACATGATCACCACTTCCCCCGCCCCGTCGCTCAAATCCGTCCTGGTGGCCAGCGGCGTTGTCCTCACCCTCGCGATGGGCGTGCGGCATGGCTTTGGTCTCTGGATGCAGCCCATTTCGCAAGCCCACGGCTGGACCCGGGAAACCTATTCGCTGGCGATGGCGCTGCAGAACCTGATGTGGGGCGCGTTCGGGCCGTTCGCTGGCATGGCTGCCGACCGCTTCGGCACCATGCGCGTGGTGCTGGTGGGCGCCATCAGCTACATGCTGGGACTGGTGTGGATGGCGGTGGTGAACGACGCCACCCTGTTCGTGCTGGGTTCGGGCGTGTTCATCGGCCTGGGCCTGTCGTGCACCGCGTTCGGCGCCGTCAGCGGCATCATCGGCCGCGTGGCGCCGGTCGAAAAGCGCTCGTGGGCGTTTGGCGTGTCCGGCGCCTGCAGCTCGTTCGGGCAGTTCTTCATGCTGCCCGTCGCGCAGCAATTGATCTCGTCGGCCGGCTGGCAGAATGCCTTCTACCTGCTGGCCGCGCTGGTGATCGTGGCGATGGTTCCCATGTCGTTCTACCTGCGCGAGCCGGAGGTAAGCCACAGCCACGGACCGCAGCAGAGCGCGGGTGAAGCGCTGCGCGAGGCGCTGGGCAACCGTTCCTTCCTGTTCCTGGTGGCCGGCTATTTCGTGTGCGGCTTCCAGGTGGTGTTCATCGGCGCGCACCTGGCCGTGTACCTGGCGGACAAGGGCATCGCCAATCCGAAGGTGGCCATGACGGCGCTGGCCTTGATCGGCCTGTTCAACATCTTCGGTTCCTACTTCGCGGGCAAGCTCGGTGGGCGCCTGCCCAAGCGCATGCTGCTGGCGGCGATCTACTTCTCGCGTTCCGTGTTCATCAGCCTGTTCCTGCTGGCGCCGTTGTCGCAGTGGACGGTGTACGCGTTCGCGGCGGCCATGGGCATGATCTGGCTGTCCACCGTGCCGCTCACCAATGGCATCATTGCTGGCATCTTCGGCGTCAAGCACATGTCGATGCTGGCCGGCGTGGTGTTCTTCTCGCACCAGGTGGGCAGCTTCCTCGGCGTGTGGCTGGGCGGCTATTTGTTCGCACGCCAGGGCAGCTACGACGTGGTGTGGGGGATCGCTATCGCGCTCGGCGTGATGGCGGCGCTGGTCAACCTGCCCATCAACGAGCGTCCGCTGGCGCGGGCGCAGTTGCAGCCGGCATGACGAGGTGGCTGAAGCCACGGCTGAAGCCCTGGCTGATGCGGCTGGCGCTGGCCGTCGTGCTGGCGCTGGTGTTCGCCGCCTATCTCAAGCCGGACTTCATGCTGGACATGGCCACCCGGCTGTATATGTGTTTTTGAGGTCGGCGATGCCACCTTCAGGGGCAGACCCTGGGGTCTGACCCTTGCCCTATGCGGTGGTTCGTCAGGCGGCAGGGCAGCCAATGCGCAACCCAGGGTCAGACCCCAGGGTCTGACCCTTATGTCCGCGCCGCGGTTCGCTCAGACCTTGAGGAATTCCTCGCGCCCGCCCAGCCAGCGGGCCAGGTGGGCTTCCACCGTGGCCGCCTTCTCGGGCGCGTGCAGCAGGTCGTGCGCCACGTCGCGCGCCTGATCGACCAGCCAGCCGTCCGTCTCCAGGTCGGCAAAGCGCAGCATGGCCTGGCCGGACTGGCGCGCACCGAGGAATTCGCCGGGGCCGCGTATCTCCAGGTCGCGCCTGGCGATCTCGAAACCATCGGTCGTCTCGCGCATCGTCATCAGGCGCTGGCGCGCCACCCCGCCCAGCGGGCTTTGGTACAGCAGCAGGCATACGCTGGCGGCCGAACCGCGTCCCACCCGGCCGCGCAACTGGTGCAGCTGCGACAGGCCGAAACGTTCGGCATGTTCGATCACCATCAGCGAGGCATTGGGCACGTCCACGCCCACCTCGATCACGGTGGTGGCCACCAGCACGTGCATCTGGCCGGCGCTGAAGGCGTCCATCACTTCCTGCTTCTCGGCCGGTTTCAAACGCCCATGCACCAGGCCCACGTTCAGGTCCGGCAGGGCTTCGGCCAGCAGGGCGTGGGTGTCGGTCGCCGTTTGCAGTTGCAGCGCTTCCGATTCCTCGATCAGCGGGCAGACCCAATAGACCTGCCGGCCTTCCAGCGCGGCCGCGTGCACGCGCGCGATCACCTCGTCGCGCCGGTTCTGGTCCACGGCCCGCGTGACGATGGGGCTGCGGCCCGGCGGCAGTTCGTCGATTACCGACACTTCCAGGTCGGCGTAGTAGGTCATGGCCAGCGTGCGCGGAATCGGCGTGGCCGACATCATCAGCTGGTGCGGGATGGCGCCCTCGTTGCCCTTGTTGCGCAAGGTCAGGCGCTGGCCCACGCCGAAGCGGTGCTGTTCGTCCACGATCACCAGGCCCAGGTTGGCGAAGTTCACGCCATCCTGGATCAGGGCGTGGGTGCCGATCACCAGTTGCGCTTCGCCCGATTCGATCAGGGCGGTGGCGGCCAGTTTATCCTTCTTCTTCAGGCTGCCCGTCAGCCATGCCACTTTCACGCCCAGCGGTTCCAGCCAGGCCGCGATCTTGCGGAAGTGCTGGTCGGCCAGGATTTCCGTAGGCGCCATCAGGGCTGCCTGGAAGCCGCTGTCGATGGCCTGGGTGGCGGCCAGCGCCGATACCACGGTCTTGCCGCTGCCCACGTCGCCCTGCAGCAGGCGCTGCATGGGGTAGGGGTGGCGCAGGTCGGCGCGGATCTCGTTGAGCACGCGCTGCTGGGCGCCCGTCAGCTTGAACGGCAGCGCCGCCTCGAAGCGGGCCGACAAATCGCCCACCACCTTGAGCGCCGCCGCGCCCTTGGCGCGGCGCGCGCGCTGGGCCCGTTTCAGCGACAGTTGCTGGGCCAGCAGTTCATCGAACTTCATGCGCACCCAGGCCGGATGCGAGCGGTCGGCCAGCGCGTGTTCGTCCACCTGCTGGGGCGGATAGTGCAGCAGCTTGACGGCCGGTTCGAAATTGGTGAGCCGCATGCTGTCGATCAGTTCCGCCGGCAGGGTATCGGTCCAGTCGACGCGCTTCATGGCGTCGCCGATCGCGCGCCGCAGCACGGGCTGGGACAAGCCCTCGCCGGCCGGGTAGACGGGCGTGAGCGAGGTGGGCAGCGGCGCGCCCTCGTTGACCACCTTGTACGTGGGGTGCACCATCTCGGCGCCGAAGAAGCCATGTTTGAGTTCCCCGCGCGCGCGCACCCGCGTGCCCTCGGCCAGTTGCTTGACCTGGCTGCCGTAGAAGTTCATGAAGCGCAGTTGCAGGTCGCCCGTCTCGTCGGCGATATGGACCAGCAGCTGGCGCCGTGGCTTGTAGGCGATTTCATTCTTGACCACCACCCCCTCGACCTGGGACGACTCGCCGCCATGAAGGCAGGCTTCGCGGATCGTCACCACCTGGGTCTCGTCCTCGTAGCGCATGGGCAGGTGCAGCACCAGGTCCATGTCCGTGTGCAGGCCCAGCTTGGCCAGCCGGGCTTGCGGGCTGACGGTCTTCTTGGCGGTCTTGGGCTTGGAAACAGGCATATTCAGGTACTTCAGGACGTACTAGCGTAAAATAGAGGGTTGGCCGTCGCGCGGCAACGCCGTATTGTAAGGCTTGCGCAGAAAGCACGGGGCCAGTTCCGGTATTCCATCACACTAGAAGTTTGCTCATGTATTCGCTTTCCGATTTCGATTTTAACTTGCCGCCCGAGCGCATCGCCCAGTTTCCGCTGCCCGACCGCAGCGCCTCCCGCCTGCTGCACGTGGACGGCGCGCAGCTGGTGGACCGCCAGTTCGCCGACATCATCGACCTGCTGCAGCCGGGCGACCTGCTGGTGATGAACGACACCCGCGTGCTCAAGGCGCGCTTTTTCGGCGTCAAGGACAGCGGCGGCAAGATCGAGGCGCTGGTCGAGCGCGTGCTCGACAACCGCACCGTGCTGGCCCAGGTGCGCGCTTCCAAGTCGCCCGGCCCCGGCGTGAAGATCCGCCTGGCCGATGCCTTCGACGTCACCGTCGGCGAGCGCGCCGGCGAGTTCTACACCCTGCATTTCGAGGCCGACGTGTTCGAGCTGATCGAGGCCCACGGCCGCCTGCCGCTGCCGCCCTACATTGAGCACGCGGCCGACGCGTTTGACGAAACGCGCTACCAGACCGTGTTCAACAAGGTGCCCGGCGCCGTGGCCGCGCCCACGGCCGGCCTACATTTCGACCAGCCGCTGCTCGACAAACTGAAGGCCAAGGGCGTCAACTTCGCCTACGTCACGTTGCACGTGGGCGCCGGCACCTTCCAGCCGGTGCGCACGGAAGTGCTGTCCGAGCACAAGATGCATACCGAGTGGTACACCATGCCCCAGGCCACGGTGGACGCCGTGCGCGCCACCCGCGCCGCCGGGCGCGACGTGGTGGCCGTGGGCACCACCAGCCTGCGCGCGCTGGAATCGGCTTCGCAAAGCGGCGCGCTGGAAGCGGGCAGCGCCGACACGGCCCTGTTCATCACGCCCGGCTACCAGTTCCAGACCGTCACCCGCCTGATCACCAATTTCCACCTGCCCAAGTCGACGCTGCTGATGCTGGTGTCGGCCTTCGCCGGATTCGACGAGATACGCGCGGCCTACGCCCACGCCATCGCCAGCGAGTACCGCTTCTTCAGCTATGGCGACGCCATGCTGTTGACGACCCAGGCGCGCGCGCCCCGGATTTAACTGAAAGAACCCTCCATGCTGGAATTTAAACTCATCAAGACCGACAGCAGCGGCCTGACCAAGGCCCGCCGCGGCACCGTGAAACTGAACCACGGCGAAGTGCAGACCCCGATCTTCATGCCGGTCGGTACCTACGGCTCCGTCAAGGCCATGTCGCCGCTGGAGCTGAAGGAAATCGGCGCCCAGATCATCCTCGGCAACACCTTCCACCTGTGGCTGCGCCCCGGCAACGACGTGATGGCCAAGTTCGGCGGCCTGCACGACTTCATGGGCTGGGACAAGCCCATCCTGACCGATTCGGGCGGCTTCCAGGTGTTCTCGCTGGGCGAGATGCGCAAGATCACGGAGGAGGGCGTGCATTTCAATTCGCCCATCAACGGCGACAAGCTGTTCCTGTCGCCCGAAGTGTCGATGCAGATCCAGCGCGTGCTCAATTCCGACATCGTGATGCAGTTCGACGAGTGCACGCCCTATGAAATCGCCGGCCGGCCGGCCACGCTGGACGAGGCGGCCAAGTCGATGCGCATGTCGCTGCGCTGGGCCCAGCGCTCGCACGACGAGTTCCACCGCGGCGGCAACCCGAACGCGCTGTTTGGCATCGTCCAGGGCGGCATGTTCGAGACCCTGCGCGACGAATCGCTGGCCAAGCTCGAGGAAATCGATTTCCCCGGCCTGGCCATCGGCGGCCTGTCCGTGGGCGAGCCGAAGGAAGACATGATGCGCGTGCTGGCCCACGTCGGTCCGCGCCTGCCGGCCAACAAGCCGCACTACCTGATGGGCGTGGGCACGCCGGAAGACCTGGTGGCCGGCGTCTCGAACGGGGTCGACATGTTCGACTGCGTGATGCCGACCCGCAACGCCCGCAACGGCTGGATCTTCACCCGCTACGGCGACATCAAGATCAAGAACGCCCGTTACAAGGATGACAAGGCGCCGCTGGACGAAACCTGCGGCTGCTACGCCTGCCGCAACTTCTCGCGCGCCTACCTGCATCACCTGCACCGCACCCAGGAAATCCTGGGGGCGCGCCTGAACACCATCCACAACCTGCATTACTACCTCGACATCATGCAGCAGATGCGCGATGCGCTGGACGAGGACCGCTTCCATGCGTGGACCCTGCAATTCCACGCGGAACGGGCGCGCGGCGTGTAAAACGGCGGTGGCCCGTTGCAATCTTGTAAAAAGATGCATGCCACCCACATACCGGGAGGGTTGACGCCTTCCCGCCAGTGCTAGAATACAGCGCTATTTTTTCTAACTTATAAACGGAGTACGCAGTGTTCATTTCCAACGCTTACGCACAATCGGCCGGCGACGCGCTCGGCCTCGGTGGCAACCTGACCAGCTTCCTGCCGCTGATCCTGATGTTCGTGGCCATGTATTTCCTGATGATCCGCCCCCAGCAGAAACGGGCCAAGGAACAGAAGGCCATGATGGACGCGCTGGCCAAGGGCGACGAAGTGGTCACGGCCGGCGGCCTGCTGGGCAAGGTGGCCAAGGTGTCGGACGCCTATGTGACGCTGGAAGTGTCCAGCGGCACCGAGATCGTGGTGCAGAAGCAGTCCGTCACCGTGCTGCTGCCGAAGGGCACGCTGAAGGCGCTGTAACACTGGCCCTGGCCATGGGCGGCGCCGCGCCAGAAGCGCGCCGCCGTCCGCATCTGGCTCGCGCATTTGGCTCGACCCTGGCTCGACCTTGGGTCGCATCCGACGCCTAACATTGATCGCTGAATAATATGAATCGCTATCCTGTCTGGAAATACATCGTCATCGGCATCGCCATCCTGTTGGGCGCGCTGTACACGGCGCCTAACTACTTCGGCGAATCGCCGGCCGTGCAAGTCACCAGCGGCAAGTCCACCGTCAAGATGACGGGCGAGATGGCCGCCCAGGTGGAAGCCGTGCTGCGCAAGGAAAACCTGGCGGTGGAGGGCGTGAGCTTCGACGGCACCGGCACCTATGCCTCCGTGCGTGCCCGCTTCGCCGACACCGACACCCAGTTCAAGGCCAAGGCCGTGCTGGAAAAGGACCTGAACGCCGATCCGGCCGATCCGACCTACCTGGTGGCGCTGAACCTGCAGCCCAACACCCCGAAATGGATGCAAAGCCTGCGCGCCCTGCCCATGTACCTGGGCCTGGACTTGCGCGGCGGCGTGCACTTCCTGATGCAGGTGGATGTGAAGGCGGCCCTGACCAAGCGCGTGCAAGGCATCCAGGCTTCGGCCCGCAGCCTGCTGCGTGACAAGAACGTGCGCCACGCCGGTATCGACCGCGTGGGCGACACCATCGAGATCAAATTCCGCGACGAAGCCACCCGCGCCAAGGCGCGCGACGAGCTGTCGTCGTCCATGGGCGACCTGTCGCTGGTGGACGCGGGCGCCGGCGCCGACCTGAAGCTGATCGTCAGCCTCAAGCCGGCCGCGCTCAAGCAGACCATCGAGGAAGGCGTCAAGCAGAACATCTCTACCCTGTCCAAGCGCGTCAACGAGCTGGGCGTGGCCGAACCCATCATCCAGCAGCAGGGCCCGGACCGCATCGTGGTGCAGCTGCCCGGCGTGCAGGACGTGGCGCGCGCCAAGGCCGTGATCGGCCGCACCGCCACGCTGGAAGTGCGCATGGTGGACGACACCATCACCCCCGGCACCGAACTGACGGCCGCCATTCCCTTCAACTCCGAGCTGTTCACGGTCGGCAAAGGCGTGCCCGTGGTGCTGAGCAAGGACGTGGTGCTGACCGGCGACTACATCTCCAGCGCCACCGCCAGCTTCGACCAGAACCAGCAACCGGCCGTGGGCATCGACCTGAACGGCGACGGCGGCCGCAAGATGCGCGACGCCACCCGCGAGCGCGTCGGCAAGCGCATGGCCATCGTGCTGTTCGAGAAGGGCAAGCCGGAAGTGCTGTCGGTGGCCACCATCCAGAGCGAACTGGGTAGCCGCTTCCAGATCACCGGCATGGGTAACGCCGAGAACTCGGCCGAACTGGCGCTGCTGCTGCGCTCGGGCGCGCTGTACGCGCCGATGGACGTGATCGAGGAACGCACCATCGGCCCGCAACTGGGCGCCGAGAACATCAGCAAGGGCCTGCATTCGACCATGTACGGCTTCGCCGCCATCGCCGTGTTCATGATGGCCTACTACATGATGTTCGGCTTCTTCAGCGTGCTGGCGCTGGGCTGCAACCTGCTGCTGCTGATCGCGCTGCTGTCGCTGATGCAGGCCACGCTGACCCTGCCCGGTATCGCCGCTATCGCGCTGGCGCTCGGCATGGCGATCGACGCCAACGTGCTGATCAACGAACGCATCCGCGAGGAGCTGCGCGGCGGCGCCTCGCCGCAGCAAGCCATCGCGGTCGGCTTCGACCGCGCCTGGGCCACCATCCTGGACTCCAACGTGACCACGCTGATCGTCGGTCTGGCGCTGTGGGTGTTCGGTTCGGGCGCCATCCGCGGCTTCGCCGTGGTGCACTGCCTGGGCATTCTGACGTCCATGTTCTCGGCCGTGTTCATGTCGCGCGGCGTGGTCAACCTGTGGTATGGCCGCAAGAAGAAACTGCAATCGATCGCCATCGGCACCGTGTGGGTGCCCGGCCTGTCGAAATAAGTTCACCGTCCCGCTCAGGCGGGACGGGCTCCAACCTCAGAGGATTTCATGGAATTTTTCCGCATCAAAAAAGACATACCGTTCATGCGCCACGCGCTGGTGTTCAACGCCATCTCGGCGCTGACCTTCGTGGCTGCCGTGTTCTTCCTGTTCCACAAGGGCTTGCATTTCTCGGTCGAATTCACGGGCGGTACCGTGATGGAACTGAAGTATGCCAAGCCGGCCAACCTGGAGAGCATCCGCCACACGCTGGAAAAAGTCGGCTATGAGCAGCCGGAAGTGACCAGCTTCGGCACCGCGCACGATGTCATGCTGCGCCTGCCGGTGATCAAGACCGTGACCGGCAACGCCGCCTCGCAGCTGGTGTTCGATGGCCTGTGCAAGGCCGAGCAGGGCACGCTCAAGCAGATCGACAGCGTCAGCCCCAAGGGCGAGCAAGTGACCAAAACGGCCTGCGTGGACGCCGCCGGCGCCGAAACGGTATCGCTGCAGAAGGTGGAATTCGTCGGCCCGCAGGTCGGCGACGAGCTGGCCCAGAACGGCATGAACGCGCTGGCCATGGTGGTGATCGGCGTGATGATCTACCTGGCCATCCGCTTCGAGTGGAAGTTCGCGGTGGCGGCCATCATCGCCAACCTGCACGACGTGGTGATCATCCTGGGTTTCTTCGCCTTCTTCCAGTGGGAGTTCTCGCTGGCGGTGCTGGCCGCGCTGAAAAGCCAGGACCCCGAGGTGACGCTGCGGCGCACCGAGTTCGTCGGCCCCCAGGTCGGCGAGGAACTGGTGCATGGCGGCCTGATGGCCCTGGGGATGGTGGTGCTGGGCATCGTCATCTACCTGGCCTTCCGCTTCGAGTGGAAGTTCGGCGTCGCGGCCATCATCGCCAACCTGCACGACGTGGTCATCATCCTGGGCTTCTTCGCCTTCTTCCAGTGGGAATTCTCGCTGACGGTGCTGGCCGCCGTGCTGGCCGTGCTCGGTTACTCGGTCAACGAATCGGTGGTGATCTTCGACCGTATCCGCGAGAACTTCCGCAAGCAGCGCAAGATGTCGGTGCATGAGGTGATCGACAACGCCATCACCAGCACCATCTCGCGTACCATCATCACCCACGGCTGCACCCAGATGATGGTGCTGTCGATGCTGTTCCTGGGCGGCCCCACGCTGCACTACTTCGCCGTGGCGCTGACGATCGGTATCTGCTTCGGTATCTACTCGTCGGTGTTCGTGGCGGCGGCCGTGGCCATGTGGCTGGGCGTGAAGCGCGAAGACTTGATCAAGCCAATCAAGGAAAAGGACGAGACGGACGGCGCAGTGGTGTAAGCCGGTTCCGCTCTAACACATCCCCCCTCGCGGCAGCGCCAGGGGGGATGTTTCATTTGGGGGTGCGGCGTTACATGCCTGCCTTCAGCGCGGCGGACGGGCGCACGCCGAACAGCTTGCGGTAGTCGCTGGAAAACTGGCTGAAGTTGCACATGCCCCAGGCACCGGCCACGTCGCCGATGGTGCTGCCACGGGCGGCCGGGTCGAGCAGCTGGCGGCGCACGCCGTTCAGCCGCACCATGCGCAGGTAAAGCATGGGGCTCATGCCCAGCACGTCTTCAAAACAGTATTGCAGCGTGCGCCGGCTCACGTGCACCTGCTCGCACAGCTCCGGCACGGTGATCGCTTCGGCCCGGTGCGCCAGGAGGTATTCGCGCGCCCTGGCCACCACCCGCTGGCGCCGCTGCAGGCTGGCGGCGATGGCCGGTTCCACGCAGCTGTGGTCCAGCATTTCCAGCAGGGCGGACAGGATAGTGTCCTGCCACTGCGCCTGCCATAGCGCCTCACCCTGCCATTGCGCTTCGCCTTGCCATGGTGCCGCTGGCTGCTCGGGCAGCAGCTGGGCCAGCAGGTGCACGCATTGCGCGCGGGCGTTGGCGTCCACCCGCAGCACTTCGGCCGCCTGCACCCGGCTCCAGTCGATCTGGCAACCGCTGCGTGCCGCCGCCGCCGTCAGCAGCGCGCGGCTGACCACAATGCCGTAAATGCGGTAGGCGCTGGGCGTGACCAGTTCAAATTCCACATTGCCTGGCTGTACCATGATCCAGTCCTGCTCCACCAGCCGGCCATTGATGCGCGTGGCCGCCCCATGCTCGGGCAGGCCGAACCAGATGGCGTCCGGCCACACCCGGCAGGACTGGCGCACGGACTGGCTTAGACTTTCCCGGAAGATTTGAATCTGTGGTTGGCGCAACTCCGTCAGGGCGCCCAGGAACAGGCCGGCGCTGAACTGGTCGTAGCTTTGCTGCCAGTTGGTGAGCTTGCTGGCCAGCTCGTCGGCATCGCGCGCCAACACCGTGCGCAAGGCTGCGGCGGTGCGCTGATCCGGCGCAGCGCGCAAGGTATCTGTCACATTCTGGTGCATCGCTTCCTCCGTTGGAGAGCCGGCCTGCGCGGCGTTTCGCCCGTGGTTGCTGGGCTGCCGCAAGTTTGCCGATTTTCGATAACGCTGGCCGTGGCGGCCACCTATACTCGATTTCAGCAACTTCCATACCTGCCTTGCAGGATAGACCAACACCACGGGAGAGTACACAATGAACGCACATCAGGGCGCCGCGCCGGCGCTGAAGCAAACGCTGGGCACTTTTCAGCTATGGGGCATCGCGGTTGGCCTGGTCATTTCTGGCGAGTACTTCGGCTGGAGTTATGGCTGGGCGTCGGCCGGCACGCTGGGCTTTACCATCACGGCCTTGTTCATCGCGGCGATGTATGCCACCTTCATCTTCAGCTTCACCGAACTGACCACCTCCATTCCGCACGCCGGCGGCCCGTTCGCCTACAGCAAACGCGCCTACGGCCCGCTGGGCGGCTATCTGGCGGGGGCGGCCACGCTGATCGAGTTCGTGTTCGCGCCGCCGGCCATCGCGCTGGCCATCGGCGCCTATCTGAACGTGCAGTTTCCCGCCATCGACCCGAAGACGGCGGCCGTGGGGGCCTACCTGGTGTTCATGACGCTCAACATCGTCGGCGTGCACGTGGCGGCCAGCTTCGAGCTGCTGATGACCTTGCTGGCCATCTTTGAGCTGCTGGTGTTCATGGGCGTGGTGTCGCCCGGCTTTTCGCTCGGCCACTTCGTCAAGGGCGGCTGGTCCGGCCAGGACAGCTTCAGCGTGGCCGCGATTCCCGGCATGTTCGCCGCGATTCCGTTCGCCATCTGGTTCTTCCTGGCCATCGAAGGCGTGGCCATGGCGGCCGAGGAAGCCAAGGATCCGCGCCGTTCCATCCCCATCGCCTACATCTGCGGCATCGTTACCCTGGTGCTGCTGGCCATCGGCGTGATGGTGTTCGCCGGCGGCGCGGGCGACTGGACCAAGCTGGCCAACATCAATGACCCGCTGCCGCAGGCGATGAAGATCATCGTCGGTGAGCACAGCAACTGGCTGCACATGCTGGTGTGGCTGGGCCTGTTCGGCCTGATCGCCTCCTTCCACGGCATCATCCTCGGCTATTCGCGGCAGATCTATGCGCTGGCCCGCGACGCTTATCTGCCGCGCTACTTCGCCAAGATCCACCCGCGCTTCCATACGCCGCACCGCGCCATCATCGCCGGCGGCGTGGTGGGCATCGCCGCCATCTACAGCGACGAGCTGATCAAGTTCGGCGGCCAGACATTGACGGCCAACATCGTCACCATGTCGGTGTTCGGCGCCATCACCATGTACATCCTCAGCATGATGAGCCTGTTCAAGCTGCGCCGCACGGCGCCGGACATGAAGCGCCCGTTCCGCGCCCCGTTCTACCCGGTGTTCCCCGCGTTCGCGCTGGCCGGCGCCGTGGTCTGCATGGCCACCATGATCTATTACAACCTGCTGGTGTTCGGCATCTT
Organism: Burkholderiaceae bacterium; assembly: GCA_035254005.1. Classification (GTDB taxonomy): domain Bacteria; phylum Pseudomonadota; class Gammaproteobacteria; order Burkholderiales; family Burkholderiaceae_D; genus Rugamonas. Next base: position 20,890 of record DATFBD010000146.1, on the reverse strand, counting down.
CGCCGCCTTCATGGCGGGCGGCTACGTGTTCTTCCTGTACACCAAGGACAACCGGCAGCAGCATGCCGCCCTCACGTCCGCCGACGCCGCCTGATGCCGCTACTTCGTTCTCACTTGCAAAGGAATACCATGACCACCTCCGCTCCGCTGTTTTCTTCGCGCCGCCTCGCCTGCCTGGGCGCCGCCGCCATCGTGCTGGGCGCCGCCGCCACCGTCCATGCGGCCGAAGCGCCCGCCGCCGCGCCGGCGCCGGACTGGACCAACACCGGCAACGTGACGCTGGTGTCCGATTACCTGTTCCGCGGCGTCTCGCAAACGCAGGGCCATCCCACGGTGCAGGCCAACCTGGACTTCACCCACGCCAGCGGCCTGTACCTGGGCCTGTTCGGTTCCGGCGTATCGCACGCGGCCTACAACAACGGCAGCGGTTCCGAGATCGACCTGTACGGCGGCTACCGCTATGCGCTCAATGCGGACAACAACATCGACGCCGGCCTGGTCACCTACTGGTATCCGGCCGCCCACTACCAGACGGCCGGCGGCGACATCCGCTACCATACCCAGGACGCCAAGCTGGGCCTGAACATGGGCAGCTTCAACGTCTACGGCTGGCTGACCCTGAGCCGGCACTGGTTCGGTTTCGCCGTCGATCCGTACAGCGGCAAGAACGTGGACACGCGCGGCACGCTGTACGGCGAAGTGAACTGGAATCCGGAGTTGGCGCCGGGGCTGGCATTAAACCTGCATGCTGGCAAGCAGCACGTGCGCAACTTGAGCGCCTTCGACTTTGTCGACCTCAAGGCCGGGGTCACCAAGACGGTGGACAATTGGGCGTTCTCGGCGGCGGCCGTCTACAACAACGGCGACGCCAGCCGCAACGGCACGCCGCTGTGGACCTTCTTCGATGCCGACGGCAGTGGCAAGAACGTGGTGCGCAAGCGGCTGCTGCTGACGGCGGCGCGCAATTTCTAGGGGATGACTGGCATGGCGCCGGCCCGGCAAACCGTCGCCGGGCCAGCGCCGGCCGGACGCATGACCGTATCAGCATCAGCATCAGCAACTGCCGCGCAGGAGACAACATGAGCAGCTACGTACACAGGGTGGGCCATCGCACCTACCAGTTCCGCGACTTGAAGGACTTGATGGCCAAGGCCACGCCGGCCCGTTCGGGCGACTACCTGGCCGGCCTGGCCGCCGCCAGCGCCGAGGAAAGGGTGGCGGCGCAGATGGCGCTGGCGGCGCTGCCGCTGGCCACCTTCCTCAGCCAGGCGCTGGTGCCGTACGAGCAGGACGAGGTGACGCGGCTGATCATCGACAGCCACGACGCTGCCGCCTTCGCCCCCATCGCCCACCTGACCGTGGGCGACTTCCGCAACTGGCTGCTCAGCGACGCGGCCGACACGGCGCTGCTGGCGCGCACGGCGCCCGGCATCACGCCGGAAATGGCGGCCGCCGTGTGCAAGCTGATGCGCATCCAGGACCTGATCCTGGTGGCGAAAAAATGCAGCGTGGTCACGCGCTTTCGCAACACCATCGGCCTGCCGGGACGCCTGTCGACGCGGCTGCAGCCCAACCACCCGACCGACGACGCCAGCGGCATCGCCGCCAGCCTGCTCGACGGCCTGCTGTACGGCAGCGGCGACGCCGTCATCGGCATCAATCCGGCCACCGACAATGTGCCGCAGGTGATCAAGATCGTCACCATGCTCGACGAGATCATCGCCCGCTACGGCATTCCCACCCAGTCCTGCGTGCTGACCCACGTCACCAACACCATTGCCGCCATCGAACGGGGCGCGCCGGTGGACCTGGTGTTCCAGTCCATCGCCGGCACCGAGCAGGCCAACGCCGGCTTCGGCATCAACCTGGCCTTGCTGGCCGAAGCGCAGCAAGCGGCGCTGTCGTTGCGGCGCGGTACAGTGGGCAACAATGTGATGTATTTTGAGACAGGGCAGGGCAGCGCGCTGTCGGCCAACGCCCACCACGGCGTCGACCAGCAGACCTGCGAGGCGCGCGCCTACGCCGTGGCGCGCCGCTTCCAGCCGCTGCTGGTCAATTCGGTGGTCGGCTTCATCGGCCCGGAATACCTGTACGATGGCCGGCAGATCATCCGCGCCGGCCTGGAAGACCATTTCTGCGCCAAGCTGCTGGGCCTGCCCATGGGCTGCGACGTCTGCTACACCAACCATGCCGAGGCCGACCAGGACGACATGGACGTGCTGCTGACCCTGCTGGGCACGGCCGGCTGCACCTTCGTCATGGGTATCCCCGGTTCGGACGATATCATGCTCAACTACCAGACCACCTCGTTCCACGATGCGCTGTACGCGCGCCGCGCGCTGGGCCTGCAGCCGGCGCCCGAGTTCGCGTCCTGGCTGAAGGAGATGGAGATCTTCACCCGTGACGACTATGTCACCCTGGGCAGGGCGCTGCCGCCGGCGTTCCAGCCGGCGCTGCTGCGCCTGCAATGAGCGCGCGGAGCGACGGCATGAGCATCCCGGACGACGACATCGTCACCCCCAATCCCTGGCAGGCGCTGCGCCGCTACACGGACGCGCGCGTGGCGCTGGGCCGCAGCGGCGTGAGCCAGCCGACGGCGCCGCAGCTGGCCTTCCAGCTGGCCCATGCGCAGGCGCGCGACGCCGTGCACCGCGCGCTCGACCATACGGCGCTGGCGCAGTCGTTGCAGGCGGCGCTGGGCTGGTCCTGTTTGCAGCTGCACAGCGCGGCCGCCAGCCGGCAAGTCTATCTGCAGCGGCCGGACCTGGGCCGCGGCCTGTCCGAGCAGTCGCGGCAGCTGTTGCACGCGCGCGCCCCGGCCAGCAGCGACCTGGCCATCGTCATCGCCGACGGCTTGTCGGCATTGGCCATCGAACAGCATGCCTTACCGTTCCTGCAAGTGCTGGCGGCGCGCCTGGCGCCGGAAGACTGGACGCTGGCGCCGCCCGCCATCGTGCGGCAGGGGCGGGTGGCCGTGGGCGACGAGGTCGCCCAGCTGCTGGGCGCGCGCATGGTGGTGGTGCTGATCGGCGAGCGGCCCGGCCTCAGTTCGCCCGACAGCATGGGCTTGTACCTGAGCTGGGCGCCACGGGTGGGCATGAGCGATGCCGGGCGCAACTGCATTTCCAATGTCCGTCCGGCCGGCCAGGGCTATGATGAGGCGGCCTACCGGCTGCACTATCTGCTGACCCAGGCGCGCCAGCGCCAGTTGTCCGGCGTGGCGCTGAAGGATGAAACGGCGGGCGCCGCGCTGGCGGCGGCGGCGTCGCGCAACTTCCTGCTCGACTCCGACTAGGCCGGCGTTGCGGCGTGGCGGCCGTCTTTCCGTCCAAAAAACCTGCCGCTCATGCGACGTGTTCGGGGCAGTGGCCAGTGCGGCCGGTGCGCCTCAGTGGCCGGCCGTATGGGCGCCCTTGAGCGCCGTCGGGCAGGCCGTGGAGCGGATGCGGAAGTAGCTGCGGCCGTCGTCGAGCGAGCGCAGCACGATTTTTTCCTGGGTCAGGCTGACGATCTTGTCCTTGAGAATGGCGCCGTCCGACAGGATGGAGGTCAGGATACCGTCGCGCAGCGTCCAGCGCACCGTGATGCGCTCGCTCAGCTTGCGGCAGGCCATGTCCTTGTACTCGAAATAGGTGTAGGTGCCGTCGGCCAGGAAAGTCTCGCGCGACGGGATACGCTCGAAGTCCGGGCTGTCGGGCGGGTTGATCCAGGTGCCGACCAGCAGCGCGCTCAGGGCGGCGTCATCGGTCCCGGCATCGGCGGCGGAACAGGCCGGCGACAACGCCAGCGCCACCGACAGCAGCGCCGCCGCGGCAGTTTTTTCTAGCATGGATGATCCTTGCGCCTGCCGGGCGGGGTGGGGGCCGGGCGGCGCAGAGTGTTGGTAAATGGAAATAACAATGGGCAACAGGATAATCCAGGATGCAGGATGATAGCCACAAATTTGTCATAATGCCGTACTGGCCGTGTGGTCAAACTGTTGCGGGGATAGGTAGACAATGAGCCGTACCGGCCGATTATTCTTGTTGATGGACGCCATGCGCGGCTACCGCCGGCCCGTCACGGCGGCGCGGCTGGCCGAGCAACTGGGGGTCTCCGAGCGCACCATATATCGCGATATCCAGACCCTGAGCGGGCTGGGTGCGCCGCTCGAAGGCGAGGCCGGGGTGGGCTACATGCTGCGGGCCGGCTTCTTCCTGCCGCCGCTGATGTTCGGCGCCGACGAACTGGAGGCGCTGGTACTGGGCGCGCGCTGGGTGCGGCGCCAGGGCGACGAGGCGCTGGCCCAGGCCGCCACCAACGCGCTGGCCAAGATCGCCGCCGCCACGCCCAAGGATTTACGTGACGACATGGCCGAAACCAGCTTGTGGGTGCCGCTGGGCGTGAGCCAGCCCGACGCCAGCGACGCCTTCGTGCGCCCCGTGCGCGAGGCGATCCGCTACCAGCACCGGCTGCGCATCCAGTACCGCGACGAGCAGGGCGCCGAATCGGAACGCTACGTGTGGCCATTCGCGCTGGCCTTCCTCGAAGGCAAGCGCTTGCTGGCGGCCTGGTGCGAATTGCGCGGCGCTTACCGTCACTTCCGCATCGACCGCATCGCGGCGGCCGAGTCGACCGGGGAGCGTTACCCGGTGCGGCGCCACGACCTGCTCAAGACCTGGCGCAGCGAGCAGGGCTTGCGCGAAGATGCATGAAAGGAAATGGGCGCGCTATGTGCGCTGCCGAACGGAAAATGGGGCAAGCGGGGCGTAAGCTGCGTTCATCTCTTTCGGGAGATCCCTAGTTTTGGACTTTGCCCGCCTCTCCGGCGGGCTTTTTTTTTGCAAAGCCAGGGGCCCAACAACCGGGGTCAGGTCATGCCATTTGACAACACAAACGTGTTGTCAAATGGCATGACCTGACCCCGGTTCTGGCTGGGCTAGAGCATGAGGACGGAGAACAGCGCCTGCACTTCGTGCGCCGATTCGGCCAGGATGTCGTGCAGCGTGCCTTCGCCGACGAGGAAATCGATGGTGCGCGCACCGAGCAGCGTGGTGGCGCCGGGGCGCTCCTGCAGCGGCGATGGCACGGGCGCCAGGTCGTTGGCCAGCAGCAGGGTGTCGCCCAGGGTTTCCGGCGGCAGTGCGCGCAAGCCTACCCACATGGCTTCCACGGCCTGGGACACGGGTTCGGGGATCACCAGCTTCTTGAGCACCCCACGGCCGATTTCGGCTTCGCCAAATTCGATCCAGTCACCCGGGTCGCCGTCGAGGATGCCGGGCCAGGCGCCCGCCTGCGACAGCAGGTAAAAGCCGCCCACTTCATGCACGATGCCGGCGAACATGGCCGTGTCCGGGTCCACATGGGTCACGCGGCGCGCGATCACCTGGGCCAGCGCGGCCACGTGGGCCGTGTGTTCCCACAGCTGGGCCGCCATGGCCTTGACGGCCGGGTCACTGGACTGGCCACCGAGCTGGCGCACGATCAGGGCCGCTACCTGCGATTGCAGGGTGCGCATGCCGAGCCGCTGGACAGCGGCGCGTACGCTGGAAATTTCATTACCGGAACGGTTGTAGGCGACGGCGTTGGCGATGGCCACCGTGCGGGCCGCCAGCAGGGGATCGGCCTGGATCAGCTTGGCCGCCGCGTCGATATGGCAATCGGGGTCATTCAGCGCCTGCTGCAGGCGCAACGAGGCGTTCACATTGGTGGGGAACGTCAGCTCCCCCCGGCTCGCTTGAGCTGCGATCTGCTTGAAGGCGTCCAGTCTGTCCATCGAAAAAATTATACTCGGAATATTGCCGTGTGGAACTTTTTCGCAAAATACTTTTCTATCCCTTGCGGCTTGCCGATAGCCTGCCGCAAGGGGGGCGCGGATCAGGCTTCGCTGAAGATGGCGTCGCAGCCGTCCAGGGTGGCGTCCGTGTCCTGCAGTTCGTCGACCAGGCCCAGGTCGAACAATTCCTCGATCGCGTTCATGAAACTGTTGTGCTTGGTGGCGCCGATCAGGCGATAGATCTCCCCCGCTTCATTGCGGATGCCGATCAACAGCTTTTCCTGGCGCACTTCTTCCGGGGTGCTCACGTTGAGCAACAGGTTGCCGATGATGTGTTTATCGAATTTGGCAGGTTTTTTGCCTTCGAGCAGAGTCGTTTTCAAATCTTTTCCTTGGTTGAGTCGTGGGTGGCCGGGCTGCTGCCATTAATGACAGTTTTGAGCTTGGACAGGGTTTTTTCAAGGGCGGCGTAATCATCGGCCGTGAAATCGGCGAAGATGGCGCTGCCCCGGGCCACAACGCGCGGAAACACGTCGCGGAAGGTCGCCTCACCGGCGGCCGTCAGGCGCACGAAGAACGAGCGCTTGTCGCTGGCGTTGCGCTGGCGCTCCACCAACCCTTTTTGTTCGAGCCGTTCGATTACCCCGGTCAGCGTGCCCTTGGTGATCAGGGTCTTCTCCCCGAGCTCCTTGTAGGACATGCCGGCCGTGTTGCCCAGCGTGGCGATAATGTCGAACTGGGCGTGTGTCAGGCCGCACTCGCGCACGTGTTCACCGGACAGGCGCTCGAAGCCCTGCATGCATTCGGCCAGCAGCCGGATACTTTTCAAATAGCGTTCACCCATAGACCATGATTATAGCTGGCCTGGCGCGCCGATCTCCGGCGCCAAATTGGTGCAAGATCGCCAATTGCGCCGTGGCCGGGTACACTATGCCTCCCCGGCGCCCCGCCGCCGCGTTATTCCATCGAGACCTGTTTGAAGCCTTCCGCCTCCCGGCATCTGCCCGGCATCGCCGCCCTGTTGACCGTCACCCTCGTCTGGGGCACCACCTTTCCCGCCATGAAGGACATGACCGGCGCCCTGTCGGCCAGCATGATCGTGCTGGTGCGCTTCACGCTGGCCGGCCTGCTGCTGTCGCCATTCCTGTGGCGGGCGCGGGCCGGCGACGTGGGGCAGGGCGTGCTGGCCGGCGTGGTGTTGTTCTTCTGCTACGTGTTCCAGATCGAAGGCCTGAGCCTGACCAGTTCCAACCGCAATGCCTTCCTCACCGGCCTGAACGTGCTGGTGGTGCCGCTGCTGGGCATGGCGTCCGGCAAGCTGCCCGAGCGCCGCATCGTGGTGGCGCTGCTGCTGGCGCTGGCCGGCCTGTTCGCGCTGTGCTGGGACGGCGGCATCAGCTGGGGCCGCGGCGACACGCTGGCCCTGCTGGCGGCCGTGTGCTTCGGCCTGTACGTGAAGATGATGGAAGCGGCCACCCGCAAGGTGCAGCGCCTGATGACGCTGACGGCGGCCCAGATCGTCACCGTGGCCGTATGCGCGGCCGGCTGGCTGCTGTGGCGCGACCTGCCGTCCGGCGCCCAGGCCGGGCCGTGGCAGGCGGCCGCCTGGCAAGCCGTGCTGGCCTACAAGAGCAACCTGGTCTACCTGGGCGTGGTGGCCACGGCCGCCATCATCTCGCTGCAAACGTGGGGCCAGCGCCACAGCAGCGCCAACGAGGCGGCCGTGATCTACGCGTTCGAGCCCGGTTGCGCCGCCATCTTCGCTTATTTCTGGCTCGGTGAGACGCTGGCCTGGAATGGCTTGCTGGGCGCCGCCTTGTTGATCTCCGGTATGATAGTGAGCCAGTGGAGCAGCAGCCGGCCCGCCGCCGTGCTGGCGCCCGAGTGAGCGCTGCCCCGACTACCCTCCTTCACATTTAAACGCCGCATGCCATTTTCACCGCTCTCCCGTCTGGCCCAGGAACAGCCGCTGCGCGTGCTGCTGGTCAACGCGGGCGAGCCGGACGCCCTGACCTGGGCCGGTCTGGTCCAGCCGCTGCGGCTGGCGGCCCGGATGCTGGGGCCGGAACAATTGCGGCTCGACATCCTCAGCCCCCAGCAGGCGGCGCTGACCCAGCCCCAGCCGGGGTGGCACCTGGCCCTGCTGGTGGCCGACGAACAGCAAGCCCCGCCGCCGCCGGAGCTGCTGCGCACCGTGCTCGACCGTTGCAGCTCGGCCCGCTACTGGGGCGGGGTGGGGGCCGGCGTGCTGTGGCTGGCCGATGCCGGGCTGATGGCCGGCGTGCGCATCGCGCTGCCGTGGGCACTGTACGCGGAAACGGAAGCGCTGACCCAGCGCGCCATCCTCACCCCCCATTTGTTCGAACTCGACGGCCGCATGCTCAGCTGCTGCGGCGGCGCGGCCAGCATCGACTTTGCGTTGACGCTGGTGGCGGCCCTGTATGGCGCCACCGTGCAGGCCGCCATCAAGGAAAGCCTGTGCATCGAGCGTGTGCGTCCGCACGACGAGCGCCAGCGGGTGGCGCTGCAAGCCCGTTTCGGCGCGCTGCAGCCCAAGCTGTCGGAAGCGGTGACGCTGATGGAGGCCAATATCGAGGAACCGCTGTCGACCGACGATATCGCCGGCCTGGTCGGCCTGTCGCGGCGCCAGCTGGAACGGCTGTTCAAGCAATACCTGGACAGCCTGCCGTCGCGCTACTACCTGGAGCTGCGCCTGCAACGCGCCCGCCAGCTGCTGCTGGAAACCAATCACTCCATCGTGCAGGTGGGGCTGATGTGCGGCTTCTCGTCCGGTTCGCACTTCTCGACGGCCTTCGGCGCCCTGTTCGGCAATACCCCGCGCGAGGAACGCCAGCGCAAGCTGATGCCGCCGGCCGGCTGACCGCCTTACATGGGCGTTTGCACGGGCGCCGCGCCGCTGGCGTCTGGCAGCGCCACCATGCCGTGCGCGCCGCTGGCGTTGCCTTCGGTGAGCTGGGGCGCCTTCAAGGGCAGGCTGATCTGGAATAAGGTGCCGGCGCCCGGTTCGCCCTGCAGCGTGATGGTGCCGCCCAGTACGCCCGTCACCAGCGTCTGCACGATGTACAGGCCCAGCCCGGAGCCGCCCTGGCCGAGCCGGGTGGTGAAGAACGGATCGTAGATCTTGCTGCGGTACTCGGCCGGGATACCCTTGCCATCGTCCGTGTAGGTGAGCAGCACGCGTTCATCCTGGCGCTGGGCGCGGATGTGGACGTGGCCGCCCTTGCGTCCCTCGAAACCGTGCACCAGCGAGTTTTCCAGCAGGTTGGACAGCACCTGGGCCAGCGGGCCGGGGAAGCTGTCGAGTTCGATATCGGGCGCGACGTCCAGGTCGATGTGGTGGCCGCGGTGCTTCCACGCATTGTGGTGGCTGGCGATCACTTCCTCCACCGTGCGCCGCAGCGGGAACACGCGGCGCCGCACGCTGGCCTGGTCCACGGCCAGTTCCTTGAAGTTGTCGATCAGCCCGGCCGCGCGGAAGGTGTTGCGCTCGATGATCTCGGTGGCCTGCTGGCACTGGCCCACGAACAGGTCGGCCGCCGAACGCTTGAGCTGGCCGGCCGCCAGCGCCCGCGCGAAGCTGTCCACGTGGGCCTTGAGCGTGGTCGACGCTGTCAGCGCGCTGCCCAGTGGCGTGCTCAGTTCATGCGCGATGCCGGCCACCAGCCGCCCCAGCGAGGCCACTTTTTCTGTCTGCAGCAACTGCTCGGCGGCCACGCGCAGGTCGTCGTTGGCCTGCCGCAGCTCGGCGGTGCGGGCCGTCACGCGCTGTTCCAGCACATTGTTCAATTCCTGGATCTCGGCCTCGCGCGCGCGGCGCGCCGCCACTTCCTGTTGCAGCTCGGCCGTGCGGCGCTTGACCATCACCCGCAGCTGCACGATGAAGGTGATGGCCACCACCACCGCCAGCAACAGCGCACCCAGCGGCCGGTAATCGATGTCGTGCGCGTAGTGGACGGTGCTCCAGTTCTGGCGGAACGCCTCGCGCTCGCTCTTGGGGATGGCCGCCAGCGCCGCATCGAGGATGGGCAGCAATTCCGGCCAGTCGGACCGCACGCCGATACCGATCTGGTAGCGGTAGTCCGTCTCGCCGGCCACGCGCACATCGGTCGCGCCCAGTTCCACCAGCTGGTGGGTGCCCGTCAGCAGCGGGCCGACCACGGCGCGCACTTTGCCGTTGCGCAGCAGCTCGGTGCCGGCCCGGAAGTTGCTGACCGGGACCATGGCGATGGCTGGCCAGTCATGCGGCAGCGCATCGGCCACCCCGGTGCGCGCGGCCACGGCCACGCGCTGGCCGCTCAAGCCGGCCAGGCCGCCCATGGGCGGGGTGGCCGTGCCGGCGTAGATCACCACCGGGGTGCTCAGGTAGGGTGCCGTCACCAGCATGAAGCCGGCCCGGCCCGGCGTATGCGAGATGGCCGACACCAGGTCCACCTGGCGCTGCTCGATGCGGCTGATCTCGTCGGCCACGTCGCGCACCGGCACCAGGTCGAAGCGCACCCCCAGTTGTTCTTCCACGCGGCGCATGAAGTCGATCGAAATGCCGCGCATGGCGCCATCCTCGCCGCGCCATTCGATGGGCGCGCGGCCGCTGTCGACGGCCACCCGCAGCACGGGGTGGGCCGCCAGCCAGGCGCGCTGCGCGGGCGTGAGGGCCAGTTCGCGCTGTACCGGCGTGCCCTCGGCCGCCGCCAGCCAGCGCGCGCGGATCAGCGCATGTTCGTCGGCCGTGATGGCGGCCACGCCCTTGTCGACGATGGACAGCAGTTCGGGGGCGTCGTTGCGCAGCGCCAGCCGGATGGTGGCCGCTTCCGAGTAGTAGTACAGCAGCGCGATCTTGAGTGCGGCGCCATCCTGGCCGATGGCGCGCTGGATCACGGGCAGGTCGTCGAAATAGGCGTCGGCCTCATGGCGCTGCACGCGCGCCATGCCGTCCTGGGAACTGTCCACTTCCACCAGTTCGCAGTCCGGGCAGCGTGCTCTCAGCACCGGTATCCGCGCCGTGTTGCGGACCACGGCCACGCGCTGCCGGGCGAAATCGCCCAGCACCCGGGTGGCGGCGTGGTCGGGCCGGGTGGCCATGGCGATCGGCAGTTCCAGGTAGGGCAGCGAGAAATTGAGCCGGCTCCTGCGCTCGGGCCGGTCGCGCGCGCACAGCACGCCGTCCACCTGGTGCGCCATGCCCTTGGTCAGGGCCTGGTCCCAGGTCGATCCTTCATAGCGGAATTTCAGGCCGGTCTTGCGCGCCACCAGCTCCGCGTAGTCGTAGCAGGCGCCCGCGTAGGAATTTTCGCTGTCGGCGCGGCGGAACGCGATGGGCGGGTTGAACTGGTCGAGCGCCATGGTCAGCACGGGATGGGCGCGCACCCAAGCCTGCTCCTGTGGCGTGAGCGCAACCTGTGCCGCCGCCAAGGCGGGCCATGCAAGCAGCATGCAAAATAAAGTAGCCAGTGCGGCTCGTGCTGTGTGCATTTTGAGAGTAGCCTTTTGCGATGCGCCCCCGAATGTTTCACAGCATAGCCCACTCTGACTGCGGAATACATAACATGATGAACAATCTTCGCGGCAAAGACACAATCCTTCGGGCAAATCTGAAACTGCTTGCCGCCGCGCTGTGGGGCGCCTGCCACAGTGCGCTGGCCGACACCGGCGTGACGGCCTACGGCGTGATCGACACCTTCGCCACCCGCATCGCGGCCGACGGTTTGCCCGCCGTGACCCGCATCGACGCCAGCGGCCTGCTGGCCAGCCGGCTGGGCTTGCGCGGCCGCGAGGACCTGGGCGGCGGCTTGCGCAGCAGCTTCGTGCTGGAGGCGGGCCTGAACGGTGACGACGGCAGCGGCGCCGACGGCAACCGCCTGTTCAACCGCCAGGCGTGGGTGGGCCTGGGCGGGCCGTTGGGCGAGCTGCGGCTGGGCCGCCAGAACACGCCGCAGTTTTACATGAACGGCAAGTTTGACGCTTTCACCAGCGCCACCCAGGCCTCGGGCTGGAACAATATGTACGGCGCGCCGCCGCGCATCGACAACGCCGTCGGCTACTTCTCGCCCGACCTGGGCGGGCTGACGCTGCAGGTGCTGGCCGCGCGCGGCGCCACCGGCGGGGCCGCGCCGCTGGCCGAGACGGCCGCCAACCGCAACCTGCAGCTGGCGGCCGAATACGAACGCCCCGGCCTGTACCTGGGCGCCAATTACCAGCAGGTCGACAACGCGGCCCTGCCGTACCGCGCGCGGCGCGCCAGCGTTGGCGTGTCCTGGACATGCACGCCGCGCTGGACCGTATTCGGCGCGGCCGGCAGCGAACGCCGCAGCGACGGCAGCCAGCGCAGCATGCTGTACTCGCTGTCGGTGCGCTGGCGTGCCGATGGTCCGCTGGCGCTGTCATTCGGCTGGGCAGGCTTGCGCGATCGGCTGGCCGGCGCCGGCCATGGCGATGCCGCCGAGCTGGGGGCGCAGGCCCAGTACCGGCTGACGGTGCGCACTTCGCTGTACGGAGCGCTGGCCCGGCTGCGTCAGTATGACCAGCGCAACAATTTTGCGCTGGTGGGCGCGGCCGTGGTGACGCCGGCGGCGCAGATCCGCTCGCCCGTGCCGGGCGGCGCCATCGACGGCGTGCAATTGGGCGTGCTGCACACGTTCTGAGTCAGTCCCGGCGTGGGCGTTAGGGTCAGACCCTAGGGTCTGACCCTGGGTTGCGGCGGTTGCTGTTCGAGCGTTTGACACACCAGAGTACACTGCGAGGGGCAGACCCTAGGGTCTGACCCTGTGGCTTGAGGCGCGAAGACGACCGCCACGGGCAAAAATGAAAATCCTTGTCGCCATTTCAAAAGAGTTTTAGCATCCCGCTTTTTATAATGGGTGCTCCCGCGCGGCCGCCGTGCCGCCACCGACCCCACTTTGATAGGGATAGCCATGAACGCCAAGCTTGATTCGACCGTGACCACACGTCCTGTAACTCGCCAGACCTTCGACGAAGTGCTGGTGCCGACCTACGCCCCGGCGGCCATGGTGCCGGTGCGCGGTGCCGGCCTGGACCTGTGGGACCAGGCCGGCAAGCAGTACCTGGACTTCACGTCCGGTATCGCGGTCAACTCGCTGGGCCATTGCCACCCCGTGCTGGTGGAAGCGCTGACCAAGCAGGCCAACACCCTGTGGCACCTCGGTAACGGCTACACCAACGAGCCCGTGCTGCGCCTGGCACTGGCGCTGACGGAAGCGACCTTCGCCGACCGCGCCTTCTTCTGCAACTCCGGCGCCGAAGCCAACGAAGCGGCCCTGAAGCTGGCCCGCAAGCACGCCCACACCAAGTACGGCGCGCACAAGTCGCGCATCGTGTCGTGCTTCCACTCGTTCCACGGCCGCACCCTGTTCACCGTCTCCGTCGGCGGCCAGGCCAAGTACACCGAAGGCTTCGAACCGCTGCCGCCATCGATCGACCACATCCCGTACAACGACATCGAAGCGGCCCAAATGGCCATCACCGATGACGTGTGCGCCGTGGTGGTGGAGCCGGTGCAAGGCGAAGGCGGCGTGGTTCCGGCCGATGCCGACTTCCTGAAAGAGCTGCGCGCGCTGTGCGACAAGACCGGCGCCGTGCTGATCTTCGACGAAGTCCAGTGCGGCATGGGCCGTACCGGCGACCTGTTCGCCTACATGGGCTACGGCGTGACGCCGGACGTGCTGACCTCGGCCAAGGCGCTGGGCAATGGCTACCCGATCGGCGCCATGCTGACCACCAATGAGCTGGCCAAGAACCTGGGCGTGGGCAGCCACGGCACCACCTACGGCGGCAACCCGATGGCCGCCACCGTGGCCCTGAACGTGCTGGAGACGATCAACCAGCCAGCCTTCCTGGCACGCGTCAAGGAAGCCAGCAAGAATCTGGTGGCCACGCTGCAGAAGGTGGTGGCCGACTATCCGCAGGTGTTCGCCACCGTGCGCGGTTCCGGCCTGCTGCTGGGCATGGTCGTGGCGGAAGGCTTCAAGGGCCGTTCCAAGGACATCCAGAAGGCCGCTGAAGCGCAAGGCCTGATGCTGCTGATCGCCGGCACCGAGGTGGTGCGCCTGGCGCCGGCCCTGATCGTGTCGGACGCGCAGATCGCCCAGGCCGACCGCCTGCTGCGCGCCGCGCTGGACGACCTGCTCAAGGCAGCGTAAGCGCGCGCACCGCAACCCGCCGCTCCCGCCTCCGCGCGGGAGCGCTGCGTTTTACCCCACCGGCAACCGCAAGCCTGGTTTGAAATTGAAGGAGCTCCCATGTATGTTGTCCGTCCGGTAGAAACCGCGGATATCGCCGCCCTGGAAGCGCTGGCGGCAGTGACCATGCCGGGTGTCCATACGCTGCCCAAGACGCGCGAGAAGATCGCCGCGCTGGTCGAGCGCTCGATCGCCTCGTTCGCCGCCCACGTCGATATGCCCAGCGAAGAGTCGTACCTGTTCGTGCTCGAATCGCTGGCCGACCACACCATTCTCGGCACCGCGTCGATCTACGCAGCGGCCGGTTCCAACGGCACCTATTTCTCGTTCCGCAACGACGTGATACAGCAGGTGTCGCGTGACCTGAACATCAGCCACAGCGTGCATGCGCTCACGTTGTGCTCGGAATTGACGGGCTACTCCCAGCTGTCGACCTTCTACGTCGATCCCGCCATGCAGGATGCGCCGGAAGCGGCGCTGCTGTCGCGCGCGCGGCTGCTGTTCGCCGTGCTGGCGCCGCAGCGTTTCGCCGACCGCTTCTTCGTGCCGCTGGCCGGCATCACGGACGCGCAGGGCGGTTCGCCGTTCTGGGACGCGCTGGGCCGCAAGTTCTTCAAGATGGACTTCCTGGACGCCGAACGCGTGATCGGCGGCGCCCGCAACCGCACCCTGATCGTGGAGCTGATGCCCCACTATCCCGTGTACGTGCCGCTGCTGCCGGGCGACGCCCAGGCGGCCATGGGCCAGATCCACCCGTCGGGCGAACTGGCGTTCAACCTGCTGACGGCCGAAGGCTTCGAGGCCGACGACTACATCGACATCTTCGACGGCGGGCCTATCCTGCAAGCCCACAAGCACGCGCTGCGCACCTTCACCGGCGCGTTGCAGCGGCGCGTGGCCACCTGCCCGGCCGAGCCGGACCGCAACCGCGAACCGCCCGTCACCTACGCCATCGCCACTGGCGCCGACCAGCACTTCCGCGCCGTCGTGATGGCCTGCGCGCCGCTCGAATCGCTGGCCGTGGTGGCGTTGCCGGTGGCCGTGCAGGCCGCGCTGCAGGTGACCGATGGCGACACGGTCGTCTGCGTCCGTCTGTAAGCACTCAGTCAAACATTGGAAATCCTATGCTAGTTGTACGCGCAATTAAGGCCGACGATCTCGACGCCTTGTACGTCATGGCCACCCAGGTCGGCAGCGGCATGACCACCCTCAAGCCGGACATGAAGATGCTGGGCGACCGGGTCAAGGTGGCCGTGGCTTCGTTCGCCGAAACCATCCCGCCCGACGAACGCGACTACATGTTCGTGATGGAGGATACGGACACGGGCCGCATCGCCGGCGTGTGCGCCATCAAGAGCGCCGTCGGCCTGACGGAACCGTTCTATAACTACCGCATCGGCACGCTGGTGCATTCGAGCCGCGAGCTCGATGTATTCACGCGCATGGAAACGCTGTACCTGTCGAATGACCTGACGGGCAGCACGGAACTGTGCTCGCTGTTCCTGCATCCGGACTACCGCAGCGGCAACAACGGCAAGCTGCTGTCCAAGTGCCGCTTCCTGTTCATCGCCCAGTTCCCGCACCTGTTCACGGAAAAGCTGATCGCGGAAATGCGCGGCTATCAGGCCGAGGCGGGCCGCTCGCCGTTCTACGAAGGCCTGGGCCGCCACTTCTTCAAGATGGACTTCAACCACGTGGACGAACTGACGGCGCTGGGCAAGAAGTCCTTCATCGCCGAACTGATGCCGCGCCAGCCGCTGTACGTGGCCTACCTGCCGCAGGAAGCGCGCGACGTGATCGGCAAGGTGCATCCGTCCACGGCGCCGGCGCGCCGCCTGCTGGAGCAGGAAGGCATGCATTTCGAAGGCTATGTCGACATCTTCGACGCCGGCCCCGTGCTGCAGGCCCGCGTGTCCGAACTGCGCGCCATGCGCGACAGCACGCTGGCCCAGATCGGCCCGGCCGGCGACTGGGACACGGCGTGCGCGCCCGAGACGGCGCCGGCCGAGCCGGTGCTCGTGTCGAACACCAATATGCGCGACTTCCGCATGCTGCTGTCGCATGCGGCCCCCGTCAACGGCGCCATCGCGCTGCCTGAAGCTGAACAAAAGCTGCTGCACTGCCATACCGGCGACACCGTGCGCACCCTGTCTCTCAACGTGAGGAAGAACCCAAATGTCTGAAGCGAACACCCCATTGAGCAACGCATTGAGCAACTGCATCGCCGGTGAATGGCTGCCTGGCAGCGGCGCCGAACTGGTCACTGTCAATCCGGCCACGGGCCGCCAGACCTGGGCCAGCCGCGAGTCCACGGCGCAGGACGTAGCGCGTGCCAGCGCCGCCGCGCGCGCCGCGTTCGAAGGCTGGGCCCAGACCCCGTTGGCCGAGCGCATCGCCATCTGCACCCGTTTCCGCGACCTGCTCAAGGCCAACGCCGAGGAACTGGCGCAGCTGATCTCCGAGGAAGTGGGCAAGCCGCTGTGGGAAGCGCGTACCGAAGTGACCACCATGGCCAACAAGGTCGACATCTCGGTGCAGGCCTACGAGGCGCGCACCGGCGAAACCCACAACAAGGTGGCCGACGGCGAGGCCGTGCTGCGCCACCGTCCACACGGCGTGTTCGGCGTGTTCGGCCCGTACAACTTCCCCGGCCACCTGCCCAACGGCCACATCGTGCCGGCCCTGATCGCCGGTAACACCATCGTCTTCAAGCCCAGCGAGTTCGCGCCGCGCACCGCCGTGCGCACGGTGCAGCTGTGGCAGCAGGCCGGCCTGCCGGCCGGCGTGGTCAACCTGGTCAACGGTGGCCGCGACACCGGCATCGCGCTGGGCCAGGATGCTGAACTGGATGGCGTGCTGTTCACCGGCAGCTGCCAGACCGGCACCGCGCTGCACACGCAGTTCGGCGGCCAGCCGGGCAAGATGCTGGCGCTGGAAATGGGCGGCAACAACCCGCTGGTGATCTGGGACGTCAAGGATATCGACGCGGCCGTGTTCATGGCGATTTCCTCGGCCTTCATTTCGGCCGGCCAGCGCTGCACCTGCGCGCGCCGCCTGATCGTGCCGGACAACGCACAAGGCCAGGCCATTATCGCGCGCCTGGTGGACGTGGCCAGCCGCCTGACCGTCGGCGCACCGGACGCGGAACCGGCGCCGTTCATGGGCCCCGTCGTATCGGCCGCCGTGGCGCGCCGGCTGGTGCAGGCCCAGGCCGACATGGTGGCGCGCGGCGGCAAGACGCTGTTGCAGATGCGCCAGCTCGACGAGAACACCGGCTTCGTCACGGCCGGCATCGTCGATGTCACCAACGCCAAGGGCATCCCCGACGAGGAATGGTTCGGCCCATTGCTGCAGGTGATCCGCGTGGCCGATTTCGACACCGCCATCAAGACCGCCAACGCCACCGCCTTCGGCCTGGCCTCGGCCCTGATCTCGAACGACGAAGCGCTGTGGAAAACCTACCAGGTGCGCGCCCGCGCCGGCATCGTCAACTGGAACCGTCCCACCACGGGTGCGGCCAGCAGCGCGCCGTTCGGCGGCGTGGGTCAGTCCGGCAACCACCGTCCCAGCGCCTACTACGCGGCCGACTATTGCGCCTACCCGGTCGCCTCGATCGCGAACAGCGCGCTTGAAATGCCGGCCAAGCTGTCGCCGGGCATGCACTTCTGAGGACCATCATGGGCAACTCCGCACGCGAATTCAACTTCGATGGCCTGGTCGGGCCATCGCACAACTACGCCGGCCTTTCGTTCGGCAACGTCGCTTCGTTCAGCAACGTCAAGAGCGCTTCAAACCCGAAGCAGGCGGCCTTGCAAGGCCTGGCCAAGATGCGCGCGCTGGCCGCGCGCGGCTTCGCCCAGGCGCTGCTGCCGCCGCAGGATAGGCCCAACTTCCGCCTGCTGCGCAGCATCGGCTTCACCGGTACGGACGCGGAAGTGCTGGCCCGCGCGTACAAGGAGTCGCCCGTGATCCTGGCGTGTGCGTATTCGGCCTCGCCCATGTGGACCGCCAACGCCGCCACCGTCAGCCCGTCGGCCGACAGCGCGGATGGCCGCACCCATTTCACGGCCGCCAATTTGAACAACAAGCTGCACCGCGCGTTCGAGCACGCGCAGTCGGCCCGCAGCCTGCGCGCCATCTTCAAGGACGAGCAACACTTCGCCGTGCACGATGCGCTGCCCGGCACCCCGGCCTTCGGCGACGAGGGCGCGGCCAACCACACCCGCCTGTGCGCCAGCCACGGCCAGCAGGGCGTGGAACTGTTCGTGTACGGCCGCGTGGAGTTCGATGCCTCGGCCCCCGCGCCCAAGCGCTACCCGGCCCGCCAGACGCTGGAAGCGTCGCAGGCCGTGGCCCGGCTGCATGGCCTGCACGGCGACCGCACCGTCTACCTGCAGCAGAATCCGGACGTGATCGACCAGGGCGTGTTCCACAACGACGTGATCGCGGTCGGCAACGGCAACGTGCTGTTCTATCACGAGCAGGCGTTCGCGGACGAGGCGGGCGGCCTGGTGCAGCTGCGGCGCGCCATGGAAGGCGTGGGGGCGGAACTGAACGCCATCCGCGTTGATACCAAAAAGGTATCAGTGGCGGATGCCGTCGCCAGCTACCTGTTCAACAGCCAGCTGCTGTCCAAGGATGGCGGCAAGATGGCGCTGGTGATCCCGCACGAATGCCAGGAAAACGCGGCCGTGGCCAGCTATTTGCAGGAGCTGGTGGCCAGCGGCGGCCCGATCGACGAACTGATTCACTTCGACCTGCGCCAGAGCATGCGCAACGGCGGCGGGCCCGCCTGCCTGCGCCTGCGCGTGGCGCTGACGGACGCCGAGGCGCGCGCCATGCACCAGGGCGTGGTCATGACGGAGCAGCTGTACCACACGCTGGTGGCCTGGGTCGAGAAGCACTACCGCGACCGGCTGGAACCGGCCGACCTGGCCGATCCGGCGCTGGCCATCGAAGTGCACACGGCGCTCGAAGAGCTGACCCGCATCCTCGGCCTGCCCGGCCTGTACGATCTGTAAAGCGATGAACCCGCGCCGCCAGCGAGGGGACAGATTCGCCAACGCCGCCAGCGAGGGGACAGACCCGCGACCGGCGCCGCCGGCATAAGCCAAGGCGTGCGGCGCGCGGGGTCTGTCCCCGGTTGAGGTGGACGCCGCCAGCGAGGGGACAGACCCGCGACCGGCGCCGCCGGCAAATGCCAAGGCGTGTGGCGCGGAGGGTCTGTCCCCGGTTTGAGTGGACGGGGCGGAACGAAAGCGGTTAAATACGTTGCATAGGTTAGAAAAGAATTGGAACGGGCCAACCCCGTTCTTTTAGCGGTATCCGGCCGCGGCGCCAGGCCACAAGCTTGAGCGCGCGGCCGGACTCAAAACACTAACGGAGAAAACAGATGAAACAAATGCCACAAGACCTGCGCAAGCAGACGCTCGACCTGGTCAACGCCAGCAAGCCTGCTACCGACAGCAGCCAGGTTGCGGCCCTGATCAGCGCCTGGCTCGGTTCCCTGGACGTCGAGGATTTCGCGGGCATCGCGCCCGACAGCCTGGCGCCGGCGTTGTGGGATGGTTTCACGCGGGCGTCCAAGCGCGCCGCCGCCGGCTGCCAGATCGCCGCGCTGCGCTACGCGGACGGCCGCGGCGGCATGGCCACCGCGCTGTTGATCCTCAATGACGACATGCCCTACCTGGTCGATTCCATCGTGATGGCGATGCGCCACCAGCGCGTGGCCGCCAACGGCGTGCTGAACGCCGTGCTGTCTGTGCGCCGCGGCGCCGACGGCGTGGTGACGGCCGTCGGCCAGCCCGGCGACAAGGCCGAATCCTACGTCATGTGCCTGCTGGCCGAGGAACTGCCGCAGGCCGAGCTGGACGCGCTGCTGGCCCGCATCGAGATGGTGGCGCGCGACGCGGCCGTGGTGCACCGCGACCACGCCGCCATGCTGGAACACTTCAAGGCCGTGGCGGCTGAGGCGGCCGCCGCCAGCGGCGAGGAAGGCCAGGAAGTGGCGGCCTTCCTGGACTGGGCCCGCACCGAAGGCTTCGAACCGTTCGGCTACGCCTACTACCAAGTGAAACCGGGCGAACGTGAACTGGAACGCGACATCCCCAGCCGCATCGGCGTGCTGCAGGACACCAGCCACCCCGTCTACGGCACCTGTCTGGCCAATATTCCCGGCGACTTCGATACCCTGTCCAAGCGCGCCCACACGCTGTCTATCGTCAAGGCCGACGTGGAAGGCACGCTGCACCGCGACCAGCAGCTCGACTTCATCGGTGTGCGCCACGTGAACGCGCAAGGCGCCATCCTCGGCGAATACTGCTTCGTGGGCCTGTTCACGCGCGCCGCCAAATCGACCCCGCTGGCGCGCCTGCCGTTCGCGCGCGGCCGCATCGCCAAGGTGCTGAGCATCGCCGGCGTGCGCCAGGAAGGCTTCCGCGCCGAGAAATTCGTGGAGATCCTGGAGTCCCTGCCGCGCACGGAAGCGCTGGAAGCGGAACCGGAATGGCTGGCCGAAGTGTGCGGCGCCGTCGTCTCGCTGTACAAGCAGCCGCGCACCAAGGTGTTCGCGCGCCGCGACGTGTACGCGCGCCACCTGAACGTGCTGGTCTACCTGCCGCGTGAACGCTACAGCGCCAGCGTGGCTTCGGCCTTGGCCAAGGCGCTGCAGGGCAGTTCCGGCGCCACCCACATCAGCTCCCAGACGCTGGTGGCGGACGGCCCGCTGGCCCGCGTCTACCTGATCGCGCACGCGGCCCGCTACCCGCTGGACCTGGAAACCGATATCCAGCAACCGCTGCTGGCCGTGCTGGACGGCTGGCACGACCAGTTCGCCGCGCTGGCCGACGCTGTGTTCGACGTGCCCATGCGCACCAGCCTGCGCAAGCTGTGCGCCACGCTGCCGGCCGACTACGTGGCCTCC